>NZ_JAASRS010000001.1:1225305-1837958 GCF_011761475.1 Saccharococcus thermophilus
ATGGTCATGATACCAGAGGGTGCAAGCTCGATCGTAATTATCATATCGATATATTTGCTTTCTAAAATATGGACCGACTTGTTTGAATCCCTTTGTAAACCAAGCCTCCGGGTAGCCATCGCTTTCCCATTCAACACTAGCGCCATGTACGTGTACCACCGTTCGCACTTCCGGTACATCCACATGGGCACCATGCACCGTATAGTCTACCGGCAAAAGATGCTTATCTGGAAGATTGTTGATCCATTTAATAAACACTTTTTCTCCGCTCTCTACTTCAATTGTAGGTCCTGGATAGCTGCCTTCATAGCCCCATACAGTTGTATCATTTAACTCACTATGGAGTGATTGCTTAAATTCCGTCATATTCACTTCATAATAAGTATGAAACTGATCTTTCCATCGAGGTTTTAAAATAGGGGGAATGGGGAGCTCATCTACAAATTTAGAGAGAATCATATTTCCACTCCTTAATAACCTGACGATTATAATTACCTTCTTTCTAAAGTTATAAATATTACAAGCCCTGTATGACAAATTCAAATGGTTTTGGCGGTTGACAAATAGTGCGATTGCGCGAGAAAATCAAAGAAAACAAAAGAGAAGTATCGCTGTATACATAGTGTGTACTATTTTGAATCATTGGAATAGGCGTTTGTTCAACGAACGGATGCATTTGTTGAATAACAGGCCTTAAATAAAAAAGAGCTTGGAACGTTTTCTTATAACGTTTTCCCAGCTCTTTTTTTGATTTGGATCGTGAATTTATTGGTGCTGAAATTAGGAGCTCCAAATACAGGAACGGTGTCCGCAGATGGCTCCGGCGGCCATTCATCTTCTTGAATGACCTGAAACAAAGATTTATGGAAACATCCTTGGTGGGAACTTGCCTTCGGAAGCTTTGAAACATAATAATGATCGTGACCATTTGAAAAGAGAAAATACTTCTTCCCTTTCTCAAGAACCGTTGTTGCTCCGACATCTATACAAACTCCTTGAAATACGCATTCACCTTCTTTCACAGTTTCGTCGAAATGCGTAACATTGCATTTTTTTTTATAACTTGTGACATCTGTCCGTTTCAAAAAGCCCCATTAGTACATTTAATGTTTATAGATATTTATAGGAGGTGATTTTCCATGTTTTGTCCTAGACCAGTTATATGTCCACCTAGATTTTTGGTGCGAGACTGTTTCATTCCTCGTGTAGTTCCTTATATCCATCCAGTCGTACACATTAATCGTCACAATATCGTCAATGTTCCTAGACATATTTTTACACCTATTACAAGAAACGTAGTTGTTGACCCTGGATACCCTACTCATTGCTGTTAATCAACACAAATGCCCTACTTTTATCAAGTGGGGCATTTTGTATTGTAACTGAGAAGGAAAAAATGGTTTACACATTAATATGTGTGAATACGTAACACAATGATCATGCTCTTCTGTTTCAAGGAAATCAAAAATCGAAAGTTGCTGCACATGCCACCAACTGTTATTTAGTTTTACATCCAACAAAATTGACTTCTTGTTATTTACCTTTTGTGGTATAATTATCCAAAATACTTTGGAGGTCTAACATGGAAGCTGTTGCATTCTTATTTGGTTTTGTTATTTATTTTGGTATGATAGTCTTTATGCTGTGGTTCGCCATAAGTTTAATAAAAACATTAAAAGAGAAAAATCAGATTCTAAAAGAGATTGCTAGAAACTTAGAGAATAGAGGTAAGGAAGAAATATAAAATTTGTCTAGAACAACTTTTATGTAGATAAAAAGATATATAAAACAGCCTCCTATAGTTCAAAAATGAACTACAAGAGGCTGTCTTTAGCGCTTTGTTAATAATGTTGTTAAACCGCATTTGCCAGCATGATTGGAATAGAACTCACATTTCGCACCCTAACAAGGTCAAAACAAAGGATTTTTTATTTAGTTTTTCAGAATAACTTTTTGACCAACACAACGAGCGATGGCAATCCTTTTTTTACCATCGCTGGTCGTTCCGTATCACGTTACACGTAGATGCTCTCATCCATGCCCAATCCCTGCAGAATCCTTCGCTGATCAGGGGTAAGGGAGCGATCCAGTGAGCGTTGGATGCGCCCATCCGGCAGCTTGAACAGGACGACGTTCACATATTGAAACAGCTGAAAAATCGCCTGTCCCGTCGGCCGGGTCAGCTTGCGGCCTCCAGGACCCTTCAACGGGTGTTCTGGAGTAATAAACTGACGCACTCGGCGCTGAAAAACGCGGTAAATAGCCAAGGCCAACAGAAACAAATAGCCTAATACTGCGACCCGTTCTGGTTTTTTGACGTAAATCTCATCCGTGAAAAACGGATCTTTCAAAAAAGCGAAGTTCATTTCCACCGAGATCTGCCCTTTATACAGCTTCAAGATCTCTTGGGCATCCATGGGTTGGCCCTTCCATTCCTTCGGAACGGTCGTGACAAGGACAAACCGGGACGCTTTCCGTCTCGCCTGTTCCCACGCGTCTTGGTCGAATTCGACGTCAAGGTGCAAGAAATACAGCGTCTCCACCTCGGGTTCCGCCCCTTTTTTCGGCCGTCCGCGCCGTTTTTTCAGGCGTACGATCTCTTCGACCGCGGCCTCAACCCGATGAAACCGGGGGCGAAGGGACGCCTTGAGGGACGCCAAGGCTTGTTCGGCATCTTCCCGGCAGGAGAAGGGGTGACGCTCCCAACGGGCTTGTTCCTCGCGAAGAAGCTCCGCTTCTTTGGTTCGTTCTTTTTCAAGCGTCTTTCCTTTTCGCTGGTCGAGCGCGCTCGATTCAACAACGATCAGCCGAACGGGGTGGCCTTCATACGTCGAGGCCGTTTCCCATACCCGGTACGTGGCGCCGTTTCTCTCCGCCAACGTAAAGGGATCGCTCCACGTCGTGTCCTCAGCATCCGCTTCGGCCAGCGCGGTTTTCACGATCCGGAGCGACGAAGGGCCTCTGGTGATCAAAAAGGCGTTGGCCGCTTTGGTTTGCGCCAGGGTCTCTTTCGTCATCGCGGCGGAATCGGCCACGTAAATCCATTCGTCTTCGATTTTGGCCTGCTTCAGCTGTTCATGGACACGAGACAGCACCTCGGGATTCCATGTTTTATCGGGCAGGTTGCCATCGTGCACATCGCCGTAAAACGGGATGCCGTCCTCGTTGCCGACCAGTCCGAAACCGATCTGTTTTTGCCAACGATGATGGCGGTTGTAGCCATGTGTGATTTGTAAGGCCTCTAACGAGGCCGATTCATACGCGCCGTAAACGGTCTTGTCCGTCGTATCGGCGTGGAAGGCTCGGAGGGAAAGGCCTTCTTTTCGATAAATATGAATCAAGCAAGTGCTGATGACGTTGTGAATGCCAGCCTCATACAGGCGATCGAGATGACGGGCCAACGCATCGTCGTTCAACCAGGAAGGATGGAGATCGGGACGGATGAGTTTCTCACAATCGACCTCCTGAGCCCAATGTTCCAAGTGAACAAGGGCTTGCCGGCCGTCAAACACATTGTAGAGGATGGCCTGAACGGCATCGCTGACTCGCGTTTGGCACTGCGGATCGACGGGCACGAGATGGTCAATCAATTGAGGCAGACCCAGTTTCTTGAATAGGGCACTTATTATATTCAAATAAGAATTGCGATAGACCTTTTTGACTTGAACGTTCATAAGTGAAAAACTCCTTTACGTTCCTTGTGTGTCAAGGATTCATTCGACATCGGAACGAAAAAATCCTCCCGATTTTCGTCGAGAGGGTGCGAAATGTGAGTTAAAGGTACAGGGCATTCTCCGACATATGGAGCAACTTCAATAGTGAATCCTGGTCTTTTGAATTGAATGACAAACCAATCTTTATAACCGCCGCCACTTGGGTTTTTCTCTGGCTTTACTAGCGAGTATTTCGTTTTCTTCGATAGCATCAAGGCAAGTCGATAATCACGTTGTGCTTGCTCTTTCGATTGATGGAAATGCCAATAAATAATTTGTCCGGAAGAGTGATAGGAAACGGTGGTTAGAAAATTATGCGCTAGTGTAAAGTCTCGCATTGCTTGCGCTTCAGGTTCACTATATGGACGCGGTCCTTTATAATTTTTGTACCATGGTTTTCCAGGATTACAACAAATCGTTTTCCAGTATGCATCATATTGTCTGTTTAAATCAACCCCGCGAATGTTCGCTTTCCAGGCGGAAAAATCTTTTTTTCCGTTATTAATCTTTAAAACTAGTGTAGAATTTTTTACAGCTTTATATCCCTTTTGTACAAGTGTCACACCGTCTGGATTAACCATTGGCACAAACCAAATAGATGTGTTATCCAATGTTTTTCTAATGCTATAGTTATCTATTTTCTGATTGTTGCCGTAAGCAAATGCGTAAGTATCAATCATTTCCATTACTAAATTTGTTGTAATATGTTCACGAGCATGGTGGGAAGCATTGACGAAAATTTCTCTCTTGCCTTTTCCTAATTTTATGGCATAAATATTTCTTCCTTCTACTGAATGACCGATAATTTGAGTTTGAACTAATTCCGGATAAAAAGATTGCAAGCGTTGAATGTCTCTTTGCATTTGTTCGTATGTATATGTTTGATATGGGTTGACAATCCCTTTACTATCAATTTTTTCGTTTACTGCACTTTGTGATAAATATGCTGTTTTTCCAGCAATAACAATTTCATAGAAATTGCCTACGAGTTTTTTCGCTGCGAAAACTTGTCCAGGTTGAATCGTTGCAATAGCGACACGCGTCTTTGATGTTGAATTATAAACATCTATTTCTTTTCCTACTTTCACTAAATACATAAAAGGCTCTGAGGAAACAGGAGTAATTTTCTGTGTGATCGGTTTAATTCCCGTTTTTGGAACATATCCAGTTAATTGACCGAACTCAATCACATGCCACTGTCCATTGTATTCACTTTTGCTATAGAATGTTTGGCCTTGTTTTAATAAACCGACTTCTACAAATTTTCCTGACTTATTATAGTAGACGGGGACAGATTTCACTGCTACTTGGAATGATTTGTCATTTTGCGGAAAAATAAAATGAACATTATTTTTATCTATGTATGCTTTTCTTCCAGCAACAATAATTTGATAAAAATCGCCATTTTCTTCGATCATAGAAAATGGTACATTTTTTTCAATAATGGCTAATTCTTTTCGTTCTCCCCCTTGAAAATAGTACACAGGTGTAGATTTTATTGTATACATTTGAAAATACGTTTTATTCCCTTTCTCGGTGAAAAGGGAGTTATCCAATTTTTCGACTGGCTTTACATTTTCTTTTAAAATATAAGCGGTCTGTTCTCCAAATTGTACGGTGTAATATTTCTCATTGAGTGAAGATAACACTTTTAATGGTTCTTTCTCCCTTAACGTCCCAATTTTTATAAATGTACTACCTTGTTTTTTATAAATATCTGTTTTAGTTACCGTCTCCACAAAAGTTTCTTCTGCTTTCGTTGGAAAACTAGTAAATAATACAAAGGAGATTAAGCAAATAAAGGTGGTTATATAAATCTTCGCTATTTTCATACCTCTCTCCTTTCTCCCAAATTAAAAAATTCATACGATATGTAATTGATCACTTTAGCAAAGTTCGTTCCCATTAGCAGTTGGACATATAATATATTTCTGTAACCGAGGAAGCCGTTGCCCCCTGTTGCCCCAGGCCTTTTGTCACAAAACTGGAATTTAAAGAAGGCATTAACAAGTAATGATTATGGATATGTCCGATCACAAGCTTTCCTCTAAAACAATATCACCGCCTTTTTTCCTAAAATGACTTTAGCAATAAAAATTGTAAATGTTATAGATTAATAGATCAAGAAAAAAAAGGAACATAGGGAAATAAATTTACTTTTTGTTGTTAATGTGTTATTTTTTCTATAAAACTCCATGGATGATTTAGAACATAATTCTTCTTAATAAAAAATAATGGCAAAGCAACAAGTTATTATAAAATAGAATGGAGATGGCATCCCAACTCCCATCTCCACTTTTTATATTTTTGGTGCCTCTTATTTCAGCTTTATTGGCACAATCTTACCGTTTTCTATGGCTGCGACGCTTTGTTTCGATTCAAATCCGCCGTTATTGTTAATTTCCGCGGCCGCCATCTTCAACCTGTTTGGCGTCCGTTCCCCGTAATAGGCGGCAGGACCGCTCAACGGACCGCTTTATCCAATGTTAACGGTATTGGCATCTCCGCCGCCGCTTGCCTCTTTGCTTCCGCTCGCTGTATTACTCGCTGGAGAATTGTTGCAAGCTGCCATTGCGATCAATACCAACATGATGATTGTCGTGAAAAATAACCTCAGTTTCGCAGGATTATACACTTATTGAGATAATTATTTGCCGATATATCACTTTTAAAGAGATTGAAAGACAGAAAGAGAATCGACGGCTTCTCTTTCCCCTATTCTTCCTTCAACGATTCGCGATTTTTGATTCCGTTTAAAATCAAATCGACGTAAATGTCTGCTAACGCTTCTTCCGATATTTCTCCGTCCGGCTGAAACCAGTAGTAACTCCAGTTTGTAATGCCTAAAATGCCAAATGTGATCATATCCGGAGTCAGCGTCGGCTTAAATTCGCCGCGGGCGATTCCCGCTTCGATCAACTGCTGGTAATGTTCCCGGAACGCCCGCCGCTTTGCTTTAATTTCTCGCAAATGCTCTTTATGCAAATGCCGCATTTCGCGGAAGAAAATGCGTGCGCTTTTCCGCCTTGCTTTAATATTGCGAATGAGCATATAGACGATTTCGTACAGTTTTTCCGTGCAACTTTTCTCCGCATCTTGCAAAATGCGTTGTTGCTGCTGCAAAAGATCTTCGATATAGGAGATGCATATATCTTTTAGCAGCTCTTCTTTGCTTTTGTAATAGTAATAGAATGTTCCTTTCGTTACTCCCATGGCTTCGACAATTTCTTGCACCGATGTTTCTTTAAATCCTTTGCGGTCAAATAGTTCGATGCTTGTTTCGATAATTTTTTCTTTCATGATATCGACTCTCTCCAATGATTTATTCTCGTTCTATAATCGTGGCGATGCCTTGCCCGCCGCCGATGCACGCTGTTATGAGCGCGTATCTTCCGCCTGAGCGCTGCAATTCATACACGGCTTTCGTGATTAAGATCGCGCCGGTTGCACCGAGCGGATGGCCGTGGGCGATCGCGCCGCCGTCCGTTGATGTTCACTTTTTCCGGATTCATGTTCAACTCGCGGTCGCAGGCGATCACTTGGGCGGCAAACGCTTCATTGATTTCGATCAAATCCATTTTTGATCGGAACGGTAATCGGGACGATTTGCTCTTTAAAACGTTCTTCCTGCATCGCCCGCACCATTTTTTGCTGGCTTCTTAGCGCGAATTCGTCCTGTTCCTCTCTGCTGATTCCGTATTTTTTGACAAGGTTTTCCGCTGTAATTCCCATTGGCGGATCGCCGATTTCTTTTGGCGACAACTGCGACTTGCGGAAACTCGGCGGCGTTGAACTGTACGGTTTTTCCGGGCGGTCCATTAAGTACGGGGCGCGGCTCATGCTTTCCACTCCTCCGGCGATATACACATCGCCCTCCCCCGCGCGGATCGCCTGCGCTGCCAGGTTTACCGCGTTAATGCCGGAACCGCATTGTCTGTCCACGGTAAGGCCGGTAAGCTCAAGCGACAACCCTGTTTGCAAGGCGGTAAGCCGCGCGATATTTCCGCCGCCGCTTAACACGTTGCCCATAATGACGTCGTCGACCATTTCCGGACCAATGTTAGCCCGCCGCATCGCTTCTTTGATCACTTCCGCACCAAAAATATGCGCTGGCACGGTCGCTAATGCTCCTCCTTGTCTGGCAATCGCCGTGCGGACGGCGGAAACAATGACCGCATCTCGTTTCATGTATGTCACTCCCATCCGTTTTTATAAAAATCCCGGTAACAAAAGGGCTTTACTGTTACCGGGATGAATGTTGCCACCGATTAATAGATAGAAAACACGACTTCTCCCTTGACGACTTCTTTTCCGTCTTGATTGACGGCCGCCACATCAAAACGCAATGCCCGGTCCTCTTTTTCTTTCACCGTCGCTTTTAACGTGACGACGTCATTTAAAAATACCATGGATTTAAAGCGGACGGAGTAGTCTTGCACAAATCCTTCTTCATAATATGGGGTAAACAGTTTGGCAAGGTTGCCCATCGTCCACATTCCATGGGCGATAATGCCCGGCAGCCCCGCTTTTTTCGCCTCTTCGTCAATCGTATGAATCGGATTGTAGTCGCCGGAAGCGCCGGCATATTTAATGAGATCGAGGCGGGAGACCGGCGGAAGCTTGACTTCTGGCAACCACTCCCCTACTTTTAATTCGCGGATTTTCGTCATACGACCATCGCCTTTCTCACTGCTTCCGTAATAATAATTGTCGAGGTGGACGTAAAAATCACGTTTCCGGATGGGTCTTCCCCGTAATTCGTGATGACTAAAAACCCAAGCTCGCCCATGCTGCTTTTCTTTTCATAGTAATCTTCCACTTTCGCATAGCAATACAGCTCTTCCCCAACAAACAACGGTCTTTCGTAATGAAACCGCTGTTCGCCGTGAATCAATCCTTTGCTTGGGAGTTTCAGCCCTTCAATCACGCCGTAGTCAAACACCCTTGGAAATGTCGGAGGAGCAATGTTTCTTTGGTAGCGTGACTTTTTCCCCGTTTCCTCATCCCAATAAATCGGATGCGGATCACCGATCGCTTCGGCAAACTTTTTCACCGCTCCCCGTTCGACGACGTTTTTTACTTTATTGGAGCATTTTCCGATATGTTCGGCAAACATGCGTCGTTTCCTCCCATTCCGTTAACATTTTGGACCTCCGGCTACGTATAGCACTTGGCCGTTAATAAAGGAAGATTTTTCATCGGCGAAGAACGCCACCGCCTGCGCGACATCTTCCGGCTTGCCGCTTCGTCCGACCGGAATGTTCGTGACGCTAGCCTGAATTAATTGTTCAAACGAAATGCCTAATCTTTCCGCCGTTGCTTTTGTCATATCGGTTTCAATAAACCCAGGAGCAACCGCGTTCGTGGTGATGCCAAACTTGCCCAGCTCGATCGCCAGCGTTTTCGTAAAGCCTTGAATGCCTGCTTTCGCCGCCGCATAGTTCGCTTGCCCGCGGTTGCCAAGCGCGGAAGTGGAAGAAACATTAATAATGCGGCCGTACCGTTTTTCTACCATGTATTTTTGAACGGCTCGCGCGCAGTAAAACGCGCCTTTGAGGTGAACATCCATTACCGTTTGCCAGTCCTCATCCGTCATTTTAAACAGCAAATTGTCGCGAATGACCCCGGCGTTATTGACGAGAATATCGATCGATCCGAATTGATCGACAATTTCTTTTACCGTTGTTTCGACTTGTTCGCGATCGGTAACGTTCGCGACTTTTGCATATACTTCATAGCCTTTTTCGCGCAATTCACTTGCGGTGGCGTGCAATGCTTCTTCATTTAAGTCGATGAACGCCACTTTCGCTCCTTCTTCGGCAAAACGCGTAACGATCGCCTTGCCGATTCCGCGGCTTCCCCCTGTAACGAATGCGACTCTTCCTGTAAATCTTTGGCTCATGTTTGCTTCCCCCTTCTATCCGATAACGCTTTCAAAGTTTTATAGAAATTGCCCCAATTTAACATGCCCTTTGAGCAAGTTTCTCGCGATAATCATTCGCTGAATTTCATCCGTGCCATCATAAATGCGCCAAAGTCTGGCATCACGATACCAGCGTTCGATCGGCATTTCTTTCGTATAGCCCATGCCGCCGTGAATTTGCATAACGCGGTCAACGACGCGGTTGCCCATGTTGGCGCCGAACAGTTTGGCCATCGATGCTAAATGGCGGTTGTCCTCGCCTTGGTCGAGCGTGAACGCCGCGTTTAACACGAGCCATTTCGCCGCTTCTATTTCGACAGCCGAATCGGCGATCATCCATTGAATCGCTTGTCTTTCCGCGATCGGCTTGCCAAATGTCACGCGCTCTTTCGCATAATCAATCGCCATTTGCAGCAGCCGTTCCGCCGCTCCGACCGCTCTCGCGCCGACAATCCAGCGGGCATACCCGATCCACTCCAGCCCGAGTTTATAGCCGCCGTGCAGCTCCCCTAAAATGTTTTCTTCCGGAACGCGCACATTCTCAAAGATTAAGCTGGCAGGTGTCGCCGGCCCCATCGTATGTATCGGTTCGGAACGCCAGCCCATCTCCCGGTCGACGATAAAACAAGTAACCCCTTCCCGTCCATTCGTTGCTTGATGGCGTTCTTTGTCGGTAATGGCGATGACCATCACAAAATCGGCTTCATTTCCGCCGGTGATAAACGTTTTTTCCCCGTTGAGCACCCATTCGTTTCCATCTTTGACCGCGGTCATTTTAATATTTCTAGTGTCTGACCCCGCGCCTGGCTCCGTCATGGCAAAGCATGATTTTTTCTCGCCATTAATGGTCGGAATCAAATATTTTTTCTTTTGTTCTTCATTCGCGTAATAGAGAATATTATCCGCCGACCCGCCAAACCGGAATGGAACAAACGTTTTTGACACTTCCATCGTCACAATCGCCTGCATGACGTGCCCAAGGTTGGCGCCGCCGTATTCTTCCGGTGTATTAATCCCCCAAAAACCCGCTTCTTTCGCTTTGAGCTGCAATTCTTTCAACTTCTCCTCAGACAGCCCCGGTTTCCCTTCCCGTTCGTTTCGCAATACTTCGTTTTCTAACGGCATTAATTCTTTTTCAACGAATTTGCGAATGGCCTTTTGCACCATCCGCTGTTCATCAGTAAGGCGCAAATGCATGTATGTCCCCTCCATTTCCCTCTCTAGGCCTCGTTTCATCCATATAAGCCAGTACAGAACTCTACAAATTATACCAACCAGTTGGTATGTTAACCCTATTATATTCCCAAACTTCAAAAAATACAATATTTTTTAATTTTATATAGAAACAATTTTTTCTCGTTTAGGTCAACAATAATATAGAAAAGAAACAGGTGCGTCCGCCGATCATTCAGCGCGCACCTGCCATATATGAACGCACTTTTGCCACTGTTTCTCCAATTCCGCCATGAATGACAAGGTCAAATACGTCATCCATTCTTGTTGGTGTTTTATTAATGATTACTTTATATGTACCGGGGGACTGGGAAGCTACGTAAAGAGGGATTTGATTGACCGGCGTTACTTCTAGGCTTGTGCCCATCGCGATCAGCAAATCACTTTCTGCCGCCGCGGCGAACGCTTCTTCGATTCTTGGCACTAATCCGCCAAACAGCACCACATCTGGTTTTAAAATTTCATTGCACTTATTTCCATTTGCCGCTTTCCGCTCGCACCGCGGAACATCATGGCTGTTGATAAACGCTAAATCATACTTTTCGCCGCATTCCGGACACGTTGCCGTCTGCAAAGTACCGTGCAATTCGATGACGTTGGTGCTCCCCGCCTTTTTATGCAGCCCATCGATGTTTTGCGTCAAAATGGTCACCTTTTTACCCATCTCTTCTAATTGGTGAAGGAACCGATGACCATCGTTCGGCGCAAAATTGCCCATTAGTTTTAACGAAAACATCCGTTTAAAACGATGCCAAAAATCAATAGGATCTTTTTCAAAGTAGTATTCGGACAAATAGTATTCGACATTTTCTTCCTGCGCATAGATCCCATTTTCGCTGCGGAAATCGGGAATTCCTGATTCCGTGCTCATTCCCGCGCCAGTCAAAACGGCGATCGAGTCGGCGCTAGCGATTCGTTGTGCAAGCTCTTTAATGACATCCATGCTTCTCTCCTCCTTCAACAAAAAAGCCCCCAAAAAATGCGGGGGACTTTTCTAAGTTCATTTTACGCTCTTTTTTTCAGGAAAGCAACGATCGAAACGATCAGAGCAATGACGGCAATCACCATGGTAGCGATCGATAGCCCGTTTTTGTTTTGCTCGTTGTTGGTTTTATTTTCTGGCTGAGCCTGATTCTGCGCCGCCTGTTCGCCGTGGCTGTGCGTATCGTGGCCGCTTTGCGCCGTGGCCGCTTGGCTGATTTCCGTTACAGAATGAGGAGTTTGTGAGTTTTCCGTTCCCGTCCACTCGACAATGGAGCCGTCTTTATAATATTGATACGCATCCCAGGCAACTTTCCCTTCCTTATCTGGGTTTTTCGCAATAAAGAAAAACTGTTGAAATTGTCCTGGCAACAGACCTTGCCCTTCCGCAGTCCATGTGACCGTTTTTACCTTTCCAGACGCGTCTTTATCCAGCGTCACTTTCCAGCCTTGCTCTGGTTGATAGGATACGAATTCCATGCCGTCCGGAATTTTTAATGTGACTTTCGTCGTTGGAACATCTTTTTCCACTGGGATTTTAACCGTATACGTTTCCCAAGCGCCAGGCGCGGAGATGTTCGGCTTTACCGTCACATGAGCGCTGGCGATTCCTGTGCATAATAAAAAGGTTGCCACCATCAAAACAAGTACTTTGGAAGTTTGCGACCATGCTTTTTTCATTATTGAATCTCCTCCTATTTATTGGCTTCCTACATAACAAGCAAAAGTGGCGTCCGCGCTTTGCAACGACGTTGTCAGGATATGCACATGAACATTCCACCGTCCGGCCATGCTCATCGTTTCCTTTGCCTGATAAACACCGGAAGCAATTTTTAATGCTCGAAACGTTGTTTCTCCCATATCCATTTCTTTTGACGCCAATGTAACCATTACTTGCTCAATATCCTGAATAGCTCTTCCCTTCGCGTCTTTGATCTTTATTTGAAATTGATTTGTCCCTAATACATTGGGGGTAATATGCAGTGTCACTTGATAGCTTCCGGCTGCCTTCGTTTGCGTAAAAGGTCCCGGCGAAACCGCTGCGGGCGGCAAATTCGTCAACATCGCGGCAAGCAGCATCGCGCCGATGCCGAGGCCAAATTCAGACCATACCGTTATTCCTAATACGTTTTTCTGCTTGCGCCCCAAAATCCAGTTCACCGCCGCCAACATAAGCATAACGACAAGAAGGAGCACTTTACCGAGAAGCGCTTTACCATATATCGTTTGAAACAGTGCGTCCAACGTTGGAATTTGTTGTAAAGCAGCGTAAATGCCTGTCATCATTAGAATGGCGACCAATCCAGCTGCCCAACACGAAAAACGGCGGACTGCTTCCCAATATTTACTTTTCTCGGTTCCTGGCATGTCAAAAGGCAAAATCGCAGCTATGATCACTAAGCATCCGACCCAAACGGAAGCGCTAAAAAGATGAAGAAAATCCATCACACGAGCAACAAGCGGATGAGACGAAGCTGCCGCGTGGCCCGTCCACGCTTTGGCGAAAAGAATGCTGGCCCCAAGTACGAATGAGACAATCGCCCATCGTTTCGAATGGCGCTCCCTTTTCCCAAACATTGCATATCCAACAACAAATAATAAAAATAAGAGCACGCATTGAATCATCCATATGGTCCCAAAAGACGTATGAAGCAGCATCTTTTTCACAAGCGCGCCTTTTAGCGCCTGAAGCCACGACACATCCGCCTCCACCGTAATTTGCAACGGCAAACTCAACAGCGTCGCTAGCGCCGTTAGACTATACGCCGCCCAATACAACACCTTATCCCGAGCCGAAAACCGCCATGCACCCAATGGAAGATATATAAACAATTTAAACCAAAGCAAGCTTAAAAATAGCGATAGACCTATGTAAAAAAGTCCGCGAATGATGATCATATCGAATTTGGGAACATAGCTGTTTCTTTCCGAATCGGATAATGCGCCATTATCGCTGCTTTGGCCGATTTGAAAGGGGATCGTCCCTTCGACAGGATGGCCGTCGCTAGAGACAACTTTCCATTTCATTACATATACTCCATTAGCCAAACGATTCGGCACATTCCCTTTTAGCACATGCGGATTGGTTGCATCGATGCGAACATCATGCAAGCGAATCTCTTGTCCTCTTTGATTGAGAAGTTTGAGCGCATAAAAAGTCGATTGGATGTTTTCATTAAATTCAATGCGAATGGTTTTCGGAGCTTCGACCAACTTTTCATTTACCTTAGGCGTCGTTGCGACAATGTAAGCGTGGGCCAACGATCGGACAGGAAGCGATGCTAACACGGTTAAACAGAAAATACTTATCCATCCCCACCGTAACGCCTTTTGCCAATATGACAAATCATTCCCCCTCTCTCGATAGAGTGAAACAACTGCACTTATACCATGACCGCACTGTACGGCCAGTATAGCAAAAGAAGGTGAAAGAAATGTGAGGTGATAATGAAAAAAGCAAGAAATGTCCTATATAATCAACAGAAAATAACCATTATTCGCAATTGATTAACTTTATTACTTTATTATATTATCACTTTACCAAACTAAAATAATACGATATGATGAGAAAGGAATGAAAGTAACCATGACTCACAATAGAGACATAGTAATAAGGAGGACATATGATGGCTGCAAAAAAATGGGGATTATGGATTTTAACCGCCTTCGTCGTTGGAAACATGGTCGGCGGTGGCATATTTATGATTCCGGCAAGCCTAGCACAAGTAGCAAGCCCAATGGGGGCAGCGCTCGCCTGGCTCGCAACCGGATTGGGCGTCTGGATGATTGCGCTCGTATTTGGCAGTCTAGCAACAAGAAAACCCGATCTTAAAGCAGGACCGCAAAGCTACGCGCAAGCGATGTTTTCTTCGCCAAAAGCAGGAAACATCGCAGGCTACAGCATGGCGTGGGGATATTGGTCGGCGAACTGGGCGGCCACTGCGTCCGTTATTATTTCGTTTGCCGGCTATTTAAGCACGTTTTTCCCGATCATGCAAAGCAAGCACGTACTATTTACGATAGGATCGTTTCCATTGGAAGCCGGAAAAGCACTGACTTTTGCGGTATGTACAACGGTATTGTGGGGAATTCACTGGATTCTCGTCCGCGATTTTCAACGCGCCGGAAACATTAACATTTTGGCGACAGGAGCGAAAGTGATCGGATTCCTTCTTTATATTGTCGCCACCGTTTGGGTGTTTAACGCCGCAAACTTAGGAAGCGGGTTTGCCTTTGCGGATAAAAACGGACAAGCAGTGTCCGTACCAAGCCAAATCAACGGAGCGGCGATTACCACGCTATGGGCGTTTATCGGCATTGAATCGGCCGTCATGCTGTCAAACCGCGCCAAATCGCCGAAAGACGTGAAAAAAGCAACATTGTTGGGACTTGTCATTTCTGTTCTCATTTATATCGGAATCACGTTATTGACAATGGGAGCTCTTTCACAGGAGGAGTTAAAACAGTCGCAAAAACCGCTCGTAGACGCGCTCTATTCCGTTATCGGAAGCAACGGAGCGTACATCATGGCTATCTTGGCGCTCGTTTCCCTATTCGGCTCGACGATCGGCTGGATTGTCGTCAGTTCGGAAGTTCCATATCAAGCGGCAAGAGAAGGATTATTCCCTGCTTTCTTTGCCAAAACAAACAAGAGCGGCAGCCCGACCCGCTCTCTGTTCATCACGAATTTCATGACGCAAATTTTTCTATTTTCGACCGTATCGGGAACGATGAACGAAGCGTACAATTTTGCCATTGTCGTCGCGACGCTTGCCTACTTAGTTCCGTATCTCGTCTCGGCCTTGTATCATTTGAAATTAATCATTACGGGAGAAACGTACAAAAATGCGAAACAAATTCGCATGCGCGACGGCATCATTACATTGGCGGCGCTAGTATACTCGATTTGGGTCATCAAAACGGGAACAGCGGATTGGTATACATTTTTCTTAGGAATCGGTCTATTTGTAGCGGGGTTGGTATTATATCCATTCATCATGAAACCAAAATCGCTCGATCACAAGCAGACAGAATTAAAAGGAGCGTAAAGGGGCCAACGAAAATCGTTGGTCCCTTTTGCTTTTATTTTCTCCCTCCACGCTATCTTATTCGCTGGCTTATACATCATTAGATGCACGCTGATGAACACGACGGAAGTAATCAAAACAAGCAAAACGAGCACAAATCTAACTCGAAATGAACTCAACAGCATAATCGTATTTTTCAAGTCAATCATCGGTCCATAAACTAAAAATGCGAGTATAGAGGTGACCGGAAATAAACTTTTAAATGAGGCCGCGATAAACGCATCCGCTTCTGAACATAATGATAAGAAATAGGCAAGCACCATCATGACAATTGTCTTGCCGAAATCTCCATCACCAAAAAGGAACAGAGATTTAGTATGTACATAGGTTTGCATGAACGCGGCAAAACAAGCCCCGATAATTAAATACTTTCCCGTATCAAAAAACTCATCAATCGAATGTTTGAGCACTTCCTCCAATCGGTGAAACAATGACGCGCGTTTCACATGTTCCCGCACATCTGATGCAGCGGCAGTTTTCAGCTGGTTAGACGGAAATAAAAAGCCAATGATAAAGGCAATGATCAAAGCGTCCACAAAGCCAACCCCCATTCGCAACGCCGCGATGGTGCCATCATTTCCAAACGCCATATACGTTGCCAAAATGACGATCGGATTAATTAACGGCCCCGTCAACAGAAAGCCGACCGCGGCATGCAGCGGCACTCCCTTTGCCACCAGTCTTCGCACAATCGGTACAATTCCGCATTCGTACCCAGGAAACAAAGCGCCAATCACACACCCCATCATGGCAGCGAGAAACCGATTTTTTGGAATCCAGCGCCGAATTTGCTCTTCCGTAACAAAAATTTGGATACATCCGGCAATGATCACACCAATCAGCACAAACGGAACCGCTTCAATGATAATGCTTAAAAGAATCGTACTAAATTGTTGAAAAGAAGCTGGGAGCTTCATCGACCATGCCGCTCCTATAAACTGACTGGCCAACATGAAATAAGCAGCAATCGCAATCACGACGATTCCTGTTACATCAATCAACGTAGAAGAAAGCCAGCGATACATCCCCTTCTTCCCCCTTCGCATTTTTCATTCAGAGCGTTAAAACGTAATGATTCCTATTTACAAATTATATGCCTATTGTTTCTATTACATGTCTACTTTTTCTATCTTTATATGCCGATCCACTATGAGGAATGCGCCTTGGCAACAAAAAAAAAGGCCGAAATGACGGCCTTTTTACAATAAATTTAACGGAAATAGCCATTCACCCATTCTATCATTGTCACCAAAACGGCTCTTCTTCATCAACAAAAGTGTAGAAAAATGGCAATAGCGCCATGATGCTTGCTAAAAGCACGAAATAGATGATAAAGGTCCATAGAAAGGATATTCCGAAAAATGGCAAAAGCAATAATACTAGCAACGGAAGGATGAGCACAAATGACGCTTTTTGTCGTGATTCCGCAGTCGGATACAACTTTGTTTTGCAATTTGGACAAATAAACCTTTTCCATCCAAATAATACCTTTATCGCGCTTCTCCAACGGAATGAATAATGGCATTTGCAGCAAATCGGCAGTTTCATGGAACACTTTCCTTTCGTTGACCTTATTCGCGGGAATATTTTTAGAAAAATAGTTTGGAAGCTTGGCGAATCCTATTTTCCAAAGCTTCCCGCTCTAACAAATTAGGACACCATACATCGAAACCATATTGCGCAAGCGACTGTCCAACATCGCGCATATGCGAATTGATTCCATAGATTTCATGAATGAGAACAACGGCGGTATCAGATTGATTATCAATGCGAAACATAGGCATCCCATCTTCCTCTGTAGTAAATTGTACTAGTTTCCTGTTAATCAAAACGCACCCTTTTTAACTAATTCTTTAACAAAGGGATTTATGTTATAACTAAACTATCATATTTTTTCATAATTGGGAATAACATTTAAAATTCTTTTAAGAAATTAGGTGGATTACATGAAAAATATTTACTCAATAATTTTTTTGTTGGTCAAGTCCAAATTATTGTGTAAATTCCCCTTTGATAGACAACATGGACCTGATGACTTGACGTATGGTAGGTAAGACCGGTAAGTCTCCCTGCCGGTCGCCTTCCCGGACAAATGATCATGTTGTCAAGGAACAGGCGTGTCAAGGAGCTTTCGCGGCATATCCTCGCTTCGCTCCGGTATTCCACGTTCTCCTTGACACGGCGTAGAGGTTATCCCACTTTCTTGATCGCCGGAGCCTCCTGATTCACCGATCGGACTCCTTGCTCTTTCGTTTTCCGCCACTGCCAATATTCAGCCATATCCAAGTATTTGCGCCCTGACATCCATTTTTCATCGATTTCGATCAACACGGCTCTGGAGCGTACTCGTCCATCCTCCCGGACTTTCGTATAAATAGCATCTACTAGCACAAACGGATACACGTGTTCATGAAGGGAACGGTAATTCCAGTCTTGGATAATCGGATCCAGTCCCTTGCACAGTGAGGAGACAGTGGACTTGGAAAACGAAGTGCCGCATAATTCCTCCGTGATTAGAGTGATTTTTCGGGTAGACACCCCGTTTACCACCATTCCATTAGTGCCAGTACCAGTGCTTGTTCGCTCCGTTGATACCGTTGGAACAGTTCCGTAGAGAACTCCCCATCTCTTGTCCGTGGAACGCGCAAGGTCAACCGTCCCACCCGGGTCGTCAGCTGGCGTGGATACGAACCGTTTCGATAGCCTTTTCGTTCTTCCGTTCGTTCATAACGGCGAGCTCCCAGCTGTTCTTCTACTTGTGCCTCGAGGATTTGATTGAGGACTTGTTCCAATAGCTTAGCTAATCCCTCATCTCTGGTGAATAACCCGTGCAAAAGTTCATCATTTAGGGTAATATGATATTGAGCCATGGTTGCATTCCTCCTTATGTTTGGTGTTTTTGGTCCACTGTTTATTCTGCCAAAAGGGAAGCAACATGGCTCTTTTTCTATTTCCCTTTTTACACAATTATATGGACTTAACTGACAATGAACTGTATTCATATTTAGATGAAATTCAAAATGATACTACGATTAGAGGTTATAAAATATTCAATATATCTGAAGGGAATAAAGCTGTCGTTCTTTCTTTAGGTGGAGATTACTCTAAATATGTTTTTCGTATTTTCCCCATAGAAAAATCCCCTCCATAGTAGACAGATTAATTGGCTTTCTTTTTTCTGTCTACTATAAGGGGATCATATCAAAGAAAGAGGAGGCTCTCGTTTACTTCACATCATACCCTTGTTCTTCAATCGCTTCTTTCAATTTGTCCAAGCTGATTTTCGTTTCATCGTAATCGACATCAACCGTGCCTTTTTCCAAATGCACTTCGACGCGGTTGACTCCTTCTAGCTCTTGTAAAGCGTTCGTGACTGCCATTTTGCAATGGTTGCATGTCATTCCTTGCACTTGTAATGTCGTTGTCATGATGAATTCCTCCTTGTTTTTATAGTTTCACGCGCTTCAAGCGAAGTGCGTTTGTCACTACCGATACGGAGCTAAACGCCATCGCCGCTCCAGCAATCCAAGGTTCTAACAGCCCAGCGGCGGCAACCGGTATGCCGATCGTATTGTAAAATAGCGCCCAAAACAAGTTTTGCCGAATATTGGCCATCGTTTTGCGGCTTAGCTCGATCGCCTTCGGTATATGCGTCAAATCGCCGCCGACTAAGGTGACATCGGCCGTTTCGATGGCAACATCCGTTCCCGTGCCGATGGCTATGCCGATATCGGCTTTCGCCAAAGCAGGAGCGTCATTAATGCCATCACCGACCATCGCCACCCGTTTGCCTTCTCGCTGCATCTTTTCGACAATGTTTGCTTTGTCCTCAGGAAGCACTTCGGCGTATACATGGTCGATCCCCACTTGTTTGGCAATCGCTTTTGCCGTCCGTTCATTGTCGCCTGTCACCATATACACATCAATCCCAAGCTGTTTCAACGCTTGAATTGCTACTTTAGCATTTTTTTTGATCGTATCAGCGACGGCGATGATGCCGGCAAGCTGTCCATCAATGGACACGAGCATCGCCGTTTTTCCTTCTATTTCTAATTGTATCATTTTCTCTATATGTCGAGAAATGTCGACGTTGTTTTCTTTCATTAATTTTCTCGTTCCAACGAGAACACGTTTGCCATCGATTACCGCTTCAATACCGTGACCCGCAAGCGCCGCGAAGTGCTCAAACGGCTTTACTGCGATTTGTTGCCGTTTGCCATATTCGACAATCGCCTGCGCGAGCGGATGCTCAGAACCTTTTTCCGCCGACACGGCGTATTGTAGCATACCTTTTTGAAACTCAATGACATCCGTTACTTCCGGTTTTCCTTTTGTCACCGTTCCTGTTTTATCCAATAGCACCGCATTGATTTTATGCGTTTCCTCCAGGTACTCCCCCCCCTTAAAGAGGATGCCGTGTTCCGCTCCTTTTCCGGTACCAACCATGATCGATGTCGGCGTGGCCAAACCGAGGGCGCATGGACAGGCGATGACAAGTACAGCAATCGCGACTTCCAGCGCTTTTGGCAAATCGCCCGGTGCGACAAAAAAGTACCAGACAAAAAACGCCAACACGGCAATACCAACAACAATCGGCACAAAAATTCCGGAAATAACATCGGCCATCCGCTGAATCGGCGCTTTCGAACCTTGAGCTTCTTCGACAATTTTCACGATATTCGCCAAGGCTGTGTCTTTTCCGACCTTTTCCGCCCGAATCGTAAGAGTGCCTGTCGTGTTGATCGTTGCGCCAATGACGCGATCTCCTTCTTTTTTATCAACCGGAATCGATTCCCCCGTAATCATCGATTCGTCGACAGCGGATGCTCCCGCAATCACGATACCATCCACCGGTATTTTTTCGCCCGGCTTGACGACAATCGTGTCGCCAACTATGACTTGTCCGAGCGGAACCTTAACTTCTTTGCCGTTGCGAAGAACGAGCGCTTCCTTCGCCTGCAAGCTTAACAATTTCGAAATCGCTTCGGTCGTTCTCCCTTTCGCTCGCGCCTCAAAATATTTTCCGACAAGCACAAGCGTGATGAGCACCGCACTTGTTTCAAAATATAAATTTGGCATATAGTGAGGGTTTCCAATCGTTTTGACCGCTTCCGCCAAACTGTAAAAATAAGCGGCGGACGTACCGAGCGCGACAAGGACATCCATGTTCGCGCTTTTGTTTCTTAACGCGCGATACGCGCCGACATAAAAAGGACCGCCAACATAAAACTGCACGGGCGTCGCGAACAGAAGCTGCACCCACGGATTCATCAGCCAATTTGGCACCGGCAGGCCAAGGTCAAACGGCAGATGCGCAATCATCGTATACAGAAGCGGAAGCGATAAAACAATCGAAATCATAAGCTGACGCTGTTTTTGCTTCAGCTGTTCCTCTTTGAAACCTGCGCTCTCTTCTTCCTTCCGCACTTGTCCTTTGTAGCCAAGTTTTTTGATTTTTTCTAATATGTCCTCAACTGATAGGATGCCTTCCTCATATTCCACAACCGCGCTGTTCGTTGCTAAGTTGACCGTGGCGCGTTCTACCCCTTCCATGCGTTGCAGTCCCTTTTCAATGCGGGCCGCACAAGCGGCGCATGTCATGCCTTCAATATCCAACATTACCTTTTCGGTGGCAACGCCGTATCCGAGCTTTTCGATTTTTTCTTGAATGTCATGAAGGCTTTGTTTCGTTGGGTCATACTCGATCGCTGCTTTTTCCATTGCTAAATTGACGTTCGCCTTGACTCCATCCATCTTATTGAGCACTTTCTCGATGCGGCTCGAACAGGCGGCGCATGTCATGCCGGTAATATGCAACGTCACATGCTTTTTCTCGCTCATCATGCTTCCCTTCCTATTTGGAGAATTGGCTGATAACGTTCATTAATTCCTGAATCGATTCGTCGCCGTTGCCTTCGCGAATCGCTTTGGCGACGCAATGCTGGACGTGACGCTCTAACAAACTCAATCCGACTTTCTGCAGTGCTGCTTGAATGGCAGAAATTTGAATTAAAATATCGATACAATAGCGGTTATCCTCAACCATTTTTTGCACGCCGCGCACTTGTCCTTCAATGCGCTTTAAGCGCCTCACAATGCTCTCAATTTCTTCTTTCGTGCGCGGAACCATTTTTGGATTGAGCTGATTCTCTTCATGGTGATTCATGCATTTCACCTCATTCAATAGTTCTATATACATTATACCGGTAATGGGTATGAATAGCAAGCGATTAGAACGCCTTAATCTTTTCTAACATAAAACTCCTTTAGCTGCTTTGTCGTTAATGCAAGAATGAACCGCTTGTCATTGATAATCCGTGGTACATTGCGAACAATTGCATGGTTTTTCCTTTTTACGAGTTTTCACATACATATACGTCCGTTGGCTAAAAATAATATAGCGAGCCATTACTATGATGAAAAGAGGCACTGTTATGCTTTCCAAAAAATTATTGCTCCTCCTTTTTGGCATATTTCTCGTTGTGGGAACAAACAATGCAGAATCAAAAGTTAACCAAGCGGCGGCAACTGCCGAGCAATTAGAGGATCTTTCCATATACTTTTTAACTCCTTACATCACGAAATCTGTTTTAAACTATTATGGAAAGAAATCGGGAACCCAATGGTGGAAGGCGAAAATAATAAACGTGAAAAATTTAGAACAAGAGAGCAATTACCACTTTCTGATCACTGTTCAGGTTGAAACTTTTCAAGGGGCTCATAATCCTCCTTACGCCACGGACATAATGACATTTCACATCAAAAATGATCGCATCACATTGATTCGTTATCAGCATTATAAAGAATATACATACGCACAGGATTGCTGGGCATGTTGGCCATTTTTCTATAGGTGGGAAAAGATGTTTTCGATTATGTTTGAGTGATTTTTACTGCGTTCCGACCGCATTTTAGTGTCGATAAATGCAACATGGTCAAAATGTGGTCGTGTAGTCAAGCCAATGTCATCACCTTCAAACAAAAAAAAGCGGGAGCAATCCCGCTTCAGCTTGCCGACAAATCCGACAAGCTGATCATTGATACATCAATGCACATAAAAAGCCTAACCACTTTGGAAACATATAAACTACTAAGGGGCGCTATCATGATCTCCAATTTGATGGTTATGCGTGAATCACGGCATCGCTCCTCTTTTAGAACACCTTATGTAACATAACGCTACCAATTTCGAGAAAATCCTTTAAATTATTGAGTGAATATCAAGATTTTCCTTTTGTAAAATGGCCGCATATCCTCCTACTCGTGTTTTAGTTATACTTCCTTCTTTAGAAATATAGGAAGCAGCTTGGATAATACTCGGTCTTCCCATCGCATATCCCTGTCCGATCAGGTATTCATACCATCCCTCTTTTGGTTCTTGGAGTTTGGAATAATGGGTTAGATATGCGCCAAGTGCACAAGCCGCTACACCTGTAGCCGGATCTTCGTTATAACCTGCTCTTTTAGGAAATTGACGGGCCTCAACATCGTATTTCGAAGATTGTGTTGTCAACGTAAAAGGATAAAAGCCGGTTGTCTGGTATCTATCACAAAGTTCCCAAAGCAACTCAAAGTCAGGATCTAAGTTATGAAGTATTTCGTAATTACGCAGAGGAATCATCAATTTGGGACGTGAAGTGGAAACGGATTGAATGGGCCCCACAGTGAAATCTAGTTCTTCTTCCCTTATTTTTAATGCCTGTGCAACTTCTGAAGGATTGGGATTTTCATTGCTGAAAGACGGAGGGAATTGTTCTACGATCACATTTAATCTTCCGTCTTTTTCTTGGGCAATTACCGCTATTTCCCCCAGCGCGGTCTCCATTGTTCCATTGAACTGTTTTATTCCATGAGACTGGCACCAGTAACTTACCGCGCCTACAGTAGCATGAACGCACATTTCCATTTCGTGCTTTGGAACAAAGTATCTTAGTCTGAAAAGGGCATTTCGATTTTCAGACTGTAGTATAAAGGCTGTTTCGACCCCGTAATAAGCAGCAATGCTTTGCATTTGCTTATCAGTTAAAGAGTCACTGTTTAATACTAAGGGACATGGATTTCCCCCGTCAGAAGAAATGCCAAATACTTTTGTTTGTACTACTGATAACATTGATAACACCTCTTTTACTAAATCGAAATAATGACAGTTAAGTTTTTACGGAATTGAAAGAAGATAAATACCTATGTTTCTGTTATTTTTTGATCGTATATCCCAAAACTCATTATTAAATTATTCACGTAAAGTCGGTAATTCTTTTTCTTTTATAGAAGAATATACCACAAAGAGAAATAGTCCAGTTAATATAAAACCCATTCCTCCAATCAAACCAAGCATTCTATTATTGACTGCTTCTAAAAGGATGCCAGCCCCGAGCATAAATATTCCAATTAATGTATTTGAAATGGTGGCTAATAGACCAAATACTAAGCCTTGAAGGTCACTAGGCGTCTCCTTCATAACAATTGAATCGAAGCATGTATTGCAAATGCCTGATACAAAAGAGATTGAAATATATATAATAAAAGCGATGAATGCGAAGTGAACCCGACTTAAGATAATAAGAAACAAACCTTCTAATATTAGAGTCGTCAAGCCAATTAATAAAAGATGCTGGTGAATACGTTGAGCTATTATACAACTTAGCAATGAACCTCTCCCACCTTCATTCCATGAAGAGGTGGGAGTTTCTTACCACCTCCACCAAAGAAGCTTCTGCGCAGAAGAAGGCGGTCTCCTTCCACTCGATAAATACATCGGAAGTCTTCTTGATGGATCCAGTAAGCAACATCGGCATCACACCGATGGGGCGATCCAACCCTTCTACTACTTCTTGCTTACGCAATCCGTAGATACGTCAGCTTCGTTTGTACGTTCCAGTGTTTGAAGGTGCCGTGCAGTGCTTTGCTTAAGATATTTCTCGCGCCGTGAACATCACGGTGCTCCTCGTACCCACACCGACACACAAACAGGCGGGAAGACACTTTTTTTCTCTTTTGGCAGACAGGACATGTCTGGCTTGTATACGACTCTACGATTTCATGCAATCGAATGCCATGTTGAGACAGCTTATAAGCGAGATACTTCTTCACTTTCCCGAATGACCAATTCGAGAGTCTCTGTGCTTGTTTACGGCTTACCCGTTTTTTTCTCGTGTTCCGCTGCACCCCTTCGACGTTTCCGATATACACATTGGAAACGGATTGCTTCAAACACCAGTCAACAAATGGTTTGGTCGTTTTATGGAGCGCATCCCGCAGCTGTCTTTCGGATTTCGACAACACGTATTGTTTCGCCCGCTCATACTTTTTCCATTGACGCGATCCTTTTTGACATTTCGATTGACGCCGCTGGATCTCTGCCAGTTTTTTATTCCGAAGCCGGTGAAGGGAGCGTATTTTTCTTCCCGTGATGAGGAGGGCTTGCCCGTTTTCACAAAACGCGCCGATGGTGTGTACTTCCCCAAGATCGACTCCAACTGCCTTCCCCGGTTTATACGCTTTTTCCTTTTGTCCATCTTCATATGTCACGGCCAAATAAAGACCTTGATCCCAGCAGCATTCGATTTCTTTGATCGTTCCTTTTGGCAAACGCGACGCATACACGACGATCGGCTTTTCCCGTTTTCCATGATGAATACCCATGGAGAGTTCAATTTTTCCGTTTTCATACACTTTGAAACCGTCTTTCGCCCATTTCGTTGGGAAGTACTTCTTTTTCTTGTAGGGATAACGGGCAGGATGTCCTTGCTGGATGGCGTGGTGAGCAGATTGTCTTGCGAAGAGATATTTGTGACAGACGGCTTGAATGGATTGACTGTGAAGATGGAACTTTCTTTTCGTTTGTTTTTGCAGCCCGCTTTTGGTGATCCAGCACCCATGCTGGAGGAAGTTTTCTTTGGCCAAACGGAGGCATTCATTCCAAACAAGGGCGGATTCCCGATTGCAGGCATACAATCGGTCCAAATCTGTTTTGGATGCCCGGAAGAACACTTTTTGGCCACGAAGCATGAGCATTCCCTTCTTTCCTTGCCTGATTGGATGGCTCTATTATAGCACGTATGTTCGTTTTTGGGAATCAAAAATTCCCGATTTATCTCCCTCCTTCATTCAAAACTATTGAAGGTATTTTAGATTCTTTATCAAAAAAAGGTTATCAATTTGTAACGGTTAACGAACTGCAGAAGTTACAGAATAAATAATGAATAAGAATTTGTTTTAAAAGCTTAATTAAAACAAAAATGGAGTGACAAAACTGTTACCAGTTTGCACTCCATTTTTTTAAAAAGTTCTCTCCGACGTGAAAGTGATCCGTCTAGGACATTCCTCTGCCCCGTTGACGTTAGACGTGTATTCTCACAAGACAAAAAGTGCCTCACTTTGAAAGAAACAGTCGAGAAAAAGAATTTTTCTCTTTACGTTCTTTTAAGATGGGACAAATGAGTCAAACATCAACAAGAGGCTTTAATGTAGCCTTTTATTACTTAATGACTCTCTTAGCACCTATATATCGGCCTTTCCAATATTTATCACTCATTTTAACAACTTTTACACCTTTTGATGTTGCACCAATAAACGTACCATTTCCATTATAAATTCCCACAAAGGATACTTTTCCTTTTTCTCCTGTTGCATAAAACACTAAATCGCCTTTTTGCAACGCATTTTGTTTAACAACTTTGCCGATTTTATACTGTGCGGCACTCGTTCGCGGAATAGACATTTGAGTGGCTGCATTTTTATACACATACTGAGTAAAGCCACTCGCATCAAATCCTTCTGGTGTTGTACCCCCGTATTTATAAGGGCTTCCTACATAGCTCTCTGCTATTGCCGCAACTTCCTCCCCATAGTTAATCGTTGCTGATGCATTGGAAACTGTACCAAAGATAAATGCCGCTGCTAAAGATAAAATCAATAAAACTGTTAAGAACCATTTTGGAACCGATAAACTTATGCTCATTCCTACTCCCCCTTAGATTAGAAAATGAACCTCAATTCCAAATATATAGAGATTAATCATTTTGATTCCTAGGTAAAAAAATTTTTTAGAGGTGTTAATCTTTATTCTTTATATAATCAGAAGACTATTCACGATCAATTAAAAGAGGAACTTTTTGAATGGACACGCCAATACGGCAAAATTCTAGAGGAATCTGATTATGGTGCACATATCAAAGAAGAAACTCGCAATGCCATAGAAAACAATGATAAAGGTTTCATCTTATTTAAAGTTAAACAGGAACTTGGTGAAAACTATAACATAGAGTACATACCCACTACTCTCTAAAGGGACGAAATGACAGAATATTTTCTGTCATTTTTCATTTAAACTCCAACAATCTTATGTAGTATTATGATTTGATAAAGACTATCCTGAAAATAAGCAGGAAACAAAATATGAACCCAGTAGCATGGACAATACAGCTACTTTAATGGATTGCCTTTTAAAAAATTTAAAATCTCGCTTCAAAACGAAGCGAGACTAACGCAAATTAAACCCTTTTCCTTCTACGAATTCTTTCATATACATGCGCACAGGGTTGCTGAGCATGTTGGCCATTTGCCCGGTCCATGTGTCGCGGCGTTTGCCGTTTGTCCGCTTTTCGTAATACGCGGAAACGATATCGTTATATTGTTTCAGCTGCGCTTCGAATTTGGCGCGGTCTTGTTCATACGTTTCTTCATGGTATACGTGTTCAAACGGCAGGCGCGGTTTTTTGTCAGGTTGCTGCGCCGGGTAGCCGACGGCAAGCCCGAAGAGCGGAATGACCCGCTTCGGCACCTTCAACAGCTTACATACTTCCGGCAAGTTGTTGCGCAGCCCTCCGATATAGCAAATGCCAAGCCCCATCGATTCTGCGGCGATGGCTGCGTTTTGCGCCGCCAGTGCTGTATCAATAAGCGCAACCATAAATTTTTCCGTGCTCTCAAGCGATGGCAGCACCTCTTTCTGCTCCATTTCACCAATCACTTCATGACGGTGAAGATCGGCGCAAAATACGAAGAAATGGCCATTGTTCTCAACATAAGACTGATTTCCCGCTAATTCCGCCAGTTTTCGTTTCGTCTCTTTATCTTTAACGCCGATGATAGAATACGCTTGAATAAAACTCGATGTCGCCGCGGCTTGCGCACACTCGACGATCGTTCGAATTTGCTCGTCCGTCAATGGGCGGTCTTCAAATTGACGAATCGAACGGTGCTGCAAAATCGTTTCAATGACTGGATTCATGGTGAATGCCTCCTATACAATGATAGCTTTGCTTTTTATGATACCAAAAAAAGAAAGAGCCAAAAAATGATTGGCTCATTCCAAAGCGTTTATTGATCCTCACCATCATCAACAATATGTCCTTCGCCATTTTCCACGTAGTGCTTGAGCATCGCCATTTTGTTATCCCAAAATCGTTCGTAAAAGGACAGCCATTCCTTTAATTCCAACAATGGAGTTGGTTCTAGACGATATCGCGTTTCCCGCCCAACCTTTCTCTCCTTCACAAGTCCGGCATCCGCCAAAATCCGCAAATGCTTGGACACGGCCGTCCGGCTGATCGGAAAATGGCCGCTGATGACGGTAACGGGCATTTCCTTATCGGCCAACAATCGCAACAGCTTACGCCGGGTAGGATCAGCGATGGCCTGAAAGACGTCATGCTTGTGTGATAAAGCAGCCATATTACGCCTCGACATACGCGCCTAAGGATTTGCAAAGCTTGGCCCATCCCTGATCCATCCGATCGCGTACGATAGTATGAGACTCGCCGAATTCCGTCACTTTATCCGCATCCCAGCCGGAATGAATAAGCGTAAACTCTGTTTGCTGCTCATTCAGCTCTTTTAGCTCAAAAGTAACGGTCCAATCTTTCCCCCAGCGAAAAGACAGGCGATGAGGCGGATCGACTTCAATTACTTTACACGGAGACATTCCAAAAGGTCCGGCATTTAAATGAAACTCATGGCCGACAACCGGCTGAAGATCGTTAGGCATAAACCAAGCCGCAAGCCCCTCTGAAGTAGAAACCGCTTCCCAAACTTTTTGAATCGGCGCTTGAAAAACCATCGTGTGACGAATATGTGGCAACATGCTGTTCGTTGTATTTTTTGCTGTCATTGTTATAACCTCCGTATTTTATTTATGAAACTTTTTGGTTTCATTTTGATTATACGAAACCATTTGGTTTCATGTCAACCCAGAATGGTGAGCGTACTACTTATCCGCATTTAACCGTTTCCTCAACGTCCCGTAACAACAAATGGGAAATAAAAAAGAGGCGGACAACGGAAACGGTTGCCGCCTCTCCAAAAACGCCGAAAAGACCGCTTGTCGATCACGATGTGCCGCTTTTCTTATTCATTATTTGTCTGCCACCTTTTTATAAACGGCATAAGAATATACCGTCGGTACAAGTGCGATACAGGCGATCGACGCAATGAGAAGCACAGCGCGAATGGAGGATGGGGCAAAGGCAGATACGATCATGATGATTCCGCCAATGAAAAAGACTTTGCCGCCAAACCGGTGCGTGCGCGCCCACACCGTTTCATTCGCCAGCGTCCACGGCGTGCGGATGCCCATGAAATAATTCGCTTTCACTTTTGGCATATAATTTCCGAGAACAACAAAAAGGAGACCTAATCCTATATTGGCAATCCAATCCATGTTGACATGGTAGCCAAGGCCGTTAAAGATGATAGAAATATGCATGACGGTTAAAAACGTTAGAATAGTATACATGAAAACGCGGTACGCTCCCGCGAACTTTTTGTAATTCTCTTTACGCGGATCGACTTTCGCCACCCCAAGCAGCGTCCCATAAATCCCTGTCAACAAAATCGGTCCGAATAAAACGGCAAAAAGCTTTGATGAATAGCCGTCCACTTCCCCCGAAAAGTTCCAATGCGTTGGAACTTGGTCAGGCAATTGCGGATACGCCCATACCGAGATTCCAACACTGATGGTGATCAGCAAGAAAAAATACCAATGCTTTTTCATTCCTTGTTCCTCTCCCCTTCTTGTAATGATAAAAGCCAAACTAATACATCTTGCAACACCGTTGTGTTGATGGAGTAATAGATGTACTGCCCTTCTTTTTCAGCGTGCACTAAATCCGCCTGCTTTAACATTTTTCCCGAGAAGTCTCTCTTCCTCTAAACGGAGTGAAGGAGGGAGATGAATCGGGAAGTTTTTGATTCCCAAAAAACGAACATATGTGCTATAATCAAACTATCCTATCATGTAAGGAAAGAAGGGATTCTCATGCTTCGTGGCCAAAAAGTGTTCTTCCGGGCATCGAAAGCGGATTTAGACCGATTGTATGCCTGCAATCGAGAATCCGCCCGTGTTTGGAATGAATGTCTTCGATTGGCGAAGGAACATTTTCTCCAATACGGTCGTTGGATTACCAAAAGTGAGTTGCAAAAACAAACAAAAAGGAAGTTTCATCTTCACAGCCAATCGATTCAAGCAGTCTGCCACAAATACCTCTTCGCAAGACAATCTGCCCACCACGCGATCCAACAAGGACATCCTGCCCGCTACCCCTACAAGAAAAAGAAGTACTTCCCTACAAAATGGGCGAAAGACGGTTTTAAGGTTTATGAGAACGGAAAAATCGAACTGTCGATGGGCATTCATCACGGAAAACGGGAAAAGCCAATTGTCGTGTATGCGTCGCATCTGCCAAAAGGAACGATCAAAGAAATCGAATGCTGCTGGGATCAAGGTCTTTATTTGGCTGTGACGTATGAAGATGGACAAAAGGCAACATCGTACAAACCGAACTTCTCCGTCGGAGTCGATCTTGGAGAAGTACACACCATCGGCGCGTTTTGCGAAAACGGACAAGCCCTCCTTATCACGGGAAGAAAAATACGCTCCCTTCACCGGCTGCGGAATAAAAAACTGGCGGAGATCCAGCAGCGCCAATCGAAATGCCAAAAAGGATCACGCCGTTGGAAAAAGTATGAGCGGGCGAAACAATACGTGTTATCCAAATCCGAAAGACAACTACGGGATGCACTCCATAAAACGACCAAACAGTTTGTTGACTGGTGTTTGAAGCAGTCCGCCTCCGATGTGTATATCGGAAACGTCGAAGGGGTGCAACGAAACACGAGAAAGAAAAAACGTACGAGCCGTAAACAAGCACAAAAACTCTCGAATTGGTCATTCGGGAAAGTGAAGCAGTATCTCACCTATAAACTGGCTCAACATGGCATTCGCTTGCACGAAATCGAGGAGTCATATACGAGCCAGACATGTCCTGTCTGCCAAAAGAGAAAAAAAGTGTCCTCCCGCCTGTTTGTGTGCCGGTGTGGGTATGAGGAACATCGTGACGTTCACGGCGCGAGAAATATCTTAAGCAAAGCGCTGCACGGCACCTTCAAACACTGGAACGTACAAACGAAGCTGACGTATCTACGGATTGCGTAAGCAAGAAGTAGTAGAAGGGTTGGACCGCCCCATCGGTGTGATGCCGATGTTGCTTACTGGACCCATCAAGAAGACTTCCGATGCATTCATCGAGTGGAAGGAGACCACCTTCTTCCGTGCAGAAGCTTCTTCGATGGAGATGGTAAGAAACTCCCACCTCTTCATGGAATGAAGGTGGGAGAGGTTCATGATGATGGGAAATGCTTGGTTTGGAGATACGGAAATGGTCAGCGATTTCCCCCGCCGTCAAATCTCTGTTTTTTAACAAATTTAAAATGTCTCTTCGTGTTGAATCGGCTAGCGCTTTATAAACAAAGTTCATTATTCATATACGTGCAGATGATGTATAAAATTTTGTGTAAAGCATTTTACTAGATCAAAATAAAAAAGGTAGGGTATTCTCTGATTGAACCCAAACATTCCAGAGAAAGGAGAACCCTACCTATGTCTAAAAGTATACCGAATGTCGACTGGGCAAATCAACTGGAAAGTGTCATTCGTCAGTTTGTAAAGGAAAAATTAGAACTGATCATGCGGGAAGAAATCAAGAATTTCCTCGAAATAGAACAGGCCGGAACATCAAATATGAGAAACGGCTACTATCAACGAAATCTAGATACGCAATATGGCCGGATTGAAGGTCTTTTGGTCCCTAGAGACCGAAACGGAGAATTTCAAACACAGTTGTTTGCCCCTTACCAACGGCACACCGGCTGGCTGGAGGAAGCAATCATTAGGATGTACCAAAGTGGCATGAGTACACGGGAAATTGGCAAGTTTATCGAACGAATTCTAGGAAGCACCTATTCTCCTGCGACGATCAGCCGTATTACCGATGTCGTGAAGGAAGACATCGAGAAATGGCACACTCGTCCACTGCACAAGCGTTATTCCGTCTTATATTTGGATGGTTTATACGTAAAACTTCGTCGCGAAACCGTGGAGAAAGAAGTCATTTATGTGGTGTTAGGGGTGAACGAAGAAGGATATCGCGAAATTCTTGATTTCTTTGTGGGAGGACAAGAAAGCGCCTATGTATGGCAGGAAATTCTTCAACACCTCTACCAAAGAGGCGCCAAGGAAGTGCTTCTGGGCATATTCGATGGACTACCAGGGTTGGAGGAAGCCTTTAAGGCGGTTTATCCGAAAGCCGATGTGCAGCGTTGTGTCGTTCACAAAGTCCGTAACACGCTCCATCGTGTTCGGAAAAAAGACCAATTTGAAGTGGCCGAGGATCTCAGGCTGATTTATCGCGCGCCGAATAAGGAGATGGCGTTACAGATGTTTCAACAGTTTGAGTCGAAATGGTCAAGCAAGTATCCGAGAGAAGTTCAATCTTGGGCCAATGAGTTGGATGTCCTCCTTACATTTATGGATTATCCAAGCAGTATTCGAAGTGTGATTTACACGACGAATGCCATTGAACGAACGATCAAGGAGATTCGGAAACGTCTAAAGCCGATGAACAGTTTGAATAGTTTAGAAGCCGCTGAAAAAATCGTATATTTGACCATTCAAGATTTTAATGAGAAATGGGCAGGGCGAAAGTTGCGAGGATTTGCCGAAGCACAGGAAGCCCTCGAGCGAATGTTTGAAGAACGTTATCATTAACCAAATACTGTAAATAAACAAAATAGGGGGATTCTCCCTTTCCACACAGGAGACTGAATATTCAGTCTCCTGTGTGGAGGAAACTAGTTCCCTATTCATTCCAAATCCATTTCAGAGAAACCCTACCCCCATTATATTACACAAAATTCTTGACGGTACCTACGTGCACCATGCTTATTTTATTATTTAGAAAATTATCTAATTATTTAATCGCATTATATAAAATTTGTTAATTAAGCTGAGAAAACAAAAAAGAGAACAGCATTTGCTTTGCCCCCATCAACAAAATGTTATACGTTTGCTCATGGCAGCGACGCTGAAATAACGGAAAACAACGCAAGAAAAAAGAACACCCAAAGGGTTAATAACATCACCGAAGCAAAATAAAACGGAGCGTTTTGCAACCATTTTCCCTCCCTATAGTATGAGTAATACAATTGTACCTATTTAATCTAAATTTTGTAAATATTTTTACCATAAAAAAAGCACTCCATATCGGAGCGCTTTTTTATAGTTATTCAACGAATTTTCCTTCTTGATAATCACGGATCGCCTGGCGGATTTCTTCCTGCGTGTTCATCACAAACGGTCCGTAAGCGACAACCGGCTCGTTGACCGGCTCGCCAGCATAAAGAAGGACGCGCAATTTTTCTTTGGCGGTGACGGTGAGTTCGCTTTCCTCCTCTTTATCATGACGGCTTAAAAACAATACTTGCCCTGCTTTTCCTTCCGTGCTATCGGCGCCGAACATGCCGCTTCCTTCCAAAATGTACAGAAAACCGTTGTAGCTTCCCGGCAAATCTTGTACGACACTTGCTCCTGGCTCGAGCACCATTTCTACCATCGTCACTGGAACATGGTTAAGCGTTGGGGCTTTTACTCCTTGCGATGACCCGGAAAATACGCGGATAAGCGCCCCTTCTTCTTGGCGGACCGGCATCTCTCCGGCCTTTAAATTTTGATAGCGCGGTTCAATCATTTTTTTCACGCGCGGCAAATTGATCCATAGCTGCAAACTATGCACGGTCGATCCTGGCGCCGGATCTTCTTTATGAATCACTCCCCGTCCTGCCGTCATCCACTGCACATCTCCGGGACCAAGCGTGCCGTGGCCGGCTTTGCTATCAAAATGTTCCAACTGTCCATCAATCACATACGTCACCGTTTCAATGCCGCGATGCGGATGAAAATCAAACGTTCCTCGTTGGAAAATATCCTCCATTAGCAATAAAAACGGATCGTACTCTTCCCAATTCCCCGGCTCTAGCACTGGCCCACTGCGATGGATCGAGCTGTTTGTTTCGACTTGCACCGTTTTCACGCGGCGGATACGACGCTGTACTGGCATCTAATTGTCCCCCTTATGGTTGTTCGAAACCGATTTTTTCACCAGTATCGTACCCTACACAACTGATAAATGCAAACGATTTACTTTTATTTAATGGATAGGAAATTGCTGCTTCATTCGTTGCTGCTGCCTGATTCTACTCTTCGTATGTTGGAACGCCATCAAACAGAATTTCTTTCCGATCCATCGAACATGTTGCCAGGAGGAAGAATCATGCCCTCGGCACAGACAAGTCACTTCTTTTTACCTTCCATTTATTTTATTAAAATACATTTTTTTGATAACATAATTACATTATTGCTGATTTACCATACTTTTATTTTAAAAGCATATTATTTTACAAAAATAATTAGGTTACATTATTATTATCAATGTTAAAACACTATACGAGTTATGGCGATCGACCATACATGGATTTACGTAGTGTTTGGCAAACTATTTACAGCAACGAAAGGAAGGACAATCATGGCTAAATTATTGTACATTACAGCAAACCCAAAACGGGAAGAAGAATCTTACAGCTTATCCGTTGGCAGAGCGTTTCTTAACGCTTATAAACAACAAAACCCACAAGACGAGATTGTCGAATTAGATCTTTATCGTACCGATATCCCTTTCATTGATGCCGATGTATTAAACGGCTGGGGCAAACTACAACAAGGGCATGCATTCGAACAGCTAAGCGCGGAAGAAAAACAAAAAATAAGCCGCATCAATGAATTAACCGATCAATTTATCAGCGCAGATAAATACGTGTTTGTCACACCGATGTGGAATTTTAGTTTTCCGCCAAAAATGAAAGCTTATATTGATACAATTTGCATCGCAGGAAAAACATTCCGTTACACGGAAAATGGTTCGGTAGGGCTATTAACAGGAAGAAAAGCCGTACACATTCAAGCCCGCGGTGGAATTTATTCACAAGAACCAATGAAAGAAATGGAGTTTGGAGACCGTTATTTACGGGCGGTGCTCAGCTTTATCGGCATTACTGACGTTCAATCCATTTTTGTCGAAGGAATGGCACAATTCCCGAATGAGGCGGAGGCAATTAAACAAAACGCGATCAAGAAAGCTGAACAAGCAGCGAAAAACTTTTAACGAATGATGACCTGTTCCAATGATAAGGGACAGGTCATTTCTATTTTTTAAAAAAATAAAAAAGCTTGCCGATTACATCGACAAGCATATGATTCCAATATCTTTTAGTATGTAATCAAAATATAATGGCGGAGGAGGAGGGATTCGAACCCCCGCGGGCTGTGACACCCCTATCGGTTTTCGAAACCGACCCCTTCAGCCAGGCTTGGGTACTCCTCCGTATGAAGATGATGGAGCCTATCGGATTCGAACCGACGACCTCCTGCGTGCGGGGCAGGCGCTCTCCCAGCTGAGCTAAGGCCCCATCACAAAATGATCGGGAAGACAGGATTTGAACCTGCGACCTCACGGACCCGAACCGTGTGCTCTACCAAGCTGAGCTACTTCCCGATTAACAGCCGCTAACGTTAACGGCAGTTATTATTCTATCTAAAAAAAATAATATAGTCAATACTTTTTTGCAAAAAAATTTTTGCTCGGGTATGCAGGGATAGATGGATCGCGTGGCCACAGGAATCAAAGTGACAGAAGGCGTGTAAAAAAAGGGACGAACCTGTTTTCCCGGCCCGTCCCATTTTTCTAATATATATCCCGTTTTGTAAACACCATAAATGAGATCAAGAGCGCCGCAAGTCCCCATACCGCCAGCACCGCCATCGAAAACCCAAGCGTCATGCCTTCAATCGGCGGCGCCGTCCCATTGATGTAATCGGTAAGGCTAAGATTGACCATAAACAAATATTTTGCCGAATGCCAGGAAGATACCATATTAGACAAAATCGCGCCCGCGATCAGCGCCGCAAGCATAATTCCCATCACCGCGGCGGTGCTGCGCATCAAAACGGAAAGCATAAACGTCAATGTCCCCACCACGACGCACACAAACCAGGCAAGCCCCAATTCAATAAGCACATACTTCCATTGCGGAAGCATATGAACGTTGGCTGTATTTAATTCTTCTCCTTGGGCGACAAACCCTGTCAATAATGGAAGCCGCCATCCTTCGTATCCGAACACCGCTCCTGAAATGACATACGACAGAAGAGCGACCATAAGCAAAATAAACGAAATCGACAATAACAGCGCGATGTATTTGCTAAGCAAAACCATCCCTCTTCTAACCGGCCTCGTCAACAAGAGCTTAATCGTACCGCCACTCGCTTCCGATGATACTAAGTCAGCGGCGACGACCATGACAAGGAGCGGGAGAAACAAATCGATCGCGTTTTCGATAAACATGCGCATAAACGTTGGCGCACCGGGAGCGGATGGATTAATATCGTGATTTAAATAGTATTGCTGCTGCTGGAGACGAATTTGCAAATATTTGCGCCATTCGTCTGAAATACTGCTGGAATTGAGACGGTTTTGCGCATCGATAATTTGCTGCTGCAGCTGTGTCCGCCAATCCGTCGTTCCGAGCCTTTTCTGCATTTCCTGCACCTGCTTATATTGCGCGTATGTAAAAAGGACAACGAGCACGGCGACAATCGCTGCAATGACCCATAGCCGCTTTTTGCGGACAATTTTCAGCATTTCATTGTACACGAGATTACTCAATCGTCTCCCCTCCCGTCAATTCAATAAATAAGTCCTCAAGCGTCGGCAATTTCGGATGAATTTCATGGACGGCGACCCCTGCTTCGACAAGCTTTTTGTTCCAAACGGAGAGTTTTTTTGGTTCGTACGGAGTGATAAGCATATCCCCATCGGTTCGATAAATCGACGTTTCCCCCGCTAATATCGATTTCGCCGTTTCCAGCGGCTCGGCCTTCCACACGACACGCGCTTGTTCTTTTAACAGATGTTCCACCGTATCAACCCGAAGCAACGTCCCTTTTGCCATGATCGCCACGCGGTCGCACATTAATTGAATTTCGCTTAACAGGTGTGAGGAGACGAGCACGCTCAATCCTTCCGTTTCCGCCAAAAAGCGGATGAATTCTCTCATTTCGCGAATGCCGACAGGATCAAGCCCGTTGGTCGGCTCGTCCAAAATCAGCACTTTCGGCTTTCCTAACAGCGCCTGTGCGATGCCAAGACGCTGCCGCATTCCGAGCGAATACGTGCTAACGCGATCGTGGATGCGGTTTTGTAAACCGACTAACTCCACCACTTCCATGATTCGTTCTTTTGGAATATCGGGAACCATGCGCGCAAAATGCTCGAGGTTTTCAAAGCCGGTTAAATACGGATATAATTCGGGATTTTCGACAATGCAGCCGATATGACGGATCGCTTCTGTAAATTGGCGCTCCAGGTCATAGCCGCAGATGGAAATACGCCCCGATGTCGGCTTGATAAGCCCGACGAGCATGCGGATCGTTGTCGTTTTTCCCGCGCCGTTTGGCCCTAAAAAGCCGAATACTTCCCCTTCTTTTAGTTCAAAGGAAATTCCCTTAATAATTTCTTTGCGGCGAATCGTTTTGCGCAAATTTTCAACGATTAATGTCGTCTGCTTCGTCACTTTTTGTCCCCCTCTGTGAATGTAATTAAGGAAGCGACGCGTTCGCCAATCCGTTTGTATCCGTCTTTATTCGGGTGAAAGTGATCGCTGTATAAATAATCATTCACATGCAACGAAAACAAATCGAACGTCGGGACGGCGATAATATTCGGATAGCGGGCAGCCGTCTCCGCCGAAGCAAAATTCCACTGCCTTACGATGGCTGATGTCTTCTTCGCGTCGCCGAGGTCGCTAAACGGATTGTAAAGCCCGATGTAAAAAACAACGGCATCTTTATTGACGCGGCGAATGGTTTGAAAAATGCGGTCTAAGTTGCGCAAATATGAGACTTTTACTTGATCGATTTGCTTTGGTGTAAATTTGAGCGCTTCGCCGCCTTGGAACAAATCGTTTCCGCCGATGGTCATCACAATGATATTGGCTAGTTTTAGCTGCCGCTGGATCTCGGCTTGTCCTAATTGCTTAAGAAGCCCGTCAGACCACTGTCCTTTAATGGCCAAATTGGTCACGCGAATCGGCTTCGTTGTTTTTTTGTGGAGCTGATCGACCATATACCCGACATACCCTTTTCCGCTTTCATCTCCCGTGCCTCTTGTCAGTGAATCGCCGAGGGCGACAATATAAATTTCACGGTTATCCGCTTTTTTCTCTTTGGTATATTTTATTGTGTCTGCCGGCGGCGCCGCGGCGGAAAAAAACTGGTCTTGAACCGCGATGGCAAGACCGCCAAGCCATAATATTCCTGCCAGCACTGATACCATCGTAATGGTGCGAACAATACCACGTCGCATGCAATCATCCTTTCTTCTTTGTCTTTAATTCTTATCATACAACATTTTTTCTGATGTTACCTAATCGGGGATTCGCTATTACATGGGCTTTCTTCACAAAAAAAGCTTGGTGGAATCACCAAGCTCAGGGCGTTACTTGATCTTCGTGCTGAATCATGCATGTCGTATACATACGGTGTCCGATGCTTTTCCAATCACGTACATAATAATTTTCCCATTCTAACCTTGTTCGATTGTCTTTTGCAAATAATCGACAATTCCCATCGAACATACATGAAGATCGAGACGGATGATATCGTACGCTTCGGACGTCTCAGGAATATTTTTTGCTTGCAAAAAGGCGTTGACCTCTTGATATAGCGCTTGAAACACTGCTTTCGCTTTTTCTTGCATCGACGCATTTGCCTGCTCCACCATCACCTTTTCCCCCGCTTGGACAAACTTCGGAAGCCAAAAACGAAGCTGTTCAAACGCTGTGCGAGGGTTTTCCAGCATACCAAAATGACCGAAATAAATGCGTTCAGGTTGGAGCTGTTCGAGACGCTCAGCCGATTGCAACATCGCCTCTGGCCGAAATTGGTTCGGAGAAGTGGACGGCAAACAGTATTCAAGTCCATCTTTTAATAATTGCGGATAAAACACCCCGATCGTATCGCCAGTAAAAACACCGCGGCTAAAGGAATCGTAAATCGAGAAATGGTGGTTGGCATGGCCAGGTGTATCCAAAAACGTCAACGTACGCTCGTCGCTGAGCTTGAGCGTATCGCCATCTTCTTTTACGATGAGACGTTCCTCTGGAACCGGCAAAACGGGAGAAAACAAATCATCAAACTTTTCCCCATACACCGCTTTCGCCCCAGCGATTAATCGTGACGGTTCCGCTAAATGGCGCTTCCCTTTCGGATGAACAACAACAAGGGCGTTCGGGCATTTCTCAAGCAGCATCCCAACGCCGCCTGCGTGATCCAAATGAATATGTGTCACAATAATATAGCGGATATCCGCCGGATCAATATGAAGCATTTCCAATCCTTTTAATAAATAAGGAACGGAAGGGCTTGGACCCGTCTCGATAATCGCCAACTCTTCTTCATGGAGCACATATGTACCGGTGCGCTGCGGCGTTTTTAAATCATACAAATCAATTAGGGAAATTCGGTTTCCTAAATCGACTGGCTGCTTCATCATTTCATCTCCTATCGATATAGTTTATACAGAATATTCTAACAAACAAAACAAATAATCTCTACTAATAATACTGTAGTTGAGCAATTTTAATTACAATAATTACCATGTAAAAGAGACAAACAGGGTACCCCTTATGCCACGTGGAGCTGTTTTTTCACGGTATCAATGGGAATATTTTGTTTCGCTGCACGGTAAATGAACTCCACGAGGCTATGTCCTTTTCTCTTGCGCAGAAGATCGAGCCCATCAGAAAAATCGCTGTTCGACTCGAACATGCTGTACACGTAAGCAAGCTGCACCAAGATCCAGTAGCGTTTCACCGCCCGACGTCCGCGAACGCGGTATCCATCGAGTTTCAGCTGGTCTTTCGCTTGACGGAAAAAACATTCGATCGACCAACGCTGGGCATAGTAGCGCAAGATCTCTTCATCGCTTAGATCCCGGTCGGTGCTCAAGACGCAGTGAAGATGTTCCGATGTCATCGGCTGATCGGCTTTCCAAGCGAGCAGCACCACGGCATCATCGAGACCTTTGAGAGAGCCTTCGTAGCGATAAACCCGATAACGCTCTTCTCCCACCGTGACGAGGTGAGTGTCTTTCGGTTCGATGTAGCGGGCAAACTCCCTCACCTGAACCGCAATGCCTTTTGGATAAAGAAGCCGATTGGCCTTGAGCATTGCGATTACGTGGAATCCCTTTTTCAGACAAGCTTCCACGAGCGTTTGCGATGGATACCAAGAGTCCATCAGCACATAAACAGGACGGTGTACATCCAAAGAAGAAAGCATCTCGATCGCGAGTTCCCCCTTGCTTTTCCCAGCCGCCTTGTCGTAGAGGCGGAACGCAAAGGGAAAAGCCTGGGTCATCGTATGAACCATGAGCCAAACGAGAGAATGTCCCCAGATCGACTTTTTCTCTGTGTGAGAATAGTGCCAATCACACCCTTGAATGGCGTGCGTTGCCTGTGACGAAGGCTTGGTTTTTTGGCAAATCGTATCATCGATCGAAACAAAAAGGGGTTGACTCTCCTGTTTGGCGATGCGTTCGACACGACGAAGCATCCACTGTTGAAGTTTGCGAAGCAGCGTCTCTTCATCCCAAGGGCTTTTCGTGAAAAAATGGCTGAGTGTCGTGCGGTGGTTCGGATGAAAGCTCCAATGATGAAGATCGGTCAATGTTCCCGCAAATCCTTTGGTGGTCAGCGCATCCACGATATGAACGAGATGCTTCATGACAGGTTTTGAAAAATAAAGGGCCAACCCCAACATCGTGAAAAACTTGTGGATTCCTTGATGATGTGCTAATCTATTCATGAGACATGAACCTCCTTGTGAATAGTTTTGGTGACACATCTATTCTAATCAAGGAATCGGGTTCATGTCTCTTTTTTTGTTTGGTTGTAAATTTATGTTAGCGAATTTGCTCATCTACAGTAATAATATTTGTCCTTCATCCACACCGCTCTTTTTGTAGTTCCTGAATCAAAAAAGCAGGCGTTATGCCCGCTTTTTTAAAAACACACTAAATTACTCCGCGTCCTACACTTTTAAAAAACGCCACGGTACATACCTACGACGTCAGGTCATTCGATAACGATACTCTCCGGTGATTGCGCACCGCCCACCATATCGAAACGGCCCAACCGAGCACAATAGCGCTGTAGACGGTTGCATACCAATTGTCAGGAGCCTCCCACGCATGAAGCAAGGTACGGACGTTAGTCAAAATAATTAATCCGCCGACAAGGACGCCAAGCAAATGGGATGGCATTTTACGTACAAGCCAGGCGGCAATTGGCGCAGCGATAATGCCTCCTAACATGAGCGTGCCTACCCAATACCAGTTGACTTGTTCCCAGCCTAACGAAATGACAAAGCCAATGGTAGCCGATAAAGCAACGGCAAACTCCGACGTATCGACCGTTCCAACGACTTTTCTCGCTTCCATTCCTTTGTTGGCGAGAAGAACAGGTGTGGCAATCGGCCCCCATCCCCCACCGCCGGTCGCATCAAGAAAACCAGCCACCAAACCAAGGGGGATTAGTTGCTTATTCGAAAATTTCTTTGGCGGCTGTGAGTCTTGGCGTGCGGATAGAAATAAAAACCGATACATGATATAAAACCCAAGCGCTAACAAAAATAAAGAAACATATGGTTTAATGAAATCCCCTGGAAGATTACTTAAAAAGCATGCGCCGACAAACGCGCCAAGCGAGCCAGGAATAATTAATTTGATCACCATGTCGCGGTCGACATTTCCGAACTTTATGTGGGATGCTCCTGACGCCGCAGTTGTAACTACTTCAGCCAAATGCACGGAAGCAGAAGCGACTGCCGGGGTAATCCCGAACGCAAGCAACAACGTGGTTGACGTCACCCCATATGCCATTCCAAGCGATCCGTCGATCAGTTGGGCGATAAATCCAACAGTCACAAATACAATTAACTTTTTCATGCCATCCCCTCCGTCTGAAATAATAAAATATTTCTATTAATCTATACATTAATACCAACTATTCATAGTTGTCAACTATGAATTATAAAAAAATAAAACAGAGTTCCCTTTCATCGCCTGAACTCCGTTTTCTATTTAACCATCATCCTGTAAAAATGTATCTTTCATGATTAACAAAAAAGAGGCACTGAAAAAGACTGTTAGAGCAATCTTTTCCGTGCCCCTTGTCATTTTAAAATTTCGCTTGATATTGTTCAACTTCCCAAGCGTGCACAGCGGTACGATAGCTGTCCCACTCCGCTTTTTTCATGGCTACGTATTCCTCAAATACGTGTTCCCCAAGCGTTTCGCGACCGATTGTGCCATTTTCGAACTCTTCCACTGCCGCTCCTAAGTTCGATGGCAGATTTTCGATGCCAAGCAGAGCGCGGCGCTCTTCTGTCATATGGAAAATATCTTCGTCAATCGGCGCCGGAGCTTGCAAGCCTTTTTCCACACCGTCCAAACCAGCGGCGGCGATGATGGCAAACGCAAGGTAAGGGTTGGCCGACGGGTCTGGACAACGAAGCTCGACGCGGGTCGCCATACCACGTTTGGCTGGGATGCGGATTAACGCCGAACGGTTCGACGCCGACCATGCGATATAGCAAGGCGCCTCATATCCCGGGACAAGCCGTTTGTACGAGTTTACTAGCGGGTTCGTAACGGCGGCAAAGCTTTTGACATGCGCGAGCAAGCCAGCGATAAATCGATAGGCGGTTTCTGATAATTGGTTTTCATCGCTTGGATCAAAAAACGCATTTTCGCCGTCTTTAAATAGCGACATGTTCACATGCATGCCGAAGCCATTGATGCCGAATACCGGTTTTGGCATAAACGTGGCGTGCAGTCCATATTTATTGGCGATCGTTTTTACAACCCACTTATATGTAGTGGCATTGTCTGCCGCCCCTAGCGCATCGGCGTATTTGAAGTTGATTTCATGCTGTCCTTCTGCAACTTCGTGATGGGACGCTTCGATCGTAAAGCCCATCGCCTTTAGCGCACGGTAAATTTCTAAACGAACGCGCTCACCGAGATCTTTTGGAGACGGCTCGAAATATCCGCCGTTATCATGAAGTTCTGTCGTCGGGTTTCCGTTTACGTCCGTTTTGAATAAAAAGAATTCCAATTCTGGACCAACAGAAATCGTATATCCTTTTTCCGCCGCACGCTCAACTGTTTTCTTTAAGACGTTGCGTGGATCTCCTTCAAACAGCGTTCCATCAGGATTGAGAACAGAACAAAGGAAACGAGCTTCGGAATATCCTTCCTCTACCGTCCAAGGCAACACAGCAAATGTGTTTAAGTCAGGAAGAAGATAGAGATCGGATTGGTTGATAGGGGAAAACCCTTTAATCGAGGAACCGTCAAACATGATTTTTCCTTCCACAACATCATCAAGCTGGTCCGCCGTCACCGTAACGTGTTTTAAAATTCCTTCGATGTCGACAAATTGCAGATGCAAAAGCTCGACATGCTTTTGCTTGATCGTTTCTTTGATTTGCTCAAGCACTGCCGCTTGGTTGCCTGTAGGGGAAATCATCACCTTCGACATGTTATATTACCTCACATTCTTGTGTTTATTTTTATAACATGTCTTTATTATAGGGAAGGAGCGCGGGTTTGGCAATACTTTTTCAATTAATTTTTCTGTATTTTTATAACGAATATAAGAAAACGTTTTCAAAAAATAGAACAATAAATAGTTATATAATTGCATGTTTATGCAGTTTTATTAATAAAAAAGAAAGCTGTCTATAAAGGAAAATTCATCAATCACCTTTTAGACAGCCGCATGATAAACATATGTAGCTATATTAAGAGAAATTGTTATCATCACCATCACAGTAATCGTTGGTTTGATAGAACGCTCGATAATTGAGAAAGCAAACGACAATCGCCGAAATGGCAGCAACAACAAGAAGGGTAAATACGATAAAAATTTGATATTTGACGGCAGCAATTGGTTCCGCTCCCGCCAAAATCATCCCCGTCATCGTTCCGGGAATTTGGACAAGCCCCATTGTTTTTAAGGAATCGATCGTTGGAATCATCGCAATTTTGATGGCGTACTGTTTTATATTTTCACGTTTCCCTTGTTTCATCGTTTCTAATACGACGCTTGAGGCGACCATCGCCGTTCCTGAAAACATTCCAGCAACCGGGATAATGTATCGCGCTTGAAACGGAATAATGCGGCAAATCAACCATAACACAATGGGAATCCCAACAGAAACGATCATGCTGAAAAAGACAAGAAAAAACGTACGTTTTGTATCATTTCCCCGCCTCGAAACATTGAACGAAGCAACAGCCACCATCAACAGCACATAACCAATAATGACATACCATTTTTCTAAAGAAAAAAGATAGGTAATACAATATCCTAATATTAATAATTGAACAAATCCGCGCAATGAAGACCAAATAATGTCTTTTTCTAATTTTAACGACTGCCGGTATGATATAAATACCGGGACAAGAATAAACAGCCATATGACAAAAAGCGATGTATTATTGATTCTATTCAATAAAAACACCTTCTTTCCCATACGCCGCTAATTCATATGCCGATGCCGCCATGACCCTGACGGAATGAGCGGAAGGTGCGCCGCTTTGCTTTTTGGGTATACGTATACATACCCTTCGAGCGGCTGTTCCAAATCTTTCACCCAAACCCGTTCGTATTCGTTATGTTGGCCTCCTTCTTCATACCCTTCGAGCTCATCCATCGCTTGCAGCCCTTCTTCGGTTACGGTGAGCCATTCGCCAATTACTTCTCCTTCTTCTTCGACAACGAGCGCGGGATATTCCCCGACGTCATATAAGCGCCCTTTCACTTTTCCCGGCTGAATATCGTGGATATAAGGAGCGGCAACAAAATGGTTTTCTTCCCCCACTAGCAACGTTCCATACACAAACACACGGTATAGCAGCGGTCTCATTTCTTTCCTCCTTTTGTTTACATAACAAAAGTTATGACGACTAATGACTAGATAATCTACATCTCTATCATACAACAAGACAAAAACAATGGAAGCCCTGCCTCTCAACCATCCTTGCAGCTCCTAAGCTGCGCCAGTGTGAATTTGTCTTTTCGAAATGAGCCGCCTGCCGTAAAAAAAGTGATACCGCCAAAAGCGATATCACTTTGTTCCATCCCTTCCCTTACGCTTTACGTACGTTTGCCGCTTGCGGACCGCGATTTCCTTCGACAACCTCAAACGTAACAAATTGCCCTTCTTCTAATGTTTTAAACCCTTCGCCCTCAATCGCGGTAAAATGAACGAAAACATCACCGCCGCCATCCTTTTCGATAAATCCATACCCTTTTTCCGCATTAAACCATTTTACTTTTCCTGTACTCATTGTGATTCCTCCAAAAAATAAGTATTGACCATCGCTACCGCTATAAAGAAAAAGCCGTGCACTTGCGCAAGCAAGGGAACATATAAGCAGGCCCTCACTTTCACAAGGCACGACTTATCATGATCCTTTATACGACGAACGAAATGGTGCTTAGTTAATAGTACCGGATGCGCAAAAGAAAGTCAAGAAATTATGGAAATTATTCCTTCCATTTGATGCTGCAGCCAATGCTTGGTTTTTGTTCTTCCGGCACTGGTTCGCCATTCAATAATGCGTCTAATGCCGCGCGAATCGATTCCCCTGTAACCGGAATGCCATTGGTTGGCCGCGAATCATCAAGCTGGCCGCGATATACGCATTTTAAGTCGCGATCAAAGATATAGAAGTCCGGCGTGCACGCTGCCTGATACGCTTTTGCCACCTCTTGCGTTTCATCAAACAAATACGGAAACGGATAGCCTAATTCTTCGGCTACTTTTTTCATATTTTCCGGCGAATCTTCCGGATATTTTTCCACATCGTTCGAATTGATCGCGATAAACGTGACTCCTTTTGGCTGATAATCGTTGGCAAGACGGACGAGTTCATGTTGCACGTGTTTGACAAATGGACAATGATTGCAAATAAACATAATCACCGTTGCCACATCCGACTTTATGTCTTCCAAACGGACAGTTTTGCCATCAACCACGTTCACCAGTTCAAACGACGGCGCTTTTTGCCCCAATGGAAACATATTGGACTCGACTGCTGGCATACATCCACATCCTTTCCAGATTTTCTATTTACCTTTATTATATCAAAGCAAGAAAAGGAATCACAAACTTGGCACGTAAACGAAAAAAGAATAGCTGCATATGATGTCATATAGGTATTATGGAAAGGAGTGTCGGGCATGTCTTTCATTTATGTGAACAAGAAAATGGCTCCTCGTGTCTATGAAGGAACTTCTCCCGCTTCGCCACATCCCACAGGCAAATCAATAGACAATTTTTCCCTAGCAGCGCATAATAAGAAATAATCAATCCCTTTTGGAACAGGAAGAACGTTAGCGAAAGGATGTTTTTCATGAGCCTTAAATTAAGTGTGCTAGACCAATCCCCGATTGCGGAGGGGATGACGGCGGAAGAAGCGCTCGCCAACACTGTCCGGCTCGCGCAATTTGTGGAAGACCTTGGCTACGAACGTTTTTGGGTATCGGAACATCATGACACAAACAGCCTCGCCGGTTCGTCTCCGGAGGTGCTGCTTGGCCATATTGGCGCAAAAACGTCGCGCATCCGCATCGGATCAGGCGGAGTGATGCTTCCGCATTATAGCGCTTATAAAGTGGCAGAAAACTTTAAAGTGCTCGAAGGCCTTCATCCCGGCCGGGTCGATTTAGGGGTCGGAAGGGCGCCAGGCGGCATGCCGATTGCGACCATCGCCTTGCAGGAAGGAAGACGAAGAGATATAGACCGCTACCCAGAACAGATTGACGATTTGCTTGCTTATTTACATAACGACTTGCCGAAAGAACATCCATTGCATGGATTAAAGGCGACACCAAACGTGCGTACAGTGCCCGATGTATGGCTGCTCGGCTCCAGTTCATCAAGCGCATTGCTTGCCGCGCAAAAAGGGTTGCCGTATGTGTTCGCCCAATTTATTAACGGCGAAGGCGGGGAATATTATACGAAATTGTACCGCGAACGGTTCGTGCCATCCAAATATTTAGATAAACCGCGCAATATGGTCGCCGTGTTCGCCATTTGCGCCGAAACGGAAGAAAAAGCGGAATGGGTGGCATCTAGCCTTGACCTATCGCTTCTGATGATTGAACAAGGCATGGTGTCCAACGGTACGCCAAGCCCGGAAAAAGCAATGGCTTATCCGTACAGTCCCTTCGAGCGCAAACGGGTTGTTGAAAACCGTAAACGGATGATCGTCGGTTCGCCAAAGCAAATAAAAGAGCAGCTTTTCCGGTTAAGCGAAGCATATGAAACGGATGAAATTATGTTAGTAACGATTACATATGATTTTCAAGATAAATTAACATCATTCCGATTAATCGCGGAAGAACTTTGGGGGAAGGAAAATAGATGAAAGTCATTTCTGTTAATGTAGGAAAGCCAAAAACGGTAATGGCCGATGGAAAACCGCTCACAACAGGAAAAACAAAAGTGGAAGCGATGCAAAAAATCATCGCGGAACCAGCTTTATCAGAAAGCTGGCGCAACACATTTGCAAAAAGACTCTCAACCATCATTAGCTAATAAAAACGAAACGCCTTGTACAGCACGCGTACAAGGCGTTTTTTTACGATACTTCCCCTTTTTGCAAATGGCTGTGGTACAACTCATAATAAAACCCTTTTGCCTTTAGCAGCGATTCATGCGTTCCTTGTTCGACAATTTTTCCTTCATTCAACACGAGAATGCGGTCCGCGTGTTGCACCGTGTTGAGGCGGTGGGCAATGACAAAACAGGTCCGCCCTTTCATCAGCCGCTCCAGCGCCTCCTGAATTTTCATTTCGGTCACTGTATCGATATTGCTTGTTGCCTCATCTAAAATTAAAATTGAAGGATTTGCCACCATCGCGCGGGCGATCGCCAGCAGCTGTCTTTGGCCTTGGCTGATGCCGCCGCCATCTTGCTTTAACACCGTATCATAACCGTTTGGCAACTTTGTGATAAACGAATGGGCGTTGGCCCATTTCGCCGCCTGTTCCACTTCCTCGTCGCTTGCCTCTAACCTTCCATAACGAATATTGTCGCGAATCGTTCCTTCAAACAAAAACGTATCTTGGAGCACAAACGCCATATGCGAACGCAGGCTCGCCCGTTTAATGGAGCGGCTGTCATGTCCGTCGATGAAAATGTGGCCGCGGTCAGGGTCATAAAAACGGGTTAACAGCTGCAAAACCGTCGTTTTTCCCGCACCAGTCGGGCCGACCAGCGCCACTGTTTCTCCAGGAGAGACAGAAAAGCTGACATCGCGAAGGGCATCGCGTTTTTGATCATAAGAAAATACGACATGTTCAAATTCAACTTTCCCCTGCAAATGGTCAAGAGAAATGGCTTCTGTTTCATCCCGCTCTTCTTTGGCCATGTCTAAAATTTCAAACACCCGCTCCGCGCCAGCCAGCGCGGACAGCAGCGTATTCCATTGGTTGGCCAAATCGTTGAGCGGACGGGTAAACTGGCGGGCATACTCGACAAAGACGACGATAACCCCGATTGAAATGATTCCTTTAAGCGCCAAAATTCCGCCGACGCCGGCAATCAGCGCAAAACTCATATTGTTTAAAAAGTTCATCAGCTTCGGAATAAAGCCGGAATACGTTTGCGCCCAAAATCCGGCGCGCTTTAGCTGTTCATTTTTTTGCAAAAAGTCGTTGATCATTCTCCGTTCTTGCGAAAACATTTTCACGACTTTTTGTCCGGAAATGACTTCTTCCATAAATCCGTTCATGTCCCCTAAGCAGCATTGCTGCTCACGAAACCGCTTTTGCGTCCGGTTCGTGATCCACTTCATCCCCGAATACATCAGCGGAACGACCAGCAAGGTCACTAGCGTGAGCAACGGGCTAAGCCAAACCATCACGCCAATCGCCCCGGCAAGCGTGAGCGTGCTTGAGATCACCTGAATTACCGTGTCGTTAAACGTTTGGCTCATATTGTCAATATCGTTTGTTATTCGGCTCATTAGTTCGCCTTGCTGGCGCTTGTCAAAAAACGAAATCGGCAGTTCGTGAAAATGATGGAACAACTGTTTGCGGATTGCATAAATCGTTTTTTGTGCGACGCCAATCATCCAATAGTTTTGCAAAAACGTCGAAGCGGAAAGGGCGATATAAATCAAAAAAAGAAGCGCTAGCAAAAGCCAAAAGCCGTCTGTCCGCCTTGCCACTATATACGTATCAATCGCTTTCCCGACGACGTATGGACCGAGCAAGCTTAAACCCGAACTGATAATGACCATTACAACGGTTGCCAAAAGCCAGCCCTTTTGCGGTGAAATAAATAACCAAAGCCTTCTTAATGTACCGATCGTATCCTTTGCCTTCTGTTTTTGTTTCATCGTCGCCAGCGTGCTATGCCGTGGTCGTAACATCGTTATGCCCCTTCTTTCCAAACTGCGATTCGACGATTTTTCGGTACAGTTCGCTCTTTTCCATCAGCTCGTCATGACTTCCTTTTGCAAGCAATTGGCCATCTTCTAGCAGGAAAATCACATCGGCTTCCATTGCCGTTCGAATTTTTTGCGTCACAATCAAGGTCGTGCACGTATATTCTTTTAGCGCTTCAAGCAGTTTCGCTTCCGTTTTTAAATCGAGTGCGCTCGTGCTATCATCCAGCAATAAAATTTTCGGATGGCCGACAAGCGCCCGGGCAATCGACAGGCGCTGCTTTTGCCCGCCTGACAAATTCACTCCTTTTTGCCCGATCACCGTATCGTACCCGTCTGGAAAGCTCATAATCGTTTCATGAATTTGCGCGTGTTTTGCCGCTTTTATCACTTCCTCCATCGTGGCATCGGCATTCCCAAAGCGGATATTGTCCGCAATGGTACCAGAAAAAAGCAGCACTTCCTGCGGAACGAAACGAATCGCGGTCCGCAGCTGTTCCTGATTCATTTGCCGTATGTCCATGCCGTCGATGCACACTTTGCCAGCGGTTGGGTCGTACAGACGAGGAATCAGCTGAAGCAACGACGTTTTTCCGGAACCGGTCGCCCCTAAAATCGCTACTGTTTCGTGCGGATGAACGATAAACGAAATGTCTTTTAACACACGGGTACGGCTGTTCGGATAGCGAAAAGATACGCGTTCAAACTGAATCTCTCCTTGACGAATAGGCGCAGCGCTGGCCTCGTGTTCGTCTTTCATCTCTGCTTCCGTTTGAAGTATCTCCGCAATCCGACCGGCTGACGCTCTCGCTCGGGAAAACGCCGCCGTAATAAACGCAAACATCGACAACGCTGTCGTAATGCGGGTCGTATAATTGACAACGGCAACCACTTGCCCCGCCGTCGCGCTTCCCGCCCGCACATCAATCCGCCCGACAAGCAAAATGACGATAATTGCTGTGTTCATGACGAATAATAATACGGGAGTAATCGTTTCAACTAAGCGCAACACACTGGACGTCCGCTGCATTAATGCCTCGTTCGCTTCCATAAACCGCGCCTGCTCATATGTCCCTCTCACCCACGCTTTAATGAGGCGCATTCCCGCCAAATTTTCGCGCATAACGCTATTGACACGATCGAGTGCCCGCTGCACGATGGAAAACGAGGATGCCGCTTTCTTCATCATCCATAACAGAAATGCTACTAATATAGGAACGGTAACAGCGAACACGAGCGCAAGCTGCACATGCACAATAAACGACATGACGACGCCAAACACGACAAGAAGCGGAGCGCGCAAGGCGATGCGCAAGCTCATAAATACCATATTTTGCACTTGTGTCACGTCGTTTGTCACCCGCGTAATCAAGGAAGCGGTCGAAAGCCGTTCGATGTTGGCAAAGGAAAACGACTGAATTTTTTCAAATAGATGCTTTCGTAGCAAAAAGCCATACTCTTGACCGACGTAGGCGGCAGCAAAAGAGTTAGCAATCCCCGATGCAAACGCCAAAAACGAAGCGCCGAGCATCACCGCGCCCCACGTCCAAACGGCAGAAAGATTTTTTGTCATGACTCCATCGTCAATAATTTTTCCCATCAACAGCGGCTGCCATAATTCCACCAAAAGCTCAATAAACATCAGCGTCCAAGCGATGATCATCCATTTGCGGTATGGTTTTAAGTGCAATAATATTTGTCGCATGTTGTCACTCCCCCGTGCCTATCATCTGAACCTCCACGCGACGAAAGTCGATGGGTTCTGACGTACTAAAGAGTTTTTCCTACACCCGCGTGCAGACACCTACTCTTTTTCTCCGTTAAGTATCATAGGCAAACACCTCACTGGTGTTTAGTGCCTTGTTAGCTCGATTCCAAATCGTTTTTCACTTCATCCCAACGACTCCAATCACGGGGTTTCATGGCTATATATGTTGTAACTTTTATTCTACTCGCCCAAAAAACGTTTGACAATTTTTTGATTCCTTTATGGAAAAGACGATGGTTGCAAATGAACGAGGAGAGTGCCATGCAAATACGATTAGATTTCCGCGTATTTTCAGTTTTGTATACAATGGTTTCGCCACATCTCCAGCAGCATTTTCTGGCTGGCAATTTCTTTAGTCCGCGAAGCCAATAACCGAGCGAGATCCTCTTCGCGCTTCACAATCGGAAACAATTTATCAAATTTTGCAATCGCCAATATCTTTTCCAACGTTTTATTGGTGGAAACGACCAATGCGACTTGTTTGTCTTGGCAAACCGCCTTTTTTAAAAAGTGAATCAATAACGCTAATCCTGTACTATCAATAAAAAGGAGTTGACTGACGTCCATGATTACGATGTTCTTGTCTATTTCAGCTAACGCCATTTCCATCTTTTGTTTCGCTATCTGTTGCGTATGGTAAACCAATTTTCCTTTTAACCACATTTTCGCGTACGTTTCTGCCGATACCGTTACTAATTCAAAAGTGGATATCCGACGATCCATTCTGCCCTCTCCTCATTTTCATTACGATCGCGCATTTGCCATCCGCATGCGGCTCGAATGACACCGCGTCCATCGTTTCCTTGATCAGTAAAAGACCGCGCCCCGATTCGGCAAGCAAGACATCTTCCAAGCTTTCCTGCCTCAATCGTTCGATCTCTTTTATCGGAATCCCAACGCCTTCATCGGCCACCGTCACCGTTATCTCTTCCTCTGTAATTCGCCAGGATATGACCAACGCATCATCTTCTATTTTATTTCCTAGCTGTTTCACGGCCTTTATGGAATTGACAACCGCTTCATGGACCGATAAGACAAACATATCGCGATCATGAAGGGAAAAAAAGCAGGCGATTTGCTTCGCAAGCAAATCGCAAAAATCAATAGCCTCCTCCGTCGCTTTGCATCGCATCGTTATTTCGTACATTGCTTTGCACCTACTGATATAGCTAAATTTGAAATCATCCTATTACTGGACCGTAATAGATAGCAAACATATATCATCGACAGGGCTTGGCGACGCTTTTTCCTCTTCCATCAACATATGTAAAAACTGTTTGTCTGATAAATGGCTGTACATTTTCGTATACGTACGAATTTTATTCATACTTTGCAAAATAGAGGAGTCGATTTCATCTAAAATTCCATCGGTATATAAAAATATCCTTGTCCGCTTTCGGTAATGAATTACCTCTTTTTCAAACGGGACAGAAAACGGACTGCCGATCGCCAATCCGCCTTTATCCAATTCGATGATTTCTCCATCCTCGGAAACTAATAGTCCGGCGGGATGTCCGGCGTTTGTATATTCGATCTGCTTTCTCTTCGTATCGATCACTAAATAAATCATGGAAAATAAATAGCGGATTTCATTTACCTCATCCGGAAACAGGTTTTGCACATGTTTCTCTAGTTCGGTAGCAACATACACCGGGTCGATGACACGCACAATCAGCCCTCTTAACAGCGAACGAAGTAACATGCTGACAAGAGAAGAGGAAATGCCATGCCCCATTACGTCAATAATAATGACGCCATAACGATCCCGATCAATTTGGTAACATGCATATATGTCACCAGACAAATCGTCCGACGGGATATAAACCGCATCCATCGTTACTGCACTGTTTTGGATCGGGGGAGTTAATAAACTTTGCTGAATTTTTTTCGCGAGCTCCACTTGCCGTTTGTGTTCGATCTCCTTTTGCTTCCACCTTGTAACATCTTCAAACATCACGACATATCCGGTAACATTTCCGTCTGAGTCGGTCACCGGAATGACCGCATACGCGACGTTGATCAATGTCCCGTCTTTTCTTTTGATCATACATTCCCCGGCTTTTTTCTTTCTTAACGGATAGGAAAACATCGCTGTATGGGGAGGGGGCTCACAAAACAGCGAAAATAAACTTCGACCAATGGCTTCCTCCCTCTTCCAGCCAAATAACGATTCAGCAGCAGACCCCCAGTCTTTTACTTTCATATTTTTGCATAACGGAATGACGGCCAGCGGGGCAGTTTGATATATAGCGCGCAGCATTTGCTCTGATTCCGACGAAGAAGATGATGTTTCCGCATCGGCCAGACACCAGACGTAACATTCATCCGTTGCGCCGGAGAGCGCATACACCGTTAATATTCTTGTGCGTTTTTCGCCATTATCCACGTAACAATCTAATTCCCCTTGCCAATAACCGCTTTCTAACACAGCTTCCCAAATCAATTCGAACTTTTCAGCAATACGCCCATCGTCAAGAAGATGATGAATAGGTTGGCCGATTAACTGCTCCTTAGCATAACCGGTCAGTTCTGCTATCTCGTCATTCAACGCTACAATCAATCGGTTGCGGTCGGTAATGATCATTCCTCTGTTTGTACGATGGTTAAACGCTTTTTCGATTACCTGTACATTTAATTTCACCATGGTTCAACCCTTTTTCATCATAATCACTCTTTTATTACCCCACTTCATGATAAAAGGTCACCTTTTGATCACAAGGCAACCATTGCTTTGAAATAGAAGGGTTCTCTTTTTTATTTAAATTAATTTCGCTTCCCCCCTTCTTTTTCCTGCTTTTTCTTTAAAAAAAAGATAGCTATTTTTTCCTATTTTCATTATTACTGGTTGAAATAACGATGGCGAACGGCGGCAATAAGAAGCAGGCAGAGCGGAACAATAATTTGCAATGGGATGTGTATATAAAGGGGAACGATTTTTAATCCTTCTGTAATATGTTCCGGATAATTGCTCGCGATGGCGATGGACAACAGCAAAACCATTAGCCCAAGTGGATATACGAGACGCTGGTGATTTTGAATACGAAATAAATTCGCTGTTCCAGTAACCGCAGCATAAAAAAATATGGATATTTTAAAAAATCCACCAATAATAAGGGCAATCATAAAAAATACATCAAGACGTTCCAAAAAATTCGCAACTTGAATTCTCCGTATCGTGTCTAAAAGCGGAAAGGTAGAACGGGCGACAACATCCGCTCCAAGTACGGCAACGTTGATCGTCATAATAATTGTCAAATTAAGACCGCTTAACACCATACCCGTTATCGCGGTTTGTTTCGTTTTTTCCGGGTTATTCATATATGGAAATAACATCGTAAAAACAATCATTTCCCCAAATGGAACGTAAAGCGTCTCCGTAAACACGACTTTCAATACCCGTTGCCATCCTCCTTCCAACACCGGTTGCAGCCGATGGAGATCCACTATTCCTGCCGAAATGACTAATATAAACCCGGATACTGCGAGGAGATAAAGCAAGGTGAGAAACAATATCCCTGTCCGCGCAACGACCTCAATACCTTTATAAACGCCATACATCACCGTTAATATCATAATCGCATTTAAAATAAAAAGCGGTGTTTCTGGATACGCAAACGTTAACAACATCTCGCCAAAGTCACGGAGCACCCGGGAAGCGATATAGAGAAAATAAACAATATATATAAGCGCCAAAACTTTACCGATCCAAGGACCAGTAATGTCTTGTACATACGTAGTCAATGGAGCGTCTGGATAGTAACGATAGAGGCGGTAATAAACAAAAAACAATAGCAAACCAAACGCTAAACCGAATAATATCGCAAGCCAAACATCTTGTTTTGCACGTACACCAAGTGGAATAACGATAGCACTTCCGTGTTCAAACAGTATGATTAATACGAGTAATTGCCGTGCGTCTATCTTCACTCGCTCCATCATTTCACCGCTCTCACTGTCCAAATATGTACGATTTCGTTCGTAATCCTGTCCGGCGAATAAACGCATCTACCGTTACATCTACCTCTAGTTGCGGAAAATAGCGATCATTCCAATCTAATTTCATTTCTTTCCATCGCTGCGGATAGGAACGATAGACAACATCTCCAAACCCAAAGATATCCGTTTTTGCTTTTTTTGCTTCTTCTACCGCCTTGACGACTTCCTTCTTGATGCTTTTTTCTGCTTTTTTTTCTAATGCAAAAATTTGCTTAGGATTTGTAAAATCAACCGGAACAAGCGTTTCGCCGATATCTCCCTCTGCCTGAATATGAATGGAAATGGACGGTTTTCCTTTTTTCATATGCGCCGCTACGCTCGTTTTGGCACGAACGACTTTATAGGCAACTGCTTCTTTTTTCTGTTTCCATTCGATCGTAACGCCCGTCTGTTCAATTTTATCAAGAATCCATAACACTCCACGCGCTGCTTTGCCATTCATCCATCCGACAAGTTTATCCTCTTTAAACATAGCTAGACCATTGGCATTCAATCTTGCGTCAGGTTCAGAAGCTTGTACGTTCGTTTGCCGTTCCCCTTTTTGTACACTTCCTACAATCTCAACGCCGCTAATGATTGGTGCTTTTCCTGATGAAGCGAGATCATTAATTACATCCCCTACGTCAACATTCATCGTTTGCCCCCATATTTTTTCAGAAAATTGTAATGTTTTTATAATTTGGTTTGCTGGAATTTTATCAATGGGCGTTAATATTTTTAGAACATCTTCCGCTGAATGATGACGGGTGATCACGACCATTGCTGTTGCGCGAAATTGACTATTTCTTTCGAGTGCGTCAAACAACCCGTCGACTCCCTCTTTTGCAACTTCTTCACTAATAACCACTAAGTTGGTATGCGCATAGTATGCAAGCCGTGATAGCTTTTTAGACGCTTTCCTGCTTGCCTCGACGAGGTTGTCTCCTGTTGCTTTGTAGATGGAAACAGGCACCCCGCCACTATCTCCACCATGCTGTCTCGCACCAGCAACGTTTCCGGGATTGACGACTTGAAATGTCACCGCAAATTTTCCATCCTTCGTCTTATCAATCCCGACAGCGATGACAAACGCCAAATCGGTCAGCTCTTTTTTGCTCCAACATCCGGAAAGAACGGTTGTACATAACAGAAGTGAAAGACTGATTGCTATTTCTCGTTTCATGATTGCTCTCCCTCGTTTTTCTCCTGGCGATTGGAAGCAGGCGGCTGAGGCTGTTGTTGTTTTCCCTGGCGAATCATATTTTTCTGGTTGATCAAACGCGGACGCTCTTTCATCGCCCATGTCGGCACGCGGAAAAGCGTATCGCCCATGTTGGACGGAATAAACGGAGCAAGCGGTGACATATATGGAACACCAAAGGAACGAAGGCTACATAAATGAATTGTCATAAACAAAATTCCGATAATAATGCCGTAAAACCCAAACATCGCCGCAAGAAACATGAGCGCAAAACGAATGAGACGAGCGGAAATCGCAATTGCAAACGAAGGGGTCGCAAAGCTGGCGATAGCCGTAATGGAAACGACAATCACCATCGCCGATGAAACAAATCCCGCCTCCACCGCCGCCTGTCCGATGACAAGCGCCCCGACAATCGAAACAGTTTGACCAACGGCACGCGGCAAGCGCACCCCTGCTTCCCGCAAAATTTCAAAAACTACTTCCATCGCCAATGCTTCGACAAACGCTGGAAATGGAATTGCTTCCCGTTGGGCAGCAATCGCAATGACAAGCGGAGTTGGGATCATTTCTTGATGAAACGTCGTTGCTGCAATATAAATCGCCGGAGCAACAAGTGAAATAAAGAAAACAAGAACACGCAAAAAGCGAAGTGCTGTTGCAATATCAAAGCGAGCATAATAATCTTCCACAGCTTGAAAAAATTGGATAAACAAAGCAGGCGCAATGAGCACAAATGGAGTTCCTTCGACAAATATGGCTACTCTTCCTTCAAGGAGGTTTGCTGCCACCACATCCGGCCGCTCTGTATGATATGTTGTCGGGAAAGTAGTAAATGTTTGATCTTCGATTAATTGTTCGATATATCCTGATTCCAAAACGCTATCAATATGTATGTTGCGAAGCCGTTTTCTGACTTCCTCGACGATTTCATCGTTGGCAATTCCTTTCATATACATGATGGCAACATCTGTTTTTGTCACCTCGCCAATTCTCATTGTCTCCAGCCACAAATTTGGATTTTTAATGCGGCGGCGAATGAGGGTAGTGTTCACGCGCAGCGATTCGGTAAATCCATCGCGCGGACCGCGAATAGCTTGCTGTGTTTGTGGCTCTTCAATCGCTCGATATTCTCCCCCCCTCGTACTTGCGCTTAAAGCAAACGTCACTCCATCAAGAAGAATAATTGTTTCTCCTGATGTAAGTTCCAAAAATAAGTCAAACCACTGTGAGATGCGCTGGACTCTGCCAACAGCAGCCAGCTTTTTTTCCACAAAGAAAAACGCATCTTTCGGGGATAAGGAAATTGGAAGCGTTGCTGTCATCAGCGGCTCAAGCAAAAATTGATATACATTTTTTTCATCGGCAAGCCCATCGACAAAAATGAGAGCGGCACGAACCGACCGTTCTTGTCCAATCGTAAAACGACGGATGACAATATCAGAACTGTTCCCAGTCGTATGGCGAATGATATCGATATTCACATCCAGCAGCGAATGAATCGGCTCATGCGGAACATCTTGCGCTTGACCGCTTTGATCGCGTTCTTGGCGTGTTGTCGCTCCTTGCTTATCTTGTTGTTTTTTTCGCAATCCCCACTGAAACAGCATCGTACTCCCCTCGCTCCAACTCGTTTATTTGCCATTATAGACAGCGAAGGGTTCTAATATACAAACAAAGAATGTTTTAATGGTAGAAAACAAAAACTAAAGAAAACCCCGACAGTAGGTGGGATGAGATGAAACTATTAGGCATTTCATTGTTCATTGGCAGCATTTTAATCGGTCTCGCCATTGAAATGGATATGTTAATGGGTTTTACATTACGTCAATCGATGCGCAACGTCCTGAACCCATTTAGGGTCATGGAATTACCGGAAATGTTTATTTTGTTTTTATTTTTATTGTTATGGGTGATCGATGTGTTAGCGGCGCTATTTCTTCAAAAACAAAAGAAAATGTAAAAAAGGTTTCTTGCCTTGGCAAGAAACCTTTTTTATCATTTGCTGACCGCGCCTAGACGAAGCAGCCGCATCGAATTGAGCAATACGAGCAACGTCGCTCCCATATCCGCAAAAATGGCCATCCATAACGTAAGCCAACCTGGAATAATAAGAACAAGTGCCAGCACTTTTAACAAAAAAGCAATCGCAATGTTCTGTTGAATAATGCGCATCGTTTTCCGTCCTAACCGAATGGCATATGGGAGTTTCCCAAGATCATCGCCCATTAAAACAACATCCGCTGTTTCTAACGCTACATCTGTTCCAATATCCCCCATGGCAATGCCAATGTTTGCCGCAGCGAGCGCGGGAGCATCGTTGACACCGTCGCCGACCATCGCGATGCGTCCTGATTGTTGCTGTAGCGTTTGAATCGCCGTCAATTTTTCTTCTGGAAGCAATTCAGCGCGAATATCGGTAAGTGGAAGGGAAGAGGCAATGGCCCGCGCTGTCGTTTCGTGATCGCCGGTTAACATGATTGTTTGAGTGATTCCTAGATTACGTAATGTTTCTAGCACAAAAGCAGCATTTTCACGCAGTTGATCAGAAACGGCAATCATTCCAAGCACCTTTGTTTCATCACCAAGCAGCATGACCGTATTTCCTTGCTTTTGTGCACGTGTGATTTGCGCGCGCACGTCTTCGCATATAGACGCATCGGAAAACAAGGACGGTTTTCCGATATAATACATGGTTCCATTCACACGCGCTGCCGCTCCTTTGCCGGTCATCGCGCGAAACTCGCTTACTTGCAAACTGTCCAATGATATTTGTAATTCCTCTGCTTTGCGTAAAATGGCAGAAGCAAGCGGATGCTCTGACTGTTTTTCGATGGCTGCGGCGATTTTTAGCACTTCCTTTTCATCCAGGCCGCCAAATGGATAAATATCGGTCACTTCTGGGGTTCCAGTCGTTAATGTTCCTGTTTTATCAAACGCAATAGCCGAAAGTTTTCCGATTTCTTCTAAATACGCTCCACCTTTAATAAGCACTCCTTGCCGCGCCGCCTGTCCGATCGCCGTAACAATCGCTACCGGCGTGCTAATGACAAGTGCGCATGGGCAGCCGACAACAAGCACCGTCAAGCCTCGGTAAATCCACGTCAGCCATTCTCCGCCAAGCCATAGCGGCGGCACCGTTGCGATAAGCAACGCAATCAGCATAATGGCTGGCGTATAATAGCGCGCAAAGCGGTCGATAAATTGCTGGGCTGGCGCCCGCTGTGCCTGCGCCTCTTCGACAAGATGAATGATTTTCGCAATCGTTGTGTCCTTCACCTGCTTTGTCACTCGTACTTCGAGCGCGCCTTCTGCATTCAACGTTCCGGCATATACTTCATCGCCAATGGTTTTGGCTACCGGCATCGATTCGCCTGTAATCGCCGCTTCGTTTACGGATGATTCACCGCGAAGCACGATGCCATCCATTGCGATTTTTTGCCCTGGTTTCACAATTATCGTATCGCCGACAACGATATCTTCCACATCCACTTCATACTCTTTGCCATCTCGAAGCACGATCGCTTTTTTCGGAGCGATATCCATCAGCCGTTGAATCGAGCGGCGCGCCGTATCCATGGAATACCGCTCAAGCGCTTCGCTAACCGCAAATAGGAAGACAACGACCGCTCCTTCTTTCCACTCTCCGATGCACGCTGCCCCAATGACAGCAATCGTCATGAGCGTATTCATATCAAATTGCAGACGAACAAGATGGTTGATTCCGGTTTTTAATAAATGGTAGCCGCCAACTAGGATGCTTGCCGCAAACAATAAAATCGTGGCAAGATGCGTTTCGCCGACCGTATGCGCCGCGACAATGCCGCCGAGAAGAAAGAGCGCGGAAACGGCGGCAAGCACGTTTGTTTTCTTTTTCCAAAACGGCGTCGCTTTCTGTTCTTTCCGCTCTGTTTCCGGAATGACAACAATACCGTCAAACGCTCCCGCTCTTTCTAGCTCCGCAATCGACGCTTCACCAATCACCGTTAGTTTCGCCGCGCCAAAATTGACCTCAGCATCTTTGACCGTCGCGATCGCCTTCACATTTTTCTCAAACTGCGCCGCACAGTTGGCGCAGGAAAGGCCTTGAAGGCGATACACCTGTTTATTTTCCATCGCGACTCTCCACCTCCCCCGCATGAACAAGTGCAAGCGAAACAAGCTGATGAACATGCTCATCTTTTAGCGAGTAAAACACTAACTTTCCTTCTTTTCGATGTTTCGCTAGCCCCATATCGCGCAATAAGCGTAAATGATGGGAAGCTGTGGCGACCGTACAGCCGATAATCGTGGCAACGTCACAAACACATAGTTCTTCTTCTAACGTTAACGCATAAGCAATTTTTAATCGCGTCGCATCGGCCAGCGCCTTAAATAAATGCTCTACCCCACTAATCTCGTCGATTCGCTGCTTAACGGCATTTACTTTTTCTTCGTTAACGGAAAAGACTTCGCATGTATCGTTCCGCATCGCTCCACCTTCATTCAAATCTTCATTTGAATATAGTATATGAAACAAAAAGAAGAGGTGTCAATTCATTCAAACAAATATTTGAATATTTATCTAAAAAAAAAAGAAAGGGAACCAATTCGAGTTCCTTTCCATCACTCCATGTCGTCTCGTGCTTTTGAAAGCAACTTATGTTCCTCAAGCCACTGATTGATATGTGTATACGTTTTTTTCCATTCAACATGGATGATATCGCCGTCGCTTTGCAGCAGTTCGATACCCCCTTCCCATACGTTGTCGCTGTCCAGCATGGAGCTTGCCGGCTCTTCCATTAAATCCGTTTTTAACGCTTCAATAAACGAATCAATTTGTTTCGGCTCGATGATCGTCAACGTTTTCTCGTTCGTCTTTGGACTGCGGAAGGAGATTTGGCGAATCGGCGAATATCCTTGATCGCGGAGCAATAAATAATAGTTTTTCTTATACTCTTTCGATTCTAAAATTGGTTGGAAATAGGAAAAATACTGATCGCTAGGCACATGGTATTGGCGGATCATCCGCTTGCCGTCCTTTAGCACATAGCCGATGACGACTTGTCGCTGCGCCTCAGACGGAAACGATCTTGGCTGATCTTTGACTAACTGTTGGTGAAATGCGTAGACGGCGTGAATGTTTTCTTTTTCCTTTAAAAACTGGTTTTCTTGCTCAAATGGCTCATACGAACGTTCGCCATTTTCAACAAAATCATAGACGGAACTGCCGAAATAGACTTGGCGGATATCCTCTAGAGCCGGCAGCCGTTTTTCATATCCGGTTATATCCAGATGAACCAAAATGCCAATGACCACCATTGCCGCGGCAAAATAAGCGTACCCTTTCCACTTATAGAAAACGCGCCACGTTTTTTCGATAATCATTTCGGCAACAAAAAAGCCGATAAATGAGAAGGTGATATATCCGAACACAATCCAGGAAAACTGGTTTTGTGTAACGCCGAAATAAAAACCGCCAAGAAGCATCGTACAAAAAGCGACGCCGTACTTAAAGACCGGACGGAGCACCGGAAACGCCAGCGTCTGCGTCGCCGCCTCGCTATGCCGTTTTTGGTACAGCCAAATCGCGAAAATAAGGAACAACATAATCAAAAGCAAATAAGCAAGCAATTCGCCCGCTGTCAACGGTGCTGCTTCAAGCCGTAAATAGCGGAAAAACGGAACAATTTCCTCCAGATTTTTCGATAAATAATAATCAGCCGGGAAGCCAACCAATAAAAACGAAGTATTGGTCAATAACAAAACAGTGATGCCTGCCGGGAATAAAAACAAAATGTAAGTAAATACGACCTGAAGAGTCGACATGCCTGTCATCATGCCGACAAACACACTAGCGGCAAAAACAAACAGTTCCATAATAGCCGTTTCCCACGTCCAGCGGACGATGTCACCTACGGTCAGCGGCATGGAAAAACTTAATCCATAGCGACAAACGATGGTAAGCAATGAAATAAGCGCGATCGGGAGGACAACAAGTCCTACTCCAAACACGGCTTGCTGGCAAAACAACTCTGCTCGCTGCACAGGCAAGCTATGCATAAAATCAGAGGATTGTTTTCCTTGCATGTAACGAAATAACAGTGTGGCTAACAACACCGGCAGCGTAAAAACGATCATCGTTTGAAACTCTGCGGAAATGCTGTATAAGCTTTCCCATTCTGGAAAAATACCGCTATCTTTCTGCTGGGAGTAAGCCATCAATAATTGCAGCGGAATAGCGGCGAACCAAAGCAAAAAATGCACGATGCCAATCCAGCCGACGCTGCGAAGATTTTGCACAAAAAACCCGCGGTTAAACGATAATATTTTCGATGGCATAGCCGACATCCCCCATTTCGTAAATGAAAATTTCTTCGAGCGTAAGCGGCAGGATATCGAAAATGAGCGGCTGAAACGGCTTAATATAAGAAACAATTTCCTGCTTTTCGCCGCGCACAATAAGGAGAAGAACGCTGCCGCGCTGCTCTTCGTAAACGATATCAAGCTGCTCGGTAAATTGCTTTGGAATTCCATTCCGAAAAGCGACTTGAATTTTATGGATATCGGTTTTCATCGCATCCAGCTCTTTTTCAAACAGCATTTCTCCCTCATGCAAAATGCCGATACAGTCGCAAAGATCTTCCATCTCCCGCAAGTTATGCGAAGAAATAACGACCGTCATTTCGCGCTCGGCGACCTCTTGGATGATAATATTTTTCACTTTTTGTCTAACGACCGCATCGAGCCCATCAAGCGGTTCATCCATGACGAGCACGTCCGGCATCGTCGAAAAGGCGAGCCAAAACGCGGCTTGACGCTGCATTCCTTTCGAAAACTGGTGAATTTTTTTGCGCGGGTCGAGCAAAAATAATTCTTGTAATCTTGTAAACCGCTCCCGATGAAAAGATGGATAGACGCTTTCATAAAACGCGGCCATTTGTTCGATTGTTGTTTGCGGGAAAAAATATACATGATCCGGCAAAAATAGGATTCGCCGCTTTATTTCTGGATTTTCCCATACTTCTTCCCCATCAATGAGCACTGTGCCATGATCAGGACGGATAATGCCAGCCATCATCTTTAGCAATGTCGTTTTTCCCGCGCCATTGGAACCGAGCAGGCCGTAAATTCTTCCTTTTTGAACTGCCATGTTCACTCCGCGAACCGCTTGAAAGCGGTCAAATGTTTTCGTTACGTTCGTCAAGTGAATCATCTATTTCTCCCCCTCTCTCCCCTTGTTCCGCTTGTTCGATCCATTGCAGTACTTCCTCTTTGGTCACTCCTAAAAAAAACGCCTCGGCAACCAGACGGACAATATCGTGACGAATGCCTTCGATTTTTTCTTGGCTTGCTGGTTTCGCTTGCGGAGAAACAAAGTTTCCCTTTCCCGGAATCGAATAAATAAACCCTTGGTGCTCTAATTCCCGATACGCTTTTTGAATCGTGTTGGGATTAATCGTTAATTGTTTCGCCATCATCCGTACGGATGGCAGCTGCTCATGCGGTTTCCATATTTCGCGGATGATCATCTCTTTCATTTTTTCGACAAGCTGTTCATAAATCGGCTGACGGCTGCGAACGTCTAACTCAAACATCTCCCCTCCTCCTTTCATCATCTGTACCAACTGTACTATTAATAATAATACACTTATAACAGATAAATAGCAAGTCCTTTTCATAAATGTAAAAAAACGTAAGGAATAGCATTCCTTACGTTACGAATACGTCTGCACAAATAGGCCGTCTCCTTCTAACCATTCGGCAATTAAAACTTCTTGATATGATGTCACCCCATAGGCACGGAGCTCTCGTTGCAGCCACTCTTCATCTTTACCAAGCTCGCGAAGCTCATCGGTAAGCAACTTTCCATCGCGAATGAGCGTAATCGGAACGTAAACCGACTGCGGAGGCAGCTGAAAATCTTCCCGCGTCGTTTTTTGATATTTTGATTTTTTTAAGACACTGATCGAACCATTGGCTTCTAAATAACAATAAGCGACTTCCCGCAAGGAAAACGTTTCGCTTTGCCGAAGCAAACTTTGCAGTTGATTGAGCGTCATCCGACTTTTCTTCAACGCTTCATAATCAATGACCCCATTGCGGATTAGCGCTGTCGGTTTTCCCTCGCTAAAGCGGCGAAACGAGAGCCATTTTTGATTCATGTATTCGACAAGCAATAATAAAGCTCCCCACAACGATATCGAATAGATGATATACCACAGATGGACATGATCATCATATAGAGCGTTTCCTAACAGCTCTCCTAATACAAGCGCTGAAATAAACGTAAATGGGCTTATTTGATGGATCAGTTTTTTGCCGGCTACTTTCACAACGAGAAACAAAAGTACAAATCCTGTCACAAGCTCAACTGTTAAATGCATCCATTTCATCTATTGCCACCATCCTGATCACGGTTCGTTAGTTTCATTATGAACAACAATATGCTGAATTATGTCACATTAAAGTTTTACCGACGGAAGCCAAAACATATCGGGTGAACGCAACCCCTTTTTGCAACCATGTTTATTCCCTTATAAAAAAGCTATTTTTCCAACCCATTCTTTCCGTATAATAATATAATAGGGTTGAATTTTCGTGGATGGGAGATTATTTATGGGTTCTTATATAAATCAACATGTATTAAACAATTTGTTTTATATTTTAGTAAGCGTATTTGTTTTTTATTTTATTTATGACCACGGGGAGATATTTAAAAAACAAACATCATACAGAAATACTCTCCTTGCCATTTGCATGGGGTTTCCGATCATTTTATGCATGAAATTTCCGATTTACATTGATGAACGTTGCATCCATGATTTACGACAAATTCCTTTTCTTGTCGGCACGCTGTATGGTGGTGGAATCGTCGGCATTATTTTGTTCCTGATTTTGCTAGCTTCCCGCACTCTGATTTACGGGTTTGAATATATTACCGCGGTTGTGTACACAACCATGTTTATTATTGCGGCTCTCGTTTCACCAACCTTTAAGGCATTAAAACGTTCAAGCAAACTTTCTATGTCGGTCTGGTTAACCTTGTTTCTGGCGGTTCTCACCACATTTCTCGCCATCATCATCACCCAATTTCAAGTAACGGACTCTTATATTGTTTATTTCATTTTACTTCCTCCCATTGGAATGCTATTTGTCGTGTATACAATGGAAACATTAAAAGAAGCGATTATCATGCGCTCCAAACTAGTAAAAGTCGAGAAAATGGAAGTGGTGAGTCAACTCGCGGCGAGCATTTCACATGAAATTCGCAATCCATTAACTGTTGTCAAAGGATTTATTCAATTATTAAAAACTCCTTCTCTTTCACAAGACGCAAAAGATCGCTACATTCAAATTGCTTTAGACGAAATTAATCGAGCGGAAGCGATTATTAACGAATATTTAACCTTCGCCAAACCAGCCTCGAACAAAGTGGAACGCCTGATGGTAGATGACCAGCTGCGAAAGGTAATTCAGATGTTGGCGCCAATGGCTCATATGCACTCGGTTGAAATTGTTGAGCAACTGCAACCCGCTGCGATTGTTGGAAACATTCAGTACTTTCAACAATGTTTTTTGAATTTGATAAAAAACAGCGTCGAAGCCATGCCAAATGGAGGGACATTGACGATTTCATCCTTCTTGCATGGAAATCATGTCATCATTACGATTAAAGACACAGGAGTGGGAATGACAACGGAACAAATGAATCGATTTGGTGAGCCATACTTTAGTACAAAAGAAAAGGGAACCGGTCTTGGAACCATGGTCGCGGTAAAGATGATTCAAACGATGCAGGGAACGTTGCATATTCAAAGCGAGGTTAATAAAGGAACCACGTTGACGATTACGTTTCCTAAAGCTGCGAACTGATTCTGTCAGTAAAAGAGGGATGTGGAGCTAATCCACATCCCTTTCTTATGTTATAGATGTCGAGTTGGAAGATTGTCTCTCTTTTTTTGGAGACAATAAAAGAACGGTCACCATAATGCAAGCGGCTCCAACGGCTTGAAACAGACCGAACGGGACATGCAAAAAAGCAATCGAGGCTACTACGGCTGATAGCGGCTCAACGCTAGATAGCAAGCTTGATTCCGTCGGCGATAAGTAGCGGATGCTTTCGATAAATAATAAAAACGCAAATAAAGTGCCGAATACAACGACAAACACGATAAGCAGCCATGTCTCCACATCCCAGCGCACTTCCGGCAGAGGAAAAGGTGGAAAAACGAAACACATGCCTCCCCCGCCGATGACCATTCCCCAGCCGACAACGAGGATGGAGTGCCACTTTTTCAGCATCTGTGCCGAAGATAACGTATAAAATGCTAAGGCAACACCAGAAAGAACTCCCCAAAAGACAGATATAAATGGCACTTTTAATTCCCCGGTTGAACCGTTTGTAATTAATAGAAAAGTCCCTAAAAGAGCCAATACAATTGCAAGCGCCACTTCTTTCGTCGGACGATGCTTTTGAGCCACCATGACGTATAACACGATATAGACAGGAGCTAAATATTGCAATAATGTCGCCGTAGCGGCATTGCCTGTGGCGATCGATGCAAAGTACGTATATTGCACTCCAAGCATGCCGAAAAACCCAAACAATAGTAAGCTTACGATGCTTTTGGCGTTGGCCCAGATCGACAATATCGCCATCCGTTTGCATGCCGCAAACAATAGCAACGCACTTCCCGCCATTATCATTCGCACCACGACAAGCCATTCTGCGGTTATTTGCTTTTCCTGAAATAACACTTGCGCCGCTGTTCCTGATAATCCCCAAAGCGTTGCACCGGTGATAACCATCAATAGTCCTTTTATTCGATTAGAGACTTGTGCGAACATGATTCTCCCCTTCTTTTGACTGATGTTGATGGATAGGAGGCATAACGGCAATAAACACCCCTATGATAATCAGCAACCCACCTAAATAAAACGAAGCGGTTATCTGTTCATGTAAAAACAAAAAACCAAACACAGTGCCGACGAGCGGCTGAAAAAAGAAAAATAACGAGCCAATCCCGGCATCCATCATTTCCATTCCTTTATTCCAAAGAAAAAACGCTCCTGCGGTTGAAACAACGCCGAGATAAAGGATCCCCAATATGACCGGCGTGCTCGGAAGGAAGATTTCTTGTTCTTGCAGCTCCCAAATCATGACGGGCGTTGTAAATAACAAAGCAAAAAAGATCGCATAAGTCGTAATGATTAAGATGGAAAAACGGCTCGATGCGACTTTCACATAGACCGATAAAAGCGCCCATGTCAGCGCCGCCCCAACTAACATCATATTTCCCCAAAACGATTGTCCCCCGCTATCGTCAAAACCGATGACGATGACAACCCCGATGGTAGCCAGCAAAAGAGCCATAACTTTTCTCAAGGTGACGGATTCGTTTAGGACAAATCTTGCGAACAAGACAATAAACGCCGGAGTTGCCGACGTGATTAACGCCCCTGTATGTGCATCAGATAATTTTGTTCCGATAAACTGCAAGGATATCGAAACAAAATAACCGATAAAACCGATCCACCCTAGCAAAAGCCAATCTTGTTTTCGAATGGATATCCTCGTTTTTGTTTTATATTCATGAAATTTTAATATCCCAAATAAAACAACGAACGCGATGGCATAACGAAGCCAAACTAACGTAAACGGCGGAACAAAATCAAGGACGTATTTGCTGACGACGTACATTCCGCCCCAAATGCTTGCTGCCAAAGATAAACAGAAAGCGCCAAAAAATGTATTTTTCATCATGAAACAAACCTCCGTCTTTATAGGGATTAAAACCTCATCCTTAAGACAAGGCGTGGTTATTGGCTGCTCGCCTCGTCTTAGAAACAAGCAGACGGTTGGTCGTTTTCCAATAAATCGAAATACATTCTCACCGTTCCCACCTTTTTTCTATATCATTCCATTTTGTTTCATTGTATCAAATGATCGTCAAATACACATTACTATTTTTGCATATTATTCCATGTATGTTGCAAAAAAGAATAGGTATTCTGTTTTAGGAAAAAATAGTAACATGATTAGTAATTCATCCAAAAGAAAGGTGTCCGCCGTGAATAATACTCCGTTAAATACCGTTCAACTGGCTTGTGTGTTTATGTTATCTATCGGGCTAATGAATCATGTCATCGTAGTCCCGTTGCTATTACAAGCAGCCGGTCGTGATGCATGGATTTCGTCAATCATAGCCCTTGCGGCATTGCCACTATGGCTTCCGCTTTTGTATTTTGTCATGAAGCAATCCAATCAAATGAATATATTCTTATGGTTAAAAACAGAATTTAAAAGTGCCGTTGCATATTTCGTGGCCATTCTTGGAAGCCTATTATTACTTGTTATCGGCTATGTTACACTCAACGACACGGTTACGTTTACTACTACTGCCTACTTAACGCGGACACCCGATTGGGCCATTTTATTAATCTTAACAGTGATGTGCTTTTATAACGCATATCATGGCATCCCATCCATCGCAAAGACGGCGGTTATTCTTTTACCATTTGTTTTTATTTTTGGGATTTTAGTTGCGATCGCAACTACGCCGCATAAAGATTATTCATTGTTAAAGCCAATCATGGAGAATGGCTTTACCCCTGTTTTCAAAGGAATGATCTATGCCGGTGCCGGATATGTGGAAATTTTTATTATTTTATTCATGCAACATCATCTTCAAACTCGTTTTTCTTTTAAAGCTCTTTTCATCATTAGTGTTCTCGCCGCAAGCTTAAGCATTGGTCCAACGATTGGCGCGATTATTGAATATGGACCGAAAGAAGCAACGAATTTACGTTACCCGGCCTTTGACGAATGGCGATTGATTAAATTAGGAACGTATATTGAATATCTCGATTTTCTTGCTGTTTATCAGTGGATGTCTGGAGCGTTTATCCGAATTTCCCTGGCTTCCGCGCTTATACCAGAGCTATTTCATGTAACGGATAAAAAAGCACGATTATGGATTCTGGCCGTTATTTATATCACTCTGTTTTTATTATCATTGATTCCGATCAGCGACGACAAATTTTTAGATTTGCTATATCAATTGGTTCTGCCGCTTTCGCTACTATCCATTCTATCTCTCTCTTTGTTCATTGGGATATTGGCACTCATTTCATATTTAAAGAAGAGGAGAGCTTAATCATGCAAATTCCTTCCAGAGCGCCGCAAGTCAGAAATAATCCAAATGATCATAGCGGACAGGAAACACTCATCATTTCCGAGCAAACGTTGCGCGATCATTTTTCTCATTGTAAAGATGTCGCGATTCTTACCTCGACGATTCAACCGGCAAAAACCGCAAGCGGCACGCTTACCTTAGTGTTTGTCTATTGTGAGGAGCTGTGTGACTCTCAGCAGATGAAACAGGTCATATTTCCAATGTTTCGCGAAATGTGCCGCGAATATCCTTGCCAGTCGGTGGAGGAAATTGAAACAAACAAACTGATGCCAATGGAATTGCTTGGAAAAGAAGTGCTGATCGATGATCTGAACTATCTTCTCTTTAGCGGTGATTTATTAATCTACTTTCAAGAAGCGGATGTTTTATATTCCCTTACGCTTGCCAATCCACCGAACCGCGACCCGGAAGAGCCGAACACGGAGGTGTCGATCCGCGGTCCGAAAGACGGTTTTATTGAGGAAATTTCGAAAAACGTCGCGCTCATCCGTAAGCGGATCAAATCCCATAAGCTCTGTTATGAACAATTTATCGTCGGAACAAGAAGCCAAACAAAAGTGGGATTAATGTACATTGACGACATCGCCAATCCCGAAATGATTCATGAGGTAAAAAAAAGAATTTTACAGGTAAATATTGATTCTCTTACGAGCACCAATCAGTTGGAAGAGCAGATTGGCGATAAACGGTTCTCGCTGTTTCCGTTATTTGCCTACACAGGACGGCCGGATTTTGCAGTGAATTGTTTATTAAATGGAAGATTTATCATCCTGCTAGACGGTGCTCCCACCGTCATTATTGGTCCAGGAAACTTATTGTTTTTACTAAATACATCGGAAGATAACGTTACATCACCTTTCTTCGTCATTTTTCAGAGATTCCTTCGCACCATGGGAATTTCCGTGTCTATTTATTTACCTGGATTTTGGGTCGCGTTATTATCGTTTCACCCAGAAGAAGTGCCATTCACTCTCTTAGGAACGGTTGCGCTTTCCAGGCAAGGAGTGCCGTTGCCTGTTCCACTAGAAACGTTCATCATGGTGGGGTTGTTCGAGATCTTTAAAGAAGCGGGCATGCGCTTGCCGTTAGCGATTGGGCAAACGTTATCGGTTGTCGGCGGATTGATTATTGGACAATCGGCTGTCAACGCTGGCTTAGCCACACCAGGAAGCCTTGTTGTTGCGGCCATTTCCGTTATCGCCACGTTTACATTAGTGAATCAAAACTTGGCGGGAACCGTGACGTTATTGCGTTTTATTGTCTTAGCCGCTTCTTCTGCACTAGGGTTTTTTGGGTTTATCGCTTCTTTATTTATAATTTTAACATACACGGCAAATTTAACCATATTTGGAATTCCGTATCTTACTCCGCTCTCTCCTCCAACCAGGGATATTTTCAAAGTCTTAATCCCGAATGGATGGAAAAAATTCAAAAAGAGAGCAGATTTGCTAAAACCGCAGGACGATACACCAAGGGGGGAAGCGAATTGAATTTCAAACCCGCCTTTCCCTTTATCATCTCTATATTCTTGTTAACAGGCTGCTGGGGAGCGCGCAATATTGATCATCTTGTTTATATTGATGCAATAGGTGTTGATTATAAGGATCATCATTTTATCGTTTATGTGCAGCTCATTAGCTTTATCGGATTGGCGAAAGTCGAGACTGGAGGCACCCAAGAAAAAACCTCCGTTGCCGTTGGAAGATTCACAGGCGAAACGTTTAATATTGCAACCGATAAGTTGTATACTTCTATTCAACGAATGGTATCATGGGGGCATGTGAAAAGTATCGTGTTTACAAAAAGAGCGCTTAAGAAAGCAGTACTGCAAGACGTCTTAGACCTTATAACCCGATATAACGAAATTAGGCCTACACTATGGGTTTATGCGACAGATGAGCCATTAAAAAAAATTTTTGAGGCAACACCACTTTTGCATACAACTCCATTCTATTCTTTGTTATCCAATCCTGAGGAGCTTTTTCAACAAAGTTCATTTATTCGGCCGATCCGCTTACATCGCTTTATCGCTGATATGAATGAAACTTCCAAAACAGCGCGACTTCCTTATCTCAACATTACTACGCGCAATTGGGCGGAAGATAAAAAAGAAAAACCGATGTTAAATGTAAAAGGAATTTGCTTTGTTGACCATTATGAGCTTCAACAATGTATCGATCGTTCCAAGTTGCTGGGAATCAGGTGGATGGAAAAAGATATAAGCAGAACTCCTATTTATGTAAAAAAAGGAAACAAAGTGGTCGCATCGATCGTCATTCTTAAACCTAAACCCAAAATTTCCTACCAAATCAAAGGAAATACTCCCGTGTTTAACATCAAGGTATCCGGCAAAGGAAGTGTAGTGGAGTTAAGAGAAAAATTAACGGAAAAACAATTAATTCGCTTGGCGCAAAAAACGGTGGAAGAGGAAATAAGAAGCCTCTACAAGTTGGGGCTGAAATACGATATGGATATCCTTAACCTCTCTGAAGCGATGTATCGCCAAAAACCGGAAGATTGGAAGAAGTTTTCCAAAAGCGGAAAGATTCCATTAACAGACGAAAATTTAAAAAAGATTAAAGTAAAAATTTCCATTGATACGTCTGGAAAAGAGAAATTTAGACAGTGATGCATCTTCGATCATTTTTGGCTAGAACGTAAACATATGTTATTGCAATCACCTTCAAATGGATTATAATGGAATAAAGAATAAATGGCTCCCTTCGCTTTCCACGAAGGGGATTTTTTTTGAAAACGATAAGGGGGATGGAGAAATGCAAGTGAATGTCCAACGTGTCACGGGGGTGCAAACAACCGTATATCCCATTTTAATCGCAATTAGTGTAGGCCATCTATTGAATGATTCGATGCAAGCGGTTATTCCGGCGTTGTTTCCGATTTTAGAAAGATCCATGAATTTATCGTATACCCAAATTGGATGGATCGCTTTTACCCTAAATATGACTTCTTCGGTGATGCAACCGGTTGTTGGCTTTTTTACGGACCGAACCCCCTCTCCTTACTTCCTACCGCTTGGAATGGCAGCGAGCTTGCTTGGCATGGTGGGGCTTGCGTTTGCGCCACATTTTTTCTTTGTTTTATTATCCGTCTTGTTTGTTGGGTTCGGTTCAGCGATTTTTCATCCGGAAGGATCACGCGTTGTATATTTTGCCGCGGGGGCAAGAAGGGGATTCGCCCAATCCATTTACCAAGTGGGTGGGAATACGGGAAATGCCCTTGCTCCACTGTTTACGGCACTGATTTTTGTTCCATTTGGGCAAAAAGGCGCGGTTTGGTTCACTGTTATTGCTGCTTTTGGCATCGTCCTTTTGTTTCGCGTGTCACGATGGTATTCTAACCGCCTTGAACAATACGGAACCGTTCGCAAACAGGCAAAGGACGACAAAGCGAGACCAAGCCAACGACCAAATATCATCTTTGCTTTATCGCTACTAATCTTTTTAGTGTTTGCGCGGTCATGGTATTCCGCTGGCATTTCCAACTATTATCAATTTTATTTGATGAAACATTATCATGTGCCGATTCAAGAAGCACAGGTTTATTTATTTGTATTTATGATCGCCGGAGCCATCGGTACATTTGTAGGCGGACCGCTAGCGGATCGATTCGGAAAACGAAATTTGATGTTGTTTTCGACACTCGGCACCGCACCGTTTGCCCTCATGCTTCCGTATCTTCCGCTTGCATGGATACTTCCTGTCGTTTTTCTTGCTGGGTTTATTTTATCATTAAGTTTTTCTACATTTGTCGTGTATGCTCAAGAATTGCTTCCCGGAAATGTCGGCATGGCGTCGGGGCTGATCGTTGGGCTGGCGTTTGGGATGGGAGCACTTGGGGCTGTTGTTCTTGGAAAAATTGCTGATTTGTATAATTTAAACATTCTTATGATATTGTGCAGCTTCCTTCCGTTGCTTGGGGTGCTCACATGGTGGCTGCCAAAAGAAAAATCGCTCGTTTCCCAATAGGCGAAAAGGCTGTCTCCGTGAGAAACGAAGACAGCCTTCATTGGTTTGTAGCATTCATCGAGCAATGATCATGTTACCCGTATCACGATTCATAGAACATGCTGGGGTGAACACCTTGCCCTAAACTGCCCTTACTCCACTTCTTGCACTTCCTCAAAATAGTCTTTATAAAATCCGCCGATTTTCCCTGTATTATCAATGACAAAATAAAATTCTTCTGTTTCGTTTTTTACTTCATATGTTTTTCCTGGTGTTAACACATTATTAACAATGTATTTTTCCGCGTTGGTATGTACACATTTCACCTTTTTTAACGTTGGGCGTTTTAACCAAGTGTGATGAATCATGTTCGACTCTCCTTTTTTTGTCATTACTACTCCCATTTTAGCGATATTTCGATTTGGCTGCAATATCAATTAATTTTCGATGAATGGGAGTGCGGTTGGGCATGCTATGGATGAAAGTCTTTAAAATAAAGGAGGAATCACGATGGACAAACATTCAAACGAGCGTCAATTCCAACAAGACATCAAGCAATACAACATGGATAATATAATCAATGCGCCAAAAGATTACGTATATCGAGTCGGATACGAAGCATCAAGCGGCAATCCTACCGGCGACCATGATGTTGCGAAAAAAACACGGGAATTCAAAGAATAACCAGAATACCCTTTATAAAGGGATTCTGGTTTATTCGTTCCGGACTGCTTCGAACGTTATCGTTCTTCCGCACGGTTCAATGACCGTTTCCCCATTTTTCTTCACTTCACGAAAAATCGGCTGTTCGATACGTCGAATGGGGCGATATCCTTCTGCTTTTATACGCTCCAGACACTCGTCAATCGTTTCATGTTCTTCGACGACAAATCTTTTTTTCATCATCACATCCCCTCCTCTCTTTTATGTTACTTATTTCCACACAAAAAATAAACCGAACGATTGCATCATTCGGCTATTGATTTTTCTTTACATATTTTTGATACAGTCCAATTAAAGTGGCTGTTCTATACGTTTCTAATTTTTTTCTTTCCACAGGATGACGGCGAATTCCTGCCTCTTTCAACTGTTGGACGAGCCAACCTTTGGAACCGAAATAAGCCATAAAAATTCCTCCCTTTTTTTCTATCGCTTGTCCTATATATACGACGGAAACAAAAAATAAGAACTAAAAAATCGGATTGGCGATGACGCCAATCCGATTTTAATCATGATCATGTTTATGGCCTTTTCCTTTTTCCTTATGTTTCTTTTCATGTTTTTCATGCGGATGGTGTGGTCGTTTTTCCTTCTCCCTTTTTTCTTTTAGGCCGTGTTCATGTTTTTTTCGTTCCTCTTCTTTTTTCCGTTTTTCTTCTTCTTTCTTTTGTCTATGCCATTGCTGCCATTGTTTCTTTTCTTTCTTTAAAGCTGGGTAGGCAAATGGCTGCGATGGCGTGCCTTCGAGCGCTTTTTCCATGATTTCTTTAAAAATAACGGCGACCGTTTGGCTGCTTGTCGTTTGCAAATAATGGCGTTCATCGGTATGATCATATCCAAGCCAAACCGCTCCGACAAGCTGAGGAGTATAGCCAACCATCCATTGATCTTTTACCCCATTTACTCCATCTAGCGGAAATTGGGTCGAGCCTGTTTTTCCCGCTAACGCCCTTCCAGGAATGCGGGCGAGTTTCCCTGTTCCTTCTTTTACGACCCCTTCGAGCATAAACGTTATTTTTTGCGCCACTTCTTTTGATGTGACACGCACATCATGCGGTTCCCATTTCGCCATCTCGTTGCCGTTTTGGTCGACGATTTTTGTAATAATGTGGGCTTCTTTTCGTACACCGTTATTCGGAAATGCCGAATATGCCTCTGCCATTTGCAATGGAGATACTCCCTGCTTCATTCCCCCTAATGCAATTCCTAAATAATGGTCTTCTTTTTCTAAAGGGATGCCGAACCGCTGCAAAGCATCGATGCCTTTTTCCAATCCGATTTGATCTAAAAGCCATACAGCAGGAACGTTCAGCGAATGAATGACCGCCTCATACATCGTGACACTTCCGCGGTACGTATGGTCATAGTTTTCTGGGCGATAGCCATCAAACTCCATTGGCTCATCTTTTAATTCGTCAAATATATGGTATCCCTGTTCTAACGCGGGAGTATACACAGCAAGCGGCTTCATGGCTGACCCCGGCTGACGTTTTAGTTGCGTCGCCCGGTTAAACCCGCGGAATACATGCTCGCCGCGCCCGCCGATCAACGCCTTGATCCCGCCTGTTTTCGGATCAAGAAGCACCGCACCACTTTGGACAAGTTGATCATCCGTTCCTTTTGGAAATAATGCGTCATTTTGATATACCGTTTCTAACGCTTCCTGCATGCGGGGGTTTAACTCTGTATAAATATGAAGCCCCCCGGACAGCACTTCCTTTTGTGTTAAATGATACCGTTCGATTGCTTCTTGAATGAGATGGTCGACGTAATACGGATATTTTCCTTTGTACGGATCCTCTTTTTCTTTTTGAATGATAATCTTTTCTTGTCTAGCGCGCAAAAACGTTTGTTCATCAATATAACCTTGTTCCTTCATTAATTGAAGAACGATGTTTCTCCTAGCGATCGCTTCTTCGTAATGACGGACGGGAGACAGTGCGGACGGCGCTTTAATCAATCCTGCTAACAACGCGGATTCGCTTACCGTTAATTCGGAAACATCCTTTCCAAAGTAAGTTTCTGCCGCTTTTTTAATCCCCCACGCTCCCTCGCCGAAGTAAACACGGTTGACGTACATTTCTAAAATCTTTTTTTTCGAATACGTTTGCTCGATTTTTTTCGCGATAAACCATTCTTCCCATTTGCGCCGCAATGTTTTTTCATTCCTGTAGTTGAGCAATTTTAATTACAATAATTACCATGTAAAAGAGACAAACAGGGTACCCCTTATGCCACGTGGAGCTGTTTTTTCACGGTATCAATGGGAATATTTTGTTTCGCTGCACGGTAAATGAACTCCACGAGGCTATGTCCTTTTCTCTTGCGCAGAAGATCGAGCCCATCAGAAAAATCGCTGTTCGACTCGAACATGCTGTACACGTAAGCAAGCTGCACCAAGATCCAGTAGCGTTTCACCGCCCGACGTCCGCGAACGCGGTATCCATCGAGTTTCAGCTGGTCTTTCGCTTGACGGAAAAAACATTCGATCGACCAACGCTGGGCATAGTAGCGCAAGATCTCTTCATCGCTTAGATCCCGGTCGGTGCTCAAGACGCAGTGAAGATGTTCCGATGTCATCGGCTGATCGGCTTTCCAAGCGAGCAGCACCACGGCATCATCGAGACCTTTGAGAGAGCCTTCGTAGCGATAAACCCGATAACGCTCTTCTCCCACCGTGACGAGGTGAGTGTCTTTCGGTTCGATGTAGCGGGCAAACTCCCTCACCTGAACCGCAATGCCTTTTGGATAAAGAAGCCGATTGGCCTTGAGCATTGCGATTACGTGGAATCCCTTTTTCAGACAAGCTTCCACGAGCGTTTGCGATGGATACCAAGAGTCCATCAGCACATAAACAGGACGGTGTACATCCAAAGAAGAAAGCATCTCGATCGCGAGTTCCCCCTTGCTTTTCCCAGCCGCCTTGTCGTAGAGGCGGAACGCAAAGGGAAAAGCCTGGGTCATCGTATGAACCATGAGCCAAACGAGAGAATGTCCCCAGATCGACTTTTTCTCTGTGTGAGAATAGTGCCAATCACACCCTTGAATGGCGTGCGTTGCCTGTGACGAAGGCTTGGTTTTTTGGCAAATCGTATCATCGATCGAAACAAAAAGGGGTTGACTCTCCTGTTTGGCGATGCGTTCGACACGACGAAGCATCCACTGTTGAAGTTTGCGAAGCAGCGTCTCTTCATCCCAAGGGCTTTTCGTGAAAAAATGGCTGAGTGTCGTGCGGTGGTTCGGATGAAAGCTCCAATGATGAAGATCGGTCAATGTTCCCGCAAATCCTTTGGTGGTCAGCGCATCCACGATATGAACGAGATGCTTCATGACAGGTTTTGAAAAATAAAGGGCCAACCCCAACATCGTGAAAAACTTGTGGATTCCTTGATGATGTGCTAATCTATTCATGAGACATGAACCTCCTTGTGAATAGTTTTGGTGACACATCTATTCTAATCAAGGAATCGGGTTCATGTCTCTTTTTTTGTTTGGTTGTAAATTTATGTTAGCGAATTTGCTCATCTACAGTTCATTCGTTAAAAATACGTTTTTCGCTAACTGCTGTGTAATGGTGCTTCCGCCTTCCGCCCATTCCCCAGCTTTCATATTGCGGACGAGCGCCCGCAAAATGCCATAATAATCAATCCCATGATGCTGATAAAAACGGCGGTCTTCTGTCGCTACTACCGCTTCGAGAAAATGATTAGGAATCCGTTCGATCGGTACCCATTCCATCTTCGATGAGGAAATTTTGCTAGCGACACGTCCGTTTTGGTCATAAATGACAGTCGGGGCTGGCAGCGGATTTTGCAGCGCGCTTATATCTCTTGTCGCGATATACCATTGCATCGCTAAATAGACGCCGACAATAAAAACCGCGAACACAGCTCCATTCAGCAGCCAATGCCTTTTCCGTTTGTTTTTTCTTGCTTGCCATCGGCTTTGTTGTTCCAATGAAATCCCCCCTACTCTATCAACGTTATACAATTCGAAGCGACGCTCCTTTTTCCGTACATTGCCCATCATAAAAAAATGGCGCAAACGGCCTGGTTGCGTCCATTTGCGCCAGCATTCCATCAAGCTGATGGAACATCTTTCTTTTTCCCTTTTAAGAAGAACGCCAAAATCAGCGCCAGCACAGCGAGTCCGGTAGCGACAAAAAATGCGTCGTTAATTCCCTCAACAGCGGAATGCTGTTGTACGATGCCATATAAAAGCTGCGCGATCGCTTCATCACTAGGAATCGCATGTTTCAACTGCGCGACAATATCCATGAAGAACGGATTATTTTCCGTCATCTCATTGCGATAATTTTCCGCATGAAACTTCGTACGGTTAGACATGATGGTAACGAGAAATGCCGTACCAAGCGAAGCAGCGACTTGCCGCAGCGTGTTGGCCATTGCCGTTCCATGGCTGTATAAATGGCGTGGCAACGCGTTTAATCCTTCCGTCATAATCGGCATCGACAACATCGACATGCCGAACATGCGGAAAATATAAATGGCCAAAATATGGCTGTATGGCGTATCCATCGTCAGCTTGCTGAACTCCCACGTTGTCACGACCGTAATAACTAATCCAACAATCGCCAGCATGCGCGCGCCGATGCGGTCAAAAATCCAGCCGGAAATCGGCGACATAATCGCCATTACGATCGCGCCAGGCAAAAGCAACAAACCCGCGTCAAACGGCGTAAAGCCGCGCAAGTTTTGCAAATAGACCGGAAGCAGGACCATCGCGGCAAACAGAGCCATGTTAATGACGCAGCCGATGATGGTGGACAAAGTAAACACGTTATATTTAAACACACGGAAATTCAAAATTGGATTTTCCATCGTTAACGAACGCCATGTAAATAAAATCAAGAATATGACACCAATGATAATGGACACTATTACACTCGTCTGTCCCCAGCCGTTGCTTCCGGCTTCGCTGAATCCATAAAGCACACCGCCAAAGCCGATTGTCGAATAAATCGCGCCGCGCCAGTCTAAAAGCGGATTTCCTGTTTTCGGTGTATTCTTTAACCAAAGAAACGCGAGCACAATATCAATAATCGCAATCGGTAATACAACATAGAACAAAAGGCGCCACGTGTAATGTTCCACGATCCATCCCGATAATGTCGGACCGACGGCCGGCGCGAACATCATGGCAATCCCAACAGTTCCCATCGCCACTCCGCGTTTTTCGGGCGGAAAAATAGTTAGCATAATGACCATCATTAATTGCATAATAATTCCCGCCCCTACCGCTTGGATCAGACGGCCGGTCAAGATAACGGAAAATGATGGGGCAACCGAACAAATAAACGCTCCGATCGCAAAAAACGACATCCCTGATAAAAACAGTTTTTTTGTTGGAAATTTAGCAATTAAAAACGGGCTGATCGGAATCAGCACACCGTTAACGAGCATGTATCCTGTCACAAGCCATTGAATCGTTGACGTTTCTACATTGAAATCATTCATCATATGCGGCAGCGCGACGTTAATGAGCGTTTGGTTCAAAATCGCCACAAACGCTCCAAGTATGATCGTCACGACCACTTTTACGCGGCTGTCGCCAATGTTGGCCAAAGCCGTTTGGCCGGATGGCGCTGTTGTTTGAACCGTCTTTTCGTCGCTATTTGCCACCGCGCTGGTCGATGCTTCCGCTCGTTTTGCATCAGGCGGGACGGGAGCGTTTTTTCGTCTTATTAGCGCAATATTCGCCACCGCAAGAACGAGAACGGAAAAAATAATGTAGCCAGTTAAAAACATTGCCATAGGCCATCACCTACTTATGAATGCGAACGGTGACGTTCATTCCTGGTACTAGCCCCGCCCCGTTATCATCGTCAATGGAAATCGTCACTGGAATGACTTGCGTCACTTTCGTATAGTTTCCAGTAGCGTTGGAGCTTGGAAGCAAGCTAAATGTATTGGCAGTCGCATTCCCTATTTTTTCTACTTTGCCGGTAAATTTGCGATCTGGGTATGCATCCACGTAAATATCGACATCTTGGCCTACTTTGACATCTCTAATATCCGTTTCTTCAATGTTGGCCGTTACCCACAAATCATCCAAATCATAGCCGCGCGCCAGCGTCATGCCAGCAGCGACAAACGAATTTTCCACCGCGTTTTGCTGCACAATCGTCATATGATGCGGAACAGTTACTGGGATTGTATTTTTGCCGTCGAAGATCTCACCAATTTTAGCGTCGCTGTTAAACGTTTTTCCGACATTTCCCGACCAGGAAGTCAACTTTCCAGAAAACGGAGCAGTAATCGTAATCGCTTGGCCGTCGATACGGGCGTTGTCCGTTTTAATGTAGTTGGTTACCTCGTTGACATAATAATAAGCAGCAAAACCGCCGCCTACAAGTAAAATAAGAACGATAATGTTTAGCGTGATGAGCCGTTTTGCGTTCATTGTTTTATTCCTCCCCTAGCAATATGTCCTTCATTTTTTGTTGAATAGAAAGAAATTGGATAATTTCATCCATCTCTATTGTTTGCTCAATTTTTTTTAACCGCTGCAACAAAATTGATTCCTGGTTAAACGCTTCTTGAATCGTCCGTCTTCCTTTTTCCGTTAGACTTAATACGACGGCGCGGCGGTCTTTTTTCGAGGTTTCCCGCGCCACTAATCCAGCGCTGACAAGGCGGTCCACCGTACCGCTGACGTTGCTGTTGCTTAAATTTAATTTTTCCGCCAAATCGTTCAGCCGGATATTTTCTTTTTTCCATAACGTGTAAAGAATCATTAGCTGCACTTCTGTAATTCCTACCCGGGCCGCATCTTCGCGGACAAGCCGGCACAACGCTTTTTGCATTCGGAACACCGAATACATAATCTCTTTTCCAATACCTTCCATGCATCCCCCCTCCTCACTATTAATATGTAATCAAAATAGTTTCAATACGAATTATTTCTATGCGAAGTATGATTATAACATGACAATATATAAAAATCAAAATAAATCAAATGTGGGGAAAACATTGGGAAATCATATGCTAGATAAAATTCGTCCAGAAGGCCGAAGTCTTGCTCCGCCTTTTTTCCTGGTTGATAAAAAAGAGCCTGCTCAAAACGAGTAGAATCCAGTTTTTCGACAAAGCCGACAAGCTGCGCCCAGCACTAAGCCAAATCTAACCATTTTTCATGTAATATACTATTTTAACCCGTGGTGCTAGTTGAGTTTTAACACTCAACTAGCCCAAGAACAACAAGGGAGTAAGCCAGTAAAATACCATCCAGCGCCGTTTCAAATCCAGAAACCGAGTTCGCTCGAATCTCGGTGATCCGATACGAATCGACTAAAATCGAAAACACGGTTTCCACCACTTTACGTTTTCGCTTCATCCACTGTTTCCATGCGTCCGATTGGCGAATTCGCTGATTTTTTCGAACGGGCGTCCAAAAAGCGACCCGGTGCTCTTCGTACAGCTTCTTTTGCAGCTTTTGGCTGATATACCCTTTGTCACCGAGGTTATACGGATGTGGAATTTGCGTCATGACGGTTTCAGCGGCCACCCGGTCGTGACAAGACGCTTCAGTGACGACATATCCCATCGGAAGCCCTTGGTCGGTGACCTGCAGATGAAGTTTCAACCCATAGAAAGTGATCCTTTTGGAAGCACAATAGCCAATATCCGCAATTCCACGAAACCGTTTGACGCGATGCATTCGGGATGAATGACACAGCTCGATCGGCAAGCTGTCCACGACCGCATACGCATGGTGTTGCCCGCACTTGGCCAGCTGGTGCCGAATCTACTTGATCGCAAAGCTAAGCGCTCGGCAGCGACGGTTGTACCGAGAACGCTCAGGGAACAAGGCCTTGGGAAACAAATTCCCAATCACAAACCGGTGCCAAGCCCGTTCGGAAGTGAAGCCCAACAACTTTCCAAGGACATGGATGGTGATGATGACTTCGTCTTTCTGTTTCAACAAATGACGATTTCGACGTTGAAGATGAATCTGGATACTCGATAGTTGAGCTGATACAAAACACAAAATCGATGCATATTGTTTTTGAAGTTTGACACGATCTGTTGTAAAATGAAAGTGCTCTTGCATGGGAACTTCTCCTTTTGATGTTTGGTTGCACTTTCATTTTAAGGAGATCCTCATGCAAGGGCTATTTTTTATGCTTGTCTGATTTTATCTAGCACCACGGGTAAACTTTTTATAAATCAAGAAGCAATTTTTTATTTCATTAAATTTTGGAAATCAACTATTTTTGACAACATGCATGTAAAAAGCCGACCTCCATGCAAGAGATCGGCTTTTTTCGTGTGTATGACGCCGCGTTTGCCGTTGGTGGAATGCAGTTTCTCAACCACACTCTACCAGGTGGGTGTTCGCAGAAACGTTCCTGTCGTCCTCTAACCTAGCGTGTAGGGAGGCATGACATTCCCGTTTCGATATAGAACTCCCTTTCTTTTGCCATCGGTTGAAACTTCATTCTTCAACGAACAACGCAGCGGTTTTTGGTGATTATTATCATACATAATCTTTTTTCTTTTTGCAAGTGGATGATTCTCTCATTTTTTCGTAAGTGTCCTTAAACTGGATACACACCATGTTTTCTTTCCGAGAACGTCATATATTTAGACATATACGCATCAAAACGGCGGATCAGCTCATCGCGCAATTGGTTTGGAGCAATAATGCCGTCTACGACCATTTCCGACGCAAGCCGGTAAATATCGATATCGCGGCGGTATTCTTCACGTTTTTGTTCGACAAAGGCTGCGCGCTCTTCCTCTGGCAATTCCGCAATTTTATTCGCATACACGGCGTTGACTGCCGCTTCCGGTCCCATGACGGCGATTTGCGCGTTTGGAAACGCCAAGCAACAATCCGGTTCAAACGCCGGTCCGGCCATCGCATACAACCCGGCACCGTATGCTTTGCGCACGATGATCGAGATTTTCGGCACGGTCGCTTCCGACATCGCCGAAATCATTTTCGCTCCGTGGCGGATGATGCCGGCGCGCTCCACTTTCGTACCGATCATAAAACCTGGAATGTCGGCTAAAAAGAGAAGCGGAATGTTAAACGCATCGCAAAGCGTAATAAATTTCGCCGCTTTGTCGGCAGAATCGTGGAACAACACCCCGCCTTTGACGCGCGGCTGATTGGCGATAATGCCGATCGTCTGGCCGTTTAAGCGCGCCAGTCCGGTGATGAGCTCCGGCGCAAACAGCTTCTTAATTTCGCAAAACGAGCCTTCGTCGATCACGCGCTCAATCAAATCGTACATGTTAAACGGGGCGTTTTGGTTCGCCGGAAGAATATCTTCGATCGTTTTTTCAAACGCTTTTGGCGGTTTCGCCTCCACTACAGGCGGCTTCTCGCTGTAATTGGCCGGAAAATAGGATAGATAGCGGCGGGCATAGGCAATCGCCTCTTCTTCCGTTTTCACAAGCACATCGCCACATCCGGAAACAGTGCAATGCATACGGGCCCCGCCCATTTCTTCAAGCGTCACTTTTTCTCCGATCACCATTTCCGCCATGCGCGGCGAGCCTAAATACATCGAGGCGTTTCCTTCGACCATGATGACAATATCGCAAAATGCCGGAATATACGCCCCACCGGCAGCGGAAGGACCAAATAAGAGGCAGACTTGCGGCACTTTTCCTGATAATTTCACCTGGTTATAAAAGATTCTTCCCGCACCGCGCCGGCCTGGAAACATTTCAATTTGGTCCGTGATGCGCGCGCCAGCAGAATCCACTAAATATAGAATCGGGCAGCGAAGCTTTTCTGCGGTTTCTTGAATACGAATAATTTTTTCAACGGTGCGCGCTCCCCATGAACCTGCTTTCACCGTAGAGTCATTCGCCATTACGCATACCGTTTGACCGTTAATTTTTCCGACTCCTGTAACAACGCCATCGGCAGGGAGCCCATCAGCTAGGCAGTTCGCAAAAAGACCGTCTTCAAATTCCAGTCCGTTGTCCAACAATAATTTTAAGCGGTCACGGACAAACAGTTTCCCTTGCGCGGCGTTTTTCTCGTGATATTTTGGAGCTCCTCCTTGTTCGATTTTCTTGATTCGTTCCGTCAATTGCTCTGTAAGTGTTTTGTTTTGCTTGTTCATCACATCGTTTGTTTGCATGTGCCTTCCCCCTATTCCCCTTTGTAGACCGGTTTTCGTTTTTCTTTAAACGCCTGTAGTCCTTCGAGACGGTCTTTTGTTGGAATCGTGATGTCATATGCCATTTGTTCAATGCGCAATCCTGTCGCTAAATCAACATCTAAACCGCGGTTGATCGCAATTTTCGCTTGCATGACGGCGATTGGCGCATTCACTACGATTTGTTCGGCGATTTCCATCGCCTTTTCCATCAGTTGCTCGCGCGGTACAACGTATTCAACAAGACCGATTTGTTCCGCTTCTTTAGCGGTAATGCGTTTTGCTGTAAAAATTAATTCTTTCGCCTTCCCTTTTCCGATTAGGCGCGGAAGCCGCTGCGTCCCTCCCGCTCCCGGAATGATTCCAAGCGACGTTTCCGTAAGACCAAGCTGCGCCGTGTCTGCAGCAACGCGAATATCGCAAGCAAGTGCAAGCTCAAGCCCTCCGCCAAACGCGGAACCATTTAGCGCGCAAATCACCGGCTGCGGGAGCTGTTCTACTTGATTAATTGTCTCTCGAATCAGCGTCACCGTTTTGCGTACTTCCGTTTCGTTCATACCGGCGCGCTCTTTTAAATCAGCTCCAGCGCAAAATACTTTTTCGCCTGCTCCGGTAAAAATGACGACGCGGACGTCCCGACGGAAAGCGAGGTCGTAAAGAAGATGCGATAATTCATATAGCAATTCCGTCGATAGCGCGTTTGCCGATTCAGGACGGTTTAACGTAATGATCGCAATCCCGTTTTCCAATGCCGTGTATTGAACAAGTTCTGACATATATGTTGTCCCCCTTTTACGTAGAAATCGTTTGCAAGTAACGGCTTGAAAGCGGGCGGCCGATTTTCTCTTGAATGAACAGCGCTGCTTCCATAAGACGCTGGACATCAATTCCCGTGGCAATGCCCATGCCGTGAAGCATATAGACTAAATCGTCGGTCGCCACATTTCCTGATGCGCCCGGTGCATACGGACATCCTCCTAACCCGCCGAGAGAGCTATCAAAAGTGGTAATCCCCATCTCGAGCGAAATAAGGATATTCGCTAGCGCCGTGCCGCGCGTATCATGAAAATGCATCGCGAGCTTTTCCTTTGGGAACCGCTTTAAGACGATTTCAAGCAGCTCTTGTACTTGCTTTGGCGTAGCGACACCAATGGTATCGCCCAAAGAAAGCTCGTCAATTCCCATGTCAAACAAACGTTCAGAAACGCGAATGACTTGTTCGACAGATACGCTTCCTTCATACGGACAGCCAAATACGGTCGATACGTAGCCGCGTACGGTTTTCCCTTCTTGTTTTGCTGCTCGAACCACTTCTTCTAGCACCGGAAACGTTTCTTCAATCGATTTATTAATATTTTTGCGGTTATGCGTTTCGCTCGCCGACATAAAAACCGCGACCTCATCCACTTGTGCCGTCAGCGCTTTTTCCAATCCTTTTTGATTTGGAACGAGTGCGGCGTACGTCACGCCGGGTACCCGTTCAATTCTCGTCGCTACTTCCAACGCATCCGAAAGTTGCGGAATCCATTTTGGATGGACAAAAGAAGTAATCTCAATATACGTTAAGCCTGTTTTCGACAGTTTATTGATCCAGGCAATTTTATCTTCTGTCGCGATTTGTGTTTTTTCATTTTGCAGTCCGTCGCGCGGGCCGACTTCTTTAATGGTGACATGTGTTGGCCATTTGCCCATTTCTCTCACCTCTTATTCTAATTCGAGCAGCACGTCGCCCTCGTTCACAAAATCCCCTTCTTGTACATAGATTTGTTTGACAACTCCCGAAGACTCCGCCGCAATCGGGATTTCCATTTTCATGGACTCTAAAATGACCACATCTTGCCCTTCTTCCACTTGATCTCCTACCGCGACAAAAATTTTCCATACACTTCCTGCCATTGATGCGACTACTTGACTCATTGTTTTCTTCCCCCATTTCTTCTTATTTTGTCGTTGTGGTTTGCAAGTACTTTTCTACAAAATTGGTTGTTGTGTCTCCCGCTTGGAACGCAGGATGGGAAAGCACCTCTTTTAGCATCGGGATGTTTGTTTTAATTCCTTCAATTTGATAGTTCTCTAGCGCCGCAAGCATACGTTTGATCGCTTCTTGGCGGTCGTTTCCTTTCGTAATCAGTTTGGCGATCATCGGATCGTAAAACGGTGTGACCGTCATGCCGCTTTGCACCGCCGTTTCATTGCGCACGTATTCACTTTGCGGCAGCCCAAAGGCCGTGATTTTCCCCGGCGATGGAAAAAATGTTTTCGGATCTTCGGCGTAGATGCGCACTTCAATCGCATGGCCTTCGCGGCGGATATCTTCCTGCCGATAGCGAAGCGGCTCGCCAGTGGCGACGCGCAGTTGTTCTTCGACTAAATCGAGCCCGGTAATTTCTTCGGTAACTGGATGCTCGACTTGCAGCCGTGTATTCATTTCGAGAAAATAAAAGTTTTTCTGTTCATCGACTAAAAATTCAATCGTTCCGGCATTCGTATAGCCGATATGTTTGGCAGCCTTGACGGCGGCTTCCCCCATTTTCCGCCGCGTCTCTTCATCTAAAAACGGCGACGGCGCCTCTTCGACGACTTTTTGGTGGCGGCGCTGAATCGAACATTCCCGTTCCCACAAATAAATGCAGTTCCCATGTTCGTCAGCGAGAAGCTGGATTTCGATATGGCGAGGATTAGCGATATATTTTTCTAAATACATCGCCCCGTCTCCGAAGAACGAAGCAGCGCGTTTTTGGTTTCCTTCAAACGCTTTACGGAGCTCTTCTTCATTGCGTACGATTTGCATGCCGATGCCGCCGCCGCCTGCCGAAGCTTTTAACATAATTGGATAGCCAATCGCTTCAGCGGTTTTTACCGCTTCCTCGACATCTTGAAGCGGGAAGGCGATGCCGGGAACGATCGGCACTCCAGCCGTTTCCATCGTCTTTCTTGCTTCAATTTTGCTTCCCATTTTCGCGATTACGCCCGCTTTCGGCCCGATAAAAACGATTCCTTCTTCTTCACAACGGCGGGCAAATTGTGGATTTTCGGATAATAATCCGTAGCCCGGATGGATGGCCTCCGCGTTTGCCGCCTTCGCCACTTCAATAATTTTTTCGATATTTAAATAGCTTTCGCTCACGCGCGGCTTGCCGATCAAATAGGCCTCATCCGCCAGCTTGACGTGAAGCGAATCGGCATCTGCTTCCGAATAGACGGCAACTGTTTGAATTCCTAATTTTTTACACGTACGAATGATACGCACCGCAATTTCCCCACGATTGGCGATTAATACTTTCGAAAACATCGCATTCACCCTTTGCGTCATTGTTTTATCGCCAAGCGGAGCTTCAAGGACGAAGCACCGCTTGGCGACGACTATTTAATGGTTAGGCCGAGACGTTGTTTCGCCATCTCCCGCAATCTGAATTTTTGGATTTTTCCAGAAGCTGTCATTGGAAACGAGTCAGTAAATTCGATATAGCGCGGAATTTTATGGCGCGAAATTTTCCCGCGGCAAAACTCGCGAATTTCTTCCGCCGTCGCTGTTTCTCCTTCTTTCAGGATAATCCAGGCCATCACTTCCTCGCCGTATTTTTCATCAGGAATGCCGACGACTTGAACATCGAAAATTTTTGGATGTTTGTATAAAAACTCTTCGATTTCGCGCGGATAAATGTTTTCGCCACCACGAATAATCATGTCTTTCAAACGTCCGGTGATACGGCAATATCCGTTTTCATCCATCGTAGCCAGATCGCCGGTATGCAGCCAGCCATCTTCATCAATGGCTTCTTTTGTCGCGTCCGGATTTTTGTAATAGCCTTTCATCACATGGTAACCGCGCGTGCATAATTCCCCTTGCACACCTGGCGGCACTTCTTTATTCGTGCCCGGCTCGACGATTTTCACTTCGACATTTGGCAGCGCGCGACCAACCGTTTCCACGCGCAAATGAATCGGATCATTCGTTCTTGTCTGTGTAATCACCGGCGATGATTCCGTCTGACCGTAAGCAATCGTAACTCACATTTCGCACCCTAACAAGGTCAAAACAAAGGATTTTTTATTTAGTTTTTCAGAATAACTTTTTGACCAACACAACGAGCGATGGCAATCCTTTTTTTACCATCGCTGGTCGTTCCGTATCACGTTACACGTAGATGCTCTCATCCATGCCCAATCCCTGCAGAATCCTTCGCTGATCAGGGGTAAGGGAGCGATCCAGTGAGCGTTGGATGCGCCCATCCGGCAGCTTGAACAGGACGACGTTCACATATTGAAACAGCTGAAAAATCGCCTGTCCCGTCGGCCGGGTCAGCTTGCGGCCTCCAGGACCCTTCAACGGGTGTTCTGGAGTAATAAACTGACGCACTCGGCGCTGAAAAACGCGGTAAATAGCCAAGGCCAACAGAAACAAATAGCCTAATACTGCGACCCGTTCTGGTTTTTTGACGTAAATCTCATCCGTGAAAAACGGATCTTTCAAAAAAGCGAAGTTCATTTCCACCGAGATCTGCCCTTTATACAGCTTCAAGATCTCTTGGGCATCCATGGGTTGGCCCTTCCATTCCTTCGGAACGGTCGTGACAAGGACAAACCGGGACGCTTTCCGTCTCGCCTGTTCCCACGCGTCTTGGTCGAATTCGACGTCAAGGTGCAAGAAATACAGCGTCTCCACCTCGGGTTCCGCCCCTTTTTTCGGCCGTCCGCGCCGTTTTTTCAGGCGTACGATCTCTTCGACCGCGGCCTCAACCCGATGAAACCGGGGGCGAAGGGACGCCTTGAGGGACGCCAAGGCTTGTTCGGCATCTTCCCGGCAGGAGAAGGGGTGACGCTCCCAACGGGCTTGTTCCTCGCGAAGAAGCTCCGCTTCTTTGGTTCGTTCTTTTTCAAGCGTCTTTCCTTTTCGCTGGTCGAGCGCGCTCGATTCAACAACGATCAGCCGAACGGGGTGGCCTTCATACGTCGAGGCCGTTTCCCATACCCGGTACGTGGCGCCGTTTCTCTCCGCCAACGTAAAGGGATCGCTCCACGTCGTGTCCTCAGCATCCGCTTCGGCCAGCGCGGTTTTCACGATCCGGAGCGACGAAGGGCCTCTGGTGATCAAAAAGGCGTTGGCCGCTTTGGTTTGCGCCAGGGTCTCTTTCGTCATCGCGGCGGAATCGGCCACGTAAATCCATTCGTCTTCGATTTTGGCCTGCTTCAGCTGTTCATGGACACGAGACAGCACCTCGGGATTCCATGTTTTATCGGGCAGGTTGCCATCGTGCACATCGCCGTAAAACGGGATGCCGTCCTCGTTGCCGACCAGTCCGAAACCGATCTGTTTTTGCCAACGATGATGGCGGTTGTAGCCATGTGTGATTTGTAAGGCCTCTAACGAGGCCGATTCATACGCGCCGTAAACGGTCTTGTCCGTCGTATCGGCGTGGAAGGCTCGGAGGGAAAGGCCTTCTTTTCGATAAATATGAATCAAGCAAGTGCTGATGACGTTGTGAATGCCAGCCTCATACAGGCGATCGAGATGACGGGCCAACGCATCGTCGTTCAACCAGGAAGGATGGAGATCGGGACGGATGAGTTTCTCACAATCGACCTCCTGAGCCCAATGTTCCAAGTGAACAAGGGCTTGCCGGCCGTCAAACACATTGTAGAGGATGGCCTGAACGGCATCGCTGACTCGCGTTTGGCACTGCGGATCGACGGGCACGAGATGGTCAATCAATTGAGGCAGACCCAGTTTCTTGAATAGGGCACTTATTATATTCAAATAAGAATTGCGATAGACCTTTTTGACTTGAACGTTCATAAGTGAAAAACTCCTTTACGTTCCTTGTGTGTCAAGGATTCATTCGACATCGGAACGAAAAAATCCTCCCGATTTTCGTCGAGAGGGTGCGAAATGTGAGTCGTAATCTCTTTTATTCCCATTTTCTCGATAACCGCTTTCATTACTTCAATTGGGCAAGGAGATCCGGCCATAATTCCCTTGCGAAGCGTTGATAAATCATATTTTTCAAAATCAGGTTCGTTCAATTCGGCAATAAACATCGTCGGCACCCCATGCAAGGCCGTGCATCTTTCCGCTTGCACGGTTTGCAGCACTTGTTTCGGGTTAAATTCCTGCACCGGCACCATCGTCGCTCCAACTGTGGCGCATGCCAATGTGCTCATCACGCAGCCGAAGCAATGGAAGAACGGCACCGGGATACAGAGGCGGTCATTTTTCGTGAGGTTCATGCATTGCGCAACTTGATGGGCATTGTTGACAATATTGTAGTGGGTGAGCATCACGCCTTTTGGGAATCCTGTCGTTCCCGAGGTGTACTGCATGTTGATGACGTCATGCGGATCGAGCGAATTCATCCGTTCATCGAGCTGTTCTTCCGTCACATCGTGCGCCATCGCCAAAATGTCGTTCCACGTAAACATCCCCGGATAGCGTTTCTCCCCAATGAACACGACATTTTTCAATTTTGGCAAACGCTTGGACTGAAGCTTTCCGGGCTCGCATGTACGCAGTTCCGGAACAATCTCATAAAGAATGTCGACGTAAGAAGAGTCGCGATATCGTTCGATTAAAAAGAGAGTGGTAGAATCGGATTGTTTTAATAAATACTCTAATTCTGCGGCACGGTAGTTCGTATTGACCGTGACAAGCACCGCTCCCATTTTCCCTGTCGCAAATTGGCATGCGATCCATTCCGGCACATTGGTCGCCCAAATCGCCACATTTTCTCCTTTTTCAATGCCAAGCCGCATCAACCCGCGCGCTACTAAACGGCAATAGTCATCGAATTGCTTATACGTCATTCGCAAGCCGCGGTCTGCGTACACGACCGCCTCTTGATCTGGATGCAACCTCGCTTTTTCCTCCAGCAACTTCCCCACTGTGACCGTCAACATAAACCGTCTCCTCCCCTTTGTCCAAATTCATTCCTAACTATATGCGCATTCCCTGATATTTAGCATCCTAGTTGACGGGCAATCACAAGGCGTTGAACTTCTGACGTACCTTCTCCGATTTCCATCAGTTTGATGTCGCGTAAATGGCGTTCGACTCCATACTCTTTCATATAGCCATAGCCGCCGTGAATTTGAATCGCTTGGTTGCAGACACGGAAGCCCATTTCCGAAGCGAACAGTTTTGCGAATGATGCTTCTTTTGTAAACGGTTTTCCTTGATCTTTTAGCCATGCTGCTTTATACACCATATTGCGGGCAAGCTCAATTTCCATCGCCATATCGGCAAGCTTAAATTGGATCGCTTGAAATTTTGAAATAGTCTGACCAAATTGGACGCGCTCCTTCGCATATTGAAGCGCTTTCTCAAACGCTGCCTGCGCAATGCCGACCGCCAGTGCGGCAATGGAAATGCGGCCCCCGTCAAGCGTGTACAAAAACTGTTTAAACCCTTTTTGCGGATCGCCAAGCACGTTTTCTTTCGGCACACGGACGTTTTCAAACACAAGCTCACACGTATTGGAAGCTCGGACGCCCATTTTATCGTAGTTCGAACGGATCGTAAACCCTGGCGTATCGGTTGGAACGATAATGGCGGAAATAATATTTTTGCCGCGTTCATCTTTTCCCGTCACCGCTGTGACAATGACCTGTCTGGAATATTGGGCGTTAGTAATCCAGCACTTTTCACCATTAATGACATATTCGTCGCCATCCAATACCGCAGTGGTGCGCGTGCCGCCCGCGTCAGACCCGGCGTTCGGCTCCGTCAAACCAAACGCTCCCAACGTTTCGCCTTTTGCCATCGGCACAAGCCACTTTTGCTTTTGTTCTTCCGTGCCGAAATAATAAATCGGGCTTGCGCCTAAGGAAACGGCAGCAGCATAGCTTAATCCCGTGCCGCCACAAGCGCGGCCGATTTCTTCGACGGCGATGGCATAAGAAATCGTATCTCCGCCTGAGCCGCCATACTTCTCTGGAAAAGGAATGCCTAAAAGCCCTAATTCGCCCATCTTTTTAAACACTTCGACAGGGAAATACGCTTCTTCATCCCATTTCGCCGCGTATGGCGCAATTTCCTTCTCGGCAAAGTCACGAACCATCTCTTTAATCATCTGCTGCTCTTTTGTTAATTCGAAATTCATTCTCTCTCCCCCATTAGATTTATCATTTATCTTAAAACCGACTAGTCGGTTTTAACGTTAGCAATAGAAACAGTTGTTAACTATCTCTGCTTCCGTTTAGACCGACCAGTTGGTTTCTTTACAAAATACATATTATTTTTCCTCCGAAAACGTATGAAACAAAGACGGAAGCAAAAATTGAGAAATGGACGCTTTTTCCTTCATTTCTTCCCGCAGCACGGCATGCAAAATAAAGTCGGCAAAATATTTCGCGATTTGTTCGATCGAAAGCGGGCCTTCCGGGTTATACCATTTATACGTCCAGTTGACCATGCCGATAATCGACATGCCAGTAATTTCTACGGATAGTTCAGGACGGAATTCTCCCGCTTCGATCCCCTCACGGATGACGCGAAAAATGACTTGTTTGAACTCATCGCGTTTTCGGTTGATCTTTTCCGAGTATTCCGGCTTTAAATATGTGCTTTCCTGATAAAAAACGGTAATGTGAGGCTTATATAAATGAAACACTTTAACAAACGACTGGATAATAGCATATAAGCGCTCTGTTGGAGTGGTGTAATTTTCATACGCTTCCTGGGCCTTATTCAAGACATACGTAATAAATACGTCATGAATGTGATAAAGCAGCTCGTCTTTTGACTTAAAGTTGTGGTAAAAGCCGCCTTTTGACGTATCGCTTTCTGTCACAATGCGGTCAACGGTCACACCATGATACCCATATTTTTCAAAAAGGTGAAGAGCGGTGTCAATAATTCGGTCTTTCAGTGGTTTTTCTGCCATGGAAAATCTCCTTTGCTTTTATGTTACCATCATTTTCTGAAAAATAAAATATTTTTTATTAATTATAAAATACGAAATGGTTGCCGGAAATGTCAACTATCGTTTATCATCAATCATGTAATGAAAAAGAAAGGAACGATACGATGGCGAAAATATTAGTGTTAAATGGCAGTTCAAGAGAAAACGGAAATACCGAACAGCTGACAGACGTGATGTTGGAAGGCGTTTCTTGCACCCGTATTAACATAAGAGACTTTTTGATTCAGCCGATTGTTGACAAACGCCATGATCCGGCGGGGTTTACGAAAGTGGATGATGATTATGATCGAATCATTGAACTCGTTCGCCAACATGATGTTCTTGTATTTGCGACGCCGATCTATTGGTATGGAATGAGCGGACATATGAAGCAATTTATCGATCGCTGGTCACAAAGTTTACGGGATACGCGATTTTCTTTTAAAGAAGAAATGAAAAAGAAAAAAGGCTTTGTCGTGATTTGCGGCGGCGACGATCCGTATATAAAAGGCCTTCCGCTCATTCAACAGTTTCAGTACATCTTTCAATTTATGGGTCTTGAATACATCGGCTATATGATCGGGGAAGGAAACGCCCCTGGCGATGTACTTCGCGATGAACGAGCAATCGGTCAAGCGAAATACTGGAACCAATTTTTTCGTTCGTTATAAAATTCCCGGCTTTATGCCGGGGAATTGTCCTTTAGCTCCCAGAAAAGCATTGCGTCATCTTGTGCTCTCAATTGAAACCCAGCTTTTTCTAGCACGCGTTTGGAAGCGATATTTTCTTTTGCGCATTCGGCAACGACTTTGTTCACTTCGGGACATTGTGTCAGCCAGTGTACGAAAGCGCGAACCGCTTCGGTCGCATATCCTTTTCCCTCGTACTTTGGTACAATCCCATAGCCAATCTCAATAACCCCGTTTTCATCCGGAGCGCCTTTGCCTCCAATTTCTTCAATAATCATGGAATTGCCTTTGTGAACGATAAGCCCGCTCCACTTTTGTTGTTCAGGATGTTTCTTCCATTGCTCCAAAAGCCACGGCAATATTTCCCCATAATCGCGGTTTGGCCACTCTGCCGCAACGTCATACCCAGAAGCCTTTTTCAACGCTTCCTTGCCTTCCACTGCAGCTTCTAGACAGTTCATGGAAAAACGAATGATCTGTAAACGTTTTGTTTCTATGAGAGACATTTTTTAACACACCTCTCTTACTTCCCCATTGTCTTCCCTCTTTAAGAAACAAACTCGAGAATCGTCTTAATCACTTCCGTTTCCCAGCGATGTGCGTCAAACGTATGGTTGGCTCCTTCAATCAAATGGACGGTGGCGCGATTGCCGTAGCATAATTGCTCATACAGATGGCTGACGCGGTACGGTACGACATCATCTTTCGTTCCATGAATCAACAGCACAGGGCCGTCGTACGGCTTGGCACGCTCAAATACGTTGATCGTTTGTAAATCCTCCAAAAACGCGTGTCCGACTAAGTTGCCTCCGTGATCAAAATACGGAGCGATCACATCGATATTCCCTTGCCGAATCGTCTCCGCAATCAGCTCGTACATGTTTCCCGCCGGCGCCATAAGAATTAATTTGGCGACATCGTTCGGCCTTTCGCCGGCAACGACGCTGGCGACCAGTCCACCCATGCTGAGGCCGAGCAAGTAAATGCGCGATGGGTCAATGCTCTCATCGCGTTTGACAAAGTCGACAATCGCATGCGCTTCCTCTATTTCTTTTGATATGGTCATGTCTTCAAAATCGCCGTCGCTTTCCCCGCTGCCCAAAAAGTCGAAGCGAAAACTGGCAATTCCTTTCTTCTCCAGCGCGCGCGATATTTTTAAAAATAAACGGTGCGGTTCTAGTTTCGTGCCGGTAAATCCGTGAAACAAAATAACCGCAGGGATCTTTTCACCAAGCGCTTTTTCCGGGATATGCTCCATCCCGCGCAATGTCATGCCTCGATGAGTCAATGTAATCGCGTTTTGCACCTTCGCTCGCCTCTCTTTATTATTTTTTTTATCAACTACTAAGTTCGCTATATTTGTATGCGATTCCTCTATGATATATAGAATGTTTTTTCACCATTTGATACATAATCATGGCGGCTTTTCAAAAAATAAAGATGGAGGTGGTTTCATTTGGAACCGATGTTATGTCCGAACTGCAAAACGAACCGCACACGCTTTCACTTAATCGAGCAGCAGCCAAAAGCGGTAAAACTCCATCCGCAAACGGGTGAAATTGAACGAGAATACACAAACGAGACGTTAGAACCATTCCATCTTCCGTATCGCGGTCCAAGCTACCGCGTGCAGTGCGGCACATGTGGATTAATTGAGGATGCCGAGATGTTCATTCAACGTGCGAAATCTTCACAATGAGGTGAGAAACATGGCAAATAAAAAGCAAACTCCATCATCATCGGTCGATCAAAAACAGCTAGTTAACGACAAAGCAAAATCGGCAAGAGAAAAAGGCGATCAGCATATTCGCCGCGTCACGCCAAACGGAGCGGACGGGCAATAATCATAAAAGGTGGGCCTACTTCCCAATTCAAGTAAGCCCACCTTTTTCTAGAGATACATCGCCCATGTACCAATATCGCGAAAGCCAAGGCGTTTATGTTTGCTGAATCAACGTGGCAAACCCTTCGACATCAAAATCGCCTTGCGCATACGGAATATAAGATTTATAATACCGAAGCAGCACTGCTTTTAGATTGCCTGTTTCGTCCAATTCTCCCCAAATTTCTTGAAAGTCGGCATCATATCCAAACGATTCGATGCCACCGATAATAAATAATAAATAATTAAACGATGGTTCTTTTTGCAGAAACGAAAAAAGCAGGTCATGGTCATGCTTGTTAGACGCCGAATCATCTCTCCCCCTCTTTTTTTAGATTTTTACTATCATAACTATACTGAACCAAAATTAGGCAATCATCATATACATAAATTTTATGCAAACTGATGATAAACGAAACGGATGGAGGAAAAACGATGAAATTTGTTGACGAGCTATATGAGTACTATAAAAACCGGCTCACAGGCGATGAAGAAGATGCAGAAGTGATGACGATGTCGATTTTGGAAGAGCTTGACCGCAACGATTTGCTGCAGCTCATTCAAGAAATGGCCGATGAGGAATTAATGGGGATGGTGGGGCTTTACATTCTCGAAAGTCTAAAAGCGAAAATGGCGCAGGATGGAATCGGACAAACAAAACTACGCGATATGCCAATCGTTCATTGAAAAACAACAGGGATGACGTGACTACGCCATCCCTGAGATTATTTTATCGAAAAAACTCGACATCGTATCCTTCTTTTAACAGCACTTGGTGAATTTGATGAATATGCTCTTCGTTTTTCGTTTCGAGCGAAAAATGAATTTCCGCCTGACCCGGCAATACTTTCGCCCCGATGCGCTGATGGTGAATCGACATGACATTTGCTTCCAACTCGGCGATAATCCGCAACAGCTTATTGAGCTGGCCCGGCTTATCAGAAATGACGGTCGTAAACGTGACAAAACGACCGGATTCAACGAGCCCGCGCTCAATAATGCGCGAAATAAGGGTGACATCGACATTGCCTCCGCTTAATATGGCAACGACTTTTTTTCCAGCAAACGGCAACTTTTGATACAACAGCGCCGCCAGCGGGCACGCCGCCGATCCCTCGACTAACAGCTTGTTCCGCTCCAATAAATATAACATTGTCCGCGAAATTTCCGCTTCTTCCACGCAAACGACGCCATCGACATATTTTTCAATATATTTATACGTGATATTTCCTGGCTTCTTCACCGCAATCCCATCGGCAATCGTATCAGAGGAAGTAATCGTTACCGGCTTTTTATGGCGAAGGGCCGCCGTCATTCCCGGACAGGCCGATGATTCGACGCCATACACTTGGATTGACGGTTTTAGCTGTTTTAACGTAAACGCCAAACCAGCAAGCAAACCGCCGCCGCCAACCGGGCATAGAACAATATCGGCATCCGGAAGCTGCTCGAGAATTTCCAAGCCGATCGTGCCTTGTCCTGCCATGACCGCTAAATCATCAAACGGATGAACAAACGTCGCCCCTCTCTGCCGCTGCAATTCAAACGCATACTCAAGCGACTCATCAAAAACGTCGCCATATAAAATAACTTCCGCTCCATATCCTTTTGTTGCTTCTACTTTGCTTAACGGCGCTCCTTTCGGCATGACGATCGTGCACGGGATGCCGATCATGCTGCTGGAGTAGGCGACCCCTTGGGCATGATTCCCTGCCGATGCGGCAATCACCCCGCGTTTTCGTTCTTCTTCTGTCAACGACATAATTTTATTAAACGAGCCTCGCACTTTAAACGAACCGGTTTTTTGCAAGTTTTCCAATTTCATATACACATTATTGCCGGATAAATTGCTAAACGTTTGCGAATGCTCGAGCGGGGTTTGATGAACAATTCCTTTCATTTTCTCTCTTGCTTCTAACACATCATTTAACGTTAGCATCGTTTTCATCACCTAACTATTTTTCATTTCAGCTGTCACACTAATCATTATATAAGAAAAATGAGCGGTGCTACAAACTATACTGCATATAGCGTTTTTTTCCCTTCATTAAGTGAAAAGCATATAAAAGAAACGGAAATCCTAGAACGCTTAAAAGTGCCAGCAAGCCAAAAATGTAGATTCCATGTGACACACCAAACAAAGAAATGAAACATCCCCCTAATGTTGGTCCAAATGCATTTCCAATCGCTGTAAATCCCATTGCCCCAAAATATAAACCTTTCATATTCGGTTTAGCGATTTGATCAATAAATAAATCCCCCATGGTAAACATCATCACTTCGCCCATTGTAAAGACAACCATCGCCGCAACAAGAAGCATGGGCTCATCGACAAACCCAAACAAAAACAAGCCGCAACCCACTGTCACCGTTCCTGACATAATCGATACAATCGGAGAAAAATATTTCCCGATTCGCGAGATCGGGTACTGCATGACTAATACGGAAACAGCGTTAACAACGATTAAATATGAAAATAGCTCAACCCCGTTTTGAAACTGTGGTGCGCTCGATAAGTATTGCGGAATCGTCGAATTAAATTGTGAATAACCTGCGGTTCCTAAAATCATGCCAATCATGGCTAATAAAAAGATTTTATCATGTGCGAGCACGTTGCACGCGCTTCGCAACGTAACGCGTTCCTTCGATGGATGCGCAGAAACGGCTCGAGAATCTCCGTAGCGGCGGAACAAAAACAATAGTGATGCCCCGTACAGCATATAAATCGTAGCTGTAAGCCAAAACGCCGAAGTGGAAGAAGCGCTCCCCATTTTTAAGCCGAGCAGCGGGCCGACAGCGGCGCCGACGTTAATCGCTGCATAACGCAGATTAAACACAAGCAATTTTTTCTTTTGGTCGGTTAAATCGGATAATAACGCCCGCGAAGAAGGTTCAAAAAAAGAACGGCATATACCGTTAAATGCGTTGCAAAGAAAAAAGAGGGCAACATGATCAGCCACGGCAAAACCGATAAACACAAGCACCCATAGCCAAATGGAAACAAGCATCACCCGCTTTCTCCCAAACCGATCGGATAAATGTCCCCCGATAAAGCCGGCAAATAAACTAACAAAGGAGCTAATCCCAATAATTGCCCCAGCCTCCACAGGACTGATTCCTTTTACCTTGGTTAAATAAATCGACAAAAACGGAATCGTCATAAACGACGCTGTCCTCGCAAACAGCGTGCCGATGATAATATGTAAGCTGATTGGATGTAATGCAAGAACGTTTCGCATATGTTTCCTCCTAGTGCATATGGTTTTGCAAATTTCCTTTGACTCACTCGGGCGCATCGTCGGCCCGGCAGTTGCCGGTTGGATGTTACAAAAATGGCCGAACTTCCTTATCTTTTTGACATTGGATTATCGATTGCGCGCTCGTTCTTTACCACCCATTTTCTAAACAATGAAGAGGGATGCACCGTACGTTGTCTTGGGAAAGTCTCTCCTCTTTTTAATTGTTTATTTAGAACATAGTTTAATAAAAATTATAAATATTTCTATTATTTTTGGTATAATATTGAATGGTAAAATATTTTTTCATTATACGCAACTAAATTTTATTAAAATATTTCGATTTACGTAATATTTTCCACTCTTTCAGAACCTCTCCCAAAATTTTTTTCATAAGCCCCTAAACAGAATGTGGGCGAAAAAGGTTCATAATAAGAAGCTTGCAAAAATAGCTAGATTCGTTCAAAATTTGCTTATATAAAATCAAACGATACGGGAAAGGATGAAACAGATTGACGGAAAAATTGTATTACACTTCCCCGACGACTAGCGAATGGACAACAACGATCACAAGTGCGGAAAAAGACGGAGATACATACCTTGTCACATTGGCGGAAACGGCGTTCTATCCCGAAGGCGGCGGACAGCCTTTCGACAACGGAGTGATCGCAGGTATCCCCGTGCTTGAAGTGTTCGAAAAAAATGAAGAAGTATATCATCGTCTTCCTTCCCTTCCTTCTGCATCAACTGTTCGTTGCCAAATTGATATGGCGCGGCGTCTCGACCATACCCAGCAGCATAGTGGCCAGCATTTATTGTCCGCCGTGTGCATCGAACTGTTTGACGCGCATACCGTCGGATTTCATATGGGCAGTGAAGTCGTAACAATCGATTTAAACGTCCCGTCTTTATCGGAAGAGGCGCTTACGTCCATCGAAAACCGCGCCAATGAAATCATTTATGCCAATATCCCTGTCGAAACCTATTACGTAACAAAAGAAGAAGCTCACCAGCTTCCGTTTCGCAAGCTTCCTGAGATTGAAGGAGATATCCGCGTTGTCGAAATAAAAGGGGTTGATGTTTCCGCTTGCTGCGGCACGCATGTATCGCGGACCGGGGAAATCGGCATGATAAAGCTACTAAGAACGGAACGCCATCGCGGAATGACGCGCCTTTCGTTTGTTTGCGGCAAACGCGCGCTTACCGACTACCAGCTGTCCCATCGCGTCGTGACTGCCGCTTCTTTGCGGCTGGGAACAAATCGGGATATGCTGCTTGACGTTCTCGGCAAATGGGAAGCGGAAAAGAAAGAGATGCAAAAACGGCTTGAACAATATAAGGAGATCCTATTTGCAATAGAGGCGGAAAACGCCGCTCAACAGGCAAAGCAAGAACAAGTCGTCGTGCGTGTTTATGAACAATATACCTTGAAGGACATACAAACAATCGCTGGCATCATCGCCAACCGCTATGAAAAAACAGCGGTGCTCGCTACAACATTAGAGCAACGCATCGCAATCGCCAAAGCGCCTTCCCATTTGCTCCATGCCGGAAAGTGGCTGAAGGAAATGCTGGCCTCCTCAAGCGGAAAAGGCGGCGGAAACGAGCGACAGGCACAGGCCGTTTTTCCATCCACAGAAGAGATGCAGAAATTTCTCCGTTTATTGCAAGACGATATCAAAAAGGGGAGCGCCCGTGATTGACGTCCATCTTCATCTTAGCCAATAACAGTATTAAAAACATGGCGGAAAGCGGGAATTGCGGGGGCAGACAGCGGTTTTCACCGACTTGCGCTCCAGCGGTCGGACACGGGAATGACAGAAAAGATGGCGAAACAATCACCGCCAATACGAAAAAATTGTACCTGCAATGATAGCCAAAATAAGCATATTTTTGTACAATAATTAATGGATGTTTAATTAAGGAGTTTGGGATGATGGACGATTTATCGTACGAACACCTGAAACAGCGCATAGCGGAATTAGAACAGCAAATACAATTTTACCAAAATTTTATTAAAAAAATTCCATTTCCATTCGTTTTCACCGATTACAAAACAGGAATGAAATTAGAAAAAAGCTGCGGAAAATCGACGCCGATCATAAAGCCGATCCCTGCATCGCCGGCAAAAGAGGCCGAATTTCAATGGGATATCGATTTTTATCGCGACATACCTTTTGAGAAAGTTGAAAAATTTTTAACGCCCATTCTTGACCTTGTTCCTCATCATATTGTGTTTGTTGATGGCAATGGCATTATTACGCTTTGTAACTTGCAAGCCGCCAACGACACCGGTGTGGACCGCGATGCGATCATTGGAAAACATATCCGCGAATTGTTGCAGCTACCCGATGAGCTGATTGTGACGCTGCAGTCCATTGAGAAAAAAGAACCCATCTATAACCAGGAAGTACTAGATCGCTTTTATGGCATCATTAATACGCGCATTATTTATCATGATGACGGCTCGATCAAACGGGTCATCAGCGTGTTCCAATCGTTGAATATGATGAAAGAAAACGAAAAACTTGCCGTCGCCGGCCGCATCGCCGCAGGAATTGCTCATGAAATTCGCAATCCGCTGACAACGGTTCGCGGCTATTTGCAATTTTTGAAAAGCGATCTTCCCGATCGAATTATTTCGCTGATCGATCGCCTGCTTATTCCCGAGCTGGATCGCGCCAACAGCATTATTACTGATTTCTTAAGCATCGCAAAGCCGGCGGATATAAAAATGGAAAAAATTAAAATCAACAAATTTATTCGTGAAGACGTCGGAATGCTGTTGCAGAGTGAAGCGCTGCTAAATAATGTAAATGTTTATTTTGATTTAGATGACCAGCTAGATCGATGCGAAATAAACGGCGATAAAAATCAGTTGTTGCAAGTGTTTCTGAATTTATTCCGCAATGCAGTCGAAGCAAAAATAAAAAAGACGATGAATGTCACGATTTCTAGCAAAAGATCCAACAACATGGTGCAAATTCAATTTTGCGATGACGGACCGGGCATACCGCCGTCAGTGATTGACCATATTTTTGATCCGTTTTTCTCGACAAAAGAAACAGGCACCGGCCTTGGGCTTTCACTATCGCGAAAAATCATCGAACTTCACAAAGGGACGATAAAAGTGCAAAGTGACGACAAAGGTACATGTTTTCTTATTGAGCTTCCCATTGGCGAAAAAAAGCTGTCCGTATAATAAACGGGACAGCTTTTTTTCCTGTACTTTTAACAACGATCTTTTTTTACATTTTATATTTAGAACAATGATTAATGAAAAAATCACCTTAAAAAGAAAAAAATTTCATTCTTGTTTCTTCCCCGTTTTTCTATTATTCTATATTAACAGTGCAATCTTTATAGAAAAGAGGCTGTTATCGATGCAGCAAACGATGACGTATAAAGAGAAAATCGTTCAATTGCTACATATTTTCCTTCCCGTATTCATCACCCAAGTCGGCCAATATGCGATGAATTTTGCCGATGTCACCATGTCTGGTCATGCCAGCTCAAAAGATTTGGCAGGAGTCGCGATTGGATCCAGCTTATGGGTTCCGGTCTTTACCGGAATGAGCGGCATTTTGCTGGCGCTAACTCCCATCGTTTCCCAGCATCTAGGAGCAAAGCGGCATGAACGAATTCCCCACGCGGTTATCCAAGCGATGTATTTAGCAGCCGCGATCGCCCTTTTTATCATTGCCATAGGCGCCATCTTTTTGCATCCGATTTTGGACCATATGGACCTAGACAGCAAGGTGCAGCGCGTCGCTTTCCACTATTTAACGGCCCTTTCCTTTGGCATCGCTCCGCTCTTTCTTTACTATGTTTTGCGCTGCTTTATCGATGCGCTTGGGCAGACGAAAATAACGATGTTGATCACCTTAACGGCGCTGCCGATCAATATTTTGTTCAACTACTTGCTTATTTACGGCCAATACGGATTTCCAAAGCTCGGCGGCGTCGGTACCGGCTATGCGACCGCCATTACCTACTGGTATTGCTTTTTTATCGCCGTTATTATTGTCCGAAAGTTTCAGCGTTTTTCCCGCTACCGACTGTTTGCGCGTTTTTATCCTCTCTCTTTCACCGCGTGGAAAGAACTTTTGAAAATTGGGGTGCCGATTGGTTTTGCGATTTTTTTTGAAACGAGCATTTTCGCCGCCGTTACGTTGCTGATGAGCGAATTTAGCACGACAACGATCGCTGCCCATCAAAGCGCCATGAATTTTGCTTCGTTTCTATATATGATCCCGCTCAGCATTTCGACCGCTTTGACCATTGCCGTCGGCTTTGAAGTCGGGGCGAATCGCTATCAAGATGCAAAGCAATACAGCTATCTTGGCATCGGCATGGCGGTAGCGACAGCTGCCGCAACATCGCTTTTGCTTTATTTTTTCCGCGCCGATATCGCCCGTATTTATACGAATGAACCTGATGTTTTGGCGCTGACGGCACAGTTTTTATTGTATGCGATTTTCTTTCAGTTTTCCGATGCGGTCGCCGCTCCCATCCAAGGAGCGCTTCGGGGCTACAAAGATGTTAATGCCACGTTTTGGGCCGCCTTCGTCGCCTACTGGGGCATTGGGCTTCCGCTCGGTTACACGCTTGCCAACTTTACTTCTCTAGGAGCGTTTGGCTACTGGATCGGGCTGATTTCAGGGCTGGCTGCTGGCGCCATATTTCTCTTTTTCCGCCTTCTTTCTATCCAGCGCCGCTACGGATATAGAAATGAACAAGGCTGACATGCATTTCAAGCTGTCAGCCTTCTTTCTTTAACGCTGCTTTTTCGTATATTCCCATATTCCGCGGTCGATTTTCCCTTTTTCCAATTCCCGTTCCTCCAAATTTTCCGTATGTATATCCCCTTCGTCCATCTGTTGAAAATAACCGAAGCGGGAGAGATGACGAACGAACTCCTCCTTTACTTCTCCTTTCACTGCAATTTCTTCAGCGAAAATGGCAAAAGATGCATGTATATAACTTCCTTGCTATCTAAAAATATTGGGAAGAAGCTTTACTCAGCCTCTTCCCATTTGTCGATGCTACTAGTTAGCCATTAGCACCATGTTGCTCCGACAATGATGAGCAAGATGAACAAGACAACGATCAGCACGAAACTAGAACCACGGCCATAGCCGAAGCCGCCGTAGCCAAAGCCACCGCCCCAGCCGCAGCCGCCCCAAGGGCCGCCGCCAAAGCCGTATAAACCAAATGGCATCATTCTTCACCTCCCTTGTGCAAAATCACTGGTTCTTAGTACATCCAGCCACCAATACACGCACATCCGACAATAATTAACAAGATGAACAAGACAACGACTAACGCAAATCCGCCACCGTAAGCTGCACCCACTTGAAAGCACCTCCTTCACTTTTGTACTAGTAGACTATTCAACTAACGGGTAAATGGTTAGATGTTTTCATAAAAATGGGTATTTGCCGAGTCTTTAGGAAAACAAAAAAAAAACGGACTGGCTCCTCCAATCCGTTTTTACACTTCGAGTGAATTCCGTTTCATCCATTTGTCACGCAGCCATTGCATTCGTTTTGTTTTAGCGAAAGAAAAAAGGATAAGCGCCCCCCAAATGCAGCTAAACGCATACATGTGCGTTTTCGTAAACGCCTCATGAAACAAAAACACGCCAAGCAGCAAGCTGATCGTCGGGGCAATGTATTGCAAAAACCCTAGCATGGTCATGGAAATTAATTTAGCCCCTTTGGCAAAATATAGAAGCGGGACGGCGGTGGCCGGACCGGCCCCAAGCAGCAATAACCCCTGCCAAACCGTCATCGATGATAACAAAGAAGGAACGTGGCTATACAAAACGAGAAGATAAATGAAGGAAAATGGTGTCACCGCCATCGTCTCGAGCGTCAAACCAATGGCAGAATCAAAGCTTGCCAATTTTTTTACCAGTCCGTAAAATCCGAATGAAAAGGCAAGCGACAGCGCAATCCACGGGAATGTTCCGTATTGAAAGGTCATGATACAGACTCCGAGGCAGGCGAGCGCAAAAGAAATCCACTGCCATACGTTAAGCCGCTCTTTTAACACGATCATTCCCAGCACAACGCTCACGAGCGGGTTAATATAATAGCCTAAACTCGTTTCGACAATATGGCCGTGATTGACGGCCCATATGTATATAAACCAGTTTGCGCTAATTAAAATGGCAGCTGCGCCGATTCCCCCCATTAACTTTGGCTGCCTGCAAATGGCGAACAGCTGATGTCGCCACGTTTTCAGCTGCCGGGTAGCCGACAGCAGTCCAATCATAAACAAAAACGACCAAGTGATGCGGTGCGCTAATATTTCCAGCGCCGGACGCGTTTCTAACAGTTTCCAATACAGAGGCAGTATGCCCCATAACAAATACGAAAACGCCGTATAGATGATCCCGATTTTTTCTTCGTGTGACTGGTTCACTTGCTTTATCTCCTTTTACTTTTATTGCTTCCGTTTCATTATAACCCCATTTCTGTTTCTTTCCAAGAAAAAACGCCTGTAACGAGCAGGCGTTTTTCCATTATCTAATTGCCGCTAGCACGATGATCAGCAAAATAAACAGCACGACGATTAATGCAAAGGAAAAGCCGTAGCCATAGCGATGTCCTCCGTATCCGTAGCCATAGTAAGGCATGCATCCGTCATAGCCCCACATGGTCCTCTCCCCCTTTTCTCAATAATGAATGACACATGCACAACTAACAATAATTAACAAAATAAACAGTACGACAATAACCGTAAAACCACTGTCGAATATGCCGCTCATGGCGGGCACCTCCTTCGTCTGTTCACCGCCATTATATGCAGCCGCCCAATCCCACGGGCGGGCCATCGCCCAATTTTACGAAAAAAAGATGGGCAGAAACGCTTGCCCGTCTTTACTTTTCTTTTGTGCCGTTTTCCCCCCACCAGCCTTTTTTCTTGAAATAAAGCGCAATCAGAACAGCCGTTGTCGCCATTAATAAAAGCGCAAAACCATAGCCGTATTTCCATTTTAGTTCCGGCATTACCGCAAAATTCATGCCGTACACCCCAGCGATAAACGTCATTGGCATAAAAATCACGCTCACTAACGTTAATGTTTTCATAATGACGTTCATATGATCGGATTTTAATGAAAGCTGCAAATCGAAAATGCCAGACAACGACTCTTTAAACGCATCCAACGCCGCCGTAACGCGGGAAAAACGGCCGGCGACATCTTGCATATACGGGTTCGTTTCGGCATTGATATATGGAAGCGTTGCATGCTGGATCGTTTTCACCGTCTCTTCTTGGGCTTCCGCCACTTGGCGCAACTCATGGATGCGAATTTTCCATCGGTAAATATTACGCCCGATTTCATTGGCAAACGGTGTTTTAAACACTTGACTTTCCAACGCTTGAATACAGTCGGCAATATCATCAATCACTTGCAAAAAGCGAATAGCAGTAATATCTAAAAAATAGTACAGTACATATCCAGGATGCAATGCATGTTCACGATGGTAAAGCAGCCGTTCCTTCACGTTTTCTACCAGCGGATCATCTTCTTCCATATAACTAATGACATACCGTTCTGTCGCAAGCAAGTAAATTTTTGCCGTCCGCAACTCAGGGCGAATGACAAACAGCGAGAGAAATAAACTTCGCTCATATTCGTCTGCCATGGGAATATCCGTTCCGAACAATAGCCGCCGTTTTGCTAATGGATGAACAGAAAGCGCGTCTAATAACCTCTCTAAATCCACTTTCGAAGCCGCCGTAAAATGCAGCCAGCACGTCTCGCTCCCAATAGGAGCATGGCGGCGATAGAGCCCATCTACTTCCGGTGTCTCTGTATGATGGTATTCCATCGTCCATTTCCTTTCCTTTTATAAAGTTTGTATGATATAGTGTTCGCATTTTCCTCATAAAAAAACCTTAACCGCTTGGGAAAAAGGCGGTTAAGGGATCTTCTCTGGTTCGATATGAACATGGGTCGCCTCAATATTATAGCGATTTTTCATTAAACGTTCCACTTCATCGGCAATTTCGTGGCTTTTGGCAACAGTTAAATGCGGATCGACATGGATCGTTACTTCAAGAACAATGTCGTTTCCTAACATTCTCGCTTTTATATCGGCAACGTCTTTCACTCCACTAATAGCGGCGATTTCCCGTTTATATGCCGTCAGCCGTTGTTCGTCAAATCCATCGGTTAATGTATGGGATGTTTCCATAAATACTTCCCAGGCTGTTTTGCAAATCACTCCTCCGATCAAAACAGCAACAAGCGGGTCAAGCCAAAGAAGCTTAATTTGCGCGCCTGCAATGCCGACGACCGTTCCAATGCTGACAAGCGCATCGGATAAATTGTCCTTGGCCACCGCGGCAAGCGCCAGGCTATTGGTTCGCTTCGCTAGCCGGATATTAAACGAATAAATAGATAACATAACAAAAGCAGAGGCAACCGCAACGAAGGAAGCGAGCAAATCTGGCGCGTTTTCTTCTTTTTCCGGCCGAAAAAGCGCCAACACTCCTTCCGTCATGACATCAATGCCAATCGACATCATCATGAACGCCGCAATTAAGGAAGAAATGTTTTCCGCCCGCGAATGGCCGTATGGATGGTTGTGGTCGCGCGGTTTTTTCGCAATTTTCATTCCAATATAAACGGCAATGGATGCAATGACGTCGCTAAAATTATTCCAGCCATCCGCTTTTACCCCGTCAGAATGGGCGATATAACCGACAGACAGTTTGCTGACGGCTAAAGCTATGTAAGCGACAATGCTAATGAAAGCCCCCGCTTCTGCCTTCCCTTTTCTTTCCACATACTTCACCAACCTAGTTGTTCTTTCTGCATTTATCAGTGTACCAACAAAAAAGCGTGTAAGTCTACAGCAAGAAAATTGACCGCCGTCATGAGTATAGGAAAAAGCAAATTTTTTCTCGTTTGGATAACTTTTTTGAATAAAGGCAAACAGCTGTAAAGTTGCGTATGATAAACCAATCATACATTAGAAAGGAGAATACAGATTGACCACTTATCTCGATATGTTAGCGGAGATGGGAGTCGACAGCGCCCATCCCGGTGGATTTCAGTTAACAAAAGATATATTACGTAAACTAAATATCGACCGCCATACTTGTATTCTCGATGTTGGCTGCGGAACAGGGGAAACCACCGCCTATATCGCCGACCAATACGGCGCGGACGTAACGGCGATTGATATTCATCCGATTATGATCGAAAAGGCGAGAGAACGCTTTTCCACCTTAACGTGTCCTGTCCGCCTCCATCCCGCTTCCGTTGAAACCCTTCCGTTTGCTGACGAGCAGTTTGATATTGCATTATGCGAATCCGTTTTGGCGTTTGTTTCTCTTCCTCAAGCATTAGGGGAAATTTACCGCGTGCTAAAGCAAGGTGGGATGCTTGTCGCTATTGAAGCATGCCATTCGCAATTATCTGATGAGGAAAAGCAAAAAATCGCATCGTTTTACGGTTTTCGTCATTTGCTTACCAAGGAGGAGTGGGAAAAGGAGTTGCAGAAAAACCACTTTCGACACATTGACATAACGTACTTATCAGCTAGACAGCCCGATGCCGCGCAAACTCAATTCCTCATTACGGCAAATATGCCAATGTCAATGTTAAAAATGCTCGAAACCCACCAGCAAATCACGAAACAATACGGCAATCAGCTAGGTTATTGTGTATTTTCTTGCCAAAAATAGTCATTTATACAGACGTGTCCATCTCCCCTCACGTACACTGTAGTGTATCACTCACAAAGGAGGGGGACAAATGTCACCGCATTGGTACCATGTTTGCCGCCGCTACCACGGTCAAGTCGTTCGTATTCATGATAGATTTGGAAATATCCATGTTGGGCGGATTACTCGTGTCACACCAACTCACGTCTATATCACACCTGTTGGTCCACGACGAAATCTCGGTGGATTTGGCTATGCCTTCGTCGGCTGGGGATGGGGTTGGGGATGGGGCCATAGAAGAATCGCCCTCGCTGCCATTGCCGCCATTGCCTTAATCGGTTTGTTTTGGTAATCAATTATGTAAAAAAGTGGATTACTCCTATAGAAGCAATCCACTTTTTTACATCTTTTATATTTTCTTCACTATTTTAAAATATTCTTCGAGCGTTATTTTTCTTTCAAATATGACTTTCGCCGCTTTTTTGCCCACATAACGAAGGTGCCACGGTTCGTACTCATATCCGGTCACCGCTTCTTTTCCTTTTGGATAGCGAATAATAAAGCCATATTCATGGGCATGTTCAGCCACCCATTTTCCTTCCTTTGTTTCTCCAAACGCCGTGGTCAAGGCATTATGGACCGACGGGCTTGTAATATCCACTGCCAAACCAGTTTGATGCTCGCTTTGCCCCGGCAACGCAACGGCGTGAATAGCTTCTTCTCTTCCCTTTTCTTTGACTTCTTCCATAAAGATAGCTTCTTGCCGTTCATAGGAGCGATAACCGGACGCAGCTACCAGCTGGATTCCCTCTTTGCGGGCTGCGGCAAATAACGCCTCCAATGCGGCAGCCGCTTCTGCCCGCATATACCGCTTCTCCACATTTTTTTCCGCAAAGGCAAACGGTACGCGCGGCACGACTAAATCATTCGGCTTATACGTCGCGGGAAGCGATTGTTCCTTATTGACGAGCGCCAGTATATTGTCTGGGTTCATAATGACTTTCACGCCGTTACGTACTTGGACAATATTCCAATATTTCGATTCCAGCCATAGTTCCGAATCGGTTGATTTCTCCGTTTTCGACGCCTCTTTTTTTTCGTTCGTCTTCGGTACTTTTATGTTTTCCGCTTTTTCCACCGTTTTCGGATGAGCTGTATCATTTTCGCCTGACTTCGGCAAATTTTTTTCCTGTCCGTTGGACGCGCCGTTCAGCTGGCTGCACCCGCTAAAAAAAACAAGCGATAAAACGATTATTGCTCGACATAGCTGTTTCATCATTTCACCTTTTCTTCCGTCCAGTATCGTTTTGCACTTTTTGTAAAGAAATCGCAACAATCGGCTGTTGACAACCATGAAACCGCTCCACCCAGCCAGGACGCCGAACGATGAAGAAGATGCGGCTCGCGGGCCAAAGCGGCGCCTGCCGATTATGCTTCGGTGCGAATCGCTGTTTCTAGCGCCACTTCAATCATTTCATTAAATGTCGTTTGCCGTTCCTGTGCTGTCGTTTCTTCCCCTGTTAAAATATGGTCACTGACCGTTAATACAGAGAGCGCTTTACGGCCGAATTTAGCCGCTAACGTGTATAATGCCGCCGATTCCATTTCGACCGCCAGCACACCGTAGCGCGCCCAAGTCTCCCAATTCGGCTCGTCATTATAAAACATATCCGCGGTAAACACATTGCCCACCTTTAAGGCAAGCCCTTTTTCGACACCAACTTCATACGCCGTGCGCAGCAATTCAAAGTTCGCCGTCGGCGCATAATCACGTCCGCGGAAAATCAAGCGGTTCATATTGGAATCCGTGGACGCGCTCATCGCTAAAATGACATCGCGAACGTGCACGTCTTTTTGAATCGCCCCGCACGTTCCGACGCGGATTAATGTTTGCACATCATAGCTTTGAATCAGCTCGTTGACATAAATCGAGATAGAAGGAACCCCCATTCCCGTCCCTTGCACGGAAATACGATGTCCTTTATATGTACCGGTAAACCCAAGCATGCCGCGCACACGGTTGTAGCATGTCGCCCCTTCTAAAAACGTTTCCGCGATATATTGCGCACGCAGCGGATCTCCTGGAAGCAAAATTTTATCAGCAATTTCCCCTTGTTTTGCCTCGATATGAACACTCAATGACATATACCTCCTATCGTCTTTTCGGCACCGCGTTTTATACCTTTCTTATCATACCATATATTCGCTGAAAATGGCAGTAAGTCATTATACGTAAAAATAATTGTGATGGGCATACTGAGTATATGCCTCCTCTATTTTTGTTTCACTAACGATCACCTTCATTGGGCAAGGAGGGACAAACGAATGAAAAAGAAACTAGAACAAGCTGTCGAATACGCAAACAAAACAAATCCATCTTCCCGCTCCAACAATCAGCCGTCTACATCGAAAAAAGAAAAAACAAAATTTTAAGGGAGAATTTTTTCTCCCTTTGCCATTTACGATGTTTTTGAATGATAATCATGGCGATCGCGGCGGCGCGCTAAATATTTCTCGTTAATATATAATACTTTTTTATCTTTGCTGCGTGTATATTTTTTCTCCCGCCTCTTTCTTTTCCGAACAATCCAGCAGCCAAGCAGATAGATGGGAAGAACCAGTTCCGTCGCACCGATAAAAACGTACAAAAATTGCTTGGCAGATGCGATCGTCGACAAATGGATGCGGATGTCGCTAAATCGATAGTAGGAAGCAGCGACAATAACCCCGGCGACAAGCACATTGACCACATGCAGGAAAGGGATATCTTTCCATCGGAAAAACATGCGTTCTATTTGTTCCTTTACAAACAGCAAAACAATCACAGTGGTCACACAAAGCAACATGGAAATAAAAAGTGCGGCCATCCTCGTTTCCCCTTCCCTTTACGCTTCACTGCAAAGATTTTCCGTCAATGAACCGCTTGTTGCTGTACAAACTAACAGTGTCAATAATATTAAGGAGGGAACCGTTTATGGGCAAAAAACATCGCAACCGCATCAACGGCCAAAAAAAGAATAACCATATTCCGAAAGAAGCGCTAATCGCAGAGGACGCGGCACACGCGAAAGAATACTCCGCTACAGGGGGACGAAAAAACGGACCAGGGCATCATGACAACCCAGAATCATAATAAGGCTTTATAAAAATCATAAATGGAAATCTCTGTAAGCACTTCTGCAAAGTCGGCAAGTTCTCAGTACTAAAGAGGTTTTCCTACACGTGCGCGCAGGCACTCACGCTTGTTCCGTTCAGTATCATGGGCAAACACCTCACTGGTGTTTAGCACCCTGTCGGCTTGGTTCAAAACCGTTTTCCACTTCATCCCGATAACTCAAGTCATGGGATGAAGTGGCTATATACTTTCGTAATAACAAGGGTGTTCATGTGGATGGATCCACTTCATCAAAAGACAATGTCACTACTTTTGTATACTCCCCATGAGCAATTTCTTCTTTCGTCGCTTTTTCGTTCAGTTCCTCGTCGTCATCCATTCCCGGCGCTATTGTCGGGAGATCGCGCTCCTTCTTGTCGCGTTCCAAATCATCGCCCCCTTTCCTTTATTATCCATACCCAAAATCCGTGTAAACTATTCGACTTTTTTCTTCATTATAGCATCATTTTATACAACAATACAGAATATTTTGATTTTTTATTAATGGACATGAAGGCGGCTAATCTTTTTCCAACCTTCGGGACATAGTCTGTAATACACCTGTCCTTTTAGTCCTTCATCAATGAGCACAATATCTCCCGTACCCATGAAACGGGCATGATAATCTTTTGGCATTAAATCCGCTACGTTAAACATGCGATAAAGGTAGGACAATGCTTCATGGTGGTTCGTTGCCTTCACCGTCAGCCGATATACTTGCCTGTATCCTTTTGTCTGACCAAAATGCGGGGTTTGAAATATAGTGACATCATAAACGCGATGGGCATGAAGCATTTTTTTCATCAACAAACGTACCATTATTCCTCTCTCCTTTTGCCGGGCAAATGTCTAGTTCCTATTCCATAATATTTGTGATTCGCTATGTCGATTCCTTTAGCAAAATTGCTGTTGTTTTGTCGAACGGCGCATTGCTTTTATCGACACTGCGGCCGCTTTTTGGCCATCGGCATGTCCCTGCCGGCAATGATAGAGACATGGAATTTGGCCGCGCCCGAATAAACGGCTATCGATCGGAAAAACTGAAAATACAATTATCAATAAATAAAGGAGGAGGACCGTATTATCCGCATTGACACGCTTTTGCAAATGCTCCACCCAATCCAATACATATACCGTTCTTTTTTATACCGTCATCCCATTCCGATCGCCCTTTCCCATCTCTTACTCGACATTGCCCGCCGCTGGGAAGATCCGCCGCCTACGATAAGCCTCACCGGTGAAGAGAGGCAAATCGTTAACGACATTCGCCAAAAAACGGCGAAATATAATCGCAATAATATTACACGGACAGCGGCCTATTTCGATTTTTTTCAGCGTCATCGCGAAGTGCATTGGGCATTTTTGGCGCATATCGTTTCGCGAAATGGCGGATGGAACATGACGGATTTGCGCGGAAACCTTGTACCGCGTCTTCTTCCCAAAAAACAGATCAACCCGCTCTTTTTATTTTTAGAAAGAGCGAATGCGCTTATTTTCCATGATGCCTATCCGCAGCTATTGCTCTATGAAAAAAGCAAGCAAAACAAAAAACCGTTATTTCATTTACTTCGGTCGTTCTCTGTCTCTTCTTTTATGAAACCGTTTTGGGAATATTTTTGGGAAACAAAAGATTCGCCTGTCATCACCGTGGCATTAATTATTAACGAGCAGCAATATATTCAAAAGCGGGTCATCGAAAATCCATTTTTCCAAACTCACGTGCTTTCGACGATGCCGTTTATTGTTGAGCAATGGCTCGGCTTTAATGATGTGCTCATTCCGTATAAAACGGGACGCCGCATTCGCCTTGCCGGCACAACCGTTCGCGATTTCGCCGATGTCCATCACCGTATTCACATCGGCAAAACACTTTACAGCATATTATTTTTCGAAAAACGGCTAACGAAGCGGGCATATCAATTTGCCCAAGAAACTGCTCATACCGGCTCGCGCGCGGACTTTTGGCCGCAACTATTTTCCACCGAAGCAACGGATTCGTCCCGCATTTACAGTCCGCGTTTAGAGACGGTTTGGCCGGATATTTCCCATTCATTTTCCGACTGCCGTGACTGGTTTACCGACAAAACCATTATTAAAATGATGGAAAACATTCCCGCCGTCGACCGTAAAGATATAACCGCTAATTATATGCATGACATGGAGATGCTGCGAACAGCGGCGATCACCACCCAATAAAAAAACGACGAGTGGCATTACTCGTCGTCTTCTATTTCGATCTCTTCATCAATAATGCATTTTTCCAATAAATAATCAAATGTTATATCGGCCAGCTCCTCCAGTTCCGTCTGCGTCGGCACAAAACCGCGGCGGATCAATTCATGAAAAAAAAACTCAGCGATTTCCTCCGTATCAATGACCACTTCGATTTCCTTCACGACATCTCGCCCCCTTTGTAATGTTGTATGTATTGTTATACCGTTTTATGTCAAAAGAATTTTCTCGTCCATGTACTAATTTTCTCCCTTTGTCCATATATGTAGTAACAAAAAATCTACACGGAGGAATCAAATATGGACAAGCAGACCATTGCCGATAAAATAATGGAAACAGTTGTAAACGGTTTGGCAATAATGATGATGGTGGCCGGGATTCCTTATTTCCTATTTATTTTATGTCAATTTTTATTATGGTAATTGGTAATAATTTGTAAACGTTTCACAACCGTTTCCATCACCTGTTTATACTGTTCATCGTGAAACCACTCATATAAAAATTTATAATCATTATACATATCAAGCAGCTCATCAATCGATGGCGATTTCACCTCCTCTTCGGCGGGTGAAAGAAGGACATATGATTTCACTGGTGCTGAGATAGCGATATCTTGCAAAAGAGTAATCGATGTCTCTTCATCATCCGCCAGCGGGATAATGTCTTCCATATGAACCTCAATTTCCCAGCCATCAAATAACCGTTTTAATTCATAAATCGTCTCTTCCCACCCTTCCCCATGATAGCGGTAAATTTCCGTACGCACCCCAACCACTTTAAACAAGTGGTCACCGTAATCGCGGACGTGGACAATTTCGCCTAAGAAAAATGGCAGCTCCACTTCTATTTCTTCTGTAATCCATAAATCGCCGGAAAAGTCGGATAATAATACTAGCATATGTTCCATAAATAAGCTGAGGCTATGGTTAATTTCGTATAAAAACGTACCATCGATTTGTTGAATATCGGTGATCGTGCCAACCGTTCCATACAGCGTGTTTACGACAATATCTCCAATCGAAAATTTCGGGCGCTTTGGGCCACTCATTCGTATCCCTCCACCTGAAGCAATGATAGTACATTATATGCAAATGCTAATGAGTGGACACCTCTGCCGCCGCGGAAAAACCAAATGGCAACGCTTTCAAAAAAGGGCGGGAGCAAATCCATTTTATGCTTCCTGCAAAAACCGCTCCCAAAGCTCATCAAATACGATCATGCTATCTAAATAATCACCGTTTAGCTCCAAATATCGGCTAATTTCATCATAATCTGCCGATGATTTTGGAAAACTATGATCATAATACGCCCCGTTGGCAAAGCGAACAAACGGGTCTTCCCTTTTGCCGTCACGGAATTTCAATAAATAATGATAAAACGATCGTGCCATCTTTCCCCATCCTCTTCCTTCCTAATTTCTTTGTTGTCATTTTAATGAGTTTTGTTCATTTTGTGAAGCTTTTTGCCTAGAAAAAAATTGAAAATTGCATTTTTCCTCTCTTTCTTTGTATTGAAATAGTACGCGCCAGAGATCGTTTTCATGAAAAAAACAGCAAAAAAGAAGGCGTTTTTATCGCTTTTTTCTCCTCATTGCTGTGCAATAATGCTTTTATGAATCCATATCGCCGCCTGTACGCCTTCGCCCATGGCGATCGTCACTTGTTCGGAATGAACACCGATGTCGCCCGCCGCCCAAATATTTGGGACATTGGTTTGCTTCGTGCGCGGATTGGTAGGAATGTGCTTATTTTCTAAGCGCTCCACCCCAAGCTGTTTTGCCAGATCGGTATTCACTTTGTTATGGCCAAAGGCAATAAAGGCGCACTCCGCAAAAATTTCCGCTCCGTTTTGCAGCCGGACGCCGGAAAACTCCGCCCCTTCCTTGACAAGCACCGATGCAATCGGCTCGCGAAGGTAGAGAATGCCTTTTTCCTGCAGCTGTTGCTGCCAATTTCTCGATAGCTCCTCGCCATCGTGATTAATATAGATAATGTCTTTTGTCCAATATAACAGCGTCATGGCCATATTTGCCCCGGAAGTGCCCGCGCCAAGCACGATCACTTTTTTATTGGTGACTTCATATCCATCGCAGTCCGGGCATACGTAAATGCTTGTCCCTAAACATGGAATCAGGTTGGGAATCGGCGGAATCCGGTCTTTCACTCCTGTCGCAAACAAAAGCCGCTCGCTTTCATATGTATTCCCGCTTTTACCGAACAGAATAAATACGTTTCCTTTTTTCTCGGCGGCGATCACCTCATCGTCGGCAAAATGCACGCCAAATTGCTCCGCCTGTTTTCTTCCGAGCGCACGCAGCTTCTCCCCGCTTACCCCATCCGGCCAGCCGAGCACGTTATGGTACGCTCGGCAAAGGTTGGAACGGCCGTTATTGGCATCAATCACCAAAACGCGGTGATGGTAGCGGCCGAGTTGGATCGCCGCCTGCAATCCGGCAATTCCGCCCCCGATAATAATGCATTCATACATGTTGTTTCACTCCCGATTATCGCTTTATCTTTTATTGTCTGCCGTTCGTCTATATTCATGCATAAAAAAACGCCGTCTCCATACGGGAGACAGCATCGGGAAATTAGGAACAAATCGTTTGCTCCTCGGCGGAAAAATCGATTTCAAAGCCGAGATCTTCGAGCATTTGATAATCAGCCGATTTCTCTTGGCCGGCCGTTGTCAAATAATCGCCGACAAAAATCGAATTGGCCGCATATAAACCGAGCGGCTGCAGAGAGCGCAAATTGACTTCGCGTCCACCGGCGATGCGGATTTCTTTGGTCGGGTTCATGTAGCGGAACAATGCCAACACTTTCAGGCAGTAGCGCGGATCCAATTCGTTTGTTCCGGCAAGCGGCGTCCCATCAATCGCATGCAAAAAGTTGACCGGAATCGAATCGGCATCAAGTATGCGCAAGCTTCGTGCCATATTCACCACATCTTGTTTTGTTTCTTTCATGCCGATAATGACGCCTGAACATGGAGAAATTCCCGCTTCTTTTACCATTTCCACCGTTTGCACACGATCATCGTATGTATGGGAGGTCGTGATGTTCGGATGATGTTCTTTCGATGTGTTAATGTTATGGTTATAGCGGTCAACTCCCGCTTCTTTGAGGCGCGCCGCTTGTTCCGGCTTTAAGATGCCAAGGCATGCGCACACTTTTAGTCCGAACCGCTCCTTAATTTCTTTGACCGCGGAAACAACCGTATCGATTTCTTTTTCGCTTGGACCGCGTCCGCTCGCGACAATGCAGTACGTGCCAATGCGCAAGCGGTATGCTTCTTCCGCGCCGCGCAGGAGCGTTTCTTTATCGACCATTTTATAAGTTTTCACCGGCGCCGTTGAAACGGCGGACTGAGAGCAATACCCGCAGTTTTCCGGGCACAGCCCCGATTTGGCGTTAATGATCATGTTAAGTTTCACTTTGTTGCCATAATACGTACGGCGAATGCGATATGCCCCCTGCAACAATAGCAACAGCTCTTCATCCGGACAGTCTAAAATTGCCAGCGCTTCTTCATCGGTAAGCTCGTAGCCTTCCAACACGCGGTCGGCTAATTCCAGCCAATTTACCATTTTTCCTCTCCCCTTTCCACATCGTTACATTTATCGTAGCGAAAGAGGAATTTAATTGTCAACTAAAACTTTATAAAGGTTAACTGTTTCCGTTTATTTTGTTAATTTTTCTACGATATCGCGGGCGATCCATACGCCGCAGGCGCTCGCTTGGGCAAGGCCGCGCGTAATGCCGGCGCCATCGCCGCCGACGTACAATCCGGAAATCTCCGTCTCAAACCGGTCGTTTAATTTCGGGCGCGCCGAATAAAACTTCGCTTCGACGCCGTAAAAGAGCGTATGTTCCGAAGCCAACCCCGGTGTGACGTGGTTCAGCGCCTCCGTCATTTCAATTAAGCTTTTCATCGTATTGTATGGAAGCACAAGCCCTAAGTCGCCAGGCACCGCTTCTTTCAATGTCGGTTCGATAAATCCTTCTTTGATCCGTTTTTCCGTAGAACGTCTTCCTTTTAAAATGTCGCCGTATTTTTGCACAATAATGCCGCCGTTCGATAAAGCATTAGCGAGCCTCGAAATTTCATGGGCGTATTCGTTCGGCTTATCAAATGGGTCGGAAAACTTGTGCGATACAAGAAGCGCAAAGTTGGTATTGTTGCTGCCGAGTTTCGGATCTTTATAGGCGTGGCCGTTTGCGAGCATAATGCCGGAATGGTTCTCAACAACGACGTGCCCGGAAGGATTGCTGCAAAACGTGCGCACTTGCGTCCCGACCGACGTGTTGAAAATAAATTTTCCTTCGTACAAATGTTCATTGATCTCTTCCATGACAATGTTCGATGTTTCGACACGCACGCCGATGTCGACTTGGTTGTTGATCATGCGCAAGCGGCGTTTCCGCAATATTTTGCTCAGCCACACCGACCCGTCGCGTCCCGGCGCGATGGCAACTTTCTCCGCTGTCAGCGTTTCGCCGTTTTTCAAGACCACTCCGGTGACACGATGCCCATCGTTCGTTTTTTCCGTTATAATATCGTCCACTTCGGTCTTAAAACGCATCTCAATCCGTTCATGCAAATATTCAAAAATGCTTTTTAAAATTTCTAAGTTTTGTTCCGTCCCCAAATGGCGGACTTGGGCGCGCAATAGCTTCAGCCCAGCGGCGTAAGCACGACGCTCAATCTCTTTGACTTTCTCTGTCGTTGGATCGGTAATGGATGTCGTCGCCCCATGTTTTAAATTAATTTCGTCGACATAGCGGATAAGTTCCAACACTTTGGACGCTGGCAAGTAATCGGTCATCCAGCCGCCGAATTCGCTGGTGATATTAAATTTTCCGTCCGAATAGGCACCGGCCCCTCCGAAACCGTTCGTAATCGAACATGCCGGCACGCATCCGGCATAATCTTTTTTGCCGGCCGGCGGCGGACACTTTTCAATCTTTTTCTGAAGAATCGGACAATTGCGCTTATATATATCGTGCCCTTTATCAATTAACAGGACGTTCGCCCCTGGAAGTTTTAGCGTTAATTCGTAACAAGTAAAAATGCCTGCCGGGCCTGCGCCGACGACAATGACATCATAATGGTTGTTCATCTGTCCATCCCCCACTTCCCGTATTCCATTTGTAACTATATCAATTATTTTCCTTCTCGTCAAGATAAAATACGAACTTTTTCTCGATTATATATAAATAATGTTCGTTATTTTTAATATCTTGTTTTTACGGACAAAAACTGATAAGTTGATAAAGTAACAACAGGAGAGGGGGAAACGAATGAAGTTTTTTGTGAAAAACTTTGTGAACGGCGTTATTACGATTGTTCCGATTATTTTAGCGGTGTATGTATGCTATAAAGTGTTCGCCTTTTTGGATGGGCTGCTTGGCAAGTATGTGCGTCCTTACTTGCAAGACGATTACATACCAGGGATCGGCATTTTATGTACGGTCATTCTTATCACCGTCTGCGGCTGGCTGTCGACGCAATATATTAGCGGCCGAATTATTCGTCTTCTCGACCGGTTGCTTGAAAGCCTTCCGTTCATTAAAACCGTTTATTCCGTCATTAAAGATACCGTTTCCTCGTTTGTTGGCGAAAAACGTTCCTTTTCTAAAGTGGTGCTTGTCACCTTGCCGAACACGGAACTAAAATGCATCGGCTTTATTACATCCGAGGAAATCGAAAGCTGGCTTGATCCGCTCAAAGACCACGTTGCCGTCTACGTTCCGCAGACGTTTCAAGTGGCAGGCATGACTTTTTTAGTCCCAAAAGAACAAGTGGAAGTCATTGACATGAAGCCGGAGGAAGCGATGAAGTTTGTGCTTTCCGGCGGAATGGCATCGTCCAAAAAGAAAAGGCTGCCCGAAGCTTAGGAGGCAGCCTTGTTCGTCGTTAAAAATATCGTTTTTTCCAAAATATCCATGCAGTCACTCCTGAAAAAATCGCTGAAATTCCTAGTGTCATTAAATAAGCATATGGTTTATCTTGATACGGAATCGGTACGTTCATTCCGTAAAAACTGAACACTATCGTTGGAAATGAAAGGACAATGGTGATCGCCGTCAAAAATTTCATGGCAATATTTAAGTTATTAGAGATGACAGAAGCAAAGGCATCCATCATTCCGCTTAAAATACTACTATAAACCTCCGTCATTTCAATCGCCTGTTTATTTTCGATAATGACATCCTGGAGCAAATCTTGGTCGTCTTCATACATGCGCAAATAGTTCAGGCGCAGCAGCCGCTCCATGACAATATTGTTCGCCTTCAGCGAAGTCGTGAAATAGACTAAACTTTTTTCCATGCTGAGGAGTGAAAACAATTCTTTATTTTTCATCGACTGATGCAATTTTTTCTCAATTTCGGTCGTTCTGCGGTTAATTTGTTTTAAATAACGCAAATAATAAGTGGAAATCACATATAGCATTTGCAAAGCAAAGCGTGTCTTCATAAACGTGTAAAAGTTTTTGATTTTGTTTTTGGAAAACTCTTCAAAAATAGGGTTTTCCTGCAAGCAGACGGTGATGAAGCACGTATTTGTAATAATCATGCCAATCGGAATCGTTTCGTATATTGGACCTTCTACTTCATCATTGGTGGCAATCGGAATATCGACGATAATCAATACGTGGTTGTCTTCTTTTTCGACGCGCGACCGCTCCTCGTCGTCCAATGCGTCTTTGATCGAATCAATCGGAATATCGAGATGGTTAGCAATGTAGCGGATTTCTTCTTCCGTCGGCGCTACCAAATTAATCCAGCAACCAGTTTTAATTTCATCGATTTCTTTCATTTTTCCGTTTGCATCGGATAAATACATTTTCATCATACGCATCCTTCCTCCTTTTCACCGCGAGGAAGTTTGCGCTTCTCCTTTTCCGATCGGAGCTCGTTTTCGTACGATGAGTAGCTGCGACGATCGAAAAAGAAGAAGACAAAGCTCCCCGCTATATTCCGGCTCTGGTTCGCTCGAACTTCGACTACTCATATACGAAAACGTCACTCCTTTCAAAAAAAGTACTCCTCGATTAATAATAACGTTGAATGACGTATTTGTATAGTAGTTTGCCAAAGAAAAAAGCAGCCTACTGGCTACTTTATTCACTGGCTGGCGTGGTGTTAAAAAAATCGCGCTCCTTTTTTTCTTTTTTGGCATGATCGGATTGTTTTTTCGTTTTCTTTCCCATTAACCCATCCGATTCATAGCTTAAAGGAAATGGACGTTTTCTCTCCATTTTTTCTCCCTCCTCATTTTGTTTTCTCTCTTTACTTTTTGTCAACGAGAGGAAATTTAATCAAAAATGTCACGAGATGTTCATGAAACTTTTTACATAAGGACATCGTTTGCTTATAATATTCATTGAGGAGGAGAAATAATGAACATTATCATCACACCAAAGGCATTGGATTGGTTTAAAAAAGAACTGGATTTACAAGCAGGAGATGCTATCCGCTTCTTTGCCCGCTACGGGGGATGCAGCACCGTGCAAAAAGGATTTTCTCTCGGCATGGCAAAAGAAGATCCGATAGAGCCGGTTGCACAAACAACGGTGGATGGAATTACTTTTTTTGTAGAAGATCAGGATATATGGTATTTTGATGATCACAACTTAACCGTTGATATAAACGAAGAAGCAGATGAACCAATGTTTATGATCGAATAAATAGCAAAAAAGCTAGCGTTTTTGCCCAAAACGCTAGCTTTTTTTGATGACAGCGATCGTACAGCGGGAAACACAGACAAGCCGCTCTTGTTCGTCGACGATTTTTATATCCCATACCATCGTTGTTTTGCCGCGGTGCAGAACCGTCCCCGTCGCGGTGACCGTGCCGCTTCGGACCGCCCGGACGTGATTGGCGTTGATTTCCAAGCCAACGACGCTTTCTTTTTCCGGATCGACGAGCGCATAGGCGCCGAGGCTCGCCACCGTTTCCGCCAGCGCTACGGAAGCCCCGCCGTGAAGCAATCCGGAAGGCTGATGGGTGCGATGGTCGACCGGCATTGTCGCAACGATGCGCCCTTCGCCAATTTCGATGATTTCAATCCCTAATGCTTCGAGCAACGTCCCTTTTCCGATCTCTTTTAAATTCGCCAAATCCATCTTTCTTTCCCTCCCCCCTTATCTACTATAAATGAAACCGCAGTAAATGATCGGTCAGTCCTTCTTGTTGCAAAATTTTTTTCTGTGTTTCCCCAAGCAGATCGAAATGGGAAAACTCGCTACGGTGATGGATCCATTCTTTTCGCAATCCGTACTTTTTCCCCCAGGCTGCCAGTTTTTCAATGTCGGCACAGCCCACTTTCGTCACCGTCGTATACTCGGGAAAACGCTCGTCATACCAATAATGCGTCAAAAAAGCAATTTCTCCTCTTTTTACTTTCGCCTTCCATTCCATCAATTCCTGCCTGCGAATGCCAAATGCCATCGTATGTATTCCCCTTTACTTTTTCGCCCGTTCATAAGCTTCATGCCAATCTGGAAAATATTTACGGATGACAATCGGGCGAAAGGTGTCGCGCTTAACGCAAACATGCTGCGATTTTCCCGTTACCGCTATTTCCCCATCTGGCGCCAAAATTTCATATCCATAGGTGACACGGATGCCATCATAGGCGTCAATCCAAGTGCGAACGGTCGCTGTCTCCCCGTAATGAAGCGGTTTTTTGTAGGAAACTTGCAGATCGACAACTGGAGAAATAATCCCTTTCTTTTCCATATCCGCATAATGAAATCCTAACTGTTTAATGAGCTCCGTTCGGCCTACTTCCATCCAGACGAGGTAATTGGCATGATACACGACTCCCATTTGATCCGTTTCTGCATAGCGAACTTCAATTTGTTTTTCAGCTATTTTCATGTTTCTCCCTCCGTTTACCATCCTCCACATGCATACAACTATATCTTACCATATTCTTCGTTTTGCTCGATAAAAAACGGAGTCACCCAGCCATAAAGGGTAACTCCGCACCGCCGATGATTATTGGTAGCCGTTTTCACGTGCCGCTGCTTCGTCTTTAATTTCGGCACGCATTGCCGCAATCGCTTCTTCGCGGCGTTTATTTTTTTCGCGAATTTTTTCCCGCTCTTCCGGGGAAGCAAATTGCATTGTTTCTTCTGCCTCTTCGATATTTTCAATCGTGTTTTGTACCATATCTTGCAGTTTTTCTACATTGTCACTGCGGTCATCCGGATTCGGACGATGAGTCATCACGCTTCCTCCTTCGTGCTTTTCGTTTTGTTGCATGTTTATGAACAATTACTCGCCTTTCGTTTGAATCACTTGTGCATGCTGACCAGATTGATCTTGCATTTGTTTCCCTTTATTTCCTCCAGCAGCACGAGGCTGTGTACCTAGATGGTTCGGATTGTAATGTTTCGGGTTTGCTTTCGGATTGCTCATGAACCTCGCCTCCTCACCATCTAGTCTGTCCGCGCGGATGACCGCTATGCATGGCTTATTCTGCTTTTTTTAACATGCGTTCTTCCAATTTTTTTTCGATTTTCTCCATTGCTTCGCGGTCATTTAATAATTGACGTTTATTTTCCATCAATAGTTCTTGAAACGTCATTTTGCGGGTTCTTCTCATTTTTTAACCCTCCCCTCACTTCATATTTTAATTTTATTCATTCCCAAAAAAGATAAAAATTATTACAACTTTTCGAAAAATAACAGCTCGATTTTTCTTTTCAAGTAAAAAAGCACCTTTCCAGCGAAAGATGCTTTTATTGACGAAGCGACGCAGTGATTTCCACCATCTGTTTATACGTCATCGGACCGATCACTTTTTTTCGGATTACCCCATGACGATCAATAATGTACGATGTTGGAATCGTTTGAATATGATATTTATTTAATACTTTTTGCTTTTTGTCCAACACAACCGGAAACGTTAATCGGTGGTCGTCGATGAAGGATTTGGCATTTTCCACCGTATCTTGCGATGTTAAATGAACGGAAAGCAGACCCACTTCGGAATGGTAATCTTTATAGAAATTTTCCATATCAGGTATTTCTTTTTTACACGGTGGGCACCATGTTGTCCAAAAATTCACAATGACCGGTTTGCCGCGGAAATCAGATAAATGTACCGTTTTGCCGGCCAATGTCTGCAAGGCAAAATCAGGAGCAACGTCCCCGACCGATAGGCCGACTTTTTTTGTTTTTTCTGCCGCGAGCGCATTCCAAATGCCGTACCCAGTAACCGCCAGCAGCAAAACAATGGCAACGAATTTCCTCATGTATGTCCCCTCCTGTAAGCATAGTTAAAACGGAAGTTCAGCCGCTTTTCCATCAAAACAGGTCATTCTTTTTATGCGATATGTATATCTTCCCATCCAAAACGTTTGTCCGGTTTAGAACGGGGCGTAGCCAAAATCATAGTCACTACCGTTTTTATTAAAGCATAAAACAGGCTTGAAAAAAAGCAAAAAGGGGGCCTAATCAGACGCCCCTTTCCGGTCAGCGGATATTTTTATGTTCGTTTTTCATTTTTTTCGTTTCTACTTCGGCATAGGAAGCAAATTCGCTATTCCATTCTTGATTGAATCCGTTTTTTTGTTTGGCATTATTGTTTCGCTGTGCATTGGCGTTGCCAAGTTTTGTGCGGCCCATGCGCAATTCCTCCTTTAACCGGGGTACATCTATAGTATCGGCTGGCATCCAAAAAATATGCCGCTATTTTTCTCCGGTTGCAATCGGATGGTCTGGATACGAAATCCAGTCGCTCCAGCTGCCGGCATATAAGCGGACGTTGGTGTACCCCGCTTCTTTCAAGGCGAGCACGTTGGGGCATGCCGTCACACCAGAGCCACAGTATACGATAATGGGGGCATCTTTACGGATCGAAGCAAAACGCTGTGCTTGTTGTTCCGGACTTTTCCAATATCCGTCCTCCGTCACCCCATCTTTCCAAAATATATGAACCGCTCCCGGAATGTGGCCGGCAACGCGGTCGATCGGCTCTTCGATTCCCGCGTAGCGCTTCCACTCCCGTGAATCGATCAAAACGGCTGATCCTTCGCGGACGGCGCGCCGTACATCATCAACCGTCGCCAACCATGACGGCTGCAAGCGCGGCTGAAACGAACGAGGAGATACCGTTGGAATTTCGTCAGTAACAGGATACCCATTTTCCTTCCATTTTGTATAGCCCCCATCAAGAACATAAACGCGTTCATGCCCGAGATAGCGAAGCAACCACCAGCACCGCGCCGCCATCGCCCCATTCTGATCGTCGTAAGCAACGACCGTCACCGTTTCATCAATTCCAGCCGCACCTAATTTTTCCGCCACTTCTTCCACAGGCGGAAGCGGATGGCGGCCCCCATGTTTGGAAATCGGCGCCGACAAGTCTTTTTCTAAGTCGAAATAGAGAGCGCCAGAAATATGGTCTTCAATATATTCCGCCAATCCGCGCTTTGGATCGTTTAAATGAAAGCGGCAGTCAATGATGCGGACATCTTCCTTATTGAGCCGCTCCGCCAGCCATGCTTGTGAAACAATATGCTCCATTTCGCTCCCCCTTACTTTGTAATGCGCTCCACATATTCCTTGACCATTTCTGCCGTTACGTATTTTCGTGTCGGCACTACCCCTTGTTTTGCCAGTTCATTCATCTTTTTGGTCACCGCGTTAATGTTTTCAACCGTAAACGGCTTCCCGTTTTGGCAAAGCATCACGGCTTCCTCAATATAACGTTCCCGTTCTTGTTCGAGCTCGGCAAACTGCTTCAGGATGGAATGCTGTTTTTGCAAGTGGGCGGTAATCGCTTGGTGAACTTCACTCATGATGATCTTCCTTTCGCATTTCTTTTTCCATTAACTTTTGCACATTCGGTTTTGGCGTCCAACAGTTGAATTGGTAATGCGGTTTTGTTTCATAGCCAAGTCGCTGGCAATACGTATAAAGCCCTTTTTCTGTCTTTTGTATTCCATAGTGAATGCAGGTGGCGCATGCATGAAACCGATTCATCCTATCTCCCCTTTTTATATACCTAACAACGTCCATGCCAATTCATCAAGGATGCGGACATCGAGCGGTTCGCCCGCCGGCAGCGTTTCCATGGCCGACGTATCCACGTCAAGGAGAGCTGCTACTGTTTCCGGCACAAACAGGCGAACATCCATCTGTTCTCCTTGTTTGGCCAGCTTCAGCCGCTCTACAAGCCCGGATAGCGACGCGTCCCCGTCTACTAATTCTGTAAGCGGAAGCGGCGGCAGCATCTTGCGGCGCACGATCCAGCGAAACATAAGCGCGCCGCGCAGCGCCTGTATATACGTTTTTATATATGCTTTTGTCTCCATTTCTTTTTTTGTGAGGGCACGAATATTTTTTATTGCCAGCGCATGGTAATGATGAGCTAAAACCCTTAACGAGTAATGTTTACTAATTATCTCCTTCATTTTTGTATAAAAGAAATCGTCCTTCGCGTAAACGATCGGGGTCGAGAACCACTCATACAACGATGGATTGGATTTACGCAGCAGCTCCAACGCTTTAAAAATATCCCAGCTGTGCCACTCATACGGCGGGGCGGAATGGCTCCACGCCAAAGATGGTTTGGCAACCGATACATACGCGCGAACCGGTTTCATCGTAATCAGCCGGATGTCATAATCGCTCGATGACGTCTCCATTCCATAGGAACGGCTCCCTGCCTCGCACGCATATAATATGCGGACCGCTTGCTGTTTTGCGATCGCCATCAATTCGCGCTCGATAACCTCGTTCATCCCCGTTCCTCCAATATTCGAGCTAGCTCGGCTTCGCATCGGCGCAGCTGTTCGATATCGAGCGTATCCGTTAACGCCGTCTGCAGCCCGGCAAAATAGTCGTCAACTTGGCGGATTAAGAAAGCGGCAAGCTCGTCTACCGCCGCTTTATATTGCCCTTCGTAAGCGGAAAGCAGATGTTGCTTTTGCGCTGCAAGATACTCATCGACTGGCTGCTGCAGTTGTTTTTCGATTTCCTCTTTCATCCACCGCTTTTCGTCACGCTCAAAAAATGATTTCGCGTTTTTATAGAGCGATAATGCTTTCGCAAATCTTGACCGGTCCATATGTTCCAACCCATTGGCAAACTCCGGTGTGGCAAAGGAAACAGCTTCTAAATTGGAAAGCGGCATTCCCGGATGAATTGGTTCCAGCTTGCGGCATACATCGGCAAATTGGTCTTGAAGCCGCTCTCTTAAAAACTTTTCCACCCGCAAACTCGTCGCCCGCATTTCTTGCGCTAAGTCAAAGCCAACCGAATGCAGCAACTCTTCGAGACACGTGTTTAAAGCGCGGCGGATGTCGCGCCCGTCATCGCGGAGAGAAGCGGGGTTGAACGCTTCTTTAAACCAATCGTTCAGCCGCAGCGAGACACGCTGTTTCACGTAATAAACCAGTTCATCGGCTTCCTGCATCAGCGCTTGCCATGCGTGATCGGTCGTCATCTTGCCGAGAATGTCGCGTATTTTCGCTTGTCCCTCTAGCAACGCCTGCCGTTTTGCCGCTTTTTCCGCCCCGCTCTTTTGCGCGGCATGGATGTATTCCGCCACGGTTTGATGCGCCCGTTCGATTTCCGCATACGCTCCTTGAACCGCCACTTCCATTAACTCTTCCGTTATAAAACGCATGAAATCTTCCTCAAAGGCGCCAATGCCCGACTCGGTTAAAAAGCCATAATTCCCTTTCGTGGCTTCTCCCATTTTCTCCTCCAAGGCGAAACGGCTTGACAGCGCGTAAAGGCGCGGAAAGCGAATGCCAAAGCGGGCGAGCTGGTCTTTCATATACGCCAAGACCGCGTCCAATTCCTCTTTAGAGCGAGCTAAGTCCGCCGCATTGACGATGAAAAACATTTTATCAAGCGCAAACGTATCTTTGACTCGGCCAAGCTGGATTAAAAATTCGCGGTCTGCCTTGGAAAACGCATGGTTGTAATACGTAACAAACAAAATTGCATCGGCGTTTTTAATATAGTCAAACGCCACCCCCGTATGGCGCGCATTAATCGAATCGGCCCCAGGTGTGTCGACCAACGTGATGCCTTGGCGGGTCAAGGCGCAGTCGTAATACAGCTCCACCCATTCGATAAAACAAGCGGTCGCTTCATCGGCCACATATTGATAAAACTCATCGAGCCCGATGTGGAACGTATGGCCGAGCCGCTCTTTCATGCGCTCATAGCCGGACAGGACCGCGCGGAGAAAGGCGTAGTGCGGCTTTTGGTGCGGCTCCACTTTTTCTAATCCTGCTATTTTCTGGCATAGCGCCCATGCCTCTTCCCATGTTGCTGCTGTTTGCTGAAAATGGCGGAGCGACGCCTGGACGTCGGAAAACAGCTGTTTGCTGCTTTTCACTTGCACGATTACCGTACCATGTGGGTTCGCTTCGGTTGGCGGCACAATTTTATTAATCGTTGCCGTCGTCGGATTTGGCGATGACGGCAGCAATCCTTCGCCCATCAGCGCGTTGGCAAACGATGACTTGCCGGCGCTGAATGCGCCAAAGAGCGCGACAGTAAAGGTGCGGTACTGCAATCGTTTTGCTTTCTCGATTAGGAGTGGGACAAACCGGTTCATGATGTCGATCGTTTCGATTGTTTTTGTCGCTGCTTCCAGATGCTGAATAGCTTGCTGCACCTTTTGCCGCGACGCTCCGCTTGGTCGATCGAGCGCTTGTTCTAAAACGAGTGATGGCCGTTTTTGATCCGTCTGTTTCGAAGGAAGGGATGCCGCTTCATGTTGCCGCTTTCTCATGATCGGAGGCGTAGTCAGCTCGGCAAGCCGTGTTTCATCTATTTCTTTTCCGTAGCGGTTGGATTCAAGCAAGTTGATTAACTCCCGCCGCAGCTGTTCCCGTTTCTGTTTGCGGCCAGACAGCTGCTCTACAAGTTCGTATTTTTCTTCTTCCATTGCCAGCCGTTCTTTGAGCTCGCGGCGTTTTTCGTCTGTTTGTTTATTCCATTCCGCCAGCAGCTTGTCAAACAATGAAAGCGCCGCGTCGCGATACCGCTTTTTCAGCTCGTAGGCGACGTCGCTTGTATAGTTTAAAAGCGCCTCCCCGGTGACGCCGGCCCCTTTTTTCACCAAATCCGCCAATACTTCTGCTCCCCATGCCACCGTCCATTGCTGGCATTCATGAAGCAAGGCGGAATCATCGATACCATGTTCTTTGCTAAAACGAAGCAACAGCTGGCGCACGTGCCATTCGATTTGCGCGACCGCTTTTTCTTTTACATTTTCATAAAACGCCTGCAAGCGCTTTTCTCGTTCCTGCTCTGTCTTCGCCTTGGCAAAGAAAAAGCCAACTTTAAAATCCGGCTGAACGGACTGCAAATAAGCTTTGGCCAGCTCCCTTGTTTCAAACGGCATCATGTAAGCATGTTCCAATATTCCGTCTAGTTCGCGGCGGAACTCCTCTTCAAGCTTACGCGAAGCAGCGGCAAGCTCTTCCAGCTCTGCCTTCAAGCACGCCAGGCTTTCCCGTACCGCTTCCCCTTCCGCTTCCGTGCCCCCCAGTTCGGAAAGACGCATCCGCAGCGCTTGTTCCTGCTCTTCTCCCTGCTCCTTAAGCCAATGAACATGCTCGTCAACAAGCCGTTTTAGCGCCACTTCCACACCAAACAGAAGCCGGTCATCTTTATCGCGAAACAGCGAATGCAAGCAATGTGCTAGCTCGTTCCATTCGTTATAGGGATGGTTAGGCTCTTTTAACGAGGTAAAAAACACGCGCTCCGCTTTTACTCCCCAGTCGCGAAACGCGTCTTTCACCGACTGGCGAAAAGTGTGAAACGGCAATTCGTGGTCGCGATGTTTATCAATTTGGTTCACAATTAAGTACAATGTCTTTCCATGATTCGTTAAGTCTTTCGTAAACTGAAAATTCAACTCTGCTTGCACATGGTTATAATCCATCATATAAAAGATCACATCTGCTAAGTGAAGCGCCGATTCGGTGGCAAGCCGATGGGCATCATCGGTCGAATCAATTCCCGGCGTATCCATCATCACGATACCGCTAGGAATGCGCGAAGTTTTCCGGCTAACTTCGATCAATTCAATCGCATCCCCGTCTTTGCATTGAGCGCGAATCAGCTCGTCATTGTACGGCGGGTCATATTCGACCGGCGGCTCATGTTTATAAAAGACACGCACATATTCTTCCCCTGATTTCACCTTTACTAAGTTGGCGCTGGTTGGAATCGGGCTTGACGGCAATAGCGGCTCGCCAAGCAGCGCGTTAATCAAGCTCGATTTGCCAGCGGAAAAATGGCCGCAAAACGCGATCACAAACTCGCGATTCACCGTTTTTTCCAGCAGCTGCTGCACTTTTTTCGCATTCACTTCATCACCGTGTGCGATAAACGCGTCATGTATATGAATCATTTTTTGCAACCACGGTGTTAACGATGTTTGCCCTGTCAGTGGACTCATGCGCATACCCCTCACGCGTTAATATCGTATACACTCATTTTACAGTATTTACACGCTTTTCCCAATAGAAAAAACAAAAAACCCGCCTTCTACTTGACGGGACGAAGCGGGAAAAAACGGGGACGCACCGCGAACTGTTCGCCATAATTCGTCAGCGACCTTAGCGCCTCTTCTTCGACAGCAATGCGAATCGACAGCAAAATTCCATTGACGATCGAGAAAACGAGCGCCGTCCAATATGCCTGAAACATAAAAGGAATCAGCCATATTTCCATCGCCACAATGAAATAATTTGGGTGACGAATCCAGCGATACGGGCCTTTGGCGACAACCGACGCATTGGGCAGCACTAAAATTTTCGTATTCCAAAAACGGCCAAGTGACGATATCGTCCAAATTCGCAATCCTTGCACCGCGACGAACAAGATAAATAAAAACGGCCACCATGGAGAAGGTTCTGCCCCCTTCCATAATGACTCGACCGTAAACGAAAGCAAAAATAAGACGTGCATCGCTACGATCCATGGATAATGGCGCGCGCCAAACTCTTTCGCCCCCATCGCTTTGACAATCCGCTCATTGCGTTTCGCGATGATGAGTTCCATGATGCGCATGCCGACAATCCACAGCAAAAAGAGGTAAAACACGATTGTTGTCACTCCCATCTAAGCAAAATCATTTCCGCGCTAAAGCCCGGACCGAGCGCCACCATCAACCCGTAATCTCCCGCCGGGATCGCCTGTTTCATAAAGCGCTCGAGCACGACGTAGACGGTGGCGGAAGACATGTTGCCGAACTCTTTCAGCACTTGGAAGGATATGTTTGTTTTTTCTTTATCGATGCCAAACGCCGCTTCATATGCCTCAATGACCTTTTTGCCACCCGGATGGGCAATAAAATGACTGATATCGTCAAACGCTAGCCCGTGTTGTTGCAAAAATGACTGCACTCGCGGGCGCAGCCACGTGCGGATGAGCGAAGGAATATCTTTTGAAAAAATGACGAACAGGCCGTCATCGCGGACATCCCAGCCCATCACATCTTCCGAATCAGGCATCAGCACGGATTGCGCGGCAATAATACGCGGGCGTCCTGCTTCATCGGCAACCTCGTCGCCCGCAACGCATACGCACGCCACTCCATCGGCAAACAGGGAGGTGCCGATAAAATTGCTTTTCGAATGATCGTCCGGTTGAAACGTTAAACTGCAAAACTCGGCCGCAATGACCAGCACTTTCGCCTTTGGAAACGCCAGGCAATATTCATAGGCGCGCGCAATGCCCGCCGCTCCTCCCGCACATCCTAAGCCCCAAATCGGAATTCGCTTCGTATGCGGCGAAAAAGGTAAAATATTCATGATCCGCGCTTCCATGCTTGGAGTAGCGAGCCCCGTCGTCGAAATATAAAAAATCGCCTCGATTTCGTCGTATCCGATCGGCTTTGACAAAAACGCCGCGTTGTTAAGACATGTTTGAACGGCTTCACATCCGTAACGAAGCGCGCTTTCTATATATAAATCATTTTTTTCGGAAAACCGATGCCGCTTTTGGTACCAGGCAAGCGGTTTGACAAACGCTCTTGACTCAATTTCTCCGTTGTCGAACACATGGAGCAGGCGGTCGATATGGTAAAAGCTGGAGGAAAACAACTGCTTAACATATTGTTTCGTTTTCTCCTGATTGACTTGATACGGCATTGCCGCTGTTCCAACCGAAAGAATCGCCGGCATAAACACACCTCTATTTCTTTCCATTTCCTTACCGTTATGTTGTTACTAACGCCGGCATTGTATGCATAAACAAAAAAAGCAGGCATAAATGGCCGGTTAAATATAAGCGTCATTCATGGAAAGTTTGAATTTGACTCCAATCTTCATGAAGGTACTTATGGACCACCTCCATTTTAAATTTTGCGAATACGTTTTCTCTTTTTTCAACAAAATCCCCTTATAGTAGACAGTACATCCTTTTTTTCTGTCTACTATAAGGGGATCATATCACCTCGTATCATCCTTTTTTATGCAAGCTTTCGTGACGATATTTCGATAACAAAGGGATATGTTTGGTGACTGTGTCATCCAGACGGAATATCATTTGTGCGAGGAAATCGAATCTTTTAGATAAAGATAATACTAATCCGCTTGTTCCGCACGAAAGAACCATGCTCCCTACCACATCAGCTGGATAATGGACACCGACAAATATTCTTGAAATACTAACCACAATAGCCCATCCGAGCGCCGGATATCCCCACTTATCCCTTCTAAATAGCAATATCCATGCGATAGAAAATGCTAAAATCGCATGGTCACTAACGAAGGAAGAATCGGCGGAATGCGGTATTAACTGATGGACATGATGGGCCACAAATGGACGCGGATGATAATAAACAAGATGAATGCCTTCATTTATGAGCAATGCGAGTAAGGCGGAGAACACAATATATAGAGCCGTATATTGCCTTTCTATGCCTTCTTCCCCTTTTCGGTTAAACCAAAGAAATAGAATCATAGCGACTGTAATATAAGGAACGCTGTTGGTAAGAACGATCATGAAAATATCAAGGAAATGAAAATGTCCTGCCCACCCATTGATCCATCGAAATATTTCTTCGTTCATATTGTTACCTCCCTAAACAGTTGCTGGCTTTTAATTTAGCGATGCCTTTTACTTGAAAAACATTTTAAGCGTATCAACCTACACTAAAAAAACTCTGAACACAACATTAAAAATTATTAAGAAAGAAAAATTTACACAAAAATATATAGCTGTGATAAGTCCAAAGAATGAAATGAACCAGAGCTTGGAGGAGATGATATGACACATAGGATTTCAATAGTTTTTATTCGCCGTTATTGTACTTGAACTATTATGAAATCATTTGCATAAAATAAAAACGCCATCCCCATTTCCTTACCAATTTGATAAGAAAATGTAGATGACGTTCTAACATATTTTTTACTTTAATATTTCGGATACTTTAAAAGGGATAAAAGAACATTAGGACACTTGTTGTTCATGGAATGACGGAACAGATTGCACTCTTTTTTTCACTGGCAACACATGGAAGAAAATATTTAACACGATCGCGGTAAGGCTGCCGGCGACGATGCCGCTGTCCGTTAAAATGCGGATGCTTGCCGGAAGTTCGGCGAACAAGTTCGGAACGGCGGTCACCCCAAGCCCCACGCCGACCGAGCAGGCAATGATAAATAAGTTTTCTTGCGACGTAAATTCGACTTGGCTCAGCATTTTAATTCCGTACGCAATGACCATGCCAAACATCGCCAGCATCGCGCCGCCAAGCACCGGCGCCGGAATAATCGTCGCGATGGCAGCAATTTTCGGAACCAATCCAAGCATAATCAACATGCCCCCCGCCATATAAATGACGTGGCGCGTTTTTACTCCCGACAGCTGGACAAGCCCGACGTTTTGTGAATAAGTCGTATACGGAAACGCGTTCAACAATCCGCCGATCACCATCGCCAGCCCTTCAGCACGGTAGCCGTTCGCCAAATCTTTATCCGTTAATTTTCGGCCGCAAATATCGCTAAGCGCAAAATACACGCCTGTCGATTCCACTAAACTGACGAGCGCGACCAAAATCATGGTCAAGATCGCTGTGACGTTGAACGTTGGGATTCCAAAGTAAAACACGTGCGGCAGATGAACCCATGATGCTTCAGCCACCGCGCTAACATCCACTTTGCCCATCCATGCTGCCGCGATCGTTCCAACGACCATGCCGATTAAAATGGAAATAGAGCGGATGAATCCGGTAAAGAAGCGGTATAAGATGACAATCAGCGCCAACACGCCAAACGAAAGCGCAATGTTGCTAATGTCGCCGAAATCTTTTGCCCCTTGCCCGCCAGCCATATTATTCATGGCTGCTGGAATGAGCGTAAGCCCGATGACGGTAACGACCGAGCCGGTCACAATCGGCGGAAACAACACGCGCAGCTTGCTAAAATATTTGGCAATGATCACGACAAACAGTCCCGCGGAAATAATCGCACCGTAGACGGCAGACAAACCGTATTGCTGTCCGATCGCAATCATCGGGCCGACCGCCGTAAACGTACAGCCAAGCATGACTGGAAGACCGATGCCGAAAAACTTGTTTTTCCACACTTGCAATAACGTCGCAACCCCGCACGTAAACAAGTCAATCGCCACTAAATACGTCAGCTGTTCCGATGTCAAGTGCAGCGCCCCGCCCACAATAAGCGGCACGATAATCGCTCCCGCATACATGGCCAGCACATGTTGAATTCCTAATGAACATAGCTGCAACGGTTTCATTCGCACATCACCTCTTCGATAAATTTCACGGTTCCGTCTTGCAATGAAGCGATTCGCGCCAATGACACGACGCGATAACCGCGGGAACGAAGCAGTTGTCCGCCGCCTTGGAACGCTTTTTCAATGACAATGCCGATGCCGGCAACGTGAGCCTTCGCCTGCGCGACGATATCCACCAATCCTAAGGCCGCTTGGCCGTTTGCTAAAAAATCATCAATGATTAACACGCGGTCTTCACCGTCAAGCAACCTCTGCGAAACGAAAATTTCCGTTTCTTCCCGTTTCGTAAACGAATAGACACTCGCTTTATATGTGTTTTCCGACAGCGTTACCGGCTTTCGTTTTCGCGCCACAAGCAGCGGAACGTTTAACTCATAAGCAGTCATCAAAGCTGGGCTGATGCCGGATGACTCCAACGTCAGCACTTTCGTAATCCGCTCATGGCGAAACTCATTGGCAAAATGTTCCCCCATTTTCTTCATCAGCTGCGGATCGACTTGATGGTTTAAAAAGCGGTCCACTTTCAACACATGTTCAGAAAGCACTTCCCCTTCTTCCATGATCTTTTTCAATAATTCGCGCATACCGTTCCCCCTTCAAATAAAAAAAGCTTAAAAAACACTGGCCTCACTCATTCCATGAGTCAGGCAATGTCTTTTAAGCCAAAACAGACGAGACAAATGCCCATTATACGGCATTTGCCGGTCATTCCGTCCTGACATTGCCACTCATAGTCGGCCGATTTACGGTCGGCCGGTAGAGACTTGCAGGCCATATTCCTGCAATTATATGAGTGAGTCAGCATGTGAAGTTTTATTAGCAGTATACCATGGTTTCTGGCGTTTGGAAAGCATTTTTTGATATATTTACGAACATTTTTTATTAAAAAATATTTATTGTTCGTATAATAATCATTTTCTCTCTGTTGACGCCGACAACGAATAAGAAATCGCGGCATCTGCCTCCAGTAGCCGAGGTCAAGCTGAGGCCGCTGCTTGTTTTAGGATGGATTCGATCGCTTCCGTTCGCCAGCTGCAATAGAAGATGGCGTTCACAATATTTTCACATTTACTTCCGGCTATATGTGAGAAAAATCACTGTTCTATCAATTTTTTAAGGTTATGATAGTGGCAAAGTAAGGAATGAACAATTTGTGAACTAGTGAATAAGACCTACCATTTTCCACATGATTTTGTATGATGAAGTTGGGGATGACTTTTGTTGGGAGGAGGTATAGAAATATGGCAAAACCAGAATTGCAACTAACAAAAACAAGCGCAGAAAAAACAAAAGAGCAAGAAACGCCGTTAAAAGGCACGCTTGCCTCCGTATTCTTGCTCGGATTTTTCATCATCTTCTCATGGGTTAGCGTTTATTTCTTATACTTGCATCGCTTATAAGCTATAAGGGAGGGGAAACACGATGCGCATACACAAATACGAAAAAATCTGGCTTACATTTGGCATCGGCTGCCTGTTTGTTTTTCTGACCGTCGTCGGCGTAAGCGCATTCGCTGAAGGCAATCAGCCGCCGAGCTGCTTGACAACCATTGACCCGGAAAAAGTCGATCAAACGCCGCCGTTTAACAAACCTGGTTTAGTAAAAACCGGCAATAATGAATACCAATTGAATATGGTTGCTTCCGCTTTTACGTTTACACCAAACCAAATAGAGATTCCGAAAGGGGCAAAAGTAACGATTAACATTACATCCAAAGATGTCATTCATGGCTTCGAAGTAGCAGGCACGAACGTGAATATGATGGTGGAACCTGGCTACGTAAACAGTTTTACGAAAACGTTTAATCAACCAGGCGAATATACGATCGTTTGCAATGAATATTGCGGCGCTGGTCACCATATGATGTATGGACGAATTAAGGTGGTAGATAAATGATGAACGAAACAATGAAAGTAGACCGTCGTGATGCAAAATTAGCTTTAGCACATATTTATGTCGCGTTTACCGCCCTCGCTTTAGGGGGATTAGCAGGATTATTGCAAACGTTAGTGCGTTCCGGAAAGCTTCAGCTACCTGCAGGCATTAGCTATTACACGATTTTAACGACACACGGAACACTGCTTGGTCTTGTATTAACGACATTCTTTATTATCGGATTTCAATTCGCCGCGATAAGCCGCACAGCTGGAACGCTTTCCGATCGCGTCCGCTTTTGGAGTTGGGTTGGCTTCTGGACGATGACAGTCGGCACGGCGATGACCGTATTTTTCATTTTAACTGGGCAAGCGTCCGTTCTTTATACATTCTATGCTCCGCTGCAAGCGCATCCTGGCTTCTATCTTGGTTTGACGCTCTTGGTCGTTGGCAGCTGGATCAGCGGCTTTGCGACCTTTGCCCACTATGCGCGCTGGAAAAAAGAGCACCCTGGCAAAGCAAGCCCATTGCTTACCTTTATGGCGGTTACGAATATGGCTTTATGGCTTGTTTGTACGCTAGGAGTGGCGGCAACCGTTTTATTCCAACTGCTGCCGTGGTCGCTCGGCTTCGTTGACCGAATAAACATCCTAGTCAGCCGGACATTGTTCTGGTACTTCGGGCACCCGCTCGTTTATTTCTGGTTGCTTCCGGCTTATATGGTCTGGTACGTTTGCATTCCAAAAATCATTGGTGGAAAAATTTTCTCTGATTCTTTGGCACGTTTGGCATTTATCTTGTTCCTATTTCTCTCGATTCCTGTCGGATTCCACCATCAATTGCTTGAACCAGGTATTACACCGTTTTGGAAATTCGTACAAGTTGTCTTAACATTTATGGTTGTTATTCCTTCATTAATGACTGCGTTTGCGATGTTTGCGACATTTGAAGCATACGGACGCTCGAAAGGCGCAACAGGTTTGTTCGGCTGGCTTCGCAAACTGCCTTGGGGAGATGCGCGCTTCTTCGCGCCGTTTGTTGGAATGGTATTCTTTATTCCTGCCGGAGCCGGCGGAATTATTAACGCTTCCCATCAAATGGACCAAGTTGTCCATAATACGATGTGGGTGACAGGACACTTCCATTTAACCGTTGCAACAACGGTCGTGCTTACGTTCTTCGGCGCTGCTTACTGGCTAGTTCCGCATTTAAGCGGCCGCGTCATGACAAAAGCGATGAATCGCCTAGCCATTATTCAAGCTGTCGTATGGGCGATCGGCATGTCGTTTATGTCTGGTTCGATGCACTTTGAGGGTTTGCTCGGGGCGCCGCGCCGTTCGGCATTTTCCACTTACGGAAACTCGCCGCAAGCGCTTGAATGGATTCCATATCAAATCGCGCAGGCGGTCGGCGGCACGATTTTATTTATCGGCATTATTTTAGTCCTTGTCATTATTACCAACTTAGCGTTCTTTGCACCGAAAGGAGAAACGGAATTCCCGGTTGCCGAAGCAGCAGAACCGCAAGAACGCGCAGCGCTGGCACTGGAAAACTGGAAGCTATGGATCGGCATTACGGTTGCGCTTATTTTGATCGCCTATACAGTGCCATTCATCGATATGATTCAAAATGCGCCACCGGGGTCAAAAGGTTATAAATTATGGTAATACAAAATCCTCTCTCCTCTAAAAAGGAGGGAGGATTTTGTATTTTATAGTTGGTAGATTGCTTTATATTTTTCTTCTAAATAACGGATCAAATAGTCGGCATTCAGCGCCTCTCCGGTTGCGTCTCGCAAAATTTCGAGCGGTTTTTTCGTTTTGCCAAATTGATGGATCCGCTCTGTCAGCCACTCGCGAATTGGCGTTAATTCCCCTTTTTCGAGCAATTCATCAAAATGCGGCAAATCTTTTAGCATCGCGTGCTTGAACTGTGCCGCATACATATAGCCGAGCGCATACGACGGGAAGTAGCCGAAGCTGCCGCCGGCCCAATGGACATCCTGCAGCACGCCCACCGCGTCATTGTGCGGCCGAATGCCGAGGTATTCTTCATATTTATCATTCCAAATTTCCGGCAAGTCTTTCACTTCGATCGCTCCATTGAACAGCTGCTTTTCGATTTCGTAACGAACGATAATATGTAACGGATATGTCAGTTCATCGGCTTCAATACGAATCAGCGACGGCTTCGCTTCATTAATCGCCCGATAAAACGCGTCAAGGGAGACCCCGGAAAACTGCTCTGGAGCGTATTGCCGCAGACGGGAGTAATTGCGTTTCCAATACAAGTAATGGCGGGCGATAAAGTTTTCATAAAACAGTGACTGCGATTCATGAATTCCCATCGACGTGCCTGTGCATAACGGCGTTCCGATGAGTTTCTCCGAAATATGCTGTTCGTATAGAGCATGCCCGCATTCATGAATCGTTCCAAAAATGGCCGTGCGAAAATCGCGTTCGTCATACCTCGTTGTAATGCGGACATCGTTCGGATTCAGGCCGATGGCAAACGGATGCACGGTTTCATCCAACCGGCCTTTTTCAAAATCATAGCCAAGCTCCTGCAACAGCTCCAAGCTAAAGGCGCGCTGTTTTTCCTTTGGAAACGGATGGAATAAAAACGATGTTTCCGGCTGATTTGGAGAAGTGACGACCTCTTGCACGAGCGGAACAATTCGCTCTCGCAGTTTGCCGAATACTTGGTCCAACACATCCACCGTCATTCCCGGCTCATATAAGTCAAGCAATGTATTATATGGATTTCCTTCATATCCCCAATAACCAATAAATCGTTTATTGAATTCCACTAATTTTTCTAAATACGGACAGAATAGAGAAAAATCCGCTCTCGCTTTCGCTTCTTCCCATACGCTTTCCGCTTTCGATTGCAATACGACGTATTCTTTATATTCATCAGCCGGGATTTTTTTGTTCCGTTCATATTCTTTTTTGCATTCTTCCAACGTGTAACGGGTCACTTCGGAAAGCTGCTCATACGCATGTTTTGGAGATAATTCCGCGATAAACGCGGCCATTTCCTCCGATGTGGACATTTTAAATACTTCTTGCGAAAGCATGCCGATGACTTCCGAACGCTGCTCGACCCCTTTTTTCGGCGCCCCCGTCCGCAAGTCCCAATACATAAGGCTGATCGCCTCATTATAGCTCATCATTTTTTTCACATATTGTAAAAATTGCTCTTCGATTTTTTTAATCATGCTAGTAGCTCCCCCTGTTTTTTTGTTGCGTTGATAATATTTCCATGATAAAAGGCCGTTTTCCTCTTTTTTATAATAAAAAAAGTGAGGAAAGAATTCTATTCTTCCCTCACCGTTGTCGGCAGCACCTCTTTGACTGCATCAATTACTTGCTTGTCCTCATCATTCGTGACAAAAATCGAAACGATGCCGCGGTCTTCATGGGTGCGGATCAAGCGCCCTACTCCTTGGCGCAGCCTTAGCAACATATACGGAACGTCCACTCCCCAAAACGGATCTTCATACGCTTTTCGCTTCGCCTGAAAAACCGGATCGTTCGGCGGATATGGCAGTGACCAAATAATCACGTTTGATAACGACGGTCCCGGAATATCGAGTCCTTCCCATAAATGTTCAGCACATAAGATCGTTTCTTCATTCGCTTGGAAGATGGCGACGAGCTCGCTAATTTCCCGATCGCCTTCAAACAAAAAGGTAAATTGCTTCTCGCTGCTTGCGGCCTCTTTAAATTGCTGCAGTTCTTGCCGTGATGGGAACAAAATAAGGGCGCGTCCATCTGTTTCCCGAATTTTGCCCATCGCATACGCATATTTTTGGGCAAACAGCGTTTCATCATTGGTAAATGTCGGCATATAAATCGTCATTTGCTGCTCATAATCAAACGGCGAGTCGACGCTGAAAGACAAATATTCATCAATGCCAAGGCTATTCGCAATATATTGGAACGATTTGCCGCTTGATAGCGTCGCCGAAGAAAAGATAAACGGAATCCGCTTGCTGAACACTTTTTCGCGCAATACTTCCTGCACGGTACGCGGCATGACGACAAGCGTTGTTTCTTGACGGGATGACTCCATCCATATAATGGCATCCGCATTATTCATGAACAAATCAAGCGAATATTCAATTTGATCTAAATATTCATCAACAATATTTAATTGATAGTGATCAATCGTATATGTCTCGCTTTCAAAGACGAGCTCGTTGCCAATCTCCACTATTTTGCCGTGCAATTGTTCCGCAAGGCGGAGCAATTTCGGCGAAAACGTAATTTCTTGACGATTCGAACCGGCTATTTCTTTTGCACATGATTTCAGCTCATCAAAAAAGCGGACGCTGATTTGCAGCGTTTCCTCAATTAAATAGGCAAGCTCTTCACGAATATCGTTTTCTAAAAGCTTTGTGAGCAACGTTTCCAACGTCGTTTCTTTCATCCGGTATGTCAGCGCTTTTTGCGCGGCGAACTCTAACAAATGCCCTTCATCAAATACAACGCAGCTCGCTTCCGGCAAAAGCGGAAGCTGTCCTTCACGTTTGCGCGCATCATATGTCCAAACATGCTCCATGTAAAAATCATGGGAGCAGACGATTAAATCGGCTGCTTTCCGGTAATACTCCCGCCATAACGTTTGCCCGCAGCGATGGCGTTTTTCACACGTAAAACAGTCTTGGAACGGATCCCAGGCGATTTTTTTCCATTGCTCATCCGTCAAATGGGCATACTCTTTCCGATCTCCATAATGGTAGAATGCCTGCATTGGCTTATTGTCGTGCACAAACGCTGGAAGTTCATCATAAATTTGCTCGTAAAGTTCGATATCCTTGTCATCATATGTCGTTACTTCTTCTAGTTTGTTTAAACATAAATATTGATCCGGGGACTTCGCGAGCCGCACATCAATCTGTAAACCTAGTACATTGGATAATTTCGCGATATCCCCTTCTTTTTTTACCAGCTGTTCAATCAACGTTTCATCGGCGCAGGCGATAATAGCCGGCTTTCCTGTATAGCGGGCGTAACAAATCGCATACAGCAAATAGACAATCGTTTTCCCCGTGCCAACTCCCGCTTCCGCAAAAATCACTTTTTTCTCGCGAAAGGCGCGCTCTAACTGAAACGCCATATAAATTTGTTCATCCCGAAGCTCAAAACCCGCTTCCGGCAAAATGTCATAAAACACATCGCCAATCCACTGGCTTAGCTTATCAAAAAAATTCTCATTTTTTTCTAATGTAAAAGGATAGCGCTCACGGCTCATCGTTGAAAAACCCTCCAAAAATATAAATAAGAACTTCCTACCCACTACATGGTTTTGTATGCATGCATAAGCGCGCAACGATTTTTGCTGCGCGCTTACGATTCTGTAAAGTCTAACAAAATAATATTATGATGGATCGTTCTCAAGAAGTCAAATAATATAAGCAGCCGATGATCGGAGCGCAAACTTTCTTTAGCTTCCTTATGCTTTCAACGTGCTGGATATGCGGTATGTAAACGCTTGTTTCCACGTGTTTTTGGCCACTTCAATTTGTTTTAAATGTTCATCATCGACATTTTGCTGTACTAAACATTCGTATGTGCGGTCAAGCGCTTCGGAAATTTTCATCCAATCAAGCGAACAATAAGTCATTTTCATCCCCTTCCTGCAAAAAGTAGTTCATGGATAATATCCGTATTATATGCAGAAAGGAATGGTCCTATTCAATTTTAATTAAGTAACTGCTAAAACGTCGTTATTTCGACAAATGTTTATTAATGGTTATGATCCCATACGATTAATTAAAAAGGAATGTTTTATTTCAGGCATTAACAATACCAACATGCTATCAAAGCTAATCCTTTGCAAGACAAAGTCTTTTCCAATATTCCAACCTCTTCTTTCTTCAACATGTCCAGCAATTCATTGTAATCTTGATCTTCATTTAGCATGTCTACATTTGTCCGCTGGTTTGCACTCATTTTTCAAAACAAAAATAAAAGTCGGCTTTATGACGACTTAATAATCTCTATGTTTCCCCGTTGTATAATAAACATTTGTAATATTTGGAAGTTCCGTTCCTTGACTAAACATGTTTTCTGCTAATCTTTTATCTACAGTCAAAAAACTTATACCGTATAAATTAGCAATAGAAGCATTTACTGCATCTGCCGATCCTAATTCTTTATATAATGAAATTTGCTTAATAACGCTTTCTTTATCCCCATCTAATATTGAAAGAACTTCATTTTCTATTAATTCTTTAATACCATTAGTAATTGTCTTTTCAATATTCTCTATATCCGAATTCGTAAAATCATTTGCTTTGTCAGGGAAAGAAGTAAGATATTTCTTTAGAGGAGTAGATGCTAAATAGGTTATTTCATTTACTATTGTTGGATTAATGTATAAAAATAAATTCTTGTCATTATGTAATATGTGCTTATCAAACAACTGTTTTACAGTTGAATGATAAGCATCATATGGATTATAAAAAGCAAACAATACCCCCGTGTCAACAAGGATATCTTCGCCTTCTACAAAACCTTGGAAATCTAGATGATTAAAATCAATTATTCTCATACTTCCACCAATGACGAACGTCATTCATATCGATTTTTGATGGAGCGCTTCCCATATGCTTTTTTAGTAATTCTTTTTTACTTTTGGTCAACCCTGTATTTTTAGATTTATCGATCTTTTTTGTAGCAGTAGCGTTCATTTTCTTCTCCCCCTTATCGCACATACAATCGCCTCCTTAAGAGGCTATTATATGCATTTTTATGGAAATTATACCATAAAACAAGTAATTTTCATCAACTTATTTGAACTTATTTGCATTTATTTTAACTTATTTCAACTTAAAATAACTTAATTTACTACAATCAAAAACCGAGATGCGAACCAGCAAGAGAGCCAGCCAACTGAGCGGCACATGCGCACGAATGCGGTCTTCCAAGCGATGATACATCGGGCGCAATTCGAGGGTCGATTTTAATGTTCGAAAAGCCTGCTCGATATCCACCAGCTGCTTATATCCCAGCGCCACATCCTCGGCAGACAGTGTGTCATCGGACGTTCGGATGAGATATTTCCCATCATACTTTTCGGCTTTACGGACCGCCTGTTTGTCGATGCGAAGCGTTCCGTCCTTCAATTGGCGCAAATATTTGCCGTATGAAGGATGAGAACGCAACCGACAATGACGAGAAGCAAACAAGGTTCTCAGAATGTCATCCAGCCCCACTTGTCTCCATAGCTGGTCAAGAAGCCAAATGCCACCGAGGCGTTTGCACGACTGGAATCGAAAATCGGAAGCTTCCCCTGCCAACTCCTGCGTTTTCCAAACCTGCTCAGGAGAAAGGAATCTCGAAATGCTTTTGGCCAGACGCTCCAAGACGGCGCGATCCACTTCATCTTCACGCCCAAACAAATAAATCACCTTCGCTTTTGCATATTTGTCCTTCGGATCCCATTCGTTGTGAGCAAGCTGGAGATAAGCAACGGTTGTTCCATCTTTGTTTTTACGTGTTACTCGTCGTATGTACATGCCTATATTAATACATATATTTTAAAAGGCCTAATAAACAAAACGTGTGCCTATGAAATTTGGCGTCTTTTCCTAGGTTGACAACCCCAAAATCCTTGATATAACAGGATTCTTGAACTTTTTATTTGCCTAAAATGGCCCTCAAACTGTCGAACTCGGGTAAACCTCCGATCTTCAAGAAAATCCTTTATGGCGTATTTTAAAAGCAAAAAAGCCACACCTCCTTTTCCGTTTGAAAAGAAAGTGTGACTTAAATTTAGACCATATTGTTTTTGTGAAACCACATTATTAAAAATCGCTCAAACCCTTGACACATCAGCTTTCTTTCGGCGGCCGCGGCCCCCAGTATTGGTAATAATGCGTTTCGATAAAGCCGTTGAATAATTTGCGGCGCTTCGTCGCTTTTTTCCCATAATGCTTTTCAAACTCTTTATGCGCCGTCAAAATATAGATGGACCACGTATCTAAAGCGGAAAACGTTTTGCCCATGTCCCGATACATTGCCTCTACTTCTCTACGCTCGCCAAGCCGCTCGCCATATGGGGGATTGCCGACGATCACGCCGTATTCTTTGCGCGTGCGAAAATCTTTTACTTGCATTTGCTTAAATGACACCAAATCGGCAAATCCGGCTTCCAGCGCGTTTGTTTTGGCGATTTCCACCATGCGATGGTCAATGTCAAATCCGGAAATGTCGAGAGGCTGGTCATAGTTGGCCAAATCTTCCGCTTCCTCGCGGGCTCGCTCCCATGTTTTTTCGCCAATCCACCCCCATTGTTCAGACACAAAATCACGATTAAATCCTGGCGCGATATTTTGGCCGATCAGCGCCGCTTCAATTGGAATCGTTCCCGATCCGCAAAACGGATCGACAAACGGGCGGTCCGGCGTCCAGTTTGTCAGTTGCACGAGCGCGGCCGCCAGCGTTTCTTTTAACGGCGCTTCCCCTTGTTGGGCGCGATAGCCGCGTTTATGCAAACCGGCTCCGCTCGTGTCAATCGTCAGCGTGGCGATATCTTTATGAAGCGCAACTTCAATACGGTAAAGAGGTCCTGTTTCTTCAAACCAAGAAACGTGATGCTTCTCCTTCAAACTTTCCACCACTGCTTTTTTGACGATCGCCTGACAGTCTGGGACGCTAAAAAGCGTGGATTTTACCGATTTTCCGATCACCGGGAAGTTGGCATTCACCGGCAAATAATCAGCCCATGGCAACGCTTTTGTTTGCTCAAACAGCTCCTCAAACGTCGTCGCTTTAAATTCCCCGATTTTTAATTTCACGCGATCTGCCGTGCGCAACCATAAATTCGCACGGCAAATCGCCAGTTCATCGCCCTCGAACGTCACTTTTCCGTTTTCCACTTGGCACTCGTAGCCGAGGCGGCGCACTTCATCGGCAACGATCGATTCCACACCCATCGCCGCCGTAGCGATTAACGTAATCGAACCCATTTTTATCTTTATCCTCCTATTTTTTATGTTATAAAACCTCAAACTCTTGCAGTTATATGTAACCATCCGTATAAAACACTGGCAAGCACGGCGCTTTCAATCATAAAGATGGTTCCACATATCTAAAAACTCATATAATTCACTAATTGGCATCGGCTTAGACACATAATATCCTTGTACAAAATCACAACATTGCTTTTCAAGTACTTGATACTGTTTCTTCGTTTCCACGCCCTCAGCCACCACTTGAATTCGAAGGCTGTGCGCCATCATAATAATCGCCTCGACAATTGCCGAGTCTTCTTGATACTGAGATAATTGTTTGGTAAAACTTTGATCGATTTTCAATATATCGATTGGAAAACGATGCAAATAACTTAACGTGGAAAATCCCGTTCCAAAATCATCAATCGCAACGCTTATTCCCATTGTTTTTAGCATGGTAAGCCTTTCCACAGACTGTTCGGCGTGAGGCATGACGGCGCTTTCCGTCAATTCCAGCTCGATCAAACGCGGATTCACGTTTACCGATTCGATCGTTTTTTGCAATTTCTCCAAAAAATCAATTTGTTGAAAATAGATAGGAGAAATATTAATGCTCATTTTTACATTAGGAAAATGCAATTGCAATTGTTTCAAATGTTCGCATGCTTGCAGCATTATCCAATCGCTCATCGGCGTAATTAAACCCGATTCTTCGGCAAGCGGAATAAACATTCCTGGAGAAATAAATCCTTTTTCTGGATGGTTCCATCGGATTAGCGCTTCTACCGCACGAATTTGTTTCGTTTTTATATCTAATTGCGGCTGGTAGTAAAGTTCAAATTCTCCCCGATCAAGCGCCTTCCTCAACGCGGTTTCAAGTTGAAACAATTGCTTGCCGTCGCTATGCATTTCGTCATGATACAAAGCATATTGATTTCTTCCATTCTTTTTTGCTTGGTACATCGCGCGATCCGCCATGCGTATCAACGTTTCTTTATCTGTTCCATCAAATGGATAAACACTAATCCCAATACTGGTAGATATATACATTTCTTGATGGTTAAAATAGAATGGCCTTTTCAATGATTCGACAATTTTCTCCGCCATATATACCGCTTCGCGAATATGTTTTAAATTCGGCAAAATAATGACGAATTCATCACCGCCAAACCTCGCGATCGTATCTTGTTTTCTCAACAGTCCTTTGAGACGTTGCGCCGTTTCTTTCAATAATATATCTCCCACGCGATGGCCTAACGTATCATTAATGTTTTTGAAGCGATCTAAATCTAAAAATAATAAAGCAAATGACTGATTGTGTTTTTTGGACATTCGAATAATACTTTCTAATCGTTTTTCAAGCAAATGCCGATTCGGCACGTTTGTTAATGTATCATAAAGCGCCAGTCTCGTTAATCGCTCTATATTTCGTTTATGTTCTGTAATGTCAGAAAAAATGGCCACATAATTCGTCACATTTCCCTTTCGGTCCTTTACCACACTAATCGTTAACCATTCAAGATACAATTCCCCGTCTTTTCGCTTATTCCATATTTCCCCTTTCCACACTCCATGTTGTTTTATATTATTCCACATTTTTTCATAAAATGGTTTATCATGCATTCCAGATCGCAAAATACGGGGGTTTTTACCAATCACTTCTTCCGCACTGTATCCAGTGACAATTTCAAATGCCGGATTGACGAATAAAATTCTATTTTGCACATCTGTAACAATAATGCTTTCATTAGAATATCGAAAAATGTTTTTTGCAATTCCAACAAATGTATGTATATCCATTAGATTTTGATCATAATCATACACTTACATCCCTCTTCCTTCCCTTAAATCACTGTCCATCTATATATAAAAATATTCATACCGTGACTATAGTTATTTTTTTAAACAATGAAAAAGCTCCCCTTCATGCAGGAGAGCTTTTTCATATACCATATACCATTCACGACGTTAATAATGTTCTGTAAGCCATGTTCTGTACCTTCGTACTGCAAGCGGCTTTCGCCTCGTACTCCGGCGGTAATCATCTATCTACAGATGGAAAAAATTCCATCTGTCCTTCCCTCCGTTCATTTCCTTCGGGAAGGCGCCCCTACCATCATTTGGGTTTCTCGCTCGTGGGGTTTACCGCGTTCCACCTCTAAGGTTTCCCTTAGAGCTGCGTCACTGTGGCACTTTCAGGGTAATCGAACCATATCCCAACGGGACTTAGGTTCTTTCCCCGCCGTCAGCCCAGCATTGCGCCAGACTGCCCTAGCTTATGGTTTCGCTAGGCACGAACACTACGGGCATCTCAGCACCGTGCGAGCATGGACTTTCCTCTACGGCAATGAATTGCCGCAGCGATTACCCGAACATTATTAACGTCGTTTGCACATTGTAGTATAGTTTATTTTTCAAGTCATTTCAATAGCAAAATTTTCTAACCATATGTATTTTACCATTCAACACATGGCGCCTATATTGGTTCACATAAAAAATTAATCGTATAATTTATTGCCAAATACATGTTTTTCTAAATTAGACAACCTTTGCAAAATATCATAGTTTGTTGTTCCCGCTTGCGCAGACGGCCGCTTTTGCAGTTCTTCCACTTGCCGTTTTAGGCGAGCGTTTTCTTGCTGCAGCTGCTCAATTTCTTGCTGGAATGTTTCGTAATCTTTAATAATCATGTCCAAAAACTGATCGACTTCGTCTTGATTGTACCCCCGCATACTTACTTTAAATTCTTTTTCTAAAATTTCTTTTGGCGTTAACTTAATACGACCCGCTAACATCGCTTTCACCTCAATTCCACATTCCGCTATTATCCTGTAGATGAGCAAATTCGCTAACATAAATTTACAACCAAACAAAAAAAGAGACATGAACCCGATTCCTTGATTAGAATAGATGTGTCACCAAAACTATTCACAAGGAGGTTCATGTCTCATGAATAGATTAGCACATCATCAAGGAATCCACAAGTTTTTCACGATGTTGGGGTTGGCCCTTTATTTTTCAAAACCTGTCATGAAGCATCTCGTTCATATCGTGGATGCGCTGACCACCAAAGGATTTGCGGGAACATTGACCGATCTTCATCATTGGAGCTTTCATCCGAACCACCGCACGACACTCAGCCATTTTTTCACGAAAAGCCCTTGGGATGAAGAGACGCTGCTTCGCAAACTTCAACAGTGGATGCTTCGTCGTGTCGAACGCATCGCCAAACAGGAGAGTCAACCCCTTTTTGTTTCGATCGATGATACGATTTGCCAAAAAACCAAGCCTTCGTCACAGGCAACGCACGCCATTCAAGGGTGTGATTGGCACTATTCTCACACAGAGAAAAAGTCGATCTGGGGACATTCTCTCGTTTGGCTCATGGTTCATACGATGACCCAGGCTTTTCCCTTTGCGTTCCGCCTCTACGACAAGGCGGCTGGGAAAAGCAAGGGGGAACTCGCGATCGAGATGCTTTCTTCTTTGGATGTACACCGTCCTGTTTATGTGCTGATGGACTCTTGGTATCCATCGCAAACGCTCGTGGAAGCTTGTCTGAAAAAGGGATTCCACGTAATCGCAATGCTCAAGGCCAATCGGCTTCTTTATCCAAAAGGCATTGCGGTTCAGGTGAGGGAGTTTGCCCGCTACATCGAACCGAAAGACACTCACCTCGTCACGGTGGGAGAAGAGCGTTATCGGGTTTATCGCTACGAAGGCTCTCTCAAAGGTCTCGATGATGCCGTGGTGCTGCTCGCTTGGAAAGCCGATCAGCCGATGACATCGGAACATCTTCACTGCGTCTTGAGCACCGACCGGGATCTAAGCGATGAAGAGATCTTGCGCTACTATGCCCAGCGTTGGTCGATCGAATGTTTTTTCCGTCAAGCGAAAGACCAGCTGAAACTCGATGGATACCGCGTTCGCGGACGTCGGGCGGTGAAACGCTACTGGATCTTGGTGCAGCTTGCTTACGTGTACAGCATGTTCGAGTCGAACAGCGATTTTTCTGATGGGCTCGATCTTCTGCGCAAGAGAAAAGGACATAGCCTCGTGGAGTTCATTTACCGTGCAGCGAAACAAAATATTCCCATTGATACCGTGAAAAAACAGCTCCACGTGGCATAAGGGGTACCCTGTTTGTCTCTTTTACATGGTAATTATTGTAATTAAAATTGCTCAACTACAGTATTATCTTTATTTTTTCAGAAATCAAATCGATTGTCAATTTACGTTTCATTGAACTGCACTTCTTCTATAATAGCTTGTAAATCAGAAAACGTAATGGGAAAAATGGCGTAATTTTCTTTTCGCTTCGCAACTTCTAACATATATTTCGGAGTTCCTTCTTTTTCCTCATCATAAACGATAAGTAAACCATCACTTTTTCGGACGATCCATTCATTTTTCCAGCGAAACTGTGCAGGACTTTCGTATGGCCGTTTTGTAATACTGTCGACAAAATCAGCTTGTGACACAATCCATTCATAATATTCACGATTCATTTCATTCCATCGTTCTTCTTGATTCAAAAACGGTGTAAGAATAGCAACTTGCAACTGGGGATATTCCATTCGTAAATCATACGCCGTTTCCGCTGCCCAAAGCTCTACCCCCAACTGTCCGCTAATGACAATCCATTCCAGTCCTTCATCTAACAGCGGAAGCAAACGTTGGCGAATCGCTAATTGGATATAGGAAACAGCCGGATGATTATTGGAAAAAATATTGAGCTCATACGGTTTATATCCTGTGACCGCAAGCACTCTCATGTTCTATACCCCTTTTCATTGTAAAAAACAGGAACCGCCTTGGCGGCTCCTGTTTTTTCGGGATTAATATCCCAACGGGAACGGAGTTGGGCCAGGTGGGAACGGACCTGGACCTGGGAAATGACAATGTTGGTTTGCTACTTCGTTGACAACCGACTCCGTATGCGGGAAATAATGTTGATGTTGGAAAAGATGATGGTTAACATGTGTCGTATGCGATGGATGAATGTGTGGTACGATCGTTGCTCCAAAATGATGTTGTACACAACATTGTGGTGGATGGATAATCGGTGCCACTACATGTGGTCTGCAAAACATACATCATTCTCCTTTCATTTCATAGGCTTCTCTTTTACAATACTAGCCTATGATGAAAGGAGCGGACTCGTACTAGTATAGATACCCATTTTTCCTATCTGTCGGAAATATACCGCTAACGCTACGTTAAATTGGTAAAAACGACAAACGTTAAACATATGACGATAAAAAACAAATAAAAGATTTTTTTATACATGCTACGCATCGCTTTCTCCCCGCCATTGTTTCATTATGATCGATTCCGATGAAATTGTACACATTTTTTATTTTTTCTACAAGATTCGAAATAGAAAAGTAAGTTTTTTTTATTTTCTGTCACATTTTGCGCTTGCCAAGGAAATATTTCTATCTAATTTCCCCCTGAGGCGCTCGATCCGTTTCGTCCACTCCGACTCTTTGGCGGCATCTCCTTGTTTATACGTGCGGAATAGCGTTTTCCACCGTTCATAGGCGCGGGTAGCGTAGCGATAAGCTTCATAAACATCGCGGAAATAATGTTCATACGCCTTAGCCAGCTCCAATCCGGCTTTTACCTTCCACGCGTCGCTTCCATGCTCCCATAGTTCCAGCCAAATCGCTTTGGCCTCTTCGTACCGTTTTTCTTTTTTATATAAAAGCGACAGCTGCCATTTTGCCTGCCACGCTTCTTTTGTTTCCTTTTCGCTGACATGATGGTACACCAGCTTGGCGACAGCTGTCTCTCCTAACGATTCCAGCCAGCGCGCCGTTTCCAGCTGCTCGAGCGCATCGTCTAGCCCTAAGGCGTCCAATAACTGATTGGATAAATGAATATAAAGGCAAATTAGCGATAAAATATCATGCTCGTTATGCCGGAAAACCGGAAAAATGCGGTCTGGATGCGGCGTAGACAGGAAATCGGCATACATCATCGGCGCCAAAAAGCCAGGGACATCTTCTTTCCGCTCCACTTGCAATATTTCTTTTTCCACTTCAGAAAGGCGAACCGATTCGAGTTTTTGTTTCCACATTCTCCTTGAGGCATGATATAAATCGAAATGGCCGAACGCAGGCAGCTTTGGAACGGCATCTCGAATCAGCGTATGTCGCGTTTTTACTTTCGGCCAATCGAACGCTTTCCCGTTATAGGTAACGAGCGTTGTATAATCGACTTCCGACAGGAAACTTTGGTATAAAGCCACTTCCGCCCCCGGATGCGGCAAAAAATGCTGCCGAACGACAACCCGGTCGGCGTACACGCGGGCATGGCCGAGCAAAAAAATGACATGCCCTGTTCCGCTGCTAAGCCCGGTTGTTTCCGTATCAAAGAAAAATAAATCGCTCGCTTCAAATCCTTTGCAGGAAAGCGGATGGTCAAAAGGTGCAGACTGCCACCGCTGATGGACATGATGCAATTCTCCAAGCTGGTAGCGGCCGTGCCGATAATCGAGCGGGTATACCACTTCGCGGATGAGGCAGTAATCCTCGTCAAAAAAGAACGGCTGCACTTGCTTATTTCGCCATTCATCCAAAAACGGAATTTCCAGGCTGCCCTGCTCTAAAGCAGGGGAGTCTGCATGTTCGGGAGAGGCGCCATGGCGGGATGCCAGCTGCTCCTTCCATCTCGCTAGTTTTTGCTTCATTGACATCGTGTTCATCCTTTCTCATTGGCTAGCAATTGTTGCAAAAAGGCAATGATGCGCTGTTTCGCCAAACGGTGCTGTCCCTCGACAATGCCGATGCAAGAAGGACAGCCGCTTTCACACGGGCAGTTTTCCACCCATTGCTTCACTTTTTCCATCATTTCATCATACCGTTCAAAAACGGCTTCCGATAAACCGACCCCGCCCGGATAACGGTCATAAACAAAAATCGTCGGCCTTCCCGAATGCGGTGCTTTTATTTGCGGCACGACATAAATATCCGACCGGTCGCACATGACAAACATCGGAACAAGATGACGGAGAACATTCGATATGCCAATCAAGACCTGCTCGAGCAGCGGCGCGTCGATATCAGACAGCTCTTCTCCCAGCTCGATCCATGTCGCCGATGTATGCAGCTCTTCTTCCGGCAAATGAATCGGTCCGGAACCGATGTTTTCAAATGTCGATAATTTGATTTTTTTAAAGATCGTCGCCATCGCCCTTACAGAAACCTCGCCATAATGCAGGCTTAACTGCCGCCTTTGCACGCTGCGGTCCTCTTCTAGAACATGAAGCTGCACCGCTAAATTGGCATCCGTGAAATATTCTACGTTCACTTCGCGGACATACGCCTTCTTTTCTTCCCAATCGAGCTTCTCTACTTGATATTGCACCCCTTCATGAAGATAAATCGCTTCCTCATGCAGCAATGTCATTGCGCTGAAACGGTCCATTTCGCCGATGACACGATGGTTCGCCGTTTCGGAAATATCGATAATGACGACATTTTCCTGCGAGGCGGAGCGCAGGCTGATGTTATGGGCCGGAAACGCATCGTTCATCCAATACCATTTGCCGGCGCGATAGTGCAAGACTTTTTGCTCTGCCAAAAACTCCAGCACTTCTTCCACTTCGAGGCCGCCAAACTTTTCCCCTTGTCGGAAAGGAAGTTCATATGCTGCGCATTTGAGATGATCGACGAGAATCAGCATGTTATCCGGGTTGATGCGCGCCGTCTCCGGAGAACGGTCCAAGAAATATTCCGGATGCCGCACAATGTATTGGTCAATCGGATTGGAGCTCGCCACCATAATGACGATGGAATCGCCATGGCGTCTTCCCGCCCGTCCGGCCTGCTGCCACGTGCTCGCTACGGTGCCAGGATAACCGGTCATGATGCATGCTTGCAGCTGGCCGATATCGACGCCAAGTTCAAGCGCGTTCGTACTCACCACTCCGATAATTTCCCCGCTGCGCAACCCTTTTTCGATCTCCCGTCTTTCTTTCGGCAAATAACCGCCGCGATAGCCGCGAATCGTTTTCGGTCCCAACCGGTCTTTCACCAGCTCCTGCAAATGGCTTAAAATCAACTCGACGCGCACGCGGCTGCGGGCGAAGACAATCGTTTGAATGCCATTTTCCAAAAACTGTTTTGCCAACCGGTTCACTTCCATCGTCGCGCTTTTGCGAATATTAAAAGACGGGTGGACAACCGGCGGATTATAAAAAACAAAATGTTTTCTTCCTCGCGGCGCCCCGTTGTTATCAATTAATGTCATTGATTCTCCCGTCAGACGTTCGGCCAGTTCTTTCGGATTGGCAATCGTCGCCGATGTGCAAATAAAGATCGGTTTGCTTCCGTAAAACGAACAGATGCGCTTTAAGCGGCGGATGACGTTGGCCACATGGCTGCCAAACACGCCGCGGTACGTATGGAGCTCATCGATGACAACATAGCGCAAGTTTTCAAATAAGGACACCCATTTCGTATGATGCGGCAAAATCGCCGAATGAAGCATATCAGGATTGGTAATGACAATATGGCCCGCCTGGCGAATTTTTTGGCGAATGCCTGGAGCGGTATCTCCATCATACGTATAGCTGTAAATCGGCACGCCCATTTCTTCAATGATTTCATTCAATTCGCTTTTTTGGTCTTGGGCGAGCGCTTTCGTCGGAAATAAATAAAGCGCGCGGCTATGTTCCGCTTCGACGATCGTCTGTAGCACAGGCAAATTATAGCAAAGCGTTTTCCCGGAAGCCGTCGGCGTCACGGCGACAATATGCTTACCGTTTCGCACCGCCTCGTACGCCGCCGCCTGATGGGTGTAAAGTGAAGCGATGCCTCGCTTTTCAAGCGCCGCTTTGAGGCGCACGTCCAGGCTATCTGGCATTGGAACCGTATTGGCTTCCTGCGGCTCGATTTCATGCCAATACACAACATTTGGATCTTTGCGCAATTGGTCGATTAATTCATGTAAGTTCTTTTTCTTCACATCCGCTCACCTCAACAATTTCACCTTTTTATTTTAATAGAAACAACGAGGAAATTGCCACGAAAAACGATGCACCATAAAAAATGCCCAGCCATTAAGACTGGACGGGCTTATTTTGCCGATATCCGAGCCGAGCGGATATTTGTTTGCCGATCATCTGAATGCGTTCCTGCAATGTTTGAATGCGTTCGTCTGTCATGCGAATCGTCGGGCCGGAGATGCTGACGGCGGCGATCACGCTGCCAGAGTAATCGAAAATCGGGACAGCGATGCAGCGAATGCCATATTCATTTTCCTCTAAATCCAACGCATATCCTTTTTGTTTTACTTTCTCTAATTCTTTAAGAAATTCATTTTTGTCCGTAATCGTAAAATCGGTATGCTTGGGCAAGCCTTTTCGATCGAGGATCTCTAATGCCACACGGGGCGGCAAATGGGCAAGAATCGCTTTTCCGACAGCGGTGCAATGCATTGGCGCCCGTTTTCCTACTTTGGAATGCATGCGCAACGTCTCTGTTCCCTCTAACTTTTCGATATAAATGACCTCGCCTTGGTCATACACGACAAGATGAATGACTTCATTCGTTTCTTTTTCCAACTCCCGTAAATACGGTTTTGCTTCTTTCCGTAAGTCAATCGATTCAAGCAATTTGGAACTCATTTCTAAAAATTTATAACCAAGTTTATACCGCTCGGTCTCTTTATCTTGCTCGATATAGCCATACTGAACAAGAGTTGATAAAATACGATAGACGGAACTTTTATTAATATCCATTTGATTTGCGATTTCGGTGACGCCTAGCCCATCTTTTTTTGAACTGACGATATCAATAATATGCAATGCCCGACTTACAGATTTTACTATATTTTCTTTTTCCATTGTGTTCACCTCGACTATTCCTTCGTCCACCGCCATTATACACCAATTGCCGGGCATTTCACATATAGTGGTACGATTTGCGTCATAACATGTTTTCTCCCGTTTTCGGGCCGTTACAAACGTGTTTCGAAGCGTGATCATTCTGCAATTTCGCATTCATCACAGCGTCGGCGCCAACCAATTCGGCGCCGACTTAGCTTCCTGTTAAAATAACCTCTTACGGTTTCAATGTAGAAATCATTTTGCTAATTAGAGTAATCATCTATTCTGTCTTTTCAACTTCGTTTAAGCAAATTTCATTGTACTACTTCTCTCATATGGCGCTTTCCTGTTCTTTTTCCACATCTCCGCTTCTGGCGACTCCCGTTCTTATAGCCGCGCGTGCCACTGCGTCTGCTACTGCTTCCACCACACGCTTATCAAACGGGTTTGGAATCACATAATCACTCGTTAATTCTTTCGGTCCGATTAAATCAGCAATGGCGCTAACCGCCGCTAATTTCATCTCCTCATTAATTTCAGAAGCGCGTACTTGCAACGCCCCTTTAAAAATTCCCGGAAAGGCGAGGACATTATTTACTTGATTTGGCAGATCGGATCTTCCCGTTGCGACGACCGTGGCTCCCGCAGCTTTGGCATCGTCCGGCATAATTTCCGGAACCGGGTTAGCGAGAGCAAATACAATAGCATTGTCGTTCATCGAGCGAACCATTTCCGGCGTTAACGCTCCGGCGACCGAAACACCAATAAATATATCGGCACCTTTAATGACATCTTTTAACGTTCCTTGGGCGCGTCCGCGATTCGTTTGCTTCGCGAGCGCTTCTTTCATTGCATTCATTCCGTATGGACGATTTTCATAAATCGCCCCTTTGGAATCGCATAAAATGATATCCCCCACTCCCATAGAAAGAAGCAGTCTCGCAATCGCGATACCAGCGGCGCCGGCTCCGTTAATGACCACCTTGCACTCGCTTAGGCTCTTTTGTACGACCTTTAGCGCATTTGTTAACCCAGCGGCTGTCACAATCGCTGTTCCATGCTGGTCATCATGAAATACAGGTATCGACAATTCTTGCTTTAAGCGTTCCTCGATCAAAAAGCAATTTGGCGCCGCAATGTCTTCCAAATTAACACCGCCAAATGTCGGTTCAAGCAATTTTATCGTCTGAACAATTTGTTCCGGATCATTCGTATTAATGCAAAGCGGCACAGCGTCAATGCCGGCAAACGCTTTAAATAAAGCGGCTTTTCCCTCCATTACAGGCATGGCAGCGCTTGCTCCAATATTCCCTAGTCCTAATACCGAAGATCCATCGGAAACAACCGCCACAAAGTTGCCTTTCATCGTATACTCATAAATCAAATCAGGATTTGCATGAATCACCTTACATGGTTCCGCCACTCCCGGCGAATAAATTACACTTAAATCATCTTTATTTTCCACGCGAACTTTGACATCTACACGCAACTTTCCTTTTGCTTGCTGATGAACAAACAGCGATTTTTCCCGAAGGTTCCGCATTTTCACTACCTAGCTACTAACTTTTTCAGTCTATTGCTGCCGCCTTAATGCCGCTTTTGGTGCTGTAATACGTGTAGTAACTAGGATTTGCACCTCCTTTTTTATTATTTTGAATATTAAGAAAAATAATAACACCATTTTTATTAATAAACAAGGGCATTATTGAAATATGCCCTTGTTCCAAAATATTTTATTGTTTAACAGCCGCAAATTTCGCTTTCGCTTCTAGACGACGGCGATGCAAAATCGGCTCGGTGTAGCCGTTTGGTTGCTCATAACCTTTAAAGATTAAATCACACGCCGCTTGGAAGGCGACGGAATTATCATAATCCGGAGCCATCGGACGATAGTTCGGGTCGCCGGCATTTTGCTCGTCAACGACTTTCGCCATCCGTTTTAACGTTTCTAACACTTGCTCTTTCGTGCAAATGCCATGATGGAGCCAGTTGGCGATATGCTGGCTGGATATCCGCAGAGTTGCTCGGTCTTCCATTAGCCCGATATTATTAATATCCGGAACTTTCGAGCAACCGATACCTTGATCGATCCAGCGCACCACATAGCCGAGTATGCCTTGGCAGTTGTTATCCAGCTCTTCTTGAATTTCTTCCGGCGTCCATTGCGGATTTTTAGCGACTGGAATCTGTAAAATTTCATCACGGTAATCTTTGCGGTCTTTCCGCAATTCATTTTGCACTTCCGCCACATTCACTTGATGGTAATGGAGCGCGTGCAGCGTCGCTGCCGTCGGCGAAGGCACCCATGCCGTATTGGCTCCGGCTTTCAGCTGTCCGCCTTTTTGTTTGAGCATTTCCGCCATCAAATCCGGCATCGCCCACATTCCTTTTCCGATTTGGGCGCGGCCTTGGAACCCAGCCGCTAAACCGATCGCAACATTAGATTTTTCATAGGCTTGCAGCCATGTCGACGATTTCATCTCGTTTTTGCGAATCATCGGTCCGGCTTCCATCGACGTATGGATTTCATCGCCAGTCCGGTCTAAAAAGCCTGTATTAATAAAGACGATGCGATCACGCACTTGGTAAATGCAGTTTTTCAAATTCAATGTCGTGCGGCGTTCTTCATCCATAACCCCGATTTTAATCGTGTTGCGTTTTAAGCCGAGCATGTCTTCAACGCGGTCAAACAGTTCATTCGCGAACGCCACTTCTTCGGAACCGTGCATTTTCGGTTTCACGATATAAATCGAGCCCTTGCGCGAATTTAAGTAACGGGTGTTGCCGATGAGCGAATGTTTCATAATTAAGCTTGTCACGACCGCATCGATGATGCCTTCGTATACTTCTTCACCGTTGGCATCTAAAATCGCGTTGTTTGTCATTAAATGTCCGACGTTGCGAACAAACATAAGCGAACGGCCAGGTAGCGTGAGCTCTTTGCCATCTGGTGTTCGATAAACGCGGTCCGGATTTAGCGCCCGCGTCATTGTTTTTCCATTTTTGACGAATGTAGACGTCAAATCACCTTTGACAAGCCCAAGCAAGTTGCGGTATACGAGCACTTTATCTTCTGCATCCACAGCCGCTACCGAGTCTTCGCAGTCCATAATGGTTGTGACGGCTGCTTCTAAATAAATGTCTTTTACTCCCGCTTTATCCGTTTTCCCGACCGAATGGTTGCGGTCAATTTGAATTTCGATGTGAAGGCCGTTATTTTTTAACAAAATAGTGGATGGATTTTCAGGATTTCCTTGGAAGCCGACAAATTTTTCTTCCTCTTTTAGCGTCGTGGTGTTTCCGCCTTCGACAGTAACCGCTAATTTTCCGTCCACTACTTTATATTGTATCGCATCTTTATGGGAATATTCTTTTAATGGCACGGCTTGATCCAAAAACTCGCGTCCATAAGCGATCACTTTGGCGCCGCGCACCGGATTGTAGGAATCGCCGCGTTCAGCGCCGTCTTCTTCGCTAATCGCGTCCGTTCCGTACAGCGCGTCATAAAGGCTTCCCCAGCGGGCGTTGGCTGCGTTTAGCGCATAGCGGGCGTTCGTCACTGGAACGACGAGCTGCGGTCCTGCTTGAACGGCAATTTCTTCGTCTACTCCTTCTGTTGTAATCTCAAAATCTTCCACCTCTGGCTCTAAATAGCCGATTTCAGTTAAAAACGCTTTATATTGTTCCATATCGAAGCTGTCGCGATGTTCTTTATGCCATTCGTTTAGCTTTGCTTGAAGTTCATCACGGCGGGCAAGCAGCGCTTTGTTTCTTGGCGTTAAATCGGCAATCAGCGTTTCAAAGTCTTTCCAAAATTTTTCACCATCGACACCGCTTCCCGGAAGCACTTCCTCGTTAATAAAATCGTAAAGCAATTTCGCGACTTGGATATTTCCTACTTTTACGTATTGTTCCATATTTTTCTCCCCTCTTCCTTTATGTTTCTTATTACGAAACATTGTTTCTAAATTATTTAAAAGAATGATAGCATGAAGTGAAATAACTTTCAATCATTTTCACAAAATTTTCACTTTAGTGAAGAAGCAACTTGTTTCATCTCGACACATCGCCCAGGCGTTGGGAACAGCTTTCCAGCGTTCAGCAAATTTTTCGGGTTAAACACGTCGCGAATGTCGGTTTGCGCAGCAATTTCTTCGTCGCTGAAAATGAAGCGCATTTCTTCTTTTTTCTCGATACCGACCCCGTGTTCCCCGGTAATCGAACCGCCGACAGCGGCACACACCTGCAAACACTCGCTTCCTGCCGCAAGCGCTCTTTCTGTTTCTCCCGGCTCGCTCGAGTCAAACAGCACAAGCGGGTGGAGATTTCCATCGCCCGCATGAAAGAGGTTAGCGATGCGCAATCCATACTTTTTGCTAATGGCCCGGATGTTTTTTAGCACTTCCGGCAATTTGCTGCGCGGAATAACCCCGTCTTGCACTAAGTAATCCGGAGAAATGGCTCCCATCGCGCCAAATCCGGTTTTGCGGTTGGCCCACCAACGCGCCCGTTCTTCCTCCGATTGGGCCGCTTTCACTTCGCGCACGTTGCGCTGTTGGCAAATGCGCAAAATTTCATTAATTTGTTCGGAAATACCGGCAGAAATCCCGTCCACTTCAATTAATAAAAGCGCTTCAATATCTTTCGGATGTCCGACCGGAAAAGCGGCTGCTTCCACTCCTTCGATCGCTGTTTGATCCATCATCTCGAGCGCCGCCGGAACCATCCCTGCGGAAATAATATCGGAAACCGCCTGGCTCGCGTCTTCGACACGATCAAAATAAGCGAGCACCGTCTGCTTCGCTTCCGGATTTTTTAAAATCCGGACCGTAATTTTCGTCACGATCCCTAACGTTCCTTCTGAACCGGTCAACAATCCTAATAAATCATATCCCGGCGGATCCGGAATGCCGTTTTCGCCGATTTCAATAATTTCCCCGTTCGGCAGCACAACTTCAAGTCCTAAAATATGGTTCGTGGTGACGCCGTATTTTAAACAGTGCGCTCCTCCCGCATTTTCGGCGACATTTCCGCCAATCGTGCAGCAATACTGGCTCGATGGATCCGGAGCATAATAATACCCTCGGTCGGCGATCGAATTCGTTAGCTTTAAGTTCACAAATCCCGGCTCCACAACCGCGCGGCGGTTTTCCAAATCAACGTGAAGCAGCCGCTTCATCCGCGTCAAACTAATCACGACTTCCCCGTTTAGCGGAATCGCGCCGCCGCTTAATCCGGTTCCGGCCCCGCGGGCAAGGAACGGCAAATCGTGGTCATGGCAATACTTAACGATCGCCGCGACTTCCTCCGTATTTTTTGGAAATACGACCGCTTTCGGCAGATGGCGGTGAACCGTAAAGCCGTCACAGTCATAAGCAATTAAATCTTCCTTTTTATATAAAATCGACTTTTCGCCGCCAACAATGCGCGCTAATGCCTGAATATGCGGGTCTTTCGTTTGTATTGCCGTTTTTCTCATACGCGCACTTCCTTCCCTTCTTCTTTTTGGTACGCCCAGTCTAATATTTGCACGGTATGAACGACTTTTTGGTTCCGTCCGTATTTCATCACGCCCATTGCCATCTGCAGCATGCAGCCTGGATTGCCCATCGAAATCAGTTCTACATCTTGCGGAACATGTTCCATTTTGCTTTCCAATACCGCGCTTGCCATCTCCGGATGGGTAAGGTTGTAAATTCCCGCACTGCCGCAGCAGCGGTCCGCGTTTGGCATCGAAACCATTTCCACTCCTGGAATGCTCGACAAAATCGCTCTCGGTTCTTGACGAATCCCTTGGCCGTGCGCTAAATGGCAGGCGTCATGGTACGTAATGCGCATGTTTAACTCGGTCTTCGGCTTTTCGTATCCGGTGTCATGCAAATATTTCGAAATATCTTCGACTTTTTGCGCAAATTGTTCTGCTTTTTCGCGCCACTCTGGGTCGTCGCGGAACAGTTCCGGATATTCCTTTAACATGCAGCCGCATCCGGCCGCATTGACGATGACGCGGTCGACATGCCAAAACGCCTCGATATTTTGCTTCGCCAGCCTGCGGCCTGTTTCGCGGTCACCGGCATGAACATGAAGCGCTCCGCAGCACGTTTGGTTTTGCGGAATAACGACATCGTTTCCGTTACGGGTCAACACACGGATTGTCGCTTCATTGATATCGCTGAACATGACATCCATCACACAGCCGGTTAATAGCGCGACCGTGTGCTTTGTTTCGCCTTTTGCTTTAATAACTCACATTTCGCACCCTCTCGACGAAAATCGGGAGGATTTTTTCGTTCCGATGTCGAATGAATCCTTGACACACAAGGAACGTAAAGGAGTTTTTCACTTATGAACGTTCAAGTCAAAAAGGTCTATCGCAATTCTTATTTGAATATAATAAGTGCCCTATTCAAGAAACTGGGTCTGCCTCAATTGATTGACCATCTCGTGCCCGTCGATCCGCAGTGCCAAACGCGAGTCAGCGATGCCGTTCAGGCCATCCTCTACAATGTGTTTGACGGCCGGCAAGCCCTTGTTCACTTGGAACATTGGGCTCAGGAGGTCGATTGTGAGAAACTCATCCGTCCCGATCTCCATCCTTCCTGGTTGAACGACGATGCGTTGGCCCGTCATCTCGATCGCCTGTATGAGGCTGGCATTCACAACGTCATCAGCACTTGCTTGATTCATATTTATCGAAAAGAAGGCCTTTCCCTCCGAGCCTTCCACGCCGATACGACGGACAAGACCGTTTACGGCGCGTATGAATCGGCCTCGTTAGAGGCCTTACAAATCACACATGGCTACAACCGCCATCATCGTTGGCAAAAACAGATCGGTTTCGGACTGGTCGGCAACGAGGACGGCATCCCGTTTTACGGCGATGTGCACGATGGCAACCTGCCCGATAAAACATGGAATCCCGAGGTGCTGTCTCGTGTCCATGAACAGCTGAAGCAGGCCAAAATCGAAGACGAATGGATTTACGTGGCCGATTCCGCCGCGATGACGAAAGAGACCCTGGCGCAAACCAAAGCGGCCAACGCCTTTTTGATCACCAGAGGCCCTTCGTCGCTCCGGATCGTGAAAACCGCGCTGGCCGAAGCGGATGCTGAGGACACGACGTGGAGCGATCCCTTTACGTTGGCGGAGAGAAACGGCGCCACGTACCGGGTATGGGAAACGGCCTCGACGTATGAAGGCCACCCCGTTCGGCTGATCGTTGTTGAATCGAGCGCGCTCGACCAGCGAAAAGGAAAGACGCTTGAAAAAGAACGAACCAAAGAAGCGGAGCTTCTTCGCGAGGAACAAGCCCGTTGGGAGCGTCACCCCTTCTCCTGCCGGGAAGATGCCGAACAAGCCTTGGCGTCCCTCAAGGCGTCCCTTCGCCCCCGGTTTCATCGGGTTGAGGCCGCGGTCGAAGAGATCGTACGCCTGAAAAAACGGCGCGGACGGCCGAAAAAAGGGGCGGAACCCGAGGTGGAGACGCTGTATTTCTTGCACCTTGACGTCGAATTCGACCAAGACGCGTGGGAACAGGCGAGACGGAAAGCGTCCCGGTTTGTCCTTGTCACGACCGTTCCGAAGGAATGGAAGGGCCAACCCATGGATGCCCAAGAGATCTTGAAGCTGTATAAAGGGCAGATCTCGGTGGAAATGAACTTCGCTTTTTTGAAAGATCCGTTTTTCACGGATGAGATTTACGTCAAAAAACCAGAACGGGTCGCAGTATTAGGCTATTTGTTTCTGTTGGCCTTGGCTATTTACCGCGTTTTTCAGCGCCGAGTGCGTCAGTTTATTACTCCAGAACACCCGTTGAAGGGTCCTGGAGGCCGCAAGCTGACCCGGCCGACGGGACAGGCGATTTTTCAGCTGTTTCAATATGTGAACGTCGTCCTGTTCAAGCTGCCGGATGGGCGCATCCAACGCTCACTGGATCGCTCCCTTACCCCTGATCAGCGAAGGATTCTGCAGGGATTGGGCATGGATGAGAGCATCTACGTGTAACGTGATACGGAACGACCAGCGATGGTAAAAAAAGGATTGCCATCGCTCGTTGTGTTGGTCAAAAAGTTATTCTGAAAAACTAAATAAAAAATCCTTTGTTTTGACCTTGTTAGGGTGCGAAATGTGAGTTAATAACGTTCGTATGCTTGTATTTTTTCCGCACCGGCACGCCCACTTCCGGCAAAATGGCTTCCATATCCGCCAAATGTTTTGGCATCATACGGAGCAATTTTGTTTTGCGGGCAAGCGTCTGCAATCCGCTTTTTTGATACAGTTTTAACAGGCTGCCGAGCAAGTGGAGACGGGATGGATGCGGAAACACCCCTTTGAGGAAGAAATCGCTGACCAACGCTTTCCGTCCAGTTAACGGAATCGCTTGCCGGATTTGTCCGCGCACTTGTTCAATCAGTCCGCCGACATCGACATCCGCAGGGCACGCCGTCGTGCAGGCGCGGCAGTCAAGGCACGTAAAAATGGGATCGATTAAATCTCCTGTAATCTCCAGCTTCCCTTCCCCAACCGATTTCATCAAATGCACGCGTCCGCGCGGCGAATGTTGTTCCTGACCGGTTTGTTCGTATGTCGGGCACGATTCCAAACACATGCCGCAATGCACGCAGTCCGCCCATTTGCTTGGATCCGGCGGATCGCTAAAACGATAGTTTCCAAGGCTAACGGTCGTACAGGACGGTCCGCTTTTCATCTCGCTTTCTTTTAAACTCATCTTATATCCCCCCGACAAACCGCTGATGATTTAACGTTTGCTTTGGATCAATTTTTCGCTTGATTCCTTCAAGCAGAAAAAAGTACGACGGCTTTTCTCCCCATACATTGACGCGGGTTCGCAGCGCGAAAGGCAGGTGCTTGACGATGGCGTACCCGCCCAAGCTTGTCGCCGCCGCCCGCAGCTGTTCGATCGCCGTGATGATCGATTCCTCGCTTCCTCTCAAATACACTTGGCAAAGTCCGTGCCCTAGGCCGCCGTGCGCCTCTACATGAACATGGCAACTCTCTTGCAGCAAGTCGCTTTCCCGAATAATAGAGATCACATCTAGATTGATAACGCCGATTTTCACCGCCGCTTCGACTTCATTTCCAGCCGGTTCGTACGGTGCGGCGCCATTCGGGCCGATCGTGTAGAACGTTTGCCAAAACGACTTTGCCTCTTCTTGCGGAAGAATGCGAATGGCCGTGTGAGGCGGGCGAAGGCGCTGTACATAGTCCTCCTGATAATGAACGGCGCTTTCTACATCTTCAAACGCGATCATTAGCGTATAAGCACGCCTGCCGATCAGCCGCTCCGACAGCGACGGGCTCAACAATTCCAAACAAACCGGCTCCATCATCGAATCGAGAAATTGAACGGCAAACGAACGGACTTCTTCCAAATTCCCCGACGGAAATGACAGCAATACAACACTTTCATATTTCGGCAGCGGGCGGAGCTTCAGCGTAATTTCCGATAAGACGCCAAGCGTCCCCATCGCTCCGATAAACAGCTTGTTCATATCATAGCCGGCCACATTTTTCACGACTTTTCCTCCAGAACGGATGACCTTTCCGTCAGGATAGACCGTCCGCAAACCAATGACACTGTCGCGCGCCGAACCGTAGCCGAGCCGCTTTGGCCCGCTGTCGTTCGCCGCAATGACACCGCCGATCGTCGCATATTGCGGCCACACAGGATCAAGCGCAACCTTTTGCCGGTATTCTGCCAAGTAATCTTGTAGTTGCTGAAACACCGTCCCAGACTTGACCGTCACTGTCATATCCGCAGCCGCATGTTCGACAATGCCGCTATAGTTTGCCAAGGAAAGCAAAATATCCACACACTCGATTTGCCCTCCAAACCCTCGTTTCGTCCCCCCGCCAACAATACATACTTTTTTTCCATGGCTGTTGGCGTAACGCAAAACAGCGGAAATTTCCTCTTCTGTTTGCGGATAAACGGTCACATAGCCGCTGTTGCCAAGCGGATGTATTTGCTCTTCTATTCGCACTTGTTTTTCAGGCAAAAACGCTGTTAAATCGTCTTTCCATTTTAAAGGAAGCAAGCTTTGCACCTCCTGTTGTTTCGCAATAAGAAACAGTGTTTCTTTTATGTTATAAAAAAAAGTGTTTCTAAAAGGTAAAGCGAGTCAAAGTTATACGTGTTTCTATTTACTATTATTAAACCATTCATTTTTATATTTTTCAATGAATTTTTCTAATTTAGAATTTATGAATAATTGAGTTTATACTTCTTTCTTTTTAACCGTCACATTGCATCGTTTTTCTAGCGTCTGGATGACGGCGGACATATCAAAATCAGATAATCCTTGTTTCACCGCGATGGCAAACGTCTCTTCCGCAATTTGGCCTAAAAATTGCTTCATCCCAATTTCATCCATCAACTGATTTGCCAAACGGACATCTTTATGTACATATTTTACCGCTCCGCCTGGTTCGAACTTGCGCGGCAGCACATATTGCTCCATATGTCTGCGAAGCATGCGGCTGTCTCCGTAGCTCGCTTTCAAGATACGGTAAAGCTGCTCGGCATCTAGTCCAAGTGCCGCCCCAGCGACCATTGCCTCTGAAGCAGCAACGGAATGTACAGCGACAAGATATTGATTCATTAGTTTTGCCGCGCTTCCCGAACCGCTAGGCCCTAAATACTCTACCGTTTCGCCAAGGACGTTCAGCAGCGGCAATACTTGTTCCCAAACCTGCTTCTCCCCGCCAACCATGATTGTAAGCGTCCCTTGCTCCGCTCCTTCCGGCCCACCGCTCACCGGTGCGTCTAAATAGTAAATGTCTTTCTCTTGAGCCTGTTTGGCCACCGTTTTGCTTGTATCCGGTCCGACTGTCGTAAAATCAAGACAAATCGTTCCCGGGCGAGCATGGTGGATCACACCGTCTTTTCGCAAATAAACGTCGATGACATCGTCCGGCATCGATAAACAAGTGCAAATCATATCTGAACGCTGCGCCAGCTCCGCGATGGTATCCGACCTTTCCGCTCCAAGCTCCAATAGCGGCACCGTTTTCTCCGCGGAGCGGTTGTATACGGCGACGTCATATCCAGCCACAAGCAGCCGTTTAGCCATTCTTGATCCCATAACTCCTGTCCCGATGAATCCAATTTTCACTTTTGTGCGCATCGCCGCTTGCTCGGGGATGCTTCCTCCCTTCTTTCTTTTTTTCAAGTCAAGTAATCGTTCATCCATTGAAAACTGTGCTTGCTTTTGTCCGACGGAATATATTCGAGCCCGATCGCCCCGTTGTATCCGCGTTCTTTTAAAAACTGAAACACATATTCATAACGGATTTCTCCCGTTCCCGGCTCATGCCGTCCCGGAACGTCAGCAATTTGTACATGGGCAATCCAATCAAAATAGACGTCAAACGTCGCGGTTAAATTTCCTCGCGTTCGCTGCATATGGTAAAAATCATATTGCAGCTTGATGTTGGAAAGCCCAATCTCTTTGATGATTGACACAGCTTCATCCACGTCCGTTAAAAAATAATTTGGCATATCAAGCGGGTTAATCGGTTCGATCAACAGCGTCAGCGAATGCTGGGCCATTTGCTTTGCCGCATCATAAAGATGGCGCATGTACGTTTCTTTCGCCTTTTGCCGGTCTAAATCAGCTGGAAGCACTCCCGCCATACAATGAATATACGGAACGTTCAACTCGACCGCATACCGAATTCCTTCCTCGACTGACCGCCAAAACTCATCCGCTCGATCTGGAAAAATCGCTAATCCTCTATCCCCTTGTTCCCAATTTCCCGGCGGCAAATTGATTAATACGAGAGATAGTCGATGTTTATCCAGCTCATAGCGGATGCGCTCGATCGAATATTCGTATGGAAACTGGCATTCCACGAGCGAAAAACCGCACTCTCTCGCCTTTTGAAACCGCTCTAGAAACGGCACTTCCGTAAAAATGGTTGAGAGGTTCACGGCAATCCTATTCATTCGTTTCTCCCCCCTTTTCTGCCCCATATTGTTTAACCATTCGCGCCGCCAATACTATATTCCTGCCTATCTCAGCAGCAGTTTTATCCACTGAAGCGCCTTTGGATAGTTTGGGTAGCGCACAGCGATATCCCATGCCGTCGTTTGCCGCAATATGCTTTTATAATGGGAAAAAGCATCAAAGCTTGCTTTGCCATGATACGCGCCGAACCCGCTTTGCCCGACGCAGCCAAACGGCAAATACGGCGTGGCGATATGCATCAGCGTATCGTTAATGCAGCCGCCGCCAAAACTGACACGCTCTAGCACCGCTTGCTGTACACGGCGATCCTCAGAAAACAAATATAGTGCCAGCGGTTTTTCGTAACACTGAATAAAGTGGATTGCTTCATCGATATCCGTAAACGAAAAAACCGGCAAAATCGGACCGAAAATTTCTTCTTGCATGATCGGCGCGTCTTTTGCAACATTGTCGAGAATCGTCGGCTCGACCCAACGTTCCTTAATATCGTAGCGTCCGCCGTGAACAATCATTCCATCCTGCAAAAAAGAAACGAGCCGTTTTGTGTGGCGTTCACTGACTATTTTGGCGCAATGTTCACTCATTTCCGGCTTATCTCCGTAAAACTCACGAATATAGTGTTTCATTTTTTCTACCAATGCATGTTTGGATCGCTTTTCTTAACTTTTCAAGCTACTCTAGGCGAAATTCCACCGTTTTTGTTTCCCCTGTTTGAAAATAGCGCCGCTTTTTTTCAAGCAGTTCCCTCATGACGTTCCGCTCCTTTCACTCATCAGCTATATAGCGGCCATCCTCATCTTTTCGAAGCGTGATTTAGTTGTGTGACTGCTTATGTATGCAATGAAAAAGGACTGTTTCCTAGACAATAGGGGAAACAGTCCTTTTTGCATAAAGGTTCAATCAATCTTCATCGCTGGCAAAAAAGCGCAAAATATAAATAAACAAGTTAATAAAATCAAGATAAATGTTGACGACAATCATCGGAATGTCGGCTTCCGTAAAACCATAGCGGGCAAGACGATTTATATCATAAATCGTAAAACCGAGAAAAATGAGAATTCCTAGTGCAGAAATCCCCAATTGCCCAACGCTAGAAAACGGGATGAACCATTGAATAATGAGAAGACCAAGCAGCGCAAACGCCCCTAATGTTAAAAAGCCGCCAAGAAATGAAAAATCTTCTTTCGTTTTCGCCGCATAAATCGCTACGCCGGAAAAGGAAATCACGGCTAGCGCAAACGCCTTGAGCACAGCTTCCGCACCAATAACGGCAACATAGTGTCCAATGAGTGGATATAGCGTTGCGCCAGATACGAGCATAAAGCTGTACATAAGCGGATGGCCGACCGTTTTTTTGCTGCGAGCAAATATCATAGCAATTAATAAAATAATCTCGAGTATGTTAAGCGGCAAATACATCCCTATTGGGATCCACTGACCGATGTAAAGGCCCCCTGTTGCTACTGCCAATGCTGCTAAAAAGGAGACTGTTAGTTTAGCAATGGGACTAGATGAATACGTTGTTGAATAATTCAATATCTATTCCCTCCTTTTTTCTTTTTCTATTTAGTTTATCATAACGGACCGCAAGCGGTCATTAGTGAAAATGGCATTTTTGTATAAAAAAGACTCGCCTAAGCGAGCCTTTTGTTAGTCGGCAAATAAATCGGACGACAAATAACGTTCTCCCGAATCCGGTGCAATGCTAAGAACGCGCGCCCCTTTTGGAAGCTGCTTGGCCACCTCGATGGCATAATACGCGCTAGCAGCGGCGGAAGCGCCGACAAGGATGCCTTCTTCGGCCGCAAGACGGCGCGCCATCATTTGCGCATCTTCATCTTTAATAAGAAAAATATCGTCATAAATATTGCGGTTTAAAATTTTCGGGATAAATCCCGGACCTGTACCCGGGATTTTATGTGGTCCTGGCTTTCCTCCCGACAATACAGGGGAACCATATGGCTCTACGACATAAATGCGCAAATTAGGGATGCGCTTTTTCAATTCTTCTCCGGTGCCAGTCACGGTTCCACCCGTACCGGCAGTAAGCACAAACGCATCTAACTTTCCATCGAACGCATCCAAAATTTCCTGCGCCGTGCTATGGCGATGCGCATCCGGATTCGCCGGATTTTCAAATTGCATCGGAATAAAGCTGTCCGGGATTTGCGCGGCGAGCCGGTTGGCTTCATCAATCGCTCCTTGCATCCGTTTTTCCGCCGGCGTTAAATACACTTCCGCTCCGTATGCTTTTAAAATTTTTACCCGCTCGACCGTTGCGTTATCCGGCATCGTGATAATGCAGCGATAGCCCCGAGCCGCACATACCATCGCCAAACCGATTCCGGTATTGCCGGAAGTCGGTTCGATAATGGTGCTTTTCCCCGGCACAATCTTTCCTTCTTGCTCCGCGCGCCGAATCATTTCAAACGCCGCCCGGTCCTTTACGCTTCCTCCCGGGTTAAACGATTCTAGTTTCATATACACATCTGCGCCATGCGGATCAGGAATTCGGTTTAATTTTACAATTGGTGTATTGCCGATTAAGTCTAAAATAGAGTTATATAGTTTCATCGCAAGTCCCCAACCTTTATTAAAATTATTTTTATATGATTATAGGTCTTTTTTTGTCTTCTTTCAATGATGGCTACTCCACGTATATCGGAAGTTGAATCACCACTTCCAATCCTTTTCCTTCTTCGCTGTAAAACGAAATCGTTCCATCGTGAAGGGAAATAATTTGTTTGACAATCGCCAAGCCCAATCCTGTACCGCCTTCTTTTCTTGTTCGCGCTTGATCAACACGGTAAAAGCGTTGTCCAAGAAACGGCAGCTTTTCTTTTGGGACTCCTTTTCCCGAATCACGAATGATAAGTTGACAACTCGCATCGCTAACTTTTTTCAGTTGTATATGGATCTTTCCGGCGGTTGGGGTATAACGCACGGCATTATCTAAAAGGTTTTGCACCACTTGTTCAAGCCGGTCGGCATCCCCTTCCAAAATAATATCGTGATCTAATTCCATGTTAAGTGTAATTTGTTTGTTTTGTAAAAACGGTTCGTATTTTGCGGCCGTATCTTCGATCACTTGCGCAAATACGAGCGGGATTTTTTGCAGCGGCACACTATTTCCTTCTAACCGCGCCAAATCCAGCAAGTCACGAACAAGCCGCTCCATTCGAGCTGATTCACGGTGAATGAGTTGAACATATTTTCTTTCTTCCGCTTTCGTTTTCACCAACCCTTGTAATATCGCTTCGCTATATCCTTTCACATAGCTTAATGGCGTCCGTAATTCGTGAGAAACGTTCGCTAAAAATTCGCGTTTTCGCATATCTTCTTCGGCAATTGCTTTTGCCATCACATTAAACGCTTTGGCAAGCCTGCCAACTTCATCGTTTGCCCGAACTGGAATTTGCGCCCGATAATCTCCTTGCGACATATGATATGCTACTTTTTCCATTTCTTTTAGCGGATCTGTGATATGACGCGCCATTCGCTTTCCGGCAAGAAGAAGAACAAACACAAATAATGTGGCAATCGGAAGCCAAACGATAGCGACATCTTTTGTCAATTCTTGAATGCTCGCGAGCGGAATATAAAGATAGAGCGCCCCCTGTAACCGATGCTCATCTAAAAGCGGCACAATCACCCCCATAATTTGGCGGTGAAATCGCTTTTCATAACCGATTTTCGTGACCGTATCGCCGCGCAATAATTTGGATCGATCATCACCGCTAATTAATGATTTATATTCAACTCCAAACGGCAAACAAGCACTTAATTCGCGAGGATTATTAACTAAAAGTACTTCCGCCGTTGATTTTTCATTATACCATTCGACTTGTTTGCGGAACGTATCGGTAATCGGACCGCCTTGATAATCGGATGCCAGCAGTTTTCCCTCTTCCAATAACGTCTCTTCCACTTTATCCACATACAATTTTTGATAAAAATAATTTAATAAAAAATAAGAAAATGAAACCGTCAAAATAACTCCGATACTGATCATTAGCCAAATTTTTTGCCCTAACGTCATCGACTTTGGCTGCATTTACGACACCTCAAATTTATATCCGATTCCCCAAACGGTTTGAATAAAATCGCTCGCTTTTTTTAATTTCATGCGCAACGTTTTAATATGCGTATCGACCGTTCTTGCATTTCCTGTATAATCATATCCCCATACTTGGGCAAGCAAGTCTTCCCGGCTAAACACTTGTCCATGATGTTTAGCCAAAAATAAAAGTAAATCAAATTCTTTTAACGTAAGCACAACCGGATCTCCATCCACCGTTACTTTTCTCCCTCTTTCATCAATTACGAGCGGCCCGAACGACAGATCTTCATTCTTTTGTTTGTCATGGTATACACGGCGCATAATCGCTTCAATGCGGGCAATAAGCTCACCGGGACTAAACGGCTTCACAATATAATCATCGCCGCCAAGCTTCAGCCCTTTCACTTTATCCCATTCATCTCCCCTTGCCGTTAAAAATAAAATGGGAACATCCGATTGTTTGCGAATGCGGGCGCACAATGTAAATCCATCCATTTTCGGCATCATGACATCAATTAAAATCACATCCACCTTGTTGTTTTCAAGAATTTGTAACGCCTCTTTTCCATCCTCCGCCTCTAAATAAGAAAAACCAGCATTTTCTAAGTACATTCCGACTAAAAAACGCATATCTTCTTCATCATCGACGATTAACACCGTTTTCTTTTCCATCGTCATCCCCCTTCCGAATGAGCAATTGAAACGGGCCTTTCCCTGTTTTCCATCGCGCGATGATCTCCATCGTGTGCTGATCAACGACATAGATTTCATTGCTGTCATAGCTAGCAACATATAGCCGTCCGTTCGCTCCGATCATGGTAAAAGGATTCGCTCCGATCGTTACAGATGCTTTCAAATTTCCTGAATCATCCCATTTCCGTACCATATTAGAACCATGACTTAATGCAAATATTCCTTCGTTTGTTTCAACAAAACTCACTGGCATCACTGGCGCCTTCATCAATTTTATTAGTTCTCCCGTTTTTATAGAATAAATACGAATATTCGTTTCCACTGTACTGCCGCTTCCGTGTCCCCCGATCCACAATTCCTGTTGCCGCTCGCGAAGCAAGCCGCCAAACGCGAATTTTGGAACGGAAAACTTACGGATGACGCGCCGTTTGTCGACATCGACAATATATGCTTTTGTATCGCGAAAATCAATCGCGTATATGGTTGTACCTGCTTTATTTTGCAATAAAGTTAACGGCTTATTCCCTACCTCGATTTTTCCTTTTTCTTTTCCATTCCCATCAAATATCCGAAGCGCTTTTTCCCGTTCGTCTGCCAAAAAAACGGTATTCCCTTTATTAGACACAAGCGCGCCGACAATTCCTTTTCCCGTTTTCCATTTGCTTTTCTCTTTTCCGGTCCTCATATCGTATAAATAAACACGATCTAACTCACTACCATACAATAACAACGTTCTATTATCTTGAAGTAATACGGCGCCTTTTATTGGTTTCTTCATTTTCCATTCCGCGACTTTCTTTCCTGTTTGCGTATCAAAAAATGTCACGCTTTCATCGTTCACATTTACGCTGATTAACACTTCCAAGCGTTTTGGAATAGCGGGAAACGTTTCTTGTTCACATCCATGAACGAATAACATTCCTAATACCGCTAGCAACATATATATCCTTCTCATGTCCGCACCTCCTTTGTAGATAAGTTGATTATAAACAAATATGATGAAATATTTGTGAAAAATTGTTCACATTTATTCATCAAATAAAAATTTACATTTATTCTACCTTTTCCTTCTTTATAATTAAAATTAAGGAAGTAAAAGAATAAAAAACGAGGTGACAGCGTTTGACGTCCGCAGCAAAAAAATTAGCCGCCTATTTAGATGAACATTTTTCCGATTTTCTTTCCTACTGGCGAAACCATATGTATATCGCTGATAATGATAAATATATCGATCACGTAGAACATAACGGAATAGCGATGTTCCAGCTTGTCAAAGAAACGCTAACTGACCCTGCATTCAGCAGAAAAGATATTGAACAGCTTGCTTACAAAATCGCGAAAGAACGTGCGGAAACGAACATGAATATCGGTGAGTTTGTTTACAACACAAATCTCGGACGAAGATTAATCGTGAAGTATGCACTTCAGTCAACATTGTCGATGGAAGAATTGCGCCCTCTCATCGACGAAATCAATTATTTGTTTGATCAATTTTTGTTTTATGCTGTTACAAAATATGCCGAGTTGAAAGAAGCAGAATTGCGGGAGAAAAACTTATTTATTAGCCAATCTCACAAAGATCGCCTAACATTGCTTGGACAAATGTCATCAAGCTTCGTGCACGAATTTCGTAATCCGCTTACCGCGATCATAGGGTTTGTCCAATTATTAAAATTCGAACACCCGAATTTGCCGTATCTTGACATTATTGACCATGAACTACAGCAGCTTAAATTTCGAATTTCCCAATTTCTTCATGTTTCTAGAAAAGAAATCGCGGAAAGCGAAAAAGAAACGTTTTCTCTCTTTCAGCTATTCGAAGAAATTATTGAATTTTTATACGCAAGTATTGTGGACGGGGACGTGAAAATCTCGCTGTCCGTTGACCAATCGATACATATATTTGCCTATAAAGATCAACTTCGCCAAGTATTTATCAATATTTTATTGAATTCCATCGAGGCGGTAAAAGAAAAAGACAAGCCCCGCCATATTTACATCGATGCATATCGCAAAAATGGAACAGTTTGTATTAACATCGCCAACAACGGTCCTGCAATTCCGAAGGAAATGGTCCAAACGATTTTCGAACCGTTTTTTACGACAAAAAAGTTAGGAACAGGGATTGGCCTTTACATTTGTAAAAAAATTATTGAAGATCACGGTGGGCAAATTACATGCACTTCTAATCAACTAATGACTTCCTTTTTCATTGTATTACCTGTATAAATGCGCCACTAATTCGTTCATACTTATAACAAAAAGGGTGAACGCAATGCTGGAAACATGGAAAAAATGGATCAAACAGACAACGAACACGATAATGCATTGGTTGCAGCAAGAAAAACGGTCCTTTTCCGATATCGCACAATTCATTCGGCAGCATCCTAACACTTCCGTCACGGAGCGAACATGGCTTGGACTGACGTACCGTTTTTATTCGCTCCATCTAGACGATGTTGTCTTGACGATGGAAACGCGGAAAATGAAGGAAAACGAAGAGCATATTTTATTTATGACCCTTTCCTATCCTGACTCTTCCCCGATTGTTTATCGTTCATATGATGAAAAAAGCGACCTTAACGACATGGTAACCATCCCGCCGCTTACACAAAAAACCGCACCTATACCACAGTAAGGTGCGGTTTTATTTTCCTATCCTTTTATGCCATCAAGCCACTCCCTGTAACATTCCTGGCACAACGCTTCTTCACGTTCTTCGCCTGAAACATAAAACGATACATAATGAACCTGATCGTCGCATTCGCATTGGCAATAAAAACACGTTTCGTGCAACGCAACTCCCTCCCTATCCGTTAGCATGGACAGTAGAGGACTTCTTTTTGCGAGTAAATTGCCCCCAATTCAATTATGGATAGGTAAGGGAAAGCAAATAATCGATCACCGCTTCTTGTTCTTCCTTTGTAAATCCCGACTGTTGATCAATCCAATAACGATGGCCATCACCGCTTACATGTACAGCACGGAGTTGTGGATCAGAAGCGTTCGCACGGATCACTTGCTTACGCAGCGTTCGGTCCATCAACGCGCGAAGACTATTGCGTGCATCAGGCACAATCCCTTTTCCTAGCGTTCCCGTTAAACCGAGCTCCCCGTTCGGTCCGACCGCAACACCCCCATCATGGAGATAAGGAGCGCTCCAAGAAAGACCGATTAAGCTCGGCACTTTATAACCTCCTTTAGAATCGCCATGTGCAAACTTTTCCCTTTTTTGTACGTTCGGTCACCAATTGTAATATCTTTTGCCAGCTCCACTTGTAAATTTGTTGTTCCTTTTCCTTTTAAAGCAATAATCGCCTTGGCGATATTCGTCATAGTTAACGGTCCGTTCACAATCCCCATAATATCCGTCAAAAACACTTCATTACCAAATGTTTCTTTATAAAACACTTCTCGCCCTAATTGAAGCAACTGTTTATCAACAACAATAGCACCCTGTTTAGCAGAAACAGACGTTTCTTTACCATCTGCAGATAATTTTTCCACCTTTCCTGTTTCTGCGCTAATCCATTTTCCCCAAATATCCGTGCCCGTTTGATTATTCGCTTCATATTTCACTACATCGTCCTTCCCAGGCAAGAATGCATATTCAATATTGGTGTTGAAAAAAAATCCTCCTCCAATTAACAATAAAAGGAAAATGATAACGATGATATATGTTTTGCGCATTCTTTCTCACCGTCCATCAAGTATATGTAACACGCATAGTGTACCCCCTCTAATGAAAATTAACCATTTTATTACAGATAAACCTCTCTCACCTACATAGTGGTGGAGTCTCTTACCATCTCCATCGAAGAAGCTTCTGCTTTGAAGAAACTTTCATTACATAACTTTATGTATCCAAAAACTCCGATTCATCTCTCTCATTCACTTCATTTAGAGGAAAGATGCTTATTGGATAAAATTCAAAAAATTACCATAAAAACTTCATCAATATATTTAATCTTTAAAATTTTATTAAAATAATACGATAAAATATTTTAAAAACCCGTGGTGCTAGATAAAATCAGACAAGCATAAAAATAGCCCTTGCATGAGGATCTCCTTAAAATGAAAGTGCAACCAAACATCAAAAGGAGAAGTTCCCATGCAAGAACACTTTCATTTTACAACAGATCGTGTCAAACTTCAAAAACAATATGCATCGATTTTGCTTTTTGTATCGGCTCAACTATCGAGTATCCAGATTCATCTTCAACGTCGAAATCGTCATTTGTTGAAACAGAAAGACGAAGTCATCATCACCATCCATGTCCTTGGAAAGTTGTTGGGCTTCACTTCCGAACGGGCTTGGCACCGGTTTGTGATTGGGAATTTGTTTCCCAAGGCCTTGTTCCCTGAGCGTTCTCGGTACAACCGTCGCTGCCGAGCGCTTAGCTTTGCGATCAAGTGGATTCGACACCAGTTGGCCAAGCGCGGGCAACACCATGCGTATGCGGTCGTGGACAGCTTGCCGATCGAGCTGTGTCATTCAGCTCGAATGCATCGCGTCAAACGATTCCGTGGAATTGCCGATATTGGCTATTGTGCTTCCAAAAGGATCACTTTCTATGGGTTGAAACTTCACCTGCAGGTCACCGACCAAGGGCTTCCGATGGGATATGTTGTCACCGAAGCGTCTTGTCACGACCGGGTGGCCGCTGAAACCGTCATGACGCAAATTCCACATCCGTATAACCTCGGTGACAAAGGGTATATCAGCCAAAAGCTGCAAAAGAAGCTGTACGAAGAGCACCGGGTCGCTTTTTGGACGCCCGTTCGAAAAAATCAGCGAATTCGCCAATCGGACGCATGGAAACAGTGGATGAAGCGAAAACGTAAAGTGGTGGAAACCGTGTTTTCGATTTTAGTCGATTCGTATCGGATCACCGAGATTCGAGCGAACTCGGTTTCTGGATTTGAAACGGCGCTGGATGGTATTTTACTGGCTTACTCCCTTGTTGTTCTTGGGCTAGTTGAGTGTTAAAACTCAACTAGCACCACGGGTTTTAAAAAAGTATTTTATTTAATGTTCACGCATAAAATAATGCTGTAAACTTTATTAAAAAATTTAGAATTATATATTTATATATAATTTTATTGACATATAAATATTTTGTAAATTAAAATTAACATTGTATTAACAATGTCTTAGCAAGGAGGAAATATAATGAGTGCACTACCGGAAACACAGACATTGCAAAATCAGCGCACAAAAATGAAGCATCCTCCCGGGCTTTATTTATTATTCTTTACAGAGCTTTGGGAACGATTTAGCTATTATGGAATGAGGGCAATTCTTGTTCTTTATTTAACAACAGAACTTGTCAGCGGCGGATTAGGAATAAAACCGAGCGTCGCCATGACGATTTATGGATTTTTTACTGGTGCTGTTTATTTCACTCCGCTTGTTGGCGGTTATTTGTCTGACCGAGTTTTAGGCAGAAGATTGGCGATTACGATTGGCGGTATTACGATGGCGCTCGGTAACATCATATTGTTTGCCATCAACAATCAAACCGGACTATATATTGGATTACTTTTATTAATTATTGGTAATGGTTTCTTTAAACCAAATATTTCAACACTTGTCGGGGAACTTTATGCTCCAAACGATAAACGAAAAGACGCAGCATTCACCATTTTCTATATGGGACTGTAGATGAGCAAATTCACTAACATAAATTTACATCCATACAAAAAAGGAGACATGAACCCGATTCCTTGATTAGAATAGATGTGTCACCAAACCATTCTCAAGGAGGTTCATGTCTCATGAATAGACTACCACATCACCAAGGAATCGACAAGTTTTTCGCAATGTTGGGGCTGGCCCTTTATTTCTCTAAGCCGGTCATGAAGCATCTCATTCATATTATCGATGCGCTGACAACGAAAGGATTTGCGGGAACCTTGACCGATCTGCATCACGAGAGCTTTCATCCCAACCATCGAACGACACTGAGCCATTTTTTCACGAAAAGCCCTTGGGATGAAGAAATCTTGCTTCGCAAACTCCAGCAGTGGATGCTTCGTCATGTGGAACGAACGGCCAAGCGAGAGAATCACCCCATTTTTGTTTCGATCGATGATACGATCTGCCGAAAAACGAAGCCTTCGTCACAGGCGAAACACGCTATTGAAGGGTGTAATTGGCATTATTCTCACGCGGACAAAAAGTCGATTTGGGGACACTCTCTCGTCTGGCTCATGGTTCATACGATGACGCAAGCCTTTCCCTTTGCGTTTCGCCTCTACGACAAGGCGGATGGGAAAAGCAAGGGTCAATGGGCCATCGAGATGCTTTCTTCTTTGGATGTGCACGGTTCTGTTTATGTGCTGATGGATTCTTGGTACCCATCGAAAACACTCGTGGAAGCCTGCCTGAAAAAAGGATTCCACGTCATTGCGATGCTCAAGACGAATCGGGTTCTCTATCCAAAAGGCATTGCGATCCAAGCCAAGCAGTTTGCACGCTACATCGAACCGGAAGACACCCATCTCGTCACGGTGGGAGAAGAGCGTTATCGCGTGTATCGCTACGAGGGAGCGCTGAAAGGTCTCGATGATGCCGTTGTGTTGTTGGCTTGGAAAGCCGATCAGCCGATGACACCTGAACATCTTCACTGCGTCTTGAGCACCGACCGGGAGCTAAGCGATGAAGAGATCTTGCGCTACTATGCCCAGCGTTGGTCGATCGAATGCTTTTTTCGACAAGCGAAAGACCAGCTGAAGCTCGATGGGTACCGCGTTCGTCAACGTCGGGCGGTGAAACGGTATTGGATCTTGGTGCAACTCGCTTATGTGTACAGTATGGTCGAATCCAACAGCGATTTCTCTACCGGGCTTGACTTCCTTCGAAAGAAGAAAGGACATAGCCTCGTGGAGTTTATTTACGATGCAGCCAAACAAGATATTCCCATTGATGTCGTTAAAAAACAGCTTCATGTGGCATAAGGGGTACTCCGTTTGTCTCTTTTTACATGGTAATTATTGTAATGAAAATTGCTCAACTACAGTATGGGAATTAACTTTGGGGCATTATTCTCGCCACTTGTATGCGGATTTTTAGCGGAAGAATATTTCGCAACGAAAATCAATGGTGTCATCCATTACGGATTTAAATACGGATTTTTAGCTGCTGCGATTGGTATGATTATTGGACAATTAATTTTCAATCTATTTGGAAATCGTTATTTAGGAGATATCGGTAAAAAACCTACCGGCGCACCAGCGAAAACAAACAAAGAAGAAGTAAAAGCAAAAAAACCTTTAACAAAACAAGAAAAACAAAACGTTGCCGTTATTTTTATTTTAACATGCTTTGTCATTTTCTTCTGGGCTGGATTTGAACAAGCTGGAAGTTCGTTAACGCTATATACAGATAAATTCGTCGATAAATCGATTGGCGGCTGGACGATGCCTACTTCTTGGTTCCAATCCATTAACCCATTCTTTATCATCGTGTTGGCGCCGATTCTGTCGAAAATCTGGACAAAACTTGCGAATTCCAAACGCGGTGACTTGCCAAGTCCGGCAAAAATGGGTCTTGGTATGATTTTACTTGGCCTTGGATTTGCTGTATTAATTCCAGCGGTATTACAAACAGGAAGCGACGAACACCATATCGTCGAAAAAGCAAACTTGTTGTTCATTATCTTCACATATTTCCTTCATACGGTCGGCGAACTTTGCTTGTCACCAGTTGGATTGTCGATGGTAAGTAAACTTGCGCCTGTTCGACTCGCATCGGTGCTAATGGGCGTATGGTTAGCAGGAACTGGTGTCGCACAATTGTTGGCTGGCCAATTAGCAGCGTTTACGCAATCTTTAGGTTATTTGGAAATTTTCAGCTTAATTAGCGGCGTGACCATCGGATTAGGACTTATTTTGCTATTGTTTACGAAAAAATTGGTGCGAATGATGAACTAAAAAGTTGGATCCCTTTTTACGGGGCCAGCTTTTTTTTATAATTTTTTGCTCTTGGTTCACCCTATAACTAGTGAGGTGACATATAGATGAATAAACGAACTCTTTTCGCTATCACGACTGGAGTTGGCATTCTTTTTGTGATGATCACAGCAATCATGAAGACATATCGTCCGACAGTCCATCATGAAGAAACAAATCAGCTAAGACCGAAACCGGCCCCTTATATGACAACGACGCCTCGTTCCCATCCAACGGTCGTTACGTTGGACAGTTTGGCAATGGGCGAAAAACTGAAACATAAGCTAAACCATCATCCAAAAATTATCAAAATTCATCATAATAGCCGAGATAAAAGCCATTATTTTAATCATGAAATCACCGTCCGTTTTCAAACGCTTCCGTCTCCCCGCGAGATCAAACAAATGGAACGGACGATTGACGGAAAATTAGTCGACCATTTTGATCACTTTTTTATCTTTCGTTCCTCGACGAAAGCTTATCATGAATTATGTGAATATTTTCAATCCATCCCTTCTGTCGCTTACTGCGAGCCAAACTATATTTATTTGCAAAATGAAATCCCAAACGATTTGCTTTATTCGCGTTATCAATGGAACTTGCCAGTGATTGACACCGAAGCGGGCTGGACGTTATCACGTGGAAAAAAAAGCGTTACCATTGCCGTTATTGACAGCGGGGTCGATTTGAATCATCCAGATCTCGTCCATCGCCTTCAAACAGGCTATAACGTTCTTGCTGAAAATAATATTCCGGAAGATGACAACGGCCACGGCACACACGTCGCAGGCATTATCGCCTCGGAGCCAAACAACCATGAAGGGGTTGCCGGCATCACATGGTTTAACCGGGTGATGCCCATCAAGGCATTAAACGCCGACGGCTATGGCACAAGTTTTGACGTTGCGAAAGGAATCCGCTGGGCAGTCGACCATGGGGCAAAAGTGATCAACTTAAGCCTCGGCAATTATCAGCCTTCGACCGTATTGGAAGAAGCGATTCGCTATGCTTATAGCCACGATGTTGTACTCGTTGCCGCTTCAGGAAATGACAGTACTTCCCAGCCTAGCTTTCCCGCCGCCTATCCGGAAGTGATCAGCGTCGGCGCAGTGAATCCTGATCTTTCTTTTGCCACTTATTCCAATTACGGAAATTATTTAGATGTAGTGGCGCCTGGGACTAATATTGCGAGCACGTTTTCGCAACATCGTTACGCAGCTCTTTCCGGGACATCGATGGCTGCCCCGCACGTCACGGCATTAGCCGGTCTCATCCGCTCCATCAATCCGCACCTGACGAATGATGATGTAAAACAAATTATTATCAACACTGCTACCGATCTTGAGAACAACGGCAAAGATCCGTATTACGGATATGGTTTAATCAACGTCTATCGCGCGTTGGAATTAGCCAGCCGCTGGCGATAGCCATATGGATGGGGATTGTTACAGTACGTAATGTCTCCATCCTTTCGTGTGCGTCAGCAGTGTTGTCACCATCCCCACTACGGTGACGACAACGAGTGAATAAAGAAACGATGTAGAATCGATAACATAACTCCCAATCGTAATAATGAGCGTATCCATCAGAAAAATAATGATCCCTACATTCCAATTGGTCATTCTCGCAATAAATTGCGCTAATAAGTCCGTTCCTCCCGTACTCGTCTCTTCCCGCAGCATCATCCCAATTCCAGTGCCCACCAAAGCCCCTCCAATAATCGAGCTAGCGATTGGATCAATCACAATAATGCCGCGCAGCCCAGAAAACATATCAATCATTAGAGAAGAAAACAATAAACCGTGAAGGCTGTTATAAAAAAATGGGCGATAGTAAAACCAGGCCATAATATAAAGGGGAATGCTCAATAAAATAATCGTCAGCCCCGCTTTTACATGCCAAATATATTTGACGATTAAACCAATTCCAATGATTCCCCCATCTAACAAATGGTGAGGAACTAAAAAAACATTAATGCCGATTGCGAGAAAAATACTCCCAATAATCGTAATAGCCAATTTTTTTAACATCAGAGCGCCACCCCATTGTCCTCCGGCTTGCTTCAATCAAACTTGGTGCGCTAGCCAAAAACTTCGATATAGTTATTATATGGTGACACTTTCAAAGACTTGTCTCTTATTTTCTATTGCTATAATTACAATAATGGATTATAATATGGAATATATTAATATATTAGTATAATTGAATATGACGCTCATTCGACCCTTGAAGTAGAGGTCGCGGCTTTTATGAGTACGGTAAACGAGACGCAGAGCACGTCAAAGACTTTACCGGAAAGGAAAAGCTGCCGAAGTCTGGGCATTTCTCTGGGTGCTCAGGCTGGGGTTGTCACCGAATAGGGGCAACACTGTCATGCCTGCATAGTCTGCGGGTATGGAGCGCTATCTTCATGGGAGAGTTGATGGTATGCAGCTATTTCAACACTGCCGTCGAATCTCCTTCGACGGCTTTTTTATTTATGTAAAAAGGGCATAAACATCTTTCGTTTTTTAACTTATTTGTATAAAGGAGCGAGTTGTTAATGGAAACAGCAACAAAAACAATGGTTACTTCTTCTGCTTCTCTTTCTGAGGGTGGACTGCGGCGAAAACTAAAAACACGCCATTTAACGATGATTTCCCTCGGTGGAACGATCGGTACAGGTTTATTTTTAGCCAGCGGCGGAGCGGTGCATACAGCAGGACCCGGCGGAGCACTTGTGGCATATATCGCTGTTGGCGTTATGGTGTACTTTTTAATGACAAGCCTTGCGGAAATGGCTGCGTACATGCCTGTTTCTGGATCTTTTAGCACGTATGCGACAAAATTCGTTGATCCTGCGTTAGGATTTGCATTAGGATGGAATTATTGGTACAACTGGGCGATTACAATTGCAGCGGAACTATCAGCCGTCACGATGATTATGAAATTTTGGTTTCCACATAGTCCGTCGCTTTTATGGAGCGCGCTTTGCTTAGTCATTATGTTTCTTTTAAATTATTTATCCGTAAAGGGATTTGGAGAGGCGGAATATTGGTTTTCCCTTATTAAAGTGGTAACGGTTATCGTATTTTTAATTGTCAGCTTCCTGATGATTCTCGGAATCATGGGTGGTGAAGCGGTTGGCTTCAAAAACTTTACCATTGGAGATGCCCCGTTTCATGGCGGTTTTATGGCTATGTTAGGAATCTTTATGGCGGCGGGATTTTCCTTTCAAGGAACGGAATTATTGGGAGTTGCTGCTGGCGAAACAGAAAATCCGGAACACAGCATTCCCCGCGCCATTCGTAGCGTGTTTTGGCGCATTTTGCTATTCTATGTATTAGCTATTTTGGCAATCGGCTTGCTAATTCCTTATACAGATGGAAAGCTTGCTAATGACGATGTCACGGTTAGCCCGTTTACACTTGTATTCGATAAAGCTGGAATCGCCTTTGCCGCTTCCGTAATAAACGCTGTCATTTTAACTGCTGTATTATCGGCAGGTAACTCTGGGATGTACGCATCAACCCGCATGCTTTGGGATTTAGCCCGTGAAGGGAAAGCACCAAAATTTTTAGCGAAATTGGATAAACGTGGAGTTCCGGTGAATGCGCTTATTGTCACTTCATCAATAGGAACGCTTGCCTTTTTAGCTTCTTTCTTTGGCGACGGTGTCGTTTATACATGGTTATTGAACGCTTCCGGAATGTCGGGATTTATTGCATGGCTAGGTATTGCTATTAGCCATTATCGATTCCGTAAAGCGTACATTGCTCAAGGGAAAAGTCTCGATGATTTACCGTATAAAGCGAAATGGTTCCCGTTCGGTCCTATTTTTGCGTTCATTGTTTGCACTATTGTTATTTTAGGTCAAAACTATCCAGCATTTATTGGCGGAAAGATTGACTGGTACGGGGTTCTTGTTTCGTATATTGGCCTACCGCTCTTTATTATCGTCTGGCTTGGGTATAAGTTTGTGAAAAAAACAAAAATCGTTCCATTACATGAATGCGATTTTGAACAAAAATAAGGACTTGGTATGTATGACCAAGTCCTTACTTTTGTTCTTTTTGCTTTTCATCATCGATCATTCCATTTGCTGCATTTTTAAATTCACGCAACGTTTTTCCGACCGCTTGTCCTAATTCCGGCAATTTTTTTGGACCAAAAATTAACAACGCGAAGAAAACGATCAGAGCAATTTCTCCAAACCCGATGTTCATGTGATTCACTCCATATGTTTATTCATTTTTCTATTATTATACCATACCAAAACGGAAAGCGCCATTTTCGATACGACTATTCTTCTTGCAGAAGACGAACGGGTACTTCCATTTCACTCTCTGGACGATTTTTTATATAAATACGTGCCATTTCCCGTTCTTCATCCACGTGTTGAATCATTACCTGCTGCCCCTCGTATGTGACTGGCACGATTTTTCCCGATTCAGCGATTTGTTTGGCGCGTATGACTTCCATTACGATATTCCCTCCCTTCTTCGTCCGCTTTGGCGCTATCTTCCGCTAACGCACGTACTCCTTTCCAAAACAATTCGTCATTACATGTAATTGGTTCAAGTTCTCCTTCGTCCCCTTTCGCGTTAATTACTTCTAATAACTGGGTCATATCGGTCGTTTCGCGTTCTTCTTCCCTATATATCATCAAAATGTCACACCTTTCCAAAAATTGATATACTATTGACCCCTCAAAAAAGAAAAAGTATCATTCGAAGTGGTATAAATAAGAAAGGAGGAAGACACTATGAGCGAGCGCGATTATTACTTTGACAACGCAAAATGCGTATTAATGCTCCTCGTCGTGTTTGGCCACTTTCTCCGCCCGTATATTGATAATGTGCTATGGGTACATAGTTTATATATCTGGATCTTCTTTTTTCACATGCCGGCGTTTATCTTGATTTCCGGCTATTTTGCGAAAAAAATCCGCGAGCAAGGATATTTCAAAAAAATTACAAAAAAGCTACTTGTCCCATATTTGATTTTTCAGCTGCTTTACTCTGTTTATTATTTTTTTATATAAAGAAGATTCGCTTGAGTTTAATTTATTGACCCCTCACTGGAGTTTATGGTTTTTAATCAGCCTGTTCAGCTGGAACATATTATTATTCGTGTTCTCTAAAATACCAAAGTCGATATCGCTGTCACTCGCCCTTCTTTTAGGGGTCGGAGCCGGGATGCTTGATGCGGAAAAATGGCTGAGCCTATCGCGTACATTTACGTTTTTCCCATTCTTTTTGCTGGGATTTTTCCTCGAAAAAAGCGAGATCAAGCGCTTATTTACATGGCGAATCCGCTTATTTTCCATTGTTGCGCTCATCGCGATGTTTGTTTTGATTCATTTTGGTTTTCCAGATTTGCCGCAGGAATGGCTGTACGGCTCTAAATCGTACGATGCGCTTGGCGTTCCGGAAGAAGACGGTGTTGTCGGACGTCTAACAATTTATGGGGCAAGCACACTGATGATGATCAGTTTTCTCGCCCTGGTCCCAAACCAGCGTTATTCGTTTTCCGTATTCGGGACAAGAACGTTTTATATTTATGTTTTGCACGGGTTTATTTTAAAATATTTGCATGAAACAAAGTTTCCGGATTTTATCATGAACATTCACGGCTACCCGCTGCTGTTAGGATTGTCGGTTCTCATTATTCTCTTTCTTGGAAGCAAGCCGATCGTACAAATTATGCGCCCGCTTTTAGAGCTGCGTTTGCCGAAAAGAAAACAAGCGGTTTCTTAGTCAAGCAAAAAAGGTGCCCATACTTTTAGGCACCTTTTTTGCTGGATTGCACCGCCCGAACCAGCTGTCTGGCAGCCGTCTCCGGAGACGAAGCAGAAGCGATGGCGCTGATCACAGAAACACCATCCGCCCCTGCCGCGATAACCTCGCCGGCATTGTCCGCCGTAACGCCCCCAATGGCGACCAGCGGAATGGCGATGCCATGGCGGCGCAGCAAACGGATAATCTCCGGACCTTGCGCTTTTTTCGCATCTTCTTTCGATTTTGTTGGATAAATTGGTCCGACTCCGATATAATCGGCACCGGCGTCCATCGCCGCTCGCGCTTCTTCCAAATTATGTGCCGACACGCCAAGAATTTTGTCGCCAATTTTGGCGCGGACGATGCGCGCGTCTTCGTCCTCCTGCCCAATATGCACTCCATCGGCGTCGAGCGCAAGGGCTAGTTCGACATCGTCATTCACGATAAACGGAATGCCATGCTCCCGGCAAATGTGCTGCAATTGCTTGGCGAGCTCATATTTTTGTTCGCCAACGAGCGCGCCGCTTCCTTTTTCGCGGAACTGAAACAGCGTAATGCCGCCGGCAATCGCTTCCGCTAATACTTCTGCCGGAGGTTTTGCACAGTTTACGCTTCCCATAATAAAATATACTTTCAATTGTTCTCTCATTGTATCACTTGCTATTCGCGTCATTTTCCACTCACCTACCGCGCCGCCTTTTCCCGGTACGCCCAATGGTTCGTCGGACCGTGACCATGACCGATGCCTAGCGTATGCTCAATGGCCGCTTGGATAAACGATTTCGCTGTCTGTACTGCTTCTTGAACCGTTTTTCCTTTTGCGAGCTCGGCCGTGATCGCCGCGGCAAACGTGCAGCCCGTTCCGTGCGTATGTTTTGTATCGATGCGCTTGCTTGTGAAATAGAAAAATTCACTGCCGTCATATAATACATCGACCGTTTCTTCCCCATCATCGTCGTGACCGCCTTTAATCACGACATGCTTCACTCCTAGTTCATGCAGACGTTTCGCCGCTTCTTTGCGATCTTCCATCGTTCGAATCGTAAGGCCGGTTAATGCTTCCGCTTCTGGAATGTTTGGGGTAACGACCATCGCAAGCGGCAGCAAATACGTCTTCAGCGCATTTACCGCCTCTTCTTGAAGCAGTGGTGCACCGCCTTTTGCGATCATGACCGGGTCGACAACGAGACAAGTCCAGCCAAACTGTTTCACTTTCGCGGCGACCGCTTCAATAATTTCGGCGCTAAACAGCATTCCCGTTTTTACCGCATCTGCTCCTAAATCCGTCGCGACCGATTCGATTTGCTTTGCGACCGCTTCCGGCGACAATGGGTACACCCCTTGCACCCCAAGTGTATTTTGCGCCGTCACCGCGGTGAGGGCGGACATGCCAAATACGCCTAATTCTTGAAATGTTTTTAAATCGGCCTGGATTCCGGCGCCGCCGCCGCTGTCAGAACCGGCAATCGTTAACGCTTTATATACCATTGTTTTCTCTCCCTTCATTCTCCTTGTTCAATGCGGCCGTATTGGTGGATCTCATCCGCTCCTACGCGGGAAAGCGCGTCTAAAAAGGCGATTTGAAAGCTGCCAGGTCCTTGTTCTCCTGCTTTTTTCGCAGCCATTTCTGCGGCAACTCCATAGCTGACAAGCGCCGCCGCTGCCGCTTTTAACACATCCCGCTCTACAGCCGCAAAAGCGCCAATGACAGAGGTCAATAAGCAGCCCGTACCGGTTACTTTCGTTAATATCGGATGTCCGTTACGGATGATATACGTTGTATTTCCATCGGTTACAACATCCTCTTTTCCTGTAATGGCAACTACTGTTTTCAGCCGCTTCGCCGCATTTTTCGCCAACGATACGACATCTCCGCTCCCTTCTCCCGCATCGACGCCTTTAATGGCCCACGCTTCGCCGATTGTATTCGCAATTTCCGCCGCATTGCCGCGAATGACAGACACTTGGACCGCGCCCGCAATGTTTCGCGCCGTCTCCGTGCGATACGGCGTCGCCCCGGCGCCAACCGGATCGAAAATAACCGGAACGCCAGCTTCGTTTGCCTCTTTTCCGGCAATGATCATCGCTTCCACTTCTGTTGGATTTAATGTTCCGATATTTAAGACGAGCGCCCCTGCAATTTTTGCCATATCGGCCACTTCTTCTTTCGCATAGGCCATCACCGGTGAAGCACCTAACGCAAGCAAGCCGTTGGCCGTAAAATTCGTGACAACGACATTGGTGATGTTATGTACAAGCGGATTGGCTTGTCTCACCTTTTGCAATACGCTCGCCACTTCTTGATTATTGACCATTCCCATCCTCTCCTTTTGGCAAAATAAAAAACACTTTGCGCGCAAGCAAAGTGTTTTTCAGCCCCATATTCTCACTTTCCCTGCGCTGGCATTACCCAAACAGGTTCAAACGGTCAACGGCGGAATATAGCCGTACTCTCAGCCTGCTTCCGCAAGCTCCCGTATTGTTATATCGTTGTTCACCAAAAAGTCTACTCTTTCCGCTTCCGTATTGCAAGAAAAAAATTACGAACGATGTTGCGGCAATTCCGCCATCACTGTCTTTTCGTGCAACGCAGGAGAGGAATGCCGCGATTGCGGCAGCGGCAGATTAAATAAATCTAAATCGATGATATAGCGGGGCCGCCGTTTCGTTTCTTTATAAATCTTTCCAATATATTCGCCAATTAAGCCAAGCGCGATCAGCTGCAGGCCGCCGAGCAGCCAAATCGAGGTAATGAGCGACGTCCATCCCGTTTGCGTATAGCCGGTAAATTTTAATACAAGAAAATAGATGCCAAATAATACGCTGACGAAAAAAGATACAAAACCGAGAAGCGAAATCATGCGGATCGGCGTGATGCTGAACGACGTAATTCCATCAAGGGCAAAGGCAATCATTTTCTTCAGCGGATACTTTGTCGTTCCGGCCAGCCGTTCTTTTCGATCATAGTATACCGTTGTCGAACGAAAACCAAGCAAAGGAACGATGCCGCGCAAAAACAGGTTCACTTCTTCAAACCGCTCGAGCGCTTCGACCACGCGCCGGCTCATTAAACGGTAATCAGCGTGATTATAGACGAGATCGACCCCCATCGCTTTCATTAATTTGTAAAAGCCTTGCGCCGTATGGCGTTTAAAAAACGTATCGGCATCGCGCCGCTTGCGCACCCCATACACAATTTCATAGCCTTCTTGGAATTTTTGGACGAAATCGCGAATGACCGCAATATCATCCTGCAAATCGGCATCAATCGAAACGATGCAGTCCGAACGCGTTTTCGCGGCAAACATTCCGGCCAGCAGCGCATTTTGATGGCCGGCATTGTGCGCCAGTTTCAGCCCCTTTACTTCCAGATAGCGCAAACTTGCCTTGTAAATAATGTCCCATGTCGCATCACGGCTCCCATCATCGACAAAAAGAAGCGTGCTGTCAGCGGAAATCAGCTTTTCCGCAACAAGCGCCTCCCGCAGCGCGCGGAGCTGGCGGATCGTTTCCGGCAATGCTTCCTCTTCGTTATAACACGGCACGACAATCGTAAGCGTTGGTTCGTTCAATGTTATCCCTCCTTACGGTATCACCTTGTACAAATAAATTGTCCATGCCGATTCTTTTGAATGAAACACTTTTTCAAGCGTCAGCTGATTTTGTTTTGCGTTTTCAATCGGCAACGCTGAGAAAATATAGCGGCCGCCCATTTGATAGAATACAGCGGCATTGAGCTCTAAATGTTTAATCGTTCGCTTGGAATCCTTTTTAAACATATAATGTTTGCCCAGCTCATCGACAAAAATATAGCAGCGTCCGCCCCATTCATCGAAGTATTCGCGCAGCTTTTTGTTTTTCGCGAGTTCGTTGGCAATGATTTGACGGAACTTATGTTTATAGGAGAGCGGATAAAAATTGTTATACGTATCGAGCGTGTAAAACCCGTTATATTGCGCAATCGCCGGATGAATGCCAATGCTGGCGACGCGGTATGTATGAACAGGCCGTCCAATATACTCTTTCATTTCTTGAAACTGCTTTTCCGCATAAAACTCGCGAAACGACGGCTTATGGCGATAGACAATTTCTTCATTAAATGCAGTGAGCACCACTAACTGAGCAGCGATAGCGGCGAAACATAGCTTTTTCCACGCTTGTCCTTGCTGCCATAAAATTTTGAGCGAAATAGCAAACAACACGTAAATGACCATCGGCCGCAAAAAATGATAGCGGGCAAAATTGAATTTATCCAACAAATCAAACCGTTCCGTCAGCGGGGCCCAACCTTTATAAAACCAAAACGCATACCATGTGGACAGCGCGAAATTGAGCGCGTGCAAAAAGATAAACAGTTTTTCCTGCCGCCATATTTTCTTCTTCCAGACGATATATAATGCGGCTAGCGTTATTGGCAAAATGACAAGCCCGTGCACCGTCATTACATGCGTATGGCCGAGAATATAGTTTTTGAAAATTAAGCGGATCACCCGCCAGAGCGGCAAACGGGCGTGAAAATATTCATCGCGGCTCGTCGGTTCATCGGAAAATAACAGCGAATGAACAAGGCGGTAATCCACCGCCAAATAAAGAATCGTCATATAGACAATCGCCAAGAAAAACCGCCTGTTCCATCCCTTTCCGCGGATAACGTCGGCAAGCCACCATATTCCCATCGCGCTTAAGAAAAAGAAAAAGCCAAGCACAAAGCTCGAATAAAACGGCAATAGCGTAAGCACCATATAGTTCACCCACGATCGTTCGCCGTTGCGGATATTAAGCAGCGCCCAAAGCGCGAGCGGCATGCCAAGCGTACTCAACATCCCCGACGGCCAAAACGGCGTCAGGGCAAACGAAAGCGCCGCCCCGATGCGAATCCACGTCCACTTTTCATCGCGAAGCACATGCTTTTTCAGCAGCAAATACATGCCGATAAACGCAAAGACACGGGTGATCGCCTGGCTTAAGCCATAGGCATAAATCGGGGGAAACAGCGCATGAAGCCATACGATCCCGCTAAACTCCGTACCGAACGCGTTGCGCGGCAGCCCGTTAATGACTTGCGGGATGACCGCGTTTACTGAACCAAACAACTCTCCGCTTCTAATGACGACTTTATACCAAGCGATATTCGAATCTAAATTATCGTGAACCCGCATATGCGCATCCTCGCCAAGCAGAAAATACGGCGATACAAACAAGGCGATCGCGAGGAACGAGAAGAACAGGAGTCTCTTTTCTATTGTCGGCACCACTTCCCCTCCTTTTTAAAATGTCTTCCTTTATTTTCTATCGAAAAAGGAAAAATATGCATCTTTTCTATATAGAAAAAGGCCGCTCCAAAAAGCAGCTTTAGCTTTTTGGAAACGGCCTTGTGTTGTTGCTGATTATGCAAACAATTTAGCAGGGTTTTTGACAAACATTTGCTCTAATTGTTCTTCCGTTACCCCCTCTTTCATCAGCGTCGGAATGATCGTTTCGAATAAATGCCCGACATGCCAATTGCTCATCAGTGCAGCAAACGGCTCTGGCAGCTGCGGCGGACGGCCGAGCCAAATATTGACGGTGTCATGGGCAAGCATGATTTTATCGGCAAAGCCTTCGCGAAGCAGCACGAGCAGCGTGCGGATCCGCTCTTCATCCGTCGGCGCGCCGACCATGCCTTGGATGCCGAAGCGGTCAAAAGCAATGTACACCCCATATTGCAGCGTCTTTTTATGGTATTCCGGATCGGTGTTGCCGCACATATGGCCGATGACGATTTTTTGCGGATCGGCGCCATGCTCAAACAAGTATGCCGCCTGTTCCGGCCCCATCGTTCCTTCCTGCGTATGGGTGATAATCACGATTCCTGTTTCTTTTTGCGCGCGGGCTGCGGCACGGAAGAACATTTTTTCGTATTCGGTGATCCGGTTTTTGCTTGATGCCAGTTTGATGACGCCCGGTTTTATGCCGGTATCGGCGATGCCGTTTGTAATTTCCGCCATAAACATGTCATATATTTCTTCTTCCGCCGTGCCGAGCAGCTGGCGAAACTTAAAATACGGCGTTGCCCCTTCACCTTCGTAATAATAACCGGTCGCGCAAATGATGTTTAGCCCGGTTGCCTCGGAAATGCGGCGGAGCAGCTCCGGATTGCGGCCGCAGTCATTCGGCGTCGGATCGACAACGGTTTGGATGCCATGGTCCATCATTTTTCGCGCGACGGCAATTCCCGCCTCGAGAGCTTCCTCAAAGCGGAGCGGCCCGAGCGTCACATCGCCTTGAAACCCAGGATACCCAAAGACAAAATGCTCATGGATCAGCGTTTTGCCAAGTTCGCTCGCCGGCACCGGACCGCAGACGGTTTCCACCATTCCCTTTGTCATGCTCTCGCCCCTTTTTCTAATTTTTGATACTCTTCCTCTTGCAATTTCCGCCATAGCAATTTTCCGCTCGATGTCATCGGCAAAGACGAGCGAAACTCGACAAGGCGCGGATATTTATAAGCGGCCATCTGTGTTTTCGCCCATTCAATAATTTCTTCTTCTGTGATTTTGCCGACGTATTCTTCCTGGAGCACGATAAACGCCTTTACCGTCTCGCCGCGGCGCGGATCAGGAACGCCGACAACGCACGCTTGCTGGACGGCCGGGTGTTTATACAGAAGCGATTCGACTTCCGTCGGCCATACTTTATACCCGGACGCGTTGATCATTCGTTTAACGCGGTCAACGATGAAGAAATATCCTTCCTCATCCATCCGGCCGATATCGCCGGTGCGGAAAAATCGCTTTCCGTCAAGTTCAATAAACGCTTCTTCCGTTTCTTTTTCGCGGCGGTAATAGCCTTTAAACACTTGCGGGCCGTGCACGACGATTTCGCCGACTTCCCCGACGCCAAGCTCTTTTCCGGTTGCCGGGTCAATGATGCGGGCGTCCACGTCAAACGATGGAATGCCTAAGCATTGCAATTTCGGACGATCCGGCGGGTTAAAATGCGTCTGCGAAATCGTTTCGGAAAGCCCGTATCCTTCCATATATTTCACTCCTGTCAGCTTAAACAATTTTTCTCCAACCGCTTCCGGAAGCGGCGCTCCCCCGCCGGCGATGCTAACAAGAGAAGAAATATCATATTTTGATAATGATGGATTGGCTAAAAAGTCAATGAGCATCGTGCTTATATTTACCCAATGCGTGCAGCGATGCATTTCAATCAAACACGCGGCGCTGTCGCGATTCCAGCGCGTCATCATCACCATGGCCGATCCGGCAAAAATCGGAAGATGCATGCTATGGACCATTCCCGTCACATGAAAGAGCGGCAAGGTAACGAGGCAAACAGAATCGCTTGTTACGTTCGCCCAATGATAGGCGCCGACAATGTTGGCGTTGACCGTCCGGTGTGAATGAACGCATCCTTTTGGCACTCCCGTTGTTCCCGATGTATACGGAAGCACGGCAATATCATCGACATGTCCCTGATATGGGTTCGGCGGAAGATTTGCTTCTAAACAATCGTTCCAGTAGTAAACATGTTCATGGTCATACGTTTGCCGCGGCAATGCGACTTCATCCGGAAGCGCAATCGGCGAAAATTCGGAAATATAATCCGAATAAGCGGCGACGATAATATGCTCGAGCGGCGTTGCAGATAAAAGCGGCGCCGCTTTGGCGAACAGCTCCTGCCCGACAATGCCGACTTTCGTTTCGCAATCTTTGACGTAAAACGAAAGCTCTTCCGTCGTGTTCATCGGGTTAATCGGAACGACAATCGCTTCGGCGCGCAAAATCGCGTAGTAGGAAACGATAAACTGCGGGGAATTCTGCATGTATAAAAGCACTCGGTCTCCTGGCTGAACGGAAAGCTTTTGCTGCAGGTAGCCGGCAAGCGCGTTGACTTGCTCCCATAATTGCTTATAAGAATAAGAGGCGCCGTAATAATGGATGGCGGTTTTTTGAGGGTAGCGCTTCGCTGTCGTTTCTAAATGATCGACGATCGTTGTTTCCGGCACGGTCAGCGTTTTGCTCAACCGTTTCGGCCAATACGGAAAGTGACGTGTGTTCATCGAATCCCCTCTCCCCTATAAAATGTTAATAGAAAGCGGTTACAATTTCGTTCGTTAGTAAAAAACATATGCGCTCGCCTTTTTAATCTACTGCTCCTATCATTTTCACCACGTGTTAACTAACTGGTTAGTATGTTGTGTGTGCATTTTTTTATCATGATACCGTATCTTTTTGAGAATATCAATAATATTTTGAATATTCCTTTTATACAAACAAAAAACTTGATAAAATGAAGAGGATTGAAATCTCTTTTAGGAGGATACCAGATGACATTACGATACGGGATTGATGCTCCGTTTTGGGTAGGGACTTTGATTACTGTCGGTTTCGTTTTTTCACTTATAAGCCTCATGGGATTGCCGCATAGCATAGGCGGTCTTTTCTTTGGTTTATTCCTATTATGTATGGGACTATGGATGTTTTTCTACTCTACCGTCATCAAAATCAAGCATCGCTATGTCATTTTGCAGCTTGCGGAAGTTCGAGCGGGGGAAGAAGTGCTCGATGTCGGCACAGGCCGGGGGCTTCTCGCCATTGCGGCGGCTAAGCTAGGATGCAATGTCACCGCGATTGACCATTGGTCACAGTGGGATATAAGCGGCAACGGAAGGGAAGCGTTTTTCAAAAACATCGAAATCGAAAATGCTCCCCCGATTGAGCTGATTGACGGAGATGCCCGCGAATTGCCATTTGCGGATGAGCGTTTTGACGCGGTGGTTTCCAACTTTGTCATTCATAACATTAAAGGCGCTAAGGGCAGAGAACAAGCAGTAAGGGAGATGTGGCGCGTTTTGCGACCAAATGGGAGGCTAGTGATTTCTGATATGCAGCGGGTATCGGAATACATCGAGATACTGACTCCTCTGGCCAGCCGCATCGAAACAAAGAAAGTGTTTTACACCTTTCCGTTTTCACAAATCGTGGTGGCCTATAAAAAATAACACAACTAAAAAAGGATAAAATCGATTTCCCGCCGCCCGTTCCCCATAAAAGCCTATTCACTAACCGCGATGCCAAAATAAAAGGACGGTGCAATGCCGGCGTTATAGGAAGCGGCGCAACACTGGAACGCATTCCGACATCGAGGCGACGATGACATCGGCGTCGCCTTGCTTAGCCAATCTATACGCATCGATAAAAATGGTGCGGCAGCCAAGCCGGCTTGCCGGGAGGATGTCATTTTCCAAATTGTCGCCAATGCTGATCATCTCTTCATACTGGATATGATAGCGATCTCGAATCGTTTGCAGATGGCTTGCCGTTTTGATCGGTTTGCCTGCTTGAAAAATTTTATGATGAAAAACATCAGCCAGCTTTAGTTTGTGCAAAATAGCCTCGCTGTCCGGCTTCGGGCTGTTCGTCATTAAAATGAGCACTTTACGGTTTTTCAGCTGCTCTAGCGTCTCGGCCAGCCCGGGAACTCCGTTCATCGCAAAATCCGGCCCCATCATCCACTTTCTCGTTTCCAAAAACGCCGCATATGTATCTTCATTCGTTAAACCATAATGACGGCCGATCGAGCTTGGCACCCACCATAAGTCGCCGATGCTAAATAAGCGGTCAAGATCGATTTTCACCTGCCCGGGGTAGATCGTTTTTGCTTCGGCAACTGCCAGCTTTTCGCCGTTCCAGCGGTACGCTTCGCTCACGAATCCGTTTTGCAAAAACAAAATAAGATCTTCGCCGGCATCATACACACTGCCGATGCGAAGCGGATGGCGGCCGGAAAGAACCGCGCGGTAATCTTCCCAAAAGCGGGGTCGATCTTCTTCACGCAGCCGCTTAGCGACCTGCGCGGCGTAATATTCAAAATGATGGGTTTCTTCATACAATGTGCCGTCTAAATCAAAGACAATCGCTTTTACGTTTCCGTTGTTCATGCTGCTTCCCCCTTCTTGATCGCTGCGGCCGCTCGATATGTTTGTTTTCCGGCCGCAAGCGTTTAGTAACTCAGTTGGAAGCACGCCGGTCAGGTGCCGGTTGCCTGGATGTCACACTTTTTTATATTATTATAAGACAGCATCACAAAAATACAAATGATGGAAATCATGAACTAGCAAACAAGCGCTGGCCAATCGAACGCGGCCAATTCGTGAAACTGCTTGATCACTACATCCGCTGCCGCCAACTCTTCACCCGCGGCAAAACCAAATTGGCAGCCAATGGCGACTAGCCCGTTTTCTTTTGCCGCCTCGATATCGGAACGTCGATCCCCTACCATCACCGCTTTTTCAATCCCGTAATCATTCAACAGCTGTTTGACTAATGCGGATTTCGACGTCAGGGAAAACCGATCGAGGCTGTAAAAATCGATAAAATAGCGCTCGAGCAAAAAGGCGGTCCGAATCGCGGCGAGATAGCGCTGACGCCCGTTGCTTGCGACAAAAAGCGGAATTCCTTGATCGGCAAGGGCCGCAAGCGTCGTGTGCACGTCTGGATATAACCGCCCGTTTCCTTGCCTGATTTCATCAATGATATCATCCAAAAACCATGCGGCTGCTCGGTCGCGCACCCCTTCACTCTCTTCCGGCATCAATTGGCGCCATACTTCTGGAATCGGAACGCCAAGAATCCGCAAATATTTCTCGACTGGCGTGTCCCCTTGCCACAGCCCTTCACGGCGCAGACGGCCAAACGTCTTATGCAGGGCAGGAACAAGAACGGTTTCCGTTTGAAACAGCGTGCCGTCCATATCGAAAATGACGGCAAATGGAATTTCGTTCATGTTGTTTCCTCCTTTTGAAACAGCAGCAACATTGAATCCATCACCGGCTCATAACCGATTTCCATATAAATTTTATTCGAAGTCGGGTTGTCTAAATCGGTATAAAGGGAAGCGGTTTTATATCCTAAATCTAATACATGTTGCGTCAGTGCCGCCACACAATCAGAAGCGTATCCATTTTTTCGTTTTTCCGGCGGCGTATATACCCAGCCGATCGTTACATTCGTTTTCGTTGGACGGGCCCAGCGCGCCATCGAAACCGGCTCCCCATCGATCATCCATACGTATAGTTGCTGATTGGCGATCGCTCCTTGCACCGCCTGTGCCGCTTCCTCTGCGGATGCCGGAAGTCTAACGTCCTCACAAAACCGGACAAACCATTGGCACAGCATTTCCATATCGCTCATTTGCGCCGGACGCAACACGCCTCGTTGAGAGGCAGACCTTTTCACCTGTTTCAGCACTTGACCACTCCTTATGCCTAAAGGCAGGGGATTCTTGGGTAATCCCTTCTACCGAAGAGAAATGGACCAAGCTCAACCCGCCGGCCCAGCGGTGAATAGTCTTATACCTTCTTGCAAGATGTTTATAGCTGCGTTTACGTCCCGGTCATGGTGCGCTCCGCAATTCGGGCATGTCCACACCCGCAAGTTTAGGTTTTTGACTTCTTTGTTTTGATAGCCACATTCAGAGCAAAGTTGTGAAGATGGAAATTGTTTGTCCATTTTTACGATGGTTCTGCCATACCATTTCGCCTTATATTCCAACATATCTACAAACTCAGACCAAGACGCATCTGTGATTGATTTTGCCAGATGATGATTCTTAACCATGTTTTTTACTTGCAAGTCCTCCAAACAGATTACTTGGTTTTCGTCAATCAGTTTGGTAGACAGCTTATGTAGGAAGTCACGTCTTGCATTGACGATTTTTTCATGAATTCGAGCCACTTTTAAGCGTGCTTTGTTCCAGTTGGAACCGCCTTTTTGGCGGCGAGATAGGATTCGTTGCCACCTAGCCAGCTTCTTTTCATACTTTCTGAAATATTTCGGCGCATTGATTTTTTCTCCAGTAGAGAGAATGGCGAAATCTTTTAAACCAAGATCGATGCCAATGGCTTTTCCTTGGCTAACGGGTTTATATGGGCAGCAGTTCCTTTCGCATAGAATGGAAACAAAGTACTTTCCAGATGGATGGCGCCGAATCGTGGCGGAAAGAATTCTGCCTTCTACTTCCCGTGATTTTGCGAAACGTACCCATCCTAACTTGGGTAGTTTGACTTGATTTCCAACTACTTCGATCGATGGTTTTCCTTTCTTTGGGTAGTTGCATTGGCTAGTGTAAGTTTGGACAGGGTTTTTCTTGCTCTTGAAACGTGGGCGGCCATTCTGCTTTTGGAAAAAACGTTGGAAGGCGTCGTCCAGATGTTTTAGCGCATTTTGAAGGGCTGTAGAATCGACTTCTGTTAACCATTCCCATTCCTTTTTCAATGGAGTTAACTGATTTGCGCAAGTGTTATAGGTTAAACCTTTGCCTGTTTGCTCATACGCTTCATTCCACTTGGCTAAAAAGTGATTGAAAACAAAACGGCAGCATCCGATGTTCTTGTTAATGAGTATCGCTTGTTCTTTCGTTGGATAGATCCGGAACTTAAACGATTGGTGTGGAAGTTGTTCTTTTTTCTTTTTTGCCATGGTTTTCCCTCCCGCTTCTTATTGGTTGAGATTCCATATATTGTTTTACCGCTTCCAAGGACACGGTTCCAACGGTGGCTACAAAGTAAGAGTTGGTCCATAGGGATGGCAAGCGTGATTTTCAATGCGGGAATTCCTGGCGCAATATTCGTGACGTATATCCCTTTACATGCTTAATCACTCTGTGAATACCAAACTGTGGATCGCATTGGATGAATTAGATGCACATGGTCTGGCATGACCTCCATTTCGGCCATTTCTGCCTGTAGTTCCTTTGCCTTTGATGCGAACAGTTCTTTTCATCATTCACTTACTGGAGGAACAAGTACTTTTTCCGATACTTCGGACAGAAAACGACATGATACTTGCAATCATACACGATATTTCAGTTACTTTGGACTTTTCTTATATTTGCCACCTAATGAAATGTTAATACCTTCATGCTGTTCTAGAAATGGCAATACATCCTGTTTGAACAAAGAAAAGTCGGCGTATCGGCGAAATTCGATCATCTTTCCCGCTCCTTCTATGTATCTATTCGAATTTTCACAACCATTTTGCAATTTTTGTAGCATCATTATAACATGGAAACAATCGGATGCACTGTTTTTCCTGTGCAAAAAAGGACTTTTCCAGTCACTGTGGAAATAACCGATAATGAAACAGGAGAAGAAGCATGCAGCCCATTCCAATTCATGAGATCCCCGAAGACATTCATGACGATGTAGGAACCATATGAAAAAGCGGCCAGCGCCGTGTCCGCCCACACTTATTCATGGTGATTTTACGATTGATAACGTTCTTGTTCGCGACGGAAATATGGTCGGTATCATCGATTGGAGCGGCGGCGCTTTCGGAGATCCAAGGTACGATGCGGCATTGGCCATCCGTCCGAAGCAAAACGCGTTTCAACATGAATCGGACGTCATCGTGTTTTTTGAAGGATATGGGCAAAAACCGATCACAAAAAAAGAATATGAGTATTTCGCAAACGGATTGTACGAGTTTTTCTAGAGAATATCATACATAGATAAGGAGAATGGAACGTGCTTACTGCCTTCATTCACGGCTTTATCCTAGCGCTTGGCCTGATTCTTCCGCTCGGTGCGCAAAATGTATTTGTCTTTCAGCAAGGAGCGGCGCAGCCCCGCTTTTTGCGGGCGCTTCCCGCAGTGCTTACCGCGGCGCTGTGTGATACGGCGCTCATTTTATTGGCGGTGCTCGGCGTGTCGGTGGTTGTGTTTACGATGCCCTGGCTGCAAACGATCCTATTTACCGTTGGTTTCTTTTTTCTATTATATATGGGATGGACGGTTTGGAAGAGCCAGCCGTCTTCTGCGAACGATCAAGGGTCGATGCCGCCGAAAAAACAAATACTGTTTGCCCTTTCTGTTTCATTGCTAAATCCTCACGCGATATTGGACACCATCGGGATGATTGGCACCAATTCATTGAATTATGACGGGGCCGAAAAAGTTACTTTTACCGGTGCCTGCATTTCTGTTTCCTGGCTGTGGTTTTTCTTTCTTGCCATTGCCGGAAAAACGATTGGCCAGATTGATCAAAAAGGAACGCTGATGAAACGCATCAATCAACTTTCCGCTCTCATTATATGGGCGGTGGCAGCGTATCTGATCATAAATTTATGGAAAAATTAATCTCTCCCCACTTGCATTTGGTTGAAGTGGGGAACTTCCGTTGCTTTCTTCCTCTAGTTTATCGAACAGACATCCACACCTTCTTTTCGCAACGCTTCATATAGCCGCTTCGCAAACAGCACCGCTTTCCTGCCATCCCCGTGAATGCATACCGTTTCCGCTTCGATCGCAACGTCGATGCCTTGCAAAGTGCGGACGCGTTTTTCTTTCACCATAGTCAGCACTTGCTGGACCGCTTCTTGTTCATCAACAATCACCGCGCGCGGGTTGCTTCTTGGTGTCAATGAACCGTCTTGTTGGTACGTTCGGTCCGCGAATACTTCGTTCGCCGTGCGCAAGCCGATTTTCTTTCCAGCGCGAATTAGCTCGCTCCCGGCAAGTCCGTACAAGGCTAAGGCTGGATCGACATCATACACCGCTTTGGCGATCGCCTCGGCCAGCGCCGCGTCTTTCGCCGCCATGTTATAAAGGGCGCCGTGCGGCTTGACGTGCGACATCGTCCCTCCTTCCGCTTTCACAAATGCGGCGAGCGCCCCGATTTGATAAACAACATACGCATACGCTTCCTCTGGAGTGACCGCGATGTTGCGCCGGCCAAAGCCAAGCAAGTCCGGAAACCCCGGATGAGCACCGATCGCCACTTTTCGTTCCAACGCCATTTGCACCGTTTTCCGCATGACAAGCGGATCGCCGGCATGAAAGCCGCAAGCAATATTGACAGAGGTGACATAGCGCAATATCTCCTCCTCTTCACCAAGTTGGTATACCCCGAAGCTTTCGCCAATGTCGCAATTCAAATCAATGCGCGTCATGAACTTCCCTCCATTTTTGTTGAATCATTCGTTTCCATCTTTTCATTTGCTGTTCCCGTTCCGTATATAGCTGGCGTGCTTCCTGCCACGATACTTTTTGAAATTGAATGTGATCACCTGGGCGCGCCTGCGCTAAAATCGGAAGGTCCACGCTAATCACTTGAGCGATGCGCGGATACCCGCCTGTCGTTTGGCAATCGGCCATCAATACAATCGGCTGGCCTTTTTTTGGAACTTGAATTGTTCCAAACGTGACCGCTTCCGAAATCATTTCTTGATTCGTCTTGCGCTCAAGAGCTTGCCCTTGCAAGCGATAGCCCATGCGGTCTGATTGCGTCGTCACTTCATACGTGGAAGAAAAAAATCGCTCTTGGCTTTGCTCGGTAAACATGTGATATTCCGGGCCTTCCACAACGCGAACAATTTTTCTCTTCCCGTTTATGTAATTTCTTGCTGAAAAAGCAATTCCCCAACGAATAGGGCTTTCTGGAATCGTTAGTGTATTGGATCGCAGCGGCAACACATCCCCCGGCTGCAGCGATCTTCCATGAAAACCACCGATGTGCGCTTGTACATGTGTAGAACGGCTATTCATCACAAGCGGAATGTTGAGCCCGCCCGCAAACGCGACATATGCACGATAACCGTTCTGGCACGCCCCTATCGACAAAATATCGCCGCTGCGGGCGACAAGCGGTTTCCACATCGATACCGATTCACCGTTTAATGTACAGCGAAATGAACCGCCGCAAATCGCAAGGAGCGCGTCCGTTTCAAAACGAAGCGTCGGACCGCTCATCGTTATTTCTAATGTCGCTTCATTAGGGCCATTCCTGACAAGCAAATTTGCAAGGCGGCTTGCAAACGAATCCATCACTCCTCCAACAGACACACCGGCTTTTTGATATCCGAAGCGTCCTCCGTCCTGCACGGTTGTGAAAAATCCGCTATGTATTACTTGAATGGCGCTCATCATCCCACATCCTATACTGTTCTTCGGTAATCGGACAAAATTGTACGATATCTCCCGCACGAAGCAAACTCGGCTCCTCATGATGCGGCCGGAACAAAGCGAGCGGCGTTCTTCCGATGATTTGCCACCCGCCTGGAGTCGCCAGCGGGTAAACTCCTGTCTGATTGCCGGCAATGCCGACCGAACCGGCTGGCACATGCGTTCTTGGGGTGGCGCGGCGCGGAGTGGCAATCTTAGGAGACAATCCGCCTAAATAAGCAAATCCGGGAGCGAAACCAATCATATAAACGCGATAGCGCCCTTGCGCATGAATGGCAATGACCTCGTCTTCCGTCATCCCGTGAAAGCGGGCGACCTCTTCTAAATCCGGACCAAACTCTCCACCGTAACAGACGGGAATGACAACGGTTCGTGATGGCGGCGCTTCCACTTGTTCGACCCGCTCAAGCTCTGTTCGCAGCCACTCACACATTTCCTCGTAGCCTCCAACGACAAGCGGATCGTAATACACCGTCACCGAGGAAAACGTCGGGACAATATCCAAAATCCCGTTCTTTTTCTGTTGTTCCAAAAAAATGGCGACACGATGAACGTAGTCATTCACCGCTTCGTCCACTTCCGCGGAAAAACGAACCGTCACCGCATATTCGCTTAACGGAAACATTGTATAATCCATTGTCATCCCTTCCTTGAAAAAACAATGCTGGGCGGCCTGCTTTCGCTTTTCGGCCGCTTCTGGTGAAAACCGATGCTCCGGACCAGTATACTCAATCCCTCCACTACTTTGAAAATCGGCATCACCATCACGGCCGAATAGCTGCTTACCGTATATTGCCACTTTCGGTCTTGTTCGGTCATATCCCGCTGAAGGCAACTGTTTTATTTATCATGCTTTCTCGTTTCATATTAAAAAATGAATTTTATATTCAATTATAATGAAATAAATAAAATTTTCTATCTATTTTCCGGTCAAAAGATCCTGCCGATATCATCCCGCGCGCTTCTTCCTCTATAAAACTGACGCTCTTCCTCTAACGGTTTTTCTTTCGCGGTAATAAGGTCAGGAACGATTTTGATGACAACGGCGGCGCTCCCTGCCGATGAGCGGTATGATGATACATGCCTCTCGGAAAGCGGACGGTCAAAATAGCCCGGCACATATTTGCGGAGCATTTGTTCCAGCGCATCTGTTGCTTCTCGTAAATCGGAAACGACCTCCGCTGTTCCGAATATCATCACACTCATATAAGCGGTGCTCGTTTTGGCTGGCACGGGATGCACCATTGTCCCTATATGCTCGCTGACGGTAAAGCAGACGAGCGGATTGCGCTGGATTATATCGATTTTTCTCCCTTCTTCCGCTCCATGTATATATACACAACCATTCCACCATACGAAATTCAGCGGCACGACATACGGCTCACCGCCGTCTGCCAAACCTAAAAATCCGGTCAACGCTTCCTGTAAAAACTGGTTGATTTTTTGTTCGTCTTTGCACTCCAACATGTCCCTTCTCATCTATTTCTCTCCCTTCATCGTGTTATAATGGAATCATAGCGAAGAGTTGACCTTATGAATAGGGACAGAAATAAAGAAAAAAGAAGGGTCAGAGGAGGAAAACATGGTGGAATTGCAGCCCATTCTCGATTCAACAAACGGTACACCGCTTTACATGCAGCTGTATACATACATAAAAGAAGAAATCGCAAACGGCCATCTTAAAAAAGGAAGCAAACTTCCCTCGATTCGCGTGCTTTCCCAACATTTAGCCATCAGCAAAACCACCGTCGAAACCGCATACCAGCAGCTTCTTGCCGAAGGATATATCGAAAGCAAACCGCGCGTAGGGTTTATTGTTCAAGACCTAGAAGAACCTCTCGCACCGCAGGTTCCCCAAATCGATGTTCTGGCGGAGGCTCCAAAAACCAATCCCATTCGCTACAACTTTCGCTACGGTCATATTGACCCTGACCATTTTCCGCTGAAAACATGGCGGAAATGTCTCCTCGCAGCGATGGATGCGGAGCGAAGCGAATGGTTGTGGTACGGCGACCGTCAGGGAGATATCGACTTGCGCGAGGAAATTCAACGCTATTTGTACCACGCACGCGGCATTCACTGTTCTCCAGAACAAATCGTTATCGGCTCTGGCACGCCGCAACTGATTGGTCTCTTATGCCAGCTGTTCGACTTTCGGCATGATGTGGTCGCTTTAGAAAACCCTTGTTATAATGTCATTCGCACTGTGTTTCAAAATCACCATTTTTCTATTCTCCCGATTGAACTGGAAGAAGATGGGCTGAACATCGACCAGCTGCAAGCAACAAACGCAAAAGTCGTCTATGTCACTCCTTCGCATCAATTGCCGCTTGGGATGGTATTGCCGATCGGCAAGCGGCAAAAGCTCCTGAAATGGGTGCAGCAGTCTAACGGATTTATTATCGAAGACGATTACGATAGCGAATTCCGCTACGGAAACAAACCGATCCCTGCGTTAAAAGCGCTCGATACGGAAGACCGTGTCGTTTATGTCGGCACGTTTTCGAAAGTGTTCACTCCTGCCATCCGCGCGAGCTATATGGTGCTGCCGCAACGTTTGCTGGCGCGTTTTTACGAACGCTGCGCCAACTATCATCAGACCGTCGCCACGATCGTGCAAAAATCGCTCGCCCTGTTTATGCGTGAAGGCCATTTTGAACGCCATATCCGCCGCATGCGCACCATCTACGCGAAAAAACGTCAGGCGCTTATCGGAGCGATTCGCGAACACTTTGGTGATCAAGCAACAATCATCGGCGACAAAGCGGGGCTCCATCTTCTTGTAGAAATAAAAGGCAAGGATGCCGCTGAACTGGTGCAAAAAGCAGAAAAAGCAGGCATTCTCGTCTATTCCGCAGCGAAATATTGGTTTGGAAACGATGAAACGCCGCCTCCGTATCTTTTGCTCGGCTTTGGAGGAATGAGCGAGAAAGATATCCGAGCTGGAATTCGCGAACTGAAACAAGTATGGGAGATTTGAGCCACTCCCAACAGAAAAGCGATGCGCTTCTATATTCTAGCGCATCGCTTCTTTACGCAGAAACCATACCCCGATGGCGAATAAAATCGCCCCTGCCGAGCGATACATGCGAATCGCTTCGGATAAGATAATATGATAAGTATCCGCGTCCGCATGTTCCCCACTTTCGCGAAGCCAATGACTGGCGTACGCTTCGCCAAGGTCCATGCTTTTCCAAAGCAAAAAAGCACCAATTCCAACCATTGCAATGTCGAGCCACCATCTCCAATTTTTCAACCCATATCCCCCTTTTGTTTTTCCTGCACATACGAAAGCGCCGCCGGAATTGCTTCGATTAAATCGCCAGCAAGCACGTCCCATTGCGAATGGCCGCGTTCTACAAGCATATCGGCAGCTTTTCCGTGAATCCAGACGGCGTTGCTAATGGCTTCTTGTGCGGAATGATGCTGCATGAGAAACGCGGAAACGATCCCCGTCAGCACGTCGCCGCTTCCACCTTTCGCCAAAGCGGGATTTCCGGTCGTGTTGACATATTGCGAACCGTCTGGCGTTGTCACAATCGTATAAGGTCCTTTCAACACGACGTAGATGCCGTACTCCGTCGCCAGACGCTTCGATGTGCCAAACCGATCGCCTTCGATGTCACGGATCGATAGACCAAGCATGCGCGCCATTTCCCCGGGATGCGGGGTAACCACTGTTGCCGCTTTTCGTTCACGAATTAGCGCGGCGTACTCGTTCCAGAAAAAGAGGGCGTCGGCATCGATAACAAGCGGCACTGGCTGCCGCACGATGTTGGAAACAAGGTCGCGGACGCCATCCGTACGGCCAAGCCCCGGGCCGATCGCGACCGCGTCGATATCAAGCGCCGATACATCCATGGCGCCGGAAAACGCCCCGTCCCGAGCCGGACATGGATAGTACATCGCTTCCGGAACGCGGTTGGCGACAACGGAATAAATATCATCCGGCACCGCCATCGTCAACAATCCCGCCCCGCTTCGCAGCGCCGCTTTAGCCGTTAACGTAACCGCTCCTGTCATCGCTCGGGAACCGCCAACGACAAGTAGTTTTCCATGCGTTCCTTTATGGGACGATCGTTTTCGTTTTGGCAGCGTCCGCACGACATCGTCCTCTTCCCATACAAAGCGGGGCGCGGCATTTCGCTTGACGGCAAGCGGCGGAATACCGATATCGACAAGGAGCAGTTCGCCGTAATAATCTGCTGTCGGAAACGTGTACGCCCCCAGTTTCGGGCATTGAATCGTAATCGTGGCATCGGCGCGAACCGCAGTTTCGGCCTCTCCCCCGTCCGCTGGGGTTCCGCTTGGGATATCGATCGCATAGACAATAGCGCGGGAACGGTTGACAAGCTCAATGATCTCTCTATACGGAGGCCGCACCTCTCCTTTGATGCCAATGCCAAGCAAAGCGTCAATGATGGCATCGTATTGTAAAATGTGTGCGGCAAACGCTTGTTCATTTCCCGCATATGGTTTCCAGTCATATCCGGAACGCTCATACACCTCCAGCGCCGTTTTCGCCGCGCCTTTCACCTTTTCTTTTGGCGGAACGAGCCATACATCCACATCATAGCCATTGCTTTTGAACATCCTTGCGACAACCAATCCGTCGCCCCCGTTGTTGCCTGTCCCGGCTAGCACCGCCACACGCGCCGAACGTGGAATGCGTTCGCGCAGCACATGAAACAGCGCCTGTCCGGCGTCTTCCATCAAAGAATCGGCGCTGATGCCGATCTGTTCAACCGTGTCGCGGTCGATTTCGTACATTTCTGCGGCTGTAACGATATGCATCATGCTCACCCCCATCTGCTAAATATGTATTTGTCCCGTTTCATTAATTTGTGATGATGTATAAAAGTTTGTGTAAAGCATTTTGCTAGAACAAAAGAAAAAAGGTAGGGTATTCTCTGATTGGACCAAAAATCTTAGAGAAAGGAGTACCCTACCTATGTCTAAAAGAAGTATACCGAATGTCGACTGGGCAAATCAACTGGAAAGTGTCATTCGTCAGTTTGTGAAGGAAAAATTAGAGCTGATTATGCGGGAAGAAATCAAACATTTCCTCGAAATCGAACAGGCTGGAACGCCGAATATGAGAAACGGCTACTATCAGCGAAATCTAGATACGCAATATGGCCGGATTGAGGGTCTTTTGGTTCCAAGAGACCGAAACGGGGAATTTCAAACACAGTTGTTTGCCCCTTATCAACGCCACACCGGCTGGCTGGAGGAAGCCATCATTAGGATGTATCAAAGTGGCATGAGTACACGGGAAATTGGCAAGTTTATCGAACGAATTCTAGGAAATGCTTATTCTCCAGCGACGATCAGCCGTATTACCGATGTCGTGAAAGAAGACATCGAGAAATGGCACCATCGTCCACTATCCAAACGTTATTCTGTCTTATATTTGGACGGCTTGTACGTGAAACTTCGCCGCGATACGGTAGAGAAAGAAGTCATTTATGTGGTGTTAGGAGTGAATGAAGAAGGGTATCGAGAAATTCTGGATTTCTTCGTGGGAGGACAAGAAAGCGCCTATGGATGGCAGGAAATTCTTCAACACCTCTACCAAAGAGGCGTCAAGGAAGTGCTTCTTGGCGTCTTCGATGGCCTTCCGGGGCTGGAGGAAGCCTTTAAGGCGGTGTATCCGAAAGCCGATGTGCAGCGCTGTGTCGTGCACAAAGTCCGCAACACCCTCAGCCGTGTTCGGAAAAAAGACCAATTCGAAGTGGCCGAGGATCTCAAGCTGATTTATCGCGCGCCGAATAAGGAGATGGCGTTACAAATGTTTCAACAGTTTGAGTCGAAATGGTCCAGCAAATATCCAAGAGAAGTTCAGTCTTGGGCCAATGAGTTGGATGTCCTCCTTACATTTATGGATTATCCAAGCAGTATTCGAAGTGTGATTTACACGACGAATGTCATCGAACGAACGATCAAAGAGATTCGGAAACGTCTAAAGCCGATGAACAGTTTGAGCAGTTTAGAAGCCGCGGAAAAAGTCGTGTATTTGACCATCCAAGATTTTAATGAGAAATGGGCAGGGCGAAAGTTAAGAGGATTTGCCGAAGCGCAGGAAGCTCTTCAACGAATGTTTGAAGAACGTTATTGTTAACCAAATATTGTAAATAAACAAAATAGGAGGATTCTCCCTTTCCACACAAGAGACTGAATATTCAGTCTCTCGTGTGGAGGAAATATCCCCCCTCTATTCTAAATCCATTTCAGAGATACCCTATCTATCTTACATTACACAAAATTCTTGACGGTACCTAATTTGTTCTCCATGAAAAAGGAAAACACCTGCAAAAAAACTTTTTCGCGGTATAACAATGATGTAAGCGCTGTCTTACCTATCATCACCAAAACCAATATTGACAATCGGCTTTCTTGGAATTATGATGAATGTAAAAATTGCATACAACAAACCGCTTATCAAGAGTGACCGAGGGAACAGGCCCAATGACGTCCGGCAACCTCCCTTTTAGGGAACGGTGCCAATTCCTGCAGAATGGCTTTCATTCTGAAAGATAAGTCGGGTATTTACATACCGATGCCTCTTTCTGAATGAAAGGGGCGTTTTTATTTTCCAGCTCCAGGAAAAGCAAAGAAGCAAAAATTCTTACATACATAGTTTTTCACAATTACATAAAACTCCGCAAATAGATCGGGAGGGAAGAAGTGATGATCGAAATAAAAAATGTAACAAAAATTTATTCCACGAAAAAAAAGCAAGTCGTCGGCGTCGACAACGTATCCTTAACCATTCAAGACGGGGAGATCTTTGGAATTATCGGCTATAGCGGTGCCGGCAAAAGCACGTTGTTGCGCTGTTTAAATCTTTTGGAACGCCCGACATCTGGCCAAGTCATCATCGATGGTGTCGATTTAACAACGTTGAATGACAAACAGCTGCGGCAGGCCCGCTTAAAAATCGGAATGATTTTTCAACACTTTTATCTTGTCAGCTCCAAAACTGTGTTTGAAAATGTCGCATTTGCCTTAAAAGCGGCAAAAAAGCCAAAAGAAGAAATTGAAAAAAGAGTCAATGAATTGCTTGAAATGGTCGGGCTTTCCGATAAGCGGGATGCGTACCCTTCCCAGCTAAGCGGCGGGCAAAAGCAGCGGGTTGGCATCGCGCGGGCGCTTGCCAACGACCCGACCGTCCTCTTGTGCGACGAAGCAACATCGGCGCTAGACCCAAGTACAACAAAATCGATTTTGACGCTGTTGAAAAAAATCAACCGTGAACTTGGCATTACGATTGTGCTGATTACACATGAAATGGAAGTGGTCAAAGATATATGCGACCGCGTCGCTGTCATGCAAAACGGGAAAATCATCGAATTAGGTACCGTATATGACATTTTTACAAATCCGAAAGAAGAATTAACAAAGTCCTTTATCAACAGTATATTGCGGTTTGAACTCCCTGATCATCTGCTGCAGAAGCGGACAGGAACGATTGTCAAAATCCAGTTCAAAGGGAAGACAGCCGAGGAAGCAATCGTTTCTGATATGCTACAAACCTTTAAAGTAAAATGCAATATTTTGCATGGAAAAATCGAGTATATTCAAGAGATGCCGCTCGGAATCTTTGTCATGGAGCTGATCGGCGAACCGGAAGAAATCGAGCGGGCCATTCACTACATTTCGCAAAGAACGAACGGATTGGAAGTGATTGCACATGCTGCTTGATGCGTTAATTGATTTAATTCCCGAACTGAACAAAGCGTTTTTAGAGACGATTTATATGGTGGCAATTTCCCTTTTCGTCGCGATCCTTGCCGGTTTGCCGCTCGGAATTCTCTTATTCGTCACCGACCGCGGTCTGTTTTTGGAGAACACAGTGGTCAAATCCGTCCTTGGCTTTATCGTCAATATGATTCGCTCGATACCGTTTGTCATCTTGCTCGTCGGGCTGTTGCCGCTTACGAAACTGATTACCGGAACAACGATCGGACCTACTGCTGCGTCCGTATCTTTGTCGGTCGCTGCCGTTCCGTTTTTTGCAAGAATTGTAGAAACATCGTTGCGAGAAATCGAAAAAGGGGTGATCGAAGCAGCGGTTGCCGTCGGAGCGACACCTTGGATGATTATCAAAGATGTGCTGCTGCCTGAGGCACGCCCTGGCATTGTGCATGGAATTACAATCACAACAATTAGTTTAGTTGGATATTCGGCAATGGCCGGAATTGTCGGCGGCGGCGGCATCGGCGACTTGGCGATTCGCTTCGGGTATTACCGCTACGACAACACCGTTATGATTACAACGATTGTCATTTTAATTTGTCTTGTTCAAATCATTCAGTTTGTCGGCGACCACATCGCTCGCTTGGTCGATAAGCGGTGAGGTCGTTAAAATATAAACTACTAAGGGGGACTTTATCATGAAAAAACTATCGATCTTTCTCGTTTTCTTGCTTTCCATCGGGCTTCTTGTCGCGTGCGCGGGCAAGGAAACGGCTTCCGGCACTCCAGAGAAAAAAGAGCTAACGATCGGAGCGACTTCCGATCCCTACAGCGACATGGTCAATAAAGCGATTAAACCTGTATTGGAAAAGAAAGGCTACAAAGTGAAAGTAGTCGAATTCAGCGACTATATTCAGCCAAACTTGGCGCTGGCCAACGGTGATTTAGACGCTAATTTGTTCCAGCATAAAATTTATATGGAAAATTTCGCAAAAGAACATCACCTCGACCTTTCCGAAGTCATTATCGTTCCAACGGCGCCGATGGGCATTTACTCGAAGAAATTTAAATCGCTCGATGAAATTAAAGATGGAAGTGAAATTGCGATTCCGAACGATCCCACCAACTTGGCAAGAGCACTTTTAATCTTGCAAGACAAAAAATTAATTAAGCTCGATCCATCTGTCAACCCGCTGACTGTTTCGGAAAAAGATATAAAAGAAAATGTAAAACACCTTCAGTTTAAGCCGGTTGAAGCTGGCCAATTGCCGCGTACTGTGGAAAGCGTTGATTTGGCCGCTGTTCCTGGCAACTATGCCTTAGCCGCAAAAATGAATTTAATGGATGCCATTGCACTCGAAAACATGCCTGATGACTATCGCAACCGCATCGTTGTCAACACAAAAGATTTACATAAACAATTTGTCAAAGATATTAAAGAAGCCGTCGAATCGAAAGAATTCGAAGAAGTGATCGACAAAGAATTTAAAGGGTTCGGAAAACCAAAATGGATGCTGGAACGAAAACAGTAATAATGATGCAAACACGCCGCCTGATTGCGGCGTGTTTGTTTTCGTGATTTTCGATGGCATTTCAGGACATGGACGTCTTCCATCTAAAAGAGTTATAGTAAGAATATAACAATAAACAAAATAAAAGAGGCGAGAACATTGACGTACATCCAAAAAGGCAGCGCCGAATACATAAAAGCAAGTTTGGCACTATTTTTCGGCGGGTTTGTCACCTTTGCGATTTTATACACGACGCAGCCGCTGTTGCCGATTTTCGCGAAAGAATTTCACGTTTCCGCCGCTTCCGCCAGCTTAACGGTGTCCGCGTCTACCGGAACGTTAGCGGTAATGATGCTCGTAGCGGCCAGTTTATCGGACCGGATAGGCAAAAAGAATGTGATGATGATGTCCATGCTGCTGACATCAATATTGGCAATGGCCATGGCATTTAGCCCAAACTTTACTTCCCTTGTCCTTGCACGCACGTTTCTCGGCATGACAGCCGCGGGCATTCCGTCCCTGGCGATGGCCTACGTCGCCGAGGAATTTCATCCAACCGGAATCGGAAAAGTAATGGGTCTCTATATTAGCGGGACAAGCATCGGCGGCATGGCTGGACGGATTGTAACAGGCCTGTTAACCGACTTGTTTTCGTGGCGGACGGCGCTATTCGCCATCGGCGCGATTTCCCTTCTGTTAAGCGTGATTTTTGCTCTCATTCTCCCGACACCTCGTCATTCGGTGAAAAAGCCGCTCAACGGCAAAACCGCGCTGCAGGCATACGCCGTTCATTTGCGCAATAAACCGTTAATGGCTCTCATTGTTCTTGGCTTTTTATTTATGGGCGGATTTGTGACGTTGTATAACTATATCGGCTTTTTATTGAGCGAGCCGCCGTACTCGTTCAGCCAGTCCGTTCTCGGGTTCCTTTTTATCGTATATATATTCGGTAGCTTTAGCTCGGTTTATATGGGAAGACAAGCCGATTTATGCGGCCATGCGCGGGTGTTAAGCATTTCGGTGGTATTGGCCGTCCTTGGTGCGGTTGTTACGCTTGTTCCATCTGTTGTTGTTAAAATCATCGGGCTTTCGTTATTTACCTTTGGCTTTTTCGGCTGCCACTCGATTGCGAGCGCGTGGATTGGAGAACGTGCAAAGATGAATAAAGCGCAAGCCTCTTCCCTTTATCTCTTATTCTATTACTTAGGCTCCAGCCTTGCTGGCACAGCCGGCGGCTACTTTTGGATCCACTTTCACTGGCCTGGCGTCATCGCATTTGTTGTGGCCTTATTGCTATTAAGCTATCCGCTGATTGGCTATGCTCATAAGCAGCTCGAGTAGTTCCCGTGGTTACTTCCATAGAGGAGAAAAGATGCTTATTTGCAAGTAAGTTCAGTTTTGGAGCAGAAAAATAAGAAAGACACATTAATCTAACAATCAAATAGCAATATTATACGTTTAAAATCCAAATGATTGTAACTAACGATGTATATTAATTTGTCTATATATAACAAAATCATTGATAAGGGGGCTCAGATCTCTTGTTATCGCTTAAGCGGGAGTCTATTTTATTCGCCGCCATTTTACTCTTAATTCCTGTCGTTAATTGGATGTAATAACGAAACTGTTAAATTAGATGGAAAAGTTGTTGAAAGTGTTGCTGTATCGAAAATCGGCGAGGACATGAATGATGTTAAAGAGCCTCACATTTTTTATGGGCAAGAAAACGCAGTAGAACTTCAAACATTTGTTGATGCTATTAAGAAAGCAAAAAAGGTAAACAGCATTGTCGATGTAGTAAAACCAGACTTTCTTCTGAAGATTGCATTTGAAAACAAAACGACTTCTAAGCATTACTTATGGTTAAGTTCAGATAGCGGCTCAATTATAAATAAAGAAGACACACATACCATCTACACCTTGCCGTCCAACATTATTGAAGACTTATAATAGATATGTTAAATAAAACACTCGGCAGATTGTTTTTACCGAGTGTTTTTGAAAATTTTCTTGCTCTGTAGAAATGATTAATACTTTCCTAAAACGCGATGAAAATAGATTTTCAGATTAGCGGCTGTTTCGCATTTGGGACCGCAAGCGAAGCAAAGCACATTGTCAAAATCGCAGCGATTCCGTTCATCAGGAAAAACGTTTTCCAGTTTGCCTGGGTGGATAGGCCTCCCACCACGACAATAGCAGCGCATAATACAATGGCAGGAAATGCAGATGAACGCATCGCAATATATTGATTATAGTCGAAAAAATGAAAGAGAAATGGGACAGGAATCCATGACAGCGCTAAATATATCGCTTTGTACGAAAGTTTTTTTATGAAGCTGATACAGCGGATACAGCACGAAGAACATTCCGGATGCAATGCAAAGGTAGGAGAGCGGATATGTCTTTAGAGAGATAAGAAACACGTCAATCGGATAAATGTCGCTGCAATACGGCACATCTTTCGGAGTAAAAATAAATTTTGGCCGGCAATCCGTCTGGGATTCATAGGCAATTTTGCTGGCAAGAAAGAATGAATACACATACGTCACTAAAAAGGCAGGAAGGCTTAACCCCCAAATCCACCATCCGTACTTCAAAATCACCATCCCCTTTTATACAAAACTTCCCTTTTAGTGCAATTTTACACTATTTGTTCTTATAATATGAAGATTTTTCCTTGATTGTCAACATTTTTTGCAAAAAAGAGATGGTGGTTCAATTTTATTGTTTCTGCTTGTACCAGGCTAACGCTTTCTTCTCCGTCTCTCTTACAAATGCGGCTTTTCCATTTATATATGCTTGGATGTCATTAGAAAACTGTTTGGCAAGCGCTTCTTTCAGGCGGCTGTATGCCTTTGCCACCTCGCGATGGCGATCAAATATTCCTTAAAAGCTATATGTCTCGCAATACGCTCTCTTCCTGCCGGAAACACATGGACATGGTGGGTGCGCTCCTCCCCGCCTTTTTGGAAGGCTCTGTTAATGTTTAATGTTGATTTTTTTCAATAAAATGTTAGGGAACCATCTTTTGGTTCCCCAATTCTCAATAAACCAGTCTATTAGATATTCAATAAAGATGTTTGTTTTATATGTTCATACTCATTGTAATGGTTCTATTTTTGAATCCTAATTTTTCGTACAGTTTAATCGCATGATTTCCTGCATATACACTTAAGCGAACCTCTGAATATCCATCTTGTTTAAGATGTTCGATACCAGTTTCCATCAATTGTTTTGCAATTCCATTTCCCCTAAATTCCTCTAACACAAACAATTCATAAATAAATCCATACATCTTTTCAGTAAATTGGTCTTTACTTGTTCCTATAAGAATCCAACCCATTAGATTATCGCCTTCAGTTGCTATCAAATAATAGCTTCCTTTCTGCAATAATGGTTCAATAAGTTGTTTGACTTTTTCATCTGACGGTTTTGCTTCGCCTAATGTACCTTCGAATAATGCTTGTGGTGAAAGTGATAAAATCTTTTTATATTCCGAATCGTTTGGTTTTCTAATTTCCATAAATTGAGTTCTCCTCTCCCAGTATTTATAAGCCGATTGCCCGTTAATGACCTTTTTAAGCACTGAACTTAGATAGACGGAGACTTTCAAAAGTTTCTGTCATTTCAAATACAAATGATGTAAGCAGAAGCTCTTTTATATGTTGCTTGGTATTTTCGTTACTGAGGCTATCTACAAATAAGAACCAAGCAAGGTAATTATTAAGATATTTTGTAGCCACACCTTTAAAACGGTCAATCCACTTCTTCATCCGAGAATGAAAACTGTTGACATTTTGAATGTGATACTTGTCGATGTATTTTAATAGGCTGCTGAACGCTTTGTCCATCATTAACACTCTCGAACCTCGTTATAAATTGTAATTATAGCAAGAACTTGGTTGGGTTTTAAATATCAACAATGTTCTTTAACAGAGCCTTTTGGAAAAAGCGGCGTTTTGGAATGCCGTTTTCCTCCATCGCCTGATAGCCAAGCGCTGCCATTGCCTCATTATACTGGTCGATGCGTTCAATATCATGGACTTCTATCATGATATCAATGATAGTCTTGGCGCTCATTCCCGGAATAGCCGTACTGCCGATATGATAGATGCGCAAACATTGTTCGCCAAATACCCGTTTCAGCTTTTCCGCTTCCTCGGCAAACATCGTTGTCCATTCATCACGAAATGGGACGACTTCTACTTTCCTCGCGATGATCATCACGTCCTTTTCCTCTTCTATCATTGTGAAACAATTATTTTTGACTTTCGATCACCTGTAGCCCAAATTGCAGACAGTCTTCACAAATTGACGCAAACGGCCCTTTGGCAAGACGTTCTTTTTCACGCAAGCAAAAAGAGCATCGTTCTTTTGCATTTTCTTTATCCGCTGAGAATGTATCGTTTATTTTAACCACATTTAGCATTTTCATGTTCTCGTACACTTGATGGATAAATTCTTCATCAATATGTGCAAATTCTCCTTTAAGTTTCATGGCTGCTAGCTTGCTAGCGACCGCCATTCCTTCATAAAATCGCTGTCTCTCTTTGTCTTCGCCATTTTCCACCACTGCCATCATATCTTCGGAAAACCTTTCCAACGCTTCCACCGTCAAGCTGTCCAGCCATGTTTTTTGGCCACCGTTCATTAAATCATCTCCCCCTAATTCAGTTACTTATTCCGAATACAACAATAAGCAAACGTTTTCCTTCTTAATTGTCGCTTTATCACTCATCGATAAACCGCTCGCGGATGTCGGGAGTGGGCATCAGGCAATGGTCGCGCTTTCCGAACCATTCATACCGATGCTTGGCGACAAAATCATATACATAATCCCGCAGCGGCTTCGGAACAAGCCAAAATATATAAAACAGCTTCCATGCGCCTTTCAGCCGCCGGCAAATGCGGAGAGCGGCACTTGATTTCATATAATAGCGTCCGTCCTCGAGCAGCACGAGACTGTCCACCTCGGGAACACCAAACTTTTCCCGTAGCGCCGCTCCTGTTTCACTTTGCAAAGAAGCAAAGCGAAATACGGCATGTGGATCACGCACGATAATAAACTGCACACTGGCATTGCACAGCGAGCAGACGCCATCGAACAAAACAATCGGATTCATTTTTCTCCCCCGTTTACTCGCTATGGACCGGCTCAATACAATCGGCAACATCGTTTTTCGGCGAATTGACAATCGTCGACACTTCGTACATTTTCATCTCTTCGGCAGGATACGGCTGCAATAGCGATTTGATATAATCAGTATCCTCTAACTTCGGGTCTAACCATGCGTCATGCCACTCTTGCGGCAAAATCACGGGCATGCGATCATGAATCGTACCTACCAATTCGTTCGCTTTTGTTGTAATAATCGTACACGTATACAGCATTTCGCCCTGTTTGTCCCATTTCTCCCACAGCCCGGCAAATGCAAATGGCTCCCCATTTCGCAGCGTAAAACGGTACGGAACTTTTTTTGTCCCTTCCTTTTTCCATTCATAAAAACCGTCCGCCAAAATCAAACAGCGCCGCCGCTTCAGCGCACGGCGGAAGCTCGCTTTTTCATCGACCGTTTCCGCCCTGGCGTTGATCATCTTCCAGCCGACTTTCGGGTCGTTCGCCCAAGATGGCACGAGCCCCCACTTCATCATCTTCCCAATTCGTGTCCCCTTCTCCTCCACAACAGTCAGCACCTCTTGGCTTGGAGCGATGTTGAAACGGGGAGGAATCGTTCCAGTATAAACGAAATGGAACAATGCTTGCAGCTGCGCGATATCAGCCGTTAACGAAAAACGTCCGCACATAAGGATTTCCTCCTATCTATACTAAACGGATAAAAAAGGAATTTGTTTCATATATGTAGAAGTATAATACAAAAAATGGGTTATATGCGTAAACCCCGTTGCGCTTTGCCATTTACGTACCACATTTTATTTAAAGGAGAATCATAGATGGAACTGATTGCACTTGGTTACTTAGGCAGCGTATTTTGGTTGCTGAAAGGAACAACGCCGGCGCAAAAACGATGGATTGGCGGCATGTTTTCCCTTCTCATCGCGATTTTTGTCATTGGTTCATTATGGATCCGCTATCAAACAGGATTTTTCCATTTTAGCCGCATGGAATGGTACAACACAGATGGTTCCATTCCGCTTGGGAAATGGGCTGTGCCGTGGTATATCGTATTCGTCCTTTTACTGCTTTTGCTTATATTATTTCGCTTTATCCAGAAAATAAAGACGATGCCTGCGAATAAACGATGGCTTCCTTTTGTTCTCGCTGTTTTCTTTACACTTGTTTATCTTTCCGCTGCTTATTTTTCACTGTTTTTCGTTGCTTTCCTGTTTTTTCCGTTCGCGCCGTAATAAGAAAAAATCGGGGATGTATTTTGCCAGAAAGAAAGCCCCGATTTTTTGTTTAGACTGCTTCTGAATTTTCATTCGAAGTATGCAGAATCCAATACGAAGGAGGCAAGCATGGACAAATTATCAAAAGCGTTATTTAGTATGGTCGCTGCTGTATTCATCATTTTCACCGTTATCGTTATCGGGGCAATATATATTTTCCAGCAAGATGAGCTGTTATCAGAGGATAATAGTATGGATCCGCCTACAGCGAAATTAATCATAAATAATGAAGAATATATATTACGTTTAAGTGCCCACAAATGGAAAGTAGGAAATAGCATCTCTGAAAATAAGAATATAAACGTTTATGCTTTCGGGCAAAAGGAAAGTCCGATACAACTAAAGAAAGAACAGACCGCGAAACTGCGGTTTATTCAATATCAAGAATTTCATCTTAAGGAAATAAAAATTTACTTATGGAAAAATGAAAAGCATAAAGAAGAACTGACGGTAAAGGAAAATAATACGTTCATGATCCTAAATAGCCCAGGAAATTACGTACTCGAACTTAAGATCAAGAGCAACCTGGGCAATGCTCAATATATCAGAAACATTGCTATTATATAATGGGCATTATTGCCCAAGGGGTTCACTTGTGGGAGAGAAAACACACAAAACAACATAGCTAGCTATTAGCAGATCCGTTCATGTATAACTTCTAGGATTACTGCGGCATAAATGGTTGATATTAGTTCGGAATGAGGGGTTTTGATGCCACTTGCCGCAGCTGTGACAAAAATTATCTTGCAAAATGACAGGACAGCTAGCTTAATCGAACACCGAGTCACCTAAGAACGGTGCGTCTTTTTTATTTTTTGCCCAGGTTTTCTATATACTCTTCATTTGCTTCATCAATCTTATCTGAAGCTTCCTTGGCAGGAAGCAAAACGTACTTATTGTTTTCTTTTTGATAGGTAGCGGTTACTTCCTTTGAATCCACGTAATATAGGAGCCAAATTAATTCGCCTTTGTTATAAACCACAATGCCCGTTTCATTTCTTTTTATTTCGGGTTTATTCTCACTTTTTAGCCTCTCATTTTCTAATTCAATAACTTGATTGATAGCAGAATCATATTTTTCTTTTTGGATAGATTTAGTTTTTTCATAATCATCTTTACAGGCTGACAAAAAGCTCAACGAAAGTATAAGGACAACTAATGGTTTAAATCTCATTCTGTTCACCCTTTAATCTTTTAGACATTTAGCGTGTTAAGAAAAAGTTTCATTTAACTAACCACGTTCCATCGTATACGAGGCACCGCGCGTTTGTTTTAAAAAACCGGAAATTCCGTTTCGGTGATAAGGCATGCGCTGCTCCGCTGTTTCGACATCGACCCATTGCACTTCAACAATATTTTCATCTCCCTGCATAAGCGGAGGAGCTTGAACGATCGTTCCGCGAAACGTGATAAAAAAGACATGATTACCGTCCATAAACACTTCGTTAAGGGCAACGATATCATGAACGTCCACGTCATATCCCGTTTCCTCTTTTACCTCGCGAATCGCCGCTTCCCGCAACGTTTCTCCTTTCTCGACTCCCCCGCCGGGAAGCGACCACGTTCCCCGTTTGTTGTATACCATCAATACTTTTTGTTCTTTTTCATCGTATAAAAGCACATACACCACATCAACTCGCTTCATTGTCGCTCTCCTTTCTGCAATTGCCGCAAAAATGCCAATACTTTCGCCGTATATTCATCCGGATACATTTCAAAACTTTTCACATGTTTTGCCTTTTCCATCAGCCATAGCCGAAACACATCGGAATGGGTGCGGTACATTTTCACGCTTTCTTCATACGGAATCGATGGATCGTCCTTGCTGTGGATAAACAAAACCGGCCGCGGCGCAATAGCATCGACTGCGTGAATCGGCGATGATTCGCCTAAATCTAAATCAGCCAACGCAGGAATTATGGTCATGATTAAATATGTAAACGGCACGTTCGGCAAATGCGTCCACACCGGCATGTTTGTTCGCAAATAGGATGCCAGGTCGCTAAACGGACTGTCAGCAATTACGCCTTTGACATCGCGGTCGAGCGCCGCCGCCAAAACCGAGGTGGCCGCCCCCATTGAAACCCCGTACAGCGCGATCGGTTCTGAATAATGATGTTTCGCATAGTCAATGACGCCAAGCAAATCGTATTTCTCTTTGACGCCGAGTGTAATCATGTCGCCTTCCGATTCCCCGCTGGCGCGAAAATCGAACATAATGACGCGATATCCCTCGTTGACAAGCCTTTTTGCGAGCGGCAGAAACGGAACGTTGGACTGATGGCGGTTGCCGCCGTATCCATGTGAAAAAATCACGGTCATTTTCGCCTGTCCGTGCGGCGCAATGATCCAGCCTCTTAATTTCGTTCGTTCATCTTTGCTGATAAACGTGACATTTTTATAACTTAGCCCGTAATCTTTTGGCGTCTCGACAATCGGCTGGCGTTCTTTATGGGTTAGCTGCCAGCCGACATGGACGGAAATGCCGACGCAAGCCAATATCGCTAAAACAAGAAGGCTAATCAGTGCCGGAAGCCACCAGCGTCGCACTTTTCTGCGCGGCTCGAGCTGCAGTTCCATTTTCTCCCCCTCCTTAATTGATTATACTTAAATATTAAGAATAGTAGAAATTTATCTTACAAACAAATCCCCGCTCCGCCATATTGGCTAAGCGAGGAACATCGCATTCATTTTCCATACGTCATGGTGCCATCGGATCTCTCGCATAACAGATGCGTTACTATTCTAACAGCTCCCGCAACTCGGCAACATATTCACTTGAGCCGGTGGCAATCAGACGGTTGCTCTTATGCAGTTTTGTATCCCCGTACAAAACGATCGATCATTTTTGCGGCTCTGGGATCACGGTATGATCAGACCGCCGCTGTAACGTAACTCATACACTTTTTCTCCTGCGATCAAAATACGCTCTTCCCCACAAAAGCGTTCCCATGTGCCTTCATAATCATTTTGATATGTATACGGACCATCTTGCCATTGACGCGGACCGCGATATGGCGCTTGCATGTCCACTGATCGGAGCGCCTTGCGTAAAAACGCATAAACAGAAGCTACTTGTTCCCGCGGCAAGCTGGGAATAACGATACCGCCTGAATATACCATCGACCATATTGGCCTCTCTTTTTCTTCCACTACTTCTTGCCCGGCGAAAAAAACGGAGCCGAAATAAATATCGCGGTATAAATAGTCTCCCTTCTGATATTCCAGCTGCTTTGCCCCATTCCATAAAGAAGGGACCGACGTATCATTCGTCTCGGAAGCGTATGTCTGCTTTTTTGCTTCTACTAGAAAATCAACGAAATTTCCCTTGTCTCTTCCCATCAATGTTTCTCTCCTTCCTCTAACAAGCTATATATGGTTGATTATATCGAATTGTACTCACCTTATTCATCAATAAAACAGAGCCGTCGCAAAAACGGCTCTGTATCATCTCCATTATGAAGGAGATAACTGCTTCTGTTCATGAATAATGATTTCAAAATGGCGAACAGAAAGCATCTGTTCATCCACTAAATGACGATTCCAAATGTGCTGCAAAAAGAGCTGGGCAATCAAGCAATTCCGTTCATTTTCTTGCGCACGCTCAAGGGCGACGACGCTTAAATAAATGTCACACAGGCGGTTGGCGATTTTTTTCGCATGGAATGTTTGCACCTCTTCCGGTTGGCCGGCAAGCTGTTTCAACGCTTCCACAAGTTCGTGCATTCCTTGCTTCACTGGGCCGGCAAGCGGCTCTACATCGGCGGAAAGGGTAGAAAGCGCCTTCGTCATTTTGGCAATAAACTGCTCATGAACGCGGTATTTGCGCATTAACCGCAATACTTCCAGTCCTAAAATGTTGGCCGTCCCTTCCCATACCGTCAGCACTTGCGCGTCGCGAAGCAAGCGCGGTGTCACAAAATCTTCGATATATCCGTTGCCGCCGTGCATTTCGATTGCTTCATGGGCAAAGGCAATCGCTTCTTCAGCGGTGCGCATCTTGAGCAAGGCGATGAGAAGACGGTTCCACGCTTTTTCGTCCTCCGTCGCTTCATCCGGCGCAGTCATGACGCGGTCGAACAAGGAAATCATTTCAAAGCAGGCGCTCGTTTGCACTTCTTGCCTTGCCGTCAAATTGGCGAGCGTTTCTCTAACCATCGGATAGTCGGTTAGTTTATGGCCGAAGGCAGTGCGGTTGGCGGCATACTGTTTTGCCTCCTCTAACGCCCGCTTCATAATGCCGATCGACCCGACCGCATTGCAGACGCGCGACAAGTTTAACGCTTCCATCATATAATAGAAGCCTTTTTTCGGATCGCCGATGACATACGCTTTCGCTCCGTCAAAGACCACCTCTGCGGATGGCACGGCGCGCACTCCGAGCTTATCTTTCAGACGGCGGATTTGGATGCCGTTTAGCGTGCCATCTTCGTTGCGCCAAGGAACAAGAAATAAGCTCAGCCCTTTTGTTCCCGGCTCGCTCCCATCGAGGCGCGCCAGAACGGTGGCGACACCGCAGCGGCCGGCGTTGCTGGCAAAATATTTTTCCCCATACAGCTTGTAATGATCGCCGCACGGAACGGCGCGCACCGCATTGGCGCCAACATCAGAGCCGCCCTGGCGTTCCGTTAAAAAAGTGGCGCCTTCATACAGCTCGACTTCCCCGGTAGAGATCACATGCGGCAAATATTTCTTCTTCAACTCCTCATCGGCAAAATGCTCAAGCAAATAGGCGGTGGCCATGGTCAACGTCACCGGGCAATAAAAACCTGTCTCCACCTGCGACAATAGGTAGCCTTGTGCGTACGAATAGATGTAATTCCCTTTCCGTCCCAGCTCAGGAATCGGCTTATGGACATAGCCGACGATTCCTGTTTCATACGTTTGTTTCGCCGTCTGCTCGTAACCTTCATTGACCCATACTTCGGAAATATCGTTGCCAAAGCGATCGTATTTGATCAGCCGAGGCTGTCCTTCCCGGTCGGTGTGCACGGCGCGGCGGTCAATATCGGTCATGCAAAGCTGATAGAATTGTTCCAGCTTTTCTTCGGCATAGGCATACAGCTCCTCATCTAAATACTTTTTCAAGTTGGCGAGTAAATTCGGATCAACGTCGCGCAGCCGTCTCATCGTGCTTCCCCCTTAACACTTGTTTTAACACCTTTCCTGTCGCGTTGCGCGGCAGTTCCTCGATCTGCTCATATAAGCGCGGAATTTTATAATCAGCGATCTTCCCTTTAAGAAAACGCTTGCAATTTTCCGCAAGGTTTTCTAGCGGTCTGGCGGCAACGACAAACGCTTTTGCCGTTTCTCCCCATTCCGGATGCGGAACGCCGACGATTGCGGCATCGATAATGTCCGGATGCGTTCGCAGCACATCTTCCACTTCTTTCGGATAGATGTTGACACCGCCGGAAATAATGATGTCTTTTTTGCGATCGACCACCCAAATATAGCCGTCTTCATCGCGGCGGGCCAAATCGCCGGTATAGACCCAGCCGTCTTTGATCGTTTCTTTCGTCTTTTCTTCATCTTTATAATAGCCTTTCATCACGCTTTCCCCGCGCAGGACAATTTCGCCGATTTCCCCCGGTGGCACTTCCTTCCCTTGGTCATCGACGATTTTCACTTCGCAGTGAAGGGCGGCGTATTTGCCGACGCTGCCGGCTTTTGCGGCGTGCTCTTCCGGCGACAAGTACGTTCCGTTCGGACCCGCTTCGGTGAGTCCGTACAAACACATGAGGCGGTCAGTGCGAAACTGGCTGGCGATAAACAGTACTTCGTTTCGCGACAGCGGCGCTCCTCCATACGTCCAATAGCGGACAGAAGAAAGGTCGCATTCATGCAAGCGCGGATGCTTGGCAGTCAGCAAGTAGGCAACAGGCGCGCCAAAAAAGTGAGTAATTTCGTGCTGTTCAACAAGCTGGAGCAATGTTTCTGGAGAAAACTCTGATGCCAGTACATGGGTGGCGCCGACATACGTGCCGCCGACAAAAAACAAATGCAACGGTGCGGAATGGCTGAGAGGCATCATATGCAAAAGGCGGCTGTGGCGGTCCATTTTCGTCTCGATGACCATCATCGTCGCGACGGCAAAAATGTTGCGGTGCGTAAACAGTACTCCCTTCGGCCGTCCTGTCGTTCCCGATGTGTACAAAATCGTTGCTTCATCCTCTTCGTTCAGCGGGCAAACGATCGGATTGGGCGCCCCTGCCGCTACCAAGTCAGCCATGGATACCCATCCATCGGCTGCTTCTCCCGTTTTGATCCAAATGACATTCCCTTGTCCTATAAGCGGGGAAAGCTGCCCGCAAATCCATTCATGGGCGATCACCGTTTTTGCATCACTATGGTCGATGATATATTTTACTTCCGCAGCGGTTAATCGCGCGTTGACCGGAACGACAATGGCGCCAAGGCGAAGCACGGCAAAATACGCAAACACAAATTCTTTTGTATTCGGCAAATACAAAATGACTTTATCGCCTTGGCGAATGCCAAGCCGGGAAAGCGACGAAGCCAGGCGGTTGACCGTCCGGTCCACTTCCGCGTACGAAAGCTCTATGTCTCCGTCAATAAACGCAGTTTTATCCGGAAATTTTCTCGCATTGCGGGCAAGAAGCTCCGAAATGTTCATTCATCCAATCCCTCCAATTCGTGCAATCTCTTTTCAAAATCCACTAGCATCGCTTCCATCTCCTCTTTCAGCTGCACGAGATCGTCGATCCGCTCGTTCACCTCCTTTATTTTCTGCCTTCCATATTCAATCGTTCTTTCCAGCTGTTTCCGTCCGGTGCGGTCTTGATCAAAAAGCGAAATCATTTCGTGGATTTCCTCAAGTGAAAAGCCAAAGCGCTTGCCGCGCAAAATCAGCTTTAATTTCGCGCGTTCCTTTTTTGTATACAGACGCTGCCCCGATTCCGTGCGAATCGGCGCAATCAGACCACGCTCTTCATAATAGCGGATCGTCCGTGTGCTAATATCAAATTCCTGTGCTAACTGGGAAATCGTTAAGTAATGCATGGTGTTCCCTTCTATCTTTTTAATTTTATGAATTTTATTTTAATTTACGTTTACGTTAATGTCAACTAAGTTTTTAGCTCTGTTATCGCTTGTTGTTGATTTTCGACCAAAAGAAAAACCACCTTCTTTAAGGTGGCTCCTCTCATTGACTGTAAGTGGGGAATTTTATTCCGGCTATATATCATCGGCTTTAACACTGTGGAGTGAACCTTCGAAAGTAGACATGTATAAAGGTACCCATACAGAAAATAAAAAGGAGCCGATACATGTATACGAAAAGAAGAACCTATTAAAGTTACTCACCAGAATGGAAAATTGGAGCAGTCTAAAGAGCCTCGACAGGAGAAAGTGTAAAGGTGATTGTACACCACCTTGATATTACTGATCCTAACTATATTTATAAGTAGATTGAGCAATCTGGAACGTATGGGAAGTAGGCTTAAAAAGAAAAATCGGGAATCATCTCCAAGATAATTTATTGATTTATATCAAATTATTCTTATGTTTATTAATCATTGATTTGGTACCGTCAAGAATTTTGTGTGATGATTAAGATATATAGGGTATCTCTGAAATAAATTTGGATAGATGGGAGGATTTGTCCTCTCTTATTTTGTTAATTGTAACGTTCTTCAATATTCGTTGGAGGGCTTCATAAGCTTCAGCAATTCCCCGTAACTTTCGCCCTGTACATTTCTCATTAAAGTCTTGGTCTGTAATTATAATAGGACAGTACATAAGAAGGTCGGAGTCTTACTCCGCCTTCTTTTTTATCCACTTACTTGCATAGCACCTCATATTTAACACCATACTCCCTGCACCAAGCCTCCAGCTTTTCTTTTAGTTCCGGTGAAACAATTAGCCGGATATGAATATGTAATAAATTAAGACGGAGTGGGAGCTCCGCCTTTTATCACATTGCTTTTGCGATTTCGACCAATAAATTCATTAGCAATGCCATCATTTGAACGAGAATATAACTAATAGCCGCGTTTTGAATCATCGAATAACCTTTTTCTTTACATTATTACCTTATTTATTTTTTTTCGCTATTTTCGTTTTCACAATATATTGACCAATAATCCATGACAAAGCAGAAGCAGAAGAGATAACTAACGCCCGAACTATTCCATCAATATCCATTTCATAAGGTTTAGATATTCCCCCAAAAATCATTATAAGAATAAAAAAACCTAGAAAATAAATAAAAAATCTTCCTATTGTTTGTTTCAAATTATCCCTCCTTCCAGAGGAACCCATTGCCATAAAATCAATCTAGGCTCTTATGGCAATGGGTTGTAAAGAAGTTTCTACTTTATTGATTCTTTGCTACACATTTTACAAGTTAAGGTATCCGTTATTCGGTACATGATCCTTTGAATCTATACGGGCAAAAATTTTGCTACCTGGATCCGTTGCCCACATTAACACGTTAAATAGAACATTAGCAGCATTTGCTACATAACTAGCAATTCGGGCAGATATACCTTTAGCAAGAAGTTTCTTTTTTAGTTCATTTGCAAACATGATTGCAGCTCTGTCAGCAAGATATTTCTTTGATAGGTTTCTTAGATAAAGAGAAAGTCCACCAATTCCCCCACCAACAAGTGCAGTTATTCCCCAATTAATAGCATTACTTACAAACCATTTTGAATTCCACCAGTGATTTCCCCAATAGTACCCATCTGGATCGACATGCATTACAGGATTATTCGCAGCATATGCAAACATATTTTCCAATAATGTGAAATCACCTTTATGCATTGCAGGTTCTGTTATGGCGAGGTCAGTAATACCCTTTACAACCATTGCATTATCTGCATTAATGAACCTACCCACTTCAGGATTGTAATACCTACTCATCAAATAGTATAACCCAGTTTCCTCATCATAATAATAACCCGCATAACGGTATGGGTTGGCTAATGCCATGGCGCCGGTTTTGGAAAGAATATTCCCCCACGCATCGTATTGATATTCCGCAACGACATTTCCGCTCGCATCCGTTAATGCCATGACATCTCCGTGGCCGTTAAGGTGATAATAGTAAGTGACTCCACCTTTGGTCATCGTGACTGGGTGGCCGTCTGCGTCCCACGTATACTCCGCCACGATGTTATTGTTGGCATCTGTTTCATATAGCACTTGGTTCGAGTCGCCATCGTAGTGATAATAGATGGTTCCGTTTGATGTGGTTTTGCTGATCCGTCTTCCAAGCTGATCATACGTGAATGACGCGATGGTGGCGCCAGACGCATTTTTCACTTCAATGAGACGGTTGTCATCATCGTACACAAATGTCTTATTGCCATTGTTCGTTAAATTGCCATTGGCATCGTACGTGTACGCTTGTCCGTTGACGGCCGTTAATTGGTCGGCGGCGTCATACGTGTACGTTGTTGTAGTAGTCGTCGTTCCATCATTTACGATTTTCTTCGTGCGGTTCCTGACAGCATTGTATTCGTATGTGTTCGGATGTTTTCTTCGTTTCGTGTATATCAAAGCTCTCTTCATTTGGTCACTTCGATAATAAAAAAACAACCTCAGCGAGTGTCCAAATTCATTAGGGGGCTAATGAGCAATTTCGTTACCAAAATTCACAAAAAGGAATATTTTGGTGAATCGTTGGTTACATGAAAAATGCAATAAGGAGTAACCCGAGACCTGTAAGAAATCCAGCAATTAAACTAGCGTTCTCCATCAGAAAATCTAATCTACATTTATACGTAGGTTTGTATGAGTAAAATCTTTTTATTGACCATAATCCAAAAATAATAACAAAAAGTAGTCCAAACAAAACTAACATCGAAGTGTCTTTCTTAATTGTTATAATTTCCATTTTTACCTCCTCTAGTAATTACTCAATATTAACGATTGGAACCAAGTATAATTTTAATTCTTTTTACTTGTTGACATCTAAATCTTATAGTAAATTATTATGATTTTTGATACCATATGAAAATTTAAACAAGTAACAATTTCTTAAATATGTCAAAAAATCCGTAGTACCTGATTAGGTTATTCTACGACCCCCAACTAAAAAAAGAAGAGTGGTCTTTCCAAAATTATTAGGAAAGACCATTGTTTAATTTGTCAACTTGGTTCGTTAAAAAGTAGTAATTAATGTACCTAGGCAATCATCGTCTAAAAATTAAATTAGGAACCTTGATACTCATATAGAATATAGTTTTCCTTGTCCAATTATACCCTTTAGATATTCTTTTAAATGTAGCCTTAGAAACTTTTTTAGCTAAAAAGTTAACAACCTTTTCTGCGCCCCAAGTAAATATTACATTTGCAAGCACAGGGAAGAGATACCATTTCAAAAACTTTTTCACTGCATAACCAGCAGCTCCACCTATTGCAAACCCAATTCCTGTACTTATTAGAAAGCCAGGAGTTATATTAATTGATACATATATATTTTGCCAACCACCACTAACTTTAATGTAACTGTTAAAACCTAAATTAATCCGTTTTGAAAAATGCCCACTAGGATCAGTGAAATTAACAGGATTATTTTTTGTATAAGCATATTGATTTAAGCTTTGTGGATCATCTTCAAACCTATGGAACGCATCTCTCGTTAAGAAACGCCCGATGTTCGCATCGTATGCTATCAGGTAGTATAACCCAGTTTCTTCATCATAATAGTATCCTGCATAACAGTATGGGGTGGCCGATGCCATGGCGTTGGTTGGGGAAATGATTTTCCCCCCACACATCATATTGATATTTTTGCGACAATAATTCCTCTCCTGTATAGTGACCAGGAGTTCCAATTCAGAGATCCAAACACATAAGTACCAAGAAAGAATACAAAATAAACACGGCATGAGTCCTTTGTAATTTAGAACTCATGCCACGTAATAGCTAGTCTTTTTTTAGATTCTACTTGACAGGTACACGTTCATAATGGCAGCCTTTTACTAAAGAAATAGGTAAAATGGTATTAAGAATTATTTTTTGTTTTTACCACTGTTAAGGAAGAGATATAGAATTAAAAGTGAAATCCCCAAACCTAAAGGAAACACAATCAAATAATAGTTAATATTTTTTTTGTGTATCCCTAATAAAATGTCTAGATGATTACAGAAAGTGAACCAAATAAACAAAATAATTAAAAACAACCATTTTTTCATTAAATATCAATCCATCCATTTCTTGGTTTACGGTCAATACTATCAAGTTTTTTCGCAATCCAACCACCTATGTCATAATAGTCCAATACAGTATCCACTATAAAGCCTAGACTGACAGCTAGGGATCCTGCACCCCAAGCTATAAGCTTATCCTTTACAGTCTTGTAAAACATTCTTCTTGCTGCTTCTTTTCCTTTTTTCTTAATATAGGCTTGAATTGCGGCAAGACCAAAACTGCCAGTAAGGGCCCAACTGACAGCAGTATTAAAAACTGAGCCAGCCCAATCTACACTTATTATTCTTAAATGTCCACTTGGATCAACATACATAACAGGGTTATTTTGTGTATAGGTATATTGATTTAAGCTTAATGTATCATTTTCAAAACCATGGAAAGTATCTCTGGTAATAAATCGGCCTGTCTTAGAATCATAATAACGAGCCATTAGATAATACAATCCTGTCACTTCATCATATCGATAACCCGCATAACGATATGGGTTAGACGAAGCCATCGTCCCTGTTTGCGAAATAATATTCCCCCAAGCATCATAGCTGTATTCAGCTACGACATTACCGCTTGAATCCGTTAGAGCTGTTACATCACCATGTCCGTTTACATGATAATAATAAGTTACCCCATTCTTCGTCATCGTTGCCGGATTACCTAACGAATCAAAGGTGTATTCCGCAACGATGTTATTGTTGGCATCTGTTTCATACAAGACTCTATTGGAGTCCCCATCATAGTGATAATAGATGGTTCCATTTGATGTGGTTTTACTGATGCGTCTTCCTAGATGATCATAATTAAAGGACGCGATGGTTGTACCAGACGCATTTTTTACTTCAATAAGACGGTTGTCATCATCATACACAAATGTCTTATTGCCGTTGTTCGTTAAATTGCCATTGGCATCGTAGGTGTATGCTTGTCCGTTGACGGTCGTTAATTGGTCGGCGGCGTCATACGTGTACGTTGTTGTAGTAGTCGTCGTTCCATCATTTACGATTTTCTTCGTACGGTTCCCCACAGCATCGTATTCGTACGTGATGGTTGTTCCGTCTGCTAGTGTTTCTTTTGTCAACTGATTCAATGCATCATATTGATACGTGATCGTTCCATTGTTCGTTTCTACAGTGGTAATGTTGCCATTGGCATCATAGCTGTAGTTGAAGTAATTTAAGACATTGCTGTTCGCGCCCAAGTTTTTAATCGATTTCAACTGATTGGCATCATTATACTCGTAGGCGGTATAGGTGCCATTCGCATGGATGATGGATGAAATATTCCCTCGCTCATCGTACGTAAATCTCGCAAGGTTGGCGCTGTTTCTGGACAACACGACTAGCTGATCCAACGGATTGTAGCTGTATCCGATGGTGTCGGTTGTTGTACCCGCTGTGATGGAGGTGGACGTCACGTTTCCGTTATTGTCGTAGCCATAGGCAATGGAATTAGATGCCCCTTTACTGATTCGTGTTGGACGATTATTCTTATCATACGTGTACGTGATCGTATTTCCGCTTGCATCCGTCACCGATGTCACGTTGCCATTGGCATCGTAATTCAACGTCCATTTCGTCACGCCATTGTAAGCAATCGAAACAAGGCGGTTCAGCGCGTTGTAGCTATAGGATACCTTATCGCCATTGGCGTAGGTAACCTTTGTGAGATTGCCGTTTTTATCATAGGCAAAGGACGTCGTTTGATTTAACGGGTTCGTGAAACCAGAAACCTGATTCAACTCATTATACGTATAGTTGGTTATATAATTCTTTGCATTCTTAACCGATGTACGATTTCCTACACCGTCATAACCATACGTCGTCACATTGCCGTTTGGATCCGTGACTTTTGTCAATTGGTTATTGGCATTATATTCATAAGAAGTCGTTTTTCCCTTTCCATCCGTTACACTTGTCTGGTTTCCTACGGCATCATACGTGTAAGAAACCGTATTTCCTGCCGGATCTTTGATTTGGGTTACATAGTTTTTCTTCGCATCATACGTGTAAGCAGTATGGGAAGCCCCTACTTCTAGGCGCATTGCATCAAACCATGCGGTTCCGGTTTGATTAAAATAGTAGTAATACACTTCAATGTAATCAAACGCTTGTTTCGGCTTGACTTCCGCTGCCACATGCTGCCAGTCGGTCTTCGTTTTGTCAAAATCGTTGGCATAGTCCCAATCCGTTGTGCCATTCGTATAGTGGATCGCTACTTGTAAATTATAGTATCCACCGTTTGGATTTGCGCCTTCTTGTTTCGACCATCCGGACAACGTCAGTTTGGTATTGCTGTCGCCGGAAATATTGATCCGTTGTTTAATATATTTATTTTTTCCAGATTCCCCAGTAATTTTGAACGAGTTGTCTCCGACATATACATTGACAGCCGTTGCATCCATCCCATCATTCGCAGAAAGGTTTCCGCTTGTTGTCCAGTTGTCCGGAATACCGTCCCCATTGCTATCTCGCTCGAAGCTGGAATTGTCTACAAGGTTATAGGCACTGACAACCGTTCCTTTCTCTAATTGAATGCCGTCAAAATAAGCAATTCCCGAACCGGCATTTAAGCCAACCGATACCCGAATAGATTTGGTGCCAGTTGGTGCGTTATCCGCCACGACATGAAGCCGGGTCCAATCGTGTGTACCAGCTAATTCATAAGAAACTTTTTGATTCAGCCAGTTTCCTTGCGCATCAAAATATTCCACTTTGATCAGCGCTTGTGCGGAGGTGGCGGATGTTTTCACATAACCACTCGCCACATAGGTTCCGCCATCATACGGCTGTTTGTCGGAGCTGACAATCGCCCATCCGGTCGGATTCGAAATTTTTATTGCTTTATTTCCGAATTTGCTGGTTGTCGTCCAATCGAATGTGGCTGTTTTTCCTGTCTCGATCGCTTTCGTCCAGTTATCTGGCCAGTTATCCGCATTATCATCGATTTCAAAACTGGAGTTGCTTGCCAAGTTATCCGCCGTAGACATCGGATATGTGGAATACTCAAGATTTCCAACGCTATCGTATCGTTGGGCAACCGATTGGGCATAAGGATCAATGGATTCCGTTTGATTATTATTTTGGTCATAATCAAAGGTGCTCACGTTGCTATTGAAATCTTGTGCTTTGATGAGGTTGTTTTGAAAATCATACGTATATTGAGCCGATTGATTTTCTGGCAATTGCACACTTATGATATTTCCTTTTTCATCATATTGATAGATGAAAGCTGCTGTTCCATTTACCTTATTTTCATTTGGTTCAATCACTTGAGTTAAGTTGTTGTTATTATCATAGTCAAACGTGGTTACTGCTTTATTTTGAGCATCCAAAGGATTTTCCGTGATTTGAACGACATTCCCGTTCGCGTTGTATGTGTAATCGACCCGCCGGCCTTCTCCATCTGTCACCGATGTAACACTATTCGTTTGGTCATAAGAATAGCTTGTGGTACTGGTTGTCGGCGTACCGTTGATCGTGATCGGCCGCTCGATACTGATGACGCGGTCAGACGTATCGTAGCGAATCGTTGTGGTGATATTTCTAGCATTTTTGATGCTGGTTAAATTATGATTGGAATCATAAGTAAACGAGGTCACATTCCCTTGTGCATCGGTGACTTTGGTTAAGTTCCCAGAAGTATCATACTCATAAGAGATCGTTCTGTTTGCTGGATCTGTAATGCTGGCATACCCGTTCGTTCCATACGCAATGGTAGTGGTGCGTCCCGATGCATCCGTAATGGAAGTTAACTTACCATTCGCATTATAATTAAATGTGGTGGTGTTTCCGTTTGTATCGACAATACGAGAAAGGTTTCCGTCCGTATTGAAATGAAATTTCGTGCCGTCTGTTTTGGTAATGGTATAGGTGCCATCGGCATTCTTGACTAAATCGAGATAGACACCACCGGCTGCTTCATATCCGCCACCGATTTTTTCACCAAAAATATGACGAGTATTGTCTTCATCGACAAAGGTAATCGGTCCGCTGCCTGAATCCCATAGATTCATTTCCACATTGGTGAACCAGCCATAACCGAACATTCCATTCAAGCCGGACTTTCGGCTATTGTACGTTCTCGTAATCTCGACGTCTTCCCCCAAACCAGGAATCGCAAGATCGGTTTCTTGTAAAACCAGGTTTCCGTTAGCCGGGTTCACCCCGTCTTTCGTGGTCATCCAGAACGACTCGGTGCCGATGGGCTCCACCCAATAGTTGATCGTAATGCGCGGAGTATTGGTGCCGCTGTTTACGGTATTAAAGGTACGATATGGCGATGATGCTTCGTTTTGCTGCTTCAGCATCAGCCCATAGTTCGGTTGAATGCCATTATACCAGTCCTTAACTAACTGAGTGATGTCCCAGCTCCAGTACGCATTCGCTGTGTTGCTTGTTACCGTTGATTCTTTCGTGCTTCCGATGGAAGGTTGATTATTCCAGGTGACCGAAGAGGTCCAATTGCTTGTAATCCGGTATAAATCAATGGACACTTGTTGACCGTCCGTATTCGTTTGGTACGCATTAAAAGTCGCGCTCGAAATCACACTGTCACTTGGAAGGCTTGGAAGATAAAATCTTACCAAAGCACGTGTAATGCCGAAATAACTGTTATAACCTGTATGCATGTATGTGTTGCTGGAATAGATCGAATCCGGGAAGTTGCTCGCGATAAAATTATCCCTTAAAACATCCCAGTTATTAATGGTAGGATCAATCGTGACTGGATAATTTGTGTCCGGATCTTGTAAAAAGCTTTCATCCGCTACGACATCGACGTAAGTTTTACCATCTTCTTTACGCAGCTGAAGAGTGACTTTATCCGAATACTTATGGTTTGCGTCGGTCATATACGGCTTTGCGAAATACCACTTTGGATTTCCTTTTTGATCTTCCAAAACGATGGTCCCATCTTTTTTAGTGATGGCATTTAATCCTTTTAGTTTTAATTCAAAAGAAAATGTGTTGGTACTAGGCTTACTGTTCAGGATGATATCTTCCTTTACCGCATCTCCATGGATACGATATCGTACATCTGTTTGTTCAAATAACCCTTTATAAGTGATTTCATTATTTTTCACAACACCTTGTACATTTTTTCCTTGTACAGGGGTGAAGGAAAGGCTTTTATCTTTTTCTTCGACAGAAACAAGTTCAGCTTGATTAGATTGTTCTGCAAACTTTGCTTTAAATGCATTTGCTGTGTTTTCAAACTGATTTGCCTCGCCCGGCTTTAAGTCATTGTTGATTTTTTTCCACTTCTTATCATTAGGATCTTGATAAAATTGAGGCTGTAAGTAAATCTCTTCCGTAAAGCTTCCATCTGGATTTAAGTAGCGTGTCGAATACTTTGTCCGTTTACTTTCTAATTCCAGTTTTGATTTTGGAAGTTTCCTAGGTAGCTCACCAATATCAGCTTCAATGTTTTGCTTTTTTTGTACTGCCCGTTCCGATTTACCAGGAGCAGCTTGTGCAAATGGGGGAGCAAGGAAACTAAAAATTAAACAAAATGAAAGAATAACAGCGATTAGGCGATGGTGATTAGGCAGCGGCTTCTCTATCACTTTATTTTTCTTCCTTTCGTAATTTTCTGATCATCCGGATGACAATCAAATTATAGCAATATGGTAGATATATTGGGAATAATCCAATTATTGTAAAATGACAACCGATAGCTTTCATGCTTACAAAATGGCGGAATTTCCCCATTTTCCGCCGTTCCCGCTTGATTAATGATAAGAGATAAAAAATGACCATTATTGTTCAAAAATGGTAAATTCACCTTTAAAGACGAATTTCAGACTGTAGACAAAAAGGGTTACAGACGAATGTCTGTAACCCTTTTTAGCTTGCTGGCAATCTGAGCAGAGGACTTTCCCTCCTTAACTGCTCGCGCTCGTATAAAAGCGAAGCGCAAAGCGCCAAAAGCGGCGCGCCAACCATAGAAAGACCAAGGCCAGCAAAACGGCGATGAGTGCGGCAGTCATATTCCACTTTCCTAACAGTGACAACGCCGGCATGTTCGTAATGACAGCGGCGGGCAATACGTACGTCAGCGCGACGCGCACCCAGCCGCGGTACATGCCGACCGGAAATCTTGCTGTTTCAAAAAACGAATCAAAAATAAAGGACAAGTCGTCAATGCGGATGACCCAAAACGACGTCGTCATCAGCATCATCCATAACGAATAAATCAACACGAACGACGCCGCGATGGTGAGGAGAAAAATCAGCACATCGAGTAACGACGGAATATAATGTTTGGCCATCAAGCCGTAGCCGATGACGCCAAGGCCAAGCAAAACGTCAATCAGGCGCCAAAATACTAAATGGCGGAAACTGACGTAAAACATGCTGTCGACGGGCTTGGTCAAAATATAATCCAATGTGCCGCGGCGGACATGTTCGAGCAGGCGCGGCATGTTCGGGCGCAGGGCGAAATCAATCAAGCCCCTTAATGTATTAAATACGCCAAGCAGTACAAGCACGTCGGCATACGCCCATCCTCCTAATTGATCGGTCTGATAGAAAAAGATGCTGATCGTCAAAATCGCAATCCCAATGCCAAAAAAGCTGGAGACGAGATTGCCGAGAAACTCGCTGCGATATTCCAATTCTTCCACGAAACAGGTGCGGAAAAACTCGCGGAAAATCCGTACATATCTTCGCACGCTTAACCACCTACCGCCTGATTTTTCTTTAATCCCGCTTTCCATATCCACTGCAAAGCAATCATGAACACCGCGACCCAAATCGACGCGATGGCAAAACCTTGCAGCATATCATGGCCGTTGGCCGATCCGGTAACGATGTCAATCGGAAACCCGATCATATAGCGAAACGGCAAAAAGATGCTCCATTGCTGCAAAAGCGGCGGAAGCATGGACAGCGGTGCAATCCGTCCCGATAAAAATAAGGAAACCACTTCTAGCACGCCATAGACCGCTATGACTTTGGTAATCCAAAAGCCGAGCAGTCCGCAAATGTAGCTGAGCAAAAAGCGAAGCGCAGCGCCAAGCAGCACCGCCGCCAAAAACAGAAGCGCCTGTCCTCCTGTCACGTCAAAGCGAAGCGCGGGCACAAACAGCGCCGCTATCGCCCATATCGGAGCCAAGATGGCAGCAAACAATGCTTTATACACCACATTTTCCGCAATCGCCCAATGAATCGGGTGAAGCGGCCGCAAAATATAGTTTGAAAACTCCCCTTCGCGAATTTCGCGGTCCAGCTCCCAAACGTCCCACGCACTCGTCATCCGCTCGACAAAAATGACCGCCATAAAGTAAAAGAGGAAAGCGTCGCTTTGGGACGGATCAATGTTCATCCATACAGCCATTGTAATGAGCGGCTGAACAATCGCTCCCGTCATCCAGACAATCGTTGCAAGTCGATAGGCTAACATTTCGATATATTTCATGCGCAGAAGGGCAATATATTTACGAATCATGAAATTCCCTCCTGAAACGCGCGCGTAATCACTTCTTCCATCGGCGGGTCTTGAATGTTAATGTCATGGACTTGGAAATGCTGCAAAAAATGCGCCGATACTTCTGCCACTTTCTCCCGCGCCACCCGCAACGCCACATTGCCGTCTTCCATTTCCACAACCTCTCCGTAATCTTCCCAGCGCACGTCAGGCACTTTGGCAAAACGAACTTCAAGCCGCTTGTATGGGGCGAGTTTCTCCGTCAGCACCGTCAGCTCCCCATCATAAATCAGCTTTCCATAATTGATAATCATGACGCGGTCGCACAACGCCGTCACATCGCCCATATAATGCGACGTCAGCAAAATGGTCGTTTCATGCTCGCGGTTGTAATCCACGATAAAACGGCGCACTTTTTCCTGTGTATGGACATCAAGCCCGATCGTCGGCTCGTCTAAAAACAATACTTGCGGACGATGCAATAGCGCCGCCGCCAGCTCGCAGCGCATCCGCTGCCCGAGCGACAAACTGCGCGTTGGTTTGTCTAGAAGCGGCGCTAACTCGAGCAATTCGACCAATTCGTCCAATGTCTCGCGAAACGCCCGGTCATCGATTTCATAAATCGCCTTATTGACTAAAAATGTTTCCATCGGCGGGATATCCCAAATGAGCTGGCTTTTTTGCCCCATCACTAAACTCATCATTTTTTTAAATTCCGCTTTTTGTTCAAACGGAACGAAGCCGCCAACTGTAATTTCTCCCGAAGTCGGATGCAACAGACCGGCCAGCATCTTCATCGTCGTCGTCTTTCCCGCTCCGTTCGGGCCCAAAAACCCGACAATTTCCCCTTTTTCAATCGTAAACGAAATATCTTTGACTGCTTCCACCACCCGATATTCGCGCCTCCACAAGCTGCGCACGGCCTCCAGCCAGCCCGCTTGGCGGGTGTGGACGCGAAATGATTTATGCAAATGCTTCACGCGAATCATCGTTTTCTTCCTCCATCTGATGACAAGAAGTTTTGTCCGTACATTATTTTTATATGATCGGCAGGAAGGATGCAAACAAAAAGCAGACTTCCGAAATGAACTGTACTTTAAAGAGAGGGACATAACCCACAGCAGGGAGCGCAGCGAAGCCTTTAGATTCCAGGAAGGCTCTCCCCTATCAGATGAAGCCATTAAAAAGGTTATACAAGCCAATGTAAACTTTCAATGAACAGGCAGTATAGCTGAATTAACCCAAGTCAATTATAATTGTATTTTTATTTAAATATTTTTATAATTATGTAAAATATATTTAATTAAGGGGGAACGAAAATGGAACTAATTCCCGAGTCCGCTAATTTAATGGACTATCTAGAAGAATTAGATGTTGTCGATTTTTCCCATCCTTTCATCCAGAAAAAATAAATGAATTGTTTCATGAAGGGCAGTCAGAAATCGAAAAGGCTAAAATAGCATTCGAATTTGTGAGAGATGAGATTTCGCACTCGTGGGATATACAAAGCACAAGAGTTACATGTAAAGCTTCTGAGGTACTTTATTATAAAGAAGGAATTTGTTATGCAAAAGCGAACTTATTAGCGGCTTTATTAAGGTCTCAAGGAATCCCGACAGGCTTTTGTTATCAACGGCTTATGCTATTCGATACACCTGACAAGGGTTACTCCCTTCATGCATTGAATGGTGTTTTTCTTCCATCATTAAATCGGTGGATTCGTTTAGATGCCCGTGGAAACAAACCAGGAGTACAGGCAGAATTTTCTATAGATAAAGAGATATTAGCTTTTCCAGTCCAAGAAGAGTTTGAAGAAAAAGATTTTCCTATCATTTATACGAAACCGAACCCAAAAACGATTTCCGTTTTAGAGGAACACACAGATGCGTTAAAAATGTATAAATATTATTTGCCTGACAATTTATAAAGATCCGCCTCTTTCATATATATTTTTGTAATATTACTTTCATTAATGGTAGCGTTAGTTCACAAGAAATAAAAAAGGTAAGCAAACATATTATACACGACTAATTATGCTTACCTTTATTTAATAAAAACCTGCCTTCAGCGGGCGGAGCGCGCCAGTACGTATAAAAAGTACGGCGCACCGACAATGGCGACGACGATGCCGGCGTGAATTTCCGATGGCTGAAGCACCGCGCGGCCAACCGTATCTGCCCCTAATAACAAACATGCGCCAAGTAATGCCGACGCCGGCACAACATACGCATGATGCGCGCCGACAAGCCGCCGCGCCAGATGCGGGGCGATGAGTCCAATAAATCCGATCCCCCCGCTTACGGATACGGAGGCAGCCGCTAGAGCAACGGCGGCCGCCAGCAACTGCAGCTGCTCTTTTGTCACCGCCGCCCCAAGCCCGGTGGCGATCGTTTCGCCGAACGATAACGCGTCCAGCACACGGGCTTTGTAAGACGCGAAAAGAAACAGCCCCATCACCCATGGCAACAGCGCCCACACATAGTCCCACGTCGCTCCCCAAATGCTTCCCGTCAGCCAAACCGCCGCAAACTGATACAGCTCTCTGCTCAGCCGCAGCGACAGCACCGTCATGAGCGCGCTTAACCCCGCGGCGACCGCCACACCTGTCAAAACGATGCGCCCAGGAAGCAGCCCTTGCTGCCGCTCGTACGACAATGCAAACACGAGACCGGCCGCCAGCGCGCCGCCGATAAAAGCAAGAAACGGGAGAAAGAGCGCCGGGGCATCCGCCCCCGTTGGAAACAGGGAAAGATATAGAACGACAGCGACTCCCGCACCGGTGGAGATCCCTAAAAGGCCCGGGTCGGCAAGCGGGTTGCGCGATATCGTTTGAATGACGCATCCGGACAGCGCCAGCCCGGCGCCCGCTAGTATCGCAACCAACATGCGTGGAAGACGAAACTCAAATAAAATAAGCTTCTGCTGTGCCGTCCCCATGCCAACAAGCGTTTTTACCACTTCCATCGGATCCATGCTGCTTGCTCCTGCATGAAGGCTGATGGCGACGATCACAAGCAAACAAAGGAAAAGAAATGGAATCACCATACGACGGCGGCTCATGCAAATTCCCCCTTTCGTTTGCGGGAGACATACAGGAAAAACGGCACCCCGATTAACGCAAACAGCACGCCGATCGGCGTTTCATACGGAGGATTGATCATCCGCGCGCCAATGTCGGCCCAAATCATCAATAACCCGCCAAGCACCGCGGAACACGGAATGACATAGCGATAATCGACACCAACAACAAAGCGGGCCAAATGAGGAACAATGAGTCCGACAAACCCGATCGGGCCGACCGCCGACACCGCGCCGCCGGCAAGCATCAGCACCACAATCGCTCCCGCTAACTTCACCATTTTCGTTTTTTGCCCTAATCCGGCCGCTACTTCCTCGCCAAAACTGAGAAGTGTTATCGACCGTCCCAATAATAAGGCGAAAACGAAAGCAGAAACAAGCCAAGGCGCCAGCAGTTTCAGCTGGCTCCATTTCACTCCCGCCACACCGCCGACAAACCAAAACGCCAATTCCTGGCTGAGTTGAAAATGGATCGCGATTCCTTCGCTAAGCGATGTAAATAAGGCACTGACCGCGGCGCCCGCCAGCACGAGGCGAATCGGCGTTACGCCGCCTCTAGAAAGCGCGCTGACCCCATACACGAGCGCCGCAGCAACCGCGGCGCCGCAAAACGACCAAAAGATGATCGCTTGATATGAAAGACCGGAAAAAAACGCAAAACAGACCGCCACCGCTAATGTCGAACCAGCATTAATCCCTAACAGCCCGGCATCAGCAAGCGGATTTCTCGTCATTCCTTGCATGATCGCGCCCGCAACCGCAAAACCCGCACCGACAAGCACATCGGCAAGGGAACGGGGCAGGCGCAAATCCCGGATCACAGCGTGGGCGGTTTGCCGCGCATCGTAATGGAAAAGCGCATCCCACACGGTCGCTAAACGGATATCCGCCGCGCCGACCGATATTGATGCGGCGATGCTAAAAAGAATGGCGCTAAGCCCAAAGACTAGCACCAGCACCGCCGCCCACGGGCGCGATGACGATTTCTGATCTATTTCTCGTATTACTGTTTCCATCTTCTCTCTCCTCGCTATCAGCGCGTCCTATTTTTGCTTGGCGGAAAGAAGCGTATCGACAACAAGATCAAGCTGATGTTCAAGTGAAATGGCATCCGAAAACCAAATGTCTTCGATCTTCATGTTATAAACATGATGATTTTTAACCGCGTTTAAGTTTTTCCAAATCGCGCTGTTTTTCAGCTCTTTTTCCGCCTGTTCGGTTCCGTCCATTTTATATACCGTCCAAAACATATGATCAGCGGCATAGTCAGGCAACGCTTCGAGTGAAATTAATTTCCATTGCGGGCCTTGGATCACTTCTTGTTTAATTTTTTCTGGCGGTGTCAGCTGCAGAGCGTTGTAAATAATTTGACCGGCGTGGCCAAAATTGTCGCCGATGGCATAAAAATCTTTTCCTTGCAGTTTATAAATACCAACGGTTTCATTTTTGCCAATGACACCTTTAATTTTTTCACGGGCGGCTGCCGCTTTCTCCTCAAATTGTTGAATCCATTGCTCCGCCTCCTTTTGCTTGCCGAGAAGCTCGCCAAATACGCGCATTTCTTCCTGAATGTTTTTATAATGGCCAAATGGAATGAAAACAGTTGGAGCGATTTTCGATAGCTGTTTGTATTGGTCTTCTAAATATACAATAATCAAATCAGGTTTTAATTCAACGACTTTTTCAAGGGAAATCGGGTTACCAACGTTTTCAATCCCTTTCGCTTGTTCTTTTATGTACGGGTTTTCCATGACCGCCTGCGTGACACCGACTGGTTTGACCCCGAGCGCCAACGAGTTTCCTAAAAACTCGTACGGCATCACCACGCGTTTCGGGTGAACGGGAATTTCGACTTTTTTGCCGTTTGCCATCGTAAATGTCTTCATTGCTTTCTCTTCTGTTTTTGCCTGCTTTTCCGTGGCCGCATTATTTTTCTCGTTTCCGCAGGCGGCTGTGAATACGAGAATAAGCGCCACCATGATGATCCATGCTATATTTCTTTTTTTCATCCGCATTTTCTTGATCCCCCTCTAAATGATAATGAAAATCGTAACCAACAAAAATGATAATCATTTTCATTTTATATGTCAATAAAAAAAGAGGAAGCTCACTCTGGTCAAAGACGGCTTCCTCACCCCGTTTACCAGCGTCGTCTTTCCGACGGCACTGCGGCTATTCCGTGGCGAAACGATCCTCGTTTGCCTATAATTTATCTGTTTTTTACATGACTTGCTAGTTTAGTAGACAGCTCAATAAAGAAATCCAACGATTCCGGATTTGCCATCGATCCTGGATTGACCGCTTTTTCGAGCGGGAATCCGAGCAACAGCTTGCGGATTGGAATTTCCATTTTCTTTCCGTTTAACGTTTTTGGAATCTGCTTCACTTCGTAAATTTCATCTGGGACAAAGCGCGGCGACACGTTCTGCCGGATGGCTTGCTTGATTTTCTCTTTTAACGCCTCATCGAGCACTGCACCCGGTTTCAATACGACAAAGAGCGGCATAAACGAGGTTCTGCCCATCATTTCTAAATCGATGATCAGGCTTTCGAGCACTTCGTCGACCGCTTCCACGGCGCGATAAATCTCGCTTGTGCCCATGCGGACACCGGCGCGGTTAATCGTAGAATCAGAGCGTCCGTAAATGACGCAGCCGCCTTCCTCATCGATTTTAATCCAGTCGCCATGCTTCCAAACCCCTGGATACGTATCAAAATAGCTGCTAATATAGCGTTCATGATTGCGGTCGTTCCAGAAAAATAACGGCATCGACGGCATCGGTTCGGTAATCACGAGCTCCCCGACTTCATTCATTAATGGATTGCCATTTTCATCAAATGCCTGCACATTTGCTCCTAACGAGCGGCAGGAAATGACGCCAGCGCGGACCGGCAAAATCGGCGAGCCGCCGACAAAGGCGGTGCATACATCCGTCCCCCCGCTGCAGGAGGCTAAATTAATATCTTCCTTGACGTTTTCGTATACCCAGACAAATCCTTCGACAGTGAGCGGAGACCCGGTCGAAAGAACCGTCTGCAAATGGGACAAGTCGTACGATTCTTTCGGCTTCAGTCCAAGTTTCATACATACGTTGATAAACGCTGCACTCGTACCAAAATGGGTAATTTTCGCTTTTTCGGCCAGATCCCATAATACGTTTCCATCCGGATAGGTCGGACTGCCGTCATAAAGCACCACTGTTGCCCCGACCAGCAAGCCGCCGATGAGAAAATTCCACATCATCCATCCCGTTGTCGTAAACCAGAAAAAGGTGCTCTCCTTTGTCATATTTTCCGCGATTATGAACAACTTTAAATGCTCCAGCAAAATGCCGCCATGCCCTTGCACGATTGGCTTTGGCAATCCGGTTGTCCCCGAAGAATACAAAATCCAAAGCGGATGGTCAAACGGTACATATTCGTAGGAAAGCTCGCCTTTTTCCTGAATAATATCCTCCCATAATAACACGGAATCATCTGGCGCTTGCACCTGTTCGCGCCAATACGGAAGCAAAATCGTCTTTTTCAGGGATGGCAGTTTTTCGCGCAATTCCTGAACGATTGGCATCTTATCAAATTCTTTGCCGTTATATTGGCAGCCGTCGATCGCAAACAGCACGGTCGGTTCGATTTGCAAGAAGCGGTCAATGACGCTGCCCGCGCCAAAATCCGGCGAACAGCACGACCAAATCGCGCCAATGCTTGCGCACGCCAAGAAGGCGATCACTGTTTCCGGAATGTTCGGCATATACCCAACAACACGGTCTCCCGGCTTGACGCCGATTTTTTTAAGAGCGTTTGCCACAGCGGCCGTTTTTTCCTTTAACTCCTGCCAGGATACTTCCCGGTACGGGACGCGTTCCGAACGGAAAATAAGCGCTGGACGGTCATCGCGTACATGGCGGAATACGTGCTCCGCATAATTTAATGTTGCTCCTGGGAACCATTTTGCACCAGGCATTTTGCGTTCTTCCAGCACACAGTGATATGGAGTCACTGATTTAACTCCGCAATATTCCCACACCGTTTCCCAAAAATCTTCTAGCTGCTCCACCGACCATGTCCATAATTGCCGATATGTTTCAAAAGAAAGTCCTTTTTTTTCTTTAAGCCAGTCCATATAACGTCGAATGTTGGATTTTTCTATTTGCTCTTTTGTCGGTTTCCAAAGCACTGTCCCTTCCGTAATCGCTTTCATGATGATCTGCGTTTTTAAACGCAGACGTCACCACCTTTCCTTAGACATTTATTATAATACAGAATTATTAGACTATTTATATAATACCATCTATTCTCATTATTGAGAATACAATTTGTTATGATAAGAATTATCTACATGGGGAAATTTCGTCGTAAAACGGCGAAGCAAAATCATTGACAAAAATTCATGACGAGAATAAGATAAAATAAAAGTTGGTCTAGGTAAAAAAAATAATATCAGGCAAACTTATTAACAGGGGGGAAACTATTATGGCAGGAGCAAAAATTTCCCGATTATCCGACTCTAAACCAGGAGAACGTTTTCGCATTGCGAAATTGGATATAAATGATGCCATCATGAAGCGAAGATTGCTAGATTTAGGGTTTGTGCCCGGCTGTGAAGTCACGGTGCTGCAAAAAAGCCCGCTTGGCGACCCGACGGCCTATCGGGTATTTCAAACGACCGTTGCTCTAAGAAAAGAAGAGAGCGACCATATCTACGGGGAGAGAATCCGACATGACACGAAATAACTACACAATCGCTCTTGCCGGAAACCCAAATACGGGAAAAAGCACATTGTTTAATGTCTTGACCGGGTTGCGCCAACATACGGGAAATTGGCCGGGCAAAACAGTCGTTCATGCGGAAGGATTTTTCACCTATAAAGACTGCCGCTATAAGCTGGTCGACTTGCCTGGAACGTATTCACTATACTCCAACTCGGCAGATGAAGAAGTGGCACGGGATTTCATCATTTTCGAGAAGCCGGATGCGACAATCGTTGTACTTGACGCCACCGCACTCGAACGCAATCTCAATCTTGCGTTGCAAGTGCTCGAAATGACGGACCGCGTCATTGTTTGCGTCAACTTAATGGATGAAGCGAAAAAGAAAGGGATTCGCATCGATCCCGGCAAACTGTCGGCTTCGTTGGGAGTGCCGGTCATTCCAATTTCGGCGCGCAATAAAGAAGGGATTGACGTATTGTTAGAAACGCTTGATCAAATGGTACATGGCAAAATCAAAACGGATCCCATTGTCGTTCGTTACGGTCCGGACATTGAGCGACGCATTCATGAACTGATTCCATCCATTAAAGAATTGTTTGGTGATGCGTATCCGGCCCGATGGGTGGCGCTGCGGCTGCTCGATGGGGACACGTCGTTGCTTCGCGCTTTACAGCAGCGCTCCACACGGTTACGAAAGGAGGCAGTTTCCCATGCAGACCACCATTCCGCAGCATCGGTTTGAACAGCTCGTTCGCCAAGCGCAAACACTTGCCCCTGACGATGCCCGTGAACAAATCGTATCCGCAATTTTCCGGACGTCCCAAGCGATTTGCCAAGAGGCCGTCACCTATACAAAGCAAATCAAACAAGACGAAACGGAAAAGCTCGACCGCATTTTTACCTCCAAATGGCTCGGCTTTCCGATTATGCTCGCGATGCTGGCCGTCGTCATCTATATCACCATTGCCGGCGCAAATATCCCATCAGAAATGCTGTCCCGCTTTTTCGGCTGGGTGGAAAGCTATTTGACGCTGTTCTTTCAAGCAGTCCATGCGCCTGGCTGGCTATACGGACTGCTTGTGTTAGGGTTATACCGGGGCACGGCCTGGGTGGTGAGCGTCATGCTGCCGCCGATGGCAATCTTCTTTCCAATTTTTGCGCTGCTTGAAAATTACGGCTATCTGCCGCGTGTCGCTTTCAATATGGACCGCTTGTTTAAAAAGGCAGGCGCACATGGAAAACAATCGCTTACGATGGCAATGGGATTCGGCTGCAACGCCGCCGCCATTATGTCAACACGCATCATCGAATCGCCGCGCGAGCGAATGCTGGCGATTTTAACGAATAATTTCGTCCCTTGTAACGGACGTTGGCCGACGTTGATTTTATTGTCTTCCTTATTTATGGCGGCAAGCTACACAGGCGAATGGAAAACATTCGTCACCGCTAGTGTTGTTGTCGCAATGGTGCTGTTTGGCATCGTCGTCACGCTGACGGTTTCATGGGTGCTGTCGAAAACGGCGCTGCGCGGCATCCCGACCCATTACACATTAGAATTGCCGCCGTATCGGCGCCCGAAAATATGGGATACCATTGTCCGCGCCACATTAGATAAATCCATTTATGTGCTAAGACGAGCCGTTGTGGTTGCCGCCCCGGCTGGGGTCATCACATGGGTGCTCGGAAATATTCATATCGGTAATACGACGATTCTCGCTTATTTGGCAAACTGGCTCGATCCTTTTGCCAAAGCGCTTGGACTCGATGGCTATATTTTAATGGCGTTTATTTTAGGGCTGCCGGCGAATGAAATCGTCCTGCCGATTTTATTAATGGGCTATTTATCCACTGGTTCCTTGACGGAAGTCGATGGTCTCCACTCGCTCAAGCAAATCTTCGTCGACCACGGCTGGACATGGCTGACCGCGCTCAATATGATGCTGTTTTCTTTGCTTCATTATCCGTGCGGCACCACACTCGTTAATATTTATAAAGAAACGAAAAGCAAAAAATGGACGTTTGTCGCATTTGCTCTGCCAACCGCTATAGCGATTACCGTCACGTTTTTGACGGCGCATATCGCACGCTGGTTTGGACTCGTTTAATCATATTCCCCCTCCCTTTTTGGAACAAAGGACGGGGGATATTAAATATCATGAATATTAAAGATTTTTTTTTGCACCTCATTTATTTTTAATTTAGAAATATAGGCAATCTTATGGCTGTCCAAAAAGTAGACTAAATACGTTTCCCCTGCTGGTTCAATTTTTACTATTTTTTTAAATTGACTATGTACGAACGGTGAGTTTTGAAAAAATAATCGTCTAATTTACTCTCGATTTCGCTTAGTGTTTCTGTCGTTTCATACCGCTCGTTTGAAGTATGAATGACAGTTTTTCTGCTTTCCTTTTCGATAAATAAAATATCCTCCAAAGGAAGGAACAGAATGGAACTCTGTGATTTGATGCTATTTACAAATTATTTCTAACAGAAATCTAAGTGAAGAAAAAATATTATTGATGAAAATTGGTCTAGGACAGGATTACGTGTAACGGGAGGTAGCTAGGCAGATGACTATTATCGATCGAATTTGTTTGTGGACAAATATCTTTTGTATAGCGCTATTAAACCATATCCCGCTCCTTTGTTTTCGAAAAGGAGCGGGATATGGTCCATTATACTTCCCTTACTTCTTCCAAATGCGACACATCGCCTTGAGTAATCAACTCAAACTTCCCATCGTTCACCCGCACGATCGTAACGCTGGTGCCGTACATATACGGAGGAGCCCAAAGGTCTTTTAATGGCGTGTTTTTAAAACGAGCGATGACCGTTTTTAACACCACCCCATGCGTAACAATTAAAATGTTTCCTTCAGGGTGGCGTTCGACGATTCGCTCAATAGCGGCAAACGCCCGATGTTGCACATCGATAAACCGCTCGCCGCGCCGCGGTGTGTATAAATGCGGATGATTCCAAAAGTGATCAAACTCAATAGGATCCATCTCTATAATTTCCTCATGGGTCTTTCCTTCCCAGTCGCCGAGGTGAATCTCCCGCAGCTGTTCCTCTGTATAAATCGGAATAAGCCGTTCGCCGCGAATCAACTGGGCGGTTTCGAGCGCGCGTCCGCTTGTGCTGGCATAAATCGCGGTCAAGTCAACCTCTTCTAACCGTTTTCCAAGCCGCATTGCGTCTTGACGGCCCTTTTCCGTGAGCGGCGAATCTTGCCACCCTTGCATCCGTTTTTCGACGTTCCACTCGGTTTCTCCGTGTCTAGTTAAATATAACGTTACCATTTTTGTTCCCCCATTCTTGTTTCATATTGTTCCACTCACACGAGATCCTCTCTTCTCTCCCTAAATGAATCGTTTCGATCTCGATTTCTTCGACTCCTTGGTCGTTTTTTTACACGCGTACGCCTTTCACATCCATTCGAGAGCTGACGGCTAAATTTTTGGACTCTCCTTTTTTGCTTGCTTCAAGATATACAAATCTAACAGCGGATTTTCCGGCTCCATGGAAAATCCGCCGCCCCCAAGCGCAATAATTTGCCTCATTCTCCTCCCCCCCTCATGCCAGCCGCTTCACAAGTTTCGTAAGAAAAATCCCTTCTGGCATCCTCATTTGTTCGACTTCGTGGAAACCGTGACGTTGATACAAACGAAGCGCTGGCATATTCGTGCTTCCTGTCGTTACGATGATTTCGCTCGCATTCTGTTCTTTATGACAGACAAATTCGATCAGGGCGCTTGCAATCCCTTGCCGGAAAAAGTCGGGATCCACCATCAAGCGGCAAATTTGCACGGTTTTTTCTATCCGTTCGTAGGAAATCGCTCCTGCCAGTTGTTCCCGCTTCATATATCCAAAAAACCGTTCACCGCACTGCTGCAACGTTGCGACTGTATCTTGCAATGGCGGAAGGTCGAGGAATCCGATCAGCCGCGCCTCGACAGCGTAAGAACGGAATTGAAGGAGCAGCACCGCCTCCGCCCATTCGTCTGCCTCTATGTCTATTTCCTGAATCATGCCTTCCTTTCCTTTCTGTTTCATCATGCGCCATCCATTTTTACTTCTCGATGATCGCTTTGTTTTCCTTTTTGCTTCACGAAAAAAGACGATCTTGCCTAGCGGCATCAATCGTCTTCGTTATCGTCTATCAGTAATTTCATCCATCGCTTCTTGCAGCAAGTAGTACCCTTTTTGTTCCCGCCCATCTTTCCGTATCGTCCATTCTTGTTTTTCCAATGCCAGCTCACCGCGTTCATTTTTGACAAATGGCATATGAAGGACAATCATATCATCATCCTTGTTGATCGTATAGCCGATATAATACTTGTTCCCTTCGCCCTCTTCTTCGAAAACGCCGACTTGGTCCAACTGATAAACATCCATCAACAGCTGCAACGTGTCAATAAACTCATTGATAATCACGCTTCTTGGCGCAAATTCCATCTTTCTCCCTCCTCTCATCGACGGAGTACGTATAATCGTCCGTTAATGGCAAACGAGATGGTTCCAGTTTCTTCGGAAACGACGATCACAAGCGCATCGCTTCGCTCCGTTAATCCGATGGCGGCACGATGGCGGGTGCCTAATTTTTTCCTCGTCGCCACATGTTCCGCAAGCGGTAAAATATTGCCCGCGGAAACAATTTCGTCGTAACGGATGAGCGTCCCTCCGTCATGCAGCGGATTGCCTGGATAAAAAATCGTTTCTAGCAGCATATGGGAAACTTTCGCGCCGATCGGAATGCCGTGATGCAATAAACCATCGAGCGAGTCGTTCCTCTCAATGACAATCAGCGCGCCATGACGGCGTTCCGCTAGATGCTTCGCAGCAAGAGATATGTCGATATAATGCGGTGTATATTCAGATAGATATGCTTGCAAATAAAACGAAGCTGCCGCCGTTTGGACATCCAAAATGAGTTTTTGCAGCGCTTCTAACCTCGACAATATGCAGCACTCTTCCGTTACTAACGAGCGGCGGATGGCCTCGGCCTCTGCCGTGATCTCATATAAAGAACGAAGAATTTGCTCCTTCATCGGCTCGTCGAGCGGCAATGACTCCTGAATCATGGAATTCCCCCATTACTGTTGGTTACTTATTAGTGTGTGGCATTTTCAAAAAAAAAACAAATGGAAATCAAAAGAAATCCCTTCTAATAGCGGACATTAGAAGGGATTGTCACGAGCCATTGCCGATCGGTTGTATTCTTCGAGCCATTGTTGCAGTTTTTCCGCCTCCAATGATTTGCTAAAGTAAAACCCTTGCGCAAAATCGCAGTGCATTTGCTCTAACAACGCTACTTGCGGATACGTCTCCACTCCTTCCGCCAACACCTGAATGTCTAGGCTTTTGGCCAAATGGATAATCGTATCGACAATCGTCGCGTCTTTCGAGTTTTCTGCGATTCCTTGAATAAAGCTGCGGTCAATTTTTAGCAATGACACTGGCAAGTTGCGAATATATGCCAGCGAAGAAAAGCCGATGCCAAAATCATCGATAGCGACTTGTACTCCGATCTTTTTTAATTCTGTTAAAATATGTTTCCCTGTTTCGATATTTTCCATTAAACCGCTCTCGGTTACTTCCAAAATTAAATGCTCCGGGGCAAAATTTGCCGCATGCAAAATCCGTTTCACATGCTGAATCAATTCCGTTCGGTTTAACAAAAATGGAGATAGGTTAACGGCTAACTTCAAGCCTGGAAACTTCTCCTGCCATTCTTTTACTTGCCGGCACGCATGCTCTAGCACCCATAATGTAATCTCAAAAATAAACCCGCTCTCTTCCGCCAGCGGAATAAACTCCAACGGCGGAATTTCGCCAAGCGACGGGTGGCGCCAGCGCAACAGCGTTTCCACTCCCATTGCCGCGCCGCTGCCAAGCTTGATTTTCGGCTGGTAGCATAAATAAAACTGCTCACGCATAATCGCAAACGGCAAATCTTGTTCAATGAACGCTTTCCGATTTTCGATCGGACGATAAAACTCATAACCGTTTCTACCCCGCTCTTTGACGTTATACAGTGCTTGATCGGCATATTTCATTACCTGCTCGATGCAGTCGCTGTCTTTCGGGAAAAACGCGATTCCCATTGACAGTGTTGACTGAATAAGCTGTTTTTCGTAGTAAAACGGCTGATGAAACGCGGTCACCAATTTATCAGCAAGTTTGGCCATTTCCTCTTTTGTCACATTAGGAAGCAACAAGACAAATTCGTCCCCGCCAATGCGGGCAAAAAAGTCTTCGTCTCTGAGCACGCTTTGCACGCGCTTTACCGCTTCTTGCAAAAAGTAATCGCCCGCCTGGTGGGAAAAATGATCATTGATCCATTTAAACTTGTCAAAGTCTAAATAGCATAAGGCAAATGCGGTTTGGCTTTCGACCAGCTGTTTTACGTACCGTTCAAAATAGCTGCGGTTCGCAATTCCCGTCAATGAATCAAAATAAGCGAGCTGGCGCAGTTTTTCTTCGTATCGCTTCCGTTCGCCGATATTTTTGATCGTTATAATAACATAATCAAGCTCATTCTGTTCGTTGACAATTGCTTTTCCGTGCGCCTCCATCCATATCCAGTTTCCTCTCTCGTCGCGCTTGCGAAACTCGGCGATTTGCGCGTTATATGTATGATATAGCTCATCGAGCTTTTGCCTAACGGTTGGCAAATCATCCGAATGGATAAACCGAAAAATATCTTCATACGAATAAGGATGATCGGCCAGCTCTTCTTTCTTCCATAAAGAAGGTATGTATATAGGCTCACGCTGATTAGAAAAAATGAGAATGTAATCGGTAGAATGTTCTACGATTAGTTGCAGGCGTTGCTGCGTTTCCTGTAACATCTGCTCGATTTTCTTTTCATTTGTCACATCACGGCATACACATAAAATCGCATCAACTTCTCCTTGTCCGTTCACAATCGGCGAAAACGAAGCACGCACAAATTTAACATTATTCTCAGATATTTTTATCGCCCGTTCTATAGGATGGAACGGATTCACCGTTTTTGACCGCTTCCAGCATCGGATCGATGACTCGCAAAAGCGCCATTCGGTCCCATTCATTGGCGTGAAACAGTCCTTGAAATATTGGATTCATATATAAAATAGACCCTTCCAGGTCAAAAATGGCCACTGCATCGGTGAAATGCTGAAAAAAAGCAACATACTGGCTTGTCATACAACAATTACCTCGCAATGATCGTTTTTTTGGAAAAGCTGCCTTCTATTCTCATTTTAACGAAAAAAGGTGGAAAAATCAATAAATTTCGCGAAAATTTTGCTGGAAAAAAAGAAACAACACGGCAAAATGGTGCGTGTTGTTTCAACTTGATTGGGGATCACGCTTGCGGATGGAGCACGGGCATGTCTCGCAATGCGTCCCCCCTTCTGTTTGATAGTAAAGGCAGCACGTTGCACGCTGCTTCACGCCCGCATTTCCTTTCCAAAACCGTTTTAACGGATTTTGCCGCAATGTGCCGAATAACGCTCCATCTGCGTCGTGAACAAGGAAATGAAAGTCGTTATAAAGTTGTTCGTGAATGTAGGCAAGCGAATCATCTTTACCCAACGTTTCATACAACCAATAAATATAAATAGCAATATTTTCCCATAATATATGGGCAGATATTTTCGTTATGCATCGTAACTTCTCCATTAACGGCGAGAAATGTCCTGCAAATAACTGGCGTACCGTCTCTTCTCGCCATTGGTCACGGCAGCCTGTGCATATTTCTGCCTTGAGCTCCTCAAAACGAAAGGTCGGCAGCCACATATCATCACTGTCATCCGTTTCCATCCAAATCCGCTCCGGTGACAACAAAAGCCGTTTATTCCAAACGGACATCGCATAAAGCGACATCGCGGCAAGGAAGCTATATCGTTTGATCAACATCGATGCCGCGACGGCGTCATTGGCAGCGCCAAGCCTGTCGCGCACTTTTGCTACATAATCGATGAGCACGCTTTCCTCAAACAAACGATCCAAGCGAATCGAGAGCGGCGAATTGGTTTGAACGGTGGAAAGCCGATACGTTTCTAATACCTTTATTTCCTCCGCGGAAAGAATCATGATGAAACGCCTTCTTTCTGTAGAATGCATCTTCCTTTTCCGTACGGAATGCAAAGCGGTGTGCCAAATAACGGATCATATGTCACTTGGCAATCCATTTGAAATACGTCTTTCACAAGCTGGCAGGAAATGATTTCTTCCGGTTTTCCTTGCGCATATATTTTTTTATCGCGAATCGCCACAATATGGTGAGCGTAGCGGCATGCCAAGTTTAGATCGTGAAGCACCATGACAATCGTGCGCTTTTCTTTCTCGTTCAGCTCAAACAATAAATCAAGAATTTCAATCTGGTGCGTCATATCCAAGTAGGTTGTTGGTTCGTCCAATAAAATAATGTCCGTATCCTGCGCTAGCGTCATCGCAATCCACGCCCGCTGCCGCTGTCCTCCCGAGAGCGAATCGACCGGACGCTCCGCTAATTCTGTCATTCTCGTCGCTTCCAGCGCGCGGCGCACCGCTTTTTCATCTTCTTCGCTCCATTGCTTCAGCCACGATTGGTACGGATACCGCCCCTGTTTAACGAGCTGCAGCACGGTCAAACCTTCTGGCGCCGTTGGCGACTGCGGCAAAATCGCTAACTTTTTCGCCACCTCTTTTGTCGGCAATTTCGCGATTTCTTTTCCTTCGAGTAACACCGCACCGCCCGCCGGTTTCAAAAGCCGCGCCAACGCGCGCAATAATGTCGATTTGCCGCAGCCGTTTCCCCCGATAAATACAGTAATTTCTCCTTTGGGAATCATCAAATCTAGCTCATCAATAATGATCGTGTTTCCATATGATAATGTCAGCTCTTTTGCTTGTAAGGCGTTCATGTTCTTCCACCCCTTTATACATATCGGCTTCTATGTTTTCCGTTCGTAGCTAGCATCGCCGATCTCCCTGATCTATAATTTCTATCGATAAGTCTAATTGATAATGACTATCAATGTCAAATTATTTCTTGCAACAATAAACGAAATAAATCTGCCCTGCTTCCGCAGGGAAGCTTTTTTATTTAAACACTCTAATCAACAACGCTGTCAATGGAAAAAAGTTGTCGATTATGCTGCGCTATGTTACATTCAAAGTACAAGCTTATAGAAAGGAGAAGGATGGCATGAAACGAACCGCCATCATGGCAGCATGTCTGCTTTCATTTGGCATCATCATGGGCGCTTGCTCCGATGAAAAAGCGAGTGAAACAAAACACGACCATTCGATGACATATACAACTAATTCTGGCGATATTCGTGAAACAACGAAATCAATCGACCATCTTCCTACATTTTTAAACAATTTTGAGGAAAATGTCGCTGTTTTGTATCAACAAGCCGCCAAACATAAAGACTTGCTCGAGCATATTCCTTGCTACTGCGGCTGCGGCGAAGCGGCGAGACATAAAAATAATTACGATTGTTTCGTTCATGAAACAAAAAAAGATGGCTCCGTCGTTTGGGATGACCATGCAACCAAATGCGGCGTCTGTCTCGATATTGCCGCTGAATCCATTGCTGCCTATGAAAAAGGAAAATCCATCAAAGAAATTCGCCAAATGATCGATGACAAATATAAAGAAGGCTACGCGAAACCGACGCCAACGAAATCATGATAATGCGAAAGGCTATCTCCCTTTGCCGGAGATAGCCTTTTTACCGCATGCTTAACGCCGCGTACAAATCATGCAACGTTTCGATGTTGCGTTGCTTTAATTCCTCTAATAGCATCTTCCATAGCTTTGCCATCGCCTCGACATCGCCGTCAGCCGTATGCCGTTTTTCACAGGGAATTCCATAATATTGCAGCGCTTCATCGAGCGTAGGACATGAACAGCAACGAATCATTTCCACCATCGGCTGCATGTCGAAAAATCGGCCGCTCCACTTTGCCCGGTAATACATCCAAAGAAAGTGGCGGAGAAACGATAAATCATGACCAATGTGATAGCCGATCAATACTCCGCCATGAATAAACGATAAAAACGCACGGAGCTCCTCCCTTAGACGCGGGGCATGCAGGACATCTTTCGCTTGAATTCCCGTCAACGCCGAAATGTGCGGTGGAATTGCTTTTTCCGGGCAAATGAGCGTAGAATATGTTTCTTTCACAACTCCGTTCACCGTCTTCGCCGCTGCCATCGCCAAAATTTCGTCGCCCTGCTGCGGAGAAAATCCTGTCGTTTCCATGTCAATAATCATAAAGGACACTTCCCCTAAAGGAGTGTTCATATCGATTTGCTGCTGTTTTTCTTTCCGCAGCGATCGCAGCCACATTTCCTGCTGCAACGAATGCTCCCCATCTAGGAAGGCAGACGATGCTTCACGCGGTATTTCCAACGACAGCAAGCGAAGCGCCCGCTGCCAAAAACGATGCCGCTCACTCACCTAATGCCACCTGCCTGCCGCGCGACAAGGCGCTGCAGCTTTTTTGCTGTCTTCATCGCTTTTTTCAGCCGTGTTCGTTCGTTTGCTTCCAACACGCGCCACAACACATAGTCCCGCTCGTTTGCCGCTTCCGTTGCATACTTTAGCCGAATGTAATAATACGTCAAGAGCGCCTCCCTCACTTCCTCCGCTAGCGGCAACGGAAGCAACGCTTGTTTCGCCATCTCGCGCCACCGTTCCCACGTCGTCGCCGTAGAAATATTGGCAACACACGCTAGCCACTTTAACGCGTTGACGATTTGCACATAGCCGCTATGTTTCATATGAATCGCCCCGCTGTGAGGCCCCCATCGTTCGAGCTGCACATTATAAAACCATCCTAAAGGGACGGAAGGAAACATCACATGCTCCCCCATTTGCCGCAGCAGCTTCGTCTCCCTATTCAGCGAGTGAAACAGCGTCCGCCTGCTGTCGGCAACCAGCTCGCCATCCCCATAAATCGGCCGCATATCCATCGCGATAAATAAAAAGCGGATATCATTAGGGAGACAGCCGCTCATATACATCTTGACCTGCTGCACCCAATCGCGAAGCGACTGCCCCCACCGTTTGTTTGTCGCCATTACGTAGCCGGAACAATACGGGTAGCCAATTTCGTGCAGATAATTCGTTCCTACAGCGGCCATATGGCGGATGAATTCGTAGCATTGTTTCTCTTCGTGCTCCGCGCAGGCAAACAAAATGCCATGATCTTGGTCTGTCCATACCGTCGGCTCCCGTCTCCCGATGCTTCCCATCGCATACCAGCACCAGCTGCGTGGGCGAACCCCGGTTTCCGCGCGCAATGTTTTCTCTTCCGCCAGGCGAAACACCCGCCTCATTATCGCATCATGCGCATCAGCGACGATTTCAGAAATAACCTCAAGCTCCTCCCGGCACAGCCAATAACGCAGCTGTCTGGCAAGCTCATCATGATACAGGCGAAGCTCCCCAATCGTTTGCGCCTCTTCCAATTGCTTCACCCATTCATATAGCGATTCCATGATCGTTCTCCTTGAAACAAGATTCTAATGCGCCATCGACTTAGACTGATAGGCAGGATCAAGCTGCTCCGGATAGCCGTATGAACCGTGTTCGCTAATATCCAATCCGGAAATTTCCTGTTCCGCTGTCACGCGCAACCCAATCGTTTTCTTCAACAAAAACAGCACGACAAAAGAGATGAGCGCTACATAGGCGATCGCACCGAGCACGCCGACCGTCTGCACAATCAACTGATGAAATCCGCCGCCATACAACAGGCCCGCCTTGCCAATCCCTGTTATTTTCACTAAACGCGGCGAAGCGAAAAATCCGGTGGAAATCGTACCAATGATGCCGGCAATACCATGCACGGAAAACGCGTAAATCGGGTCATCAATGCCTTTTCTTTCGAAATAAATCGACGTCCAAAATGTGAATGAACCCGCGACCGCTCCGATCACTACTGCCGCCCATGGTTCGACGAAGGCGCACGCTGCTGTAATCGCCACGAGTGCAGCAAGCACTCCGTTGACCATCGCTGGAATATCCGCTTTTCCAACCATGATTTTCGCCGTGACAATCGCGGCAACCGCTCCCGCCGCGGCGGCTAAATTCGTCGTTAACGCCACATAACCGAAAAAGCCATCACCTACCGCCATCGTGCTTCCCGCATTAAAACCAAACCAGCCGATCCATAAAATCAATCCGCCGATAACGGTATACACTTGGTTATGCCCCGGAATGACGTTCGGTGTTTTATCTTTATTGAACTTGCCGATGCGCGGCCCAAGTAAAACTGTCGCGACCAGCGCGGCGATCGCCCCTTGCAAATGAACGACCGTAGAGCCGGCAAAATCTTGCATGCCTATTTCGCCAAGCCAGCCGCCTCCCCATACCCAATGGCCAATGACCGGATAAATGGCGACCGTAAAAATCGTTCCAAATAGAAAATAAACCGATAATTTGGCGCGCTCAGCAAATCCTCCCCAGGCAATCGCCAGCGATACCCCGGCAAACCCTAGCTGAAATAAAAATTTCAACGATAGCGGAACATTCGCCCATGATAACGAAGCAAACGTTTTTTCATCTCCTTGCAAAAACCATCCTTCTGTTCCGATCAAGTGATTTCCCGCTCCAAATGTAATCGCAAAGCCAAACGCCCAAAACGCCAGCGAAGCAATTGCAAAGCTGAGAATCTGTTTTCCAGCGACATGCCCCGAGTTTTTCATTCTCGTCGACCCCGCTTCTAGAAGTGCAAACCCTGCCTGCATCCCAATCACCAGCACCGCGCTCACCATCACCCATAATGCATCAAGACCTGCGGTTAGCATTTTGCCATCCATTCTTCTTCTCCCCCTCAATGTTATATTTAGTTACTTTATATGTTATAATATATAACACATAAACAAATCATCCGCAATATAAATTTGTTTTGTAACCGTTTACGATATAAAATTTGTTATATTTTATAACACATATTTTTAATAACAAGGGCTCTTTTCGCAAAGATTGTTGTTTTTAATAACTGATAATTGACAATTGACTCTTAACAATATTTAATATTGTTAAATATGTAAAATAAAGGAGATGTTGGTTTGAATGATAGAAGCTTTAGGTAACTTCTTTAGCGCGATCGCAACGGCTCTATTAGGTAAAAAACGGAAATATTAATTGTAGTCAAAAAAAGTAACACTCTATACAAAAACATCCATAATAAAAAAAACGGAATGCCTTAAACTTGTTTGTTTTAAGGCATTCCGTGCGTTTCAGGCGACGCGTATCGGCTTTCCAAAGGGCACGCGTGGCATATAGTCGTCCGGGACAAGCCAAAATACTTCATAGTCGACTTGCAATTCTTCGTAAAAATACCCAGTGACATCGGTGATGTAAAAAAGCGTATCGATTTTTTGCTCCGCTGCCCATTCCAACACTTCCGTATACGATGATTTTCCATGTTTAAAATACTTAATGGATGCAACGCCGACCGGAGATACATCTCGAATCTTAAAATCGGCCTGCACGAGCATCGTATCGGGCCGTACTTTTTCAAACAGCTTAACAATGTTTTGAATGAGCACGGGACGTGATGGGCGATTGGACGTATCAATGGCCAAGGCAATGGAATGATCTTTTCGTTCTTTCAATAATGCCAAAAGTGCTTGCTGCCATTTCATCATCATCAGCCCCCTTAATTATAAGTATGACAGCGTACAGTATTAGTATGAACGGGAAGGAAGCTGAGTACGAACTGCTTTTCTTTCCTCATTCTCCTACAATTTTGTCAAAATTAATCCGCATAAGGCAGTCGCGATGCCGATCAGCTGGTACGCTTTTAGTCTTTCCTTGAATAAGTAACAACCTAAAATAACGACAATAAGGCAATTTAAGCTGACAACCGGAAAGACGATCGATGCAACGCCTGTCGTAAGCGCATAAAAATAACAGCTAAAACCGATGACACTGAAGAAAGCCACCGTTGCGCCCACCCGAAACTCCCGTTTTTGCACAATTGTTTTACGGCAACTCCAACATAAGTACAACCCGCCGCCACCGTACATCGCAGTAAGCAAATCCAAGGAACGAACCCCGATAACCGAGCACCACTTCATTAAAATCCCTACTATTCCAAATGAGACAATCGCCATGCCGATATGGAGCAACCAAGATATGTATTCGTAATTTCCTTTCTCCACTTTCGGAGTATATTGAATGATTGCAGCGGAACATAACATACATAAAATGCCGATCCAATGTAAAAGCGGAATATGTTCGCCAAATATAATCCCCGCCGCCAGCACCGGAAAAATCGCATTTACCGCCACAAGTGGAGCCGTCAAACTAGCCGGTCCTTTCTCAAAAGCCCCTGACATTTGCATGTTTCCCGTCGCATTGCAAATCCCGATCAGCGCCCCGAGCATCATCGATGTCGCGCTTGGATGGAGCGATTTTGTCATCCATCCGTACAACATCATGAAACAAAACGCCACCATATAAAAATAAAACTGGATATGTTGTTTCGACATGGAATAACGCGTACTCCACTTAAACAACGTATTGTTGATGCCGAAACAAACCGCGGTCATCACAGCAGCAGCCAACCACACATCTGTCCCTCTCTCTGTTGAATAAATTGTACAATCTCTATTATAAATCGAAAAGACAAAAAAACGTCAAGGCTTTTTCCTGCCTTGACGCTCCGCTGTTACTGTTTTCGCTCTCGGGAAAGAGGGATGTCTTTTCCCCCCGCGTTATCGATGACCGCTTCCACTGTCCCTTCCGCATACACATCGCTCACCTGCTCATGCGTTTCTGCCAGCGCGGAAGCAAACGCGGAAGCAAAAAAAGACGACGCTTCTTCATCGGATGGCGCGTATTGTTTTCCCGCAATTTGCGACTGTTCGTTCTTTTCCATCAACCTCATTCCCTCCTTGTTCATCCCTACTCACTATTAATGTGAAACAATGAGGCAAAATTAAGAGGAAGTTTATGGATATCATATGTATACATTCGCGCCAAGACGGCAAACTAATGATAGACCATTAGGAAGAAAGGATGAACATCATGAAACAGCCAAAGCAAAACAATAGCCTCGAACAACAAAAAAAGCAGCAGCAGGAAAAAGATATCGAAAAACAACCTGGATATGGGGATAAAAAATTGGAAGGACCAAATTTTCCGGCCGAATAATGTTCGGTTAAAGGATGGCGTATAGAAATGAGGCATTTAATCGCGCTTGCATTAAAGTACGTGCTGTTTACTACGGTCTTTTTTGCGATCGTCCCGTTATTTTTACGCATCTCCTCGGCAGAACTGTTATGGTTCAGCCTTTGGATGACGTTCGTTGCTTATGCGCTCGGTGATTTGTACCTTCTCCCGCGCTTTGGGAATCTGTCAGCGACGATTGCAGATTTTGGCCTCGCCTTTGTCGGCGTATGGATTGGCATCGGCGCTTTTTACGACGTCAGCGGTCCCGCGGTTTTAAACGCCGCGTTCTTTTCCGCTCTGCTTGTCGCGTTTGGTGAAGTGTTGTTCCATGCTTATGTCCATCGCTTCATCCTAAGCGGCCAAGAAGAAGAAAGAGTACCGTTGCAAGGGCGTGAATGGCAAATGGAAACGGCGGAAGAATTCGACGTCCGCCGCGAAACAGACGATGATGGCGAGATACGTGAAAGCTGACCCCATCCTGAGGTCAGCTTTTTCTTCATCGATCGTTGCGTTTTAATGACAATAACGTCTGTTTCAGCTGTTCTTCCATCGTCACCAGCTCCCGTTCGACCTGCTGCCGTTTGCGGCGGCCTTCCTCCTGAATTTTCAACGTTTCCTCTAAGGTCGTCACCAAGTTTTCCTGCGTTTTTTTCAACGTTTCAATGTCAATGAGCCCGCGTTCGTTTTCCTTCGCCACTTCAATGCTGTTTGTTTTCAGCATTTCCGAATTCCTTAAGAGCAAGTTATTCGTCGTTTCCGTCACTTGCTTTTGCGCCTCGACCGCTTTTTGCTGGCGGAACAGCGTCAAGGCAATCACGACTTGGTTTTTCCATAATGGAATCGCCGTTAAAATCGATGATTGGATGCGCTCGACGAGCGTCTGGTTCATGTGCTGGATCATGCGGATTTGTGGAGCCGTTTGAATCGTTACTTGCCGGCTTAATTTTAAATCGTGAATCCGCTTTTCGAGACGGTCGGCAAACTGCAACAAATCATTTACTTCTTGCAATTCCATTTGGTTGCCCGACCGTTCCGCTTCGGCTCGTTTTTCCGGAATGACTTTTGTCCGCAACTCTTCTAATTTATACTCCGCCGCGGCGATATAAATATTCAGCGCATCAAAGTATTCTTTATTTTTCTCGTACAGCGTCTCTAGCATCATAATATCGCGAAACAGCATCTGCCGGTGTTTTTCCAGCTGATCGGCGATTTTATCAATTTCGACGCCAATTTTTTGATATTTCGCCATCATCCCTTGCAGCGATTTCGACACAGACCCAAACAGCCGCGAAAGCAATCCTTTTTTCGCCGGAAGCAAATCATCCGGATTTACTTCTTTAATTTTCGTCATTAACTCGCTGATCACCTCGCCGACAGGGCCCGCGTCTTTCGCCTGCACATGATGGAGAATCGCATGAGAAAACTTGGACAGCTCCGCCTGCGCTGCCACCCCGTATTGGATGATTGCCTGTTGGTTGCGCGGATCGATTTGTTTCGCCAGCTGCATTGCTTTTTCGCGATGTTCTGGCTTCAACGTATCAAGAAGCTTCGGCTTTGGTTGCTCCACAGCCGTTTCGTTTTGCTCGCTCGGCAAGGAAAACGGATTTTCCAACAACGAATCGAGCGAGCTTGTCCACTCTGGATATTGCAGATCGTTGCCTTGCGTCTTATCGGACGGTTTCATAGTCGTTCTCCTTTCTCCATTGCATCGTTTCCGAAAGCTTTTGCTGCTCGAGCGACTGTTCAAGCATTTTCGTCTCGACCTGCAAAGCGAACACATCATTAGAAAGTATCTCCAATAACCGTTTTTCTGCGGTTGTCACCAGCTCATCGAGAAGCCGCTCCGTTTTCCAAAGCGCCTCTTTCATCTCCTGACTGCGCACCGGCTGGTTCACTAAATAAACGTATTTGTCGATCATGGTTACCGCCATTGGCAATTCGTTTAAGAAAAACGACTGGGCGATGCGGAATTGATGCGGATGCTGCTGAACTGCACGAATCATTTTGTCAACCAACGCGCACAGACGCGAAATTTTTTGCCACATCACCAACGAACGGATGCGGTAACGGGCGCGCCGCATTTGTTTCCACTGCTTCCGAGCCTCATCAAGCTGGGAACGGATATACGTTTTTTCCTCTTTCAAAATCCCTTGCGCCGTGATGCGGTGATTTCGTCTTTTCATGATGGCCGACGTGACAAACATCGCCCCCATTCCCGATAAAAAGGAAGGCAAGATATGAAAATCAGCGAGAAAAAACACGACAACCGCCACTACTACCCCTATATTCCATGAAACAAACCAACGCCACAACGTCTTCAACAAGTGTTTCATCGTTCATCCCTTTCTCGTATCCTCGTTTATCTTCATTATAACATGTCCACTTTTCTTCATACGTATTAACGGACGATTTTGTTTCATCATCATTTTGACTTTCCGCTTCGATGGAAAGCGCTGCGCATAGGACAACACCGCGGACGAATATGCTTTAACAAAAGGATTGACAAAGGAGAGAAACCGATGAAACAGATGGATTGGCAGATGATCTATTTTGTCGGAGTGACATTATTAAAAGAATATTGGTGCTATATCGGGCTGCCGCGCGTCTACTACTGGCGCATAAACGATGATGATGATCGCAAAGCGGCATAACCGGGAAGGGAGAGAAAGAAAATGCAAGAATGGTATATGCCGATGCAGCGCAATCAACCAACGGCGCAAACGATCACCGTGACAGGACAGGGAACGGTCACGGCAAAGCCCGATACGGTTATCATCACCCTTGGAGTGCGAACCGAACACACCAACGTCCAAGAAGCGCTTGCGGAAAACGCAAAACGCGCCAATGACATGATCCGCGCGCTAAAAACGATTGAGGTGAACGAAGAGGACATCGACACTGCCTCGTTTTCCATTTATCCAAAATATAACTACTCAAACGGAACAGCCACCTTGACTGGTTACGAGGTCGAGCATATTTTCGACATTACCGTCAAAGATACAAAAAAAGTCGGCAACATTTACGACACCGCCATCGCCAGCGGCGCAAACATCGCCCGTCAGATCCAATTCCGCCTCGCCAACGAACAGCCTTATTACCAGCAGGCGCTGATGCTGGCGGTGAAAAACGCCAAAGAAAAAGCGATCACCATCGCCCGCACCCTCGGCCTTCCGATGCACGACATGCCCCTTCAAATCAAAGAAGAAAGCGTCGCTCCCCCCTTCCCGCGAGCACCTTATTCGGCGACCACACTGGCGGAATCGTCAACCGCAACGCCGATTCAGACGCAAGATATCATCATCAAAGCTACCGTCCAGGCGGTCTTTTCCTACTAAAAAAGATCCTTCCATTTTCTGAAGGATCTTTATTCTTTCGCTAAATCCACTTCATACACACGCGCACCGCCGAATAAACGCACTTGTTTCGTTTCTTTTTTTCGTTTTTCTCCATCTGCCTCTACGACCGTAACCGTATACGCCCCAGGCAAATACGGGCCGACTTTTTTCACAAACGGATCTTTCGTCGGTTCCCCTTTCACTTTCTCGCCGTTAATCATAATTTCATCATCCGGCTCGTTCAAATGAATGTTCATCGAGTATAAGGTTGGTTCAAACACATAGCGATCCCCGAACACTTTGATGGTGAAAATGGGCGGTTTCGACGTTAATCCTTTTATATATACATGCTTCATGTTGCGCTGTCTGTCAAAATCGCGTTCGAGTGTTTTGTATGCTTTTGGATGCGCGTCTAAGTATGAAAACAACGGCGCAAGCGTTTTTTCATTGATCGGTATGGTCTCATCCGAGACACGAAGGTATGTTTGCAGCGCGGCAACATCTTTGTCTTTGAGCGCATCCTCAAGGTGCATCACGGCGATTTCCCTGCTGGCGGCGTTTTTCAACGCGTTGTATCCTTTCCATAAAAGCGCGCCTACCAGCCACATTGCTGCGATGGCCAAAGCCGCATACCCAAAAATGCGGTAATACTTTTTCCGCCGCTCCCGCATAAAAAGACGCGCCTGCTTTCGCTGCTCATAGCGCGCCAACGCCGCCGCGTCGCCCGCGGCACTCTTCTTTGTTTCTCTTTTTTGCTGATTGGCCCCCTGTATCGTTTTCTCTAAAGACACATGCGGTTTCACCCTGCTTCCCCTCTCCTGTTGTCTGTATTCTAGTTCATCTTTATGACAGAATTAGGGAATTTATGTTGAGGGAGCAACAAGTGTGCTTTTAGTGTTTTTTATTATAAAACGTGTACAAAACCGAATGCCAATGTTTTGTACTTGGCGACGATTTTTCCATGACGGATGAGTGTGATGTCGACGCTCTCCCCCCTCACCGCTTATAATGACGCCGCGACTCGCTTCTCTCGCCGTTTTTCAAACCGTTGAAACATCACCGCATATAAAGCTGCGCTGATAAAAGAAAGCATGCTTAACAAGAAAAATGTCCATTCATACCCGAGCCATATCGTTGCCGTAATCGAAAACGGAGCAATCATCCGCCCAACCGTAAAGCGCAGGCTCGCAACCGCAAAATACTGCCCGCGCATCTCCTCAGGAGCAAGCTCAGAAATAAATGTTTGCTGGATTCCTGCTGTCATCAGTTCGCCAAACGTAAACAGCGCCATCACAAAAATAAGTCCCCAAATCGATGCGGTTTGGCCAAATAGGAAAATAGCCGCTCCATAAACAATGGAAGAGCCAATAAAGGCCGTGCGCTCATGATAACGCGACATCCATCTCGTCACCAATACCGTAAATAGTGCAACAAGAAAGCCGTTTTCAGAAATAAGAAGGCCGAACGCTTTCTCTCCGCTAAGGGTAAACGACCAATCGCCAAATGAAAATAGCGTTTGTCTCCCCACATTCTCTTTCGTATACACAGGAATCAATAAATCTAGCTGCATAAACGTTTGTCCCACAAGGATGCCAGCAATGATAAACAATAGGAATATTCGATCACGTATAATCACACTATATTGCTGGACTTGTTGCCACAAAAACTCATACCATTTCCCGTATGCTAATCCTGCTTTTCCCTGTATTGGAACCGTTTCGCGGAGCCATTTGGAAAGGAGCGCAGCGAGCAGCAAACATGAAAACGCCGTGGCAAGCAATAGTTCAAAGCGATAGTTTTCGTAAAAAATTCCGCCAATCACCGGACCGATGACCACCGCAATGTTGATGGACGTATAAAACACGGCAAATACGCTGTTTCGGTCCTTTTCTGGAACAACATCCGCCACCATCGCTTGGCTTGTGCAGGCCAATAAAATGATCCGCAAATTCCTGCGATCGTAAAACAAATAAAACCAACCAGCGGCGAAACAAACCATGGCGAACTTGCAAGCGCAAAAAAGAAAAAAGCTGCCCCTTGCCCATAGGCCGACAGCACCATCATTCGTTTGCGTCCAAATATATCCGCACAATACCCTCCCATTAAATTAGCAATCACAGAAAAAAATTGCGAGATGATCAACAAGATTCCCGCCTTATCTTTCCCAAACGATTCAGTAAAATATATGGCCATAAAAGGGAAAAACATCCAAAAAGTAATATTGATGAGCGCCTCGCCAAATAGACGCACCTTCAAATTCCGATCCCAGTCGCGTATCCTCATAAATAACCCCCGTTTATGTATACTGCAAAAACTATTATGACATTCTTTGAAAATTATACCATTATTTTTATCTTTTTGTCTTTTTAGAAAAATATTTTTTCAATAAAAAACAGCCCACACTCCTTTTAACAGGTTCACTTCAGGAAGGGAAAAATGTTAAAAAACACATGAAATAACAAAGGTGATTAGCAACACATTTAACCCAAAAATAACAATATAAATCGCAAAGAAAAACGCTCGGAACGAAAATCCGAGCGTTTTTAATACTCATTTACTGTTTCTTATGGGTTAACGAACTCGTTCAATAACTTCCCCCCAATGAAGAATTCCTTAATTTACATCCCACTACGTTCAGATATAAATTAATTCAAGTTCATGCGTTTGAATATCGCGCAATTTCTTTTGTGCTTCCCTCTTGTTCATTCCATATGGACCTAAATTATCAAACATATTCATACGTAAAGGTTTATAAAAATTATAAACTGTTAGGTATGAAAACAACGTTTCCCCACCTTGTTTAACTAGGGGGCAGCATTAGTTGAATAAGGATTAATAATCAATTACACCGTTGCTTCTTAAGCTTCTGGATTCTCAACAATCGTCGCAATTCCTTGGCCAACACCGACACACATTGTCGCAAGACCGTATTTTACCCCGCGTTTTTTCATTTCGTAAATCAACGTCGTTAAAATGCGGGCGCCGCTTGCCCCAAGCGGATGTCCAAGAGCGATCGCTCCACCGTTGACGTTTACTTTGGAGCGGTCGAGTTCCAGCTGTTTAATGCATTCCAACGACTGTGAGGCAAATGCTTCATTTAATTCTACTAAATCGATATCACTGATTGTTAATTTCGCACGCGCAAGCGCTTTCCTCGTCGCGTAAATCGGACCAATTCCCATCACCGCAGGTTCTACCCCCGCAACCGCTGACGTTACATATTTCGCAAGCGGTTTCATCCCAAGTTCTTTTGCTTTTTCCGAACTCATTAATAACAACGCGGACGCTCCGTCATTGATTCCTGAAGCGTTCCCTGCTGTGACGGTGCCATTTTCAAATAGCGGAGGCAGTTTTGCCAGCTTTTCTAACGTCGTATCCGGACGAGGATGTTCATCTTTATCTACGACGACTTTGTTCCCTTTCCGGTCAACAGATACAACAGGAACTAATTCGTCTGCGAAACGATTCGATTCAATCGCTTTTTTCGCTTTCATTTGACTTTCATAGGCAAATTCGTCTTGCGCTCCGCGAGAGATTCCAAACCGTTTTGCGACATTTTCCGCTGTTTGCGGCATGCTGTCGGTTCCGTACATTTCCTCCATCTTTGGATTAATAAAACGCCAGCCGATGGTCGTGTCGAACATTTCCATATTGCCGCGTGGAAAGTCCGCGTTTGGTTTTGCCATGACAAACGGTGCGCGCGTCATGCTTTCTGTTCCTCCTGCGATCACAATGTCTGCTTCTCCTGTCATAATCGCGCGAGCAGCGTAGTTGACGGCATCAAGTCCTGAACCGCAAAGACGATTGACGGTCGTTCCTGCCACTTCGATTGGCAATCCGGCTAACAAGGCGGACATCCGCGCGACATTTCGGTTGTCTTCCCCAGCTTGATTGGCGTTACCGAGAACGACTTCTTCAATTTCATGGACTGGAAGATTCGGATTGCGCTCCACAAGCGCACGGATAACGGTTGCCCCTAGATCGTCGGGGCGGACGTCTTTTAATGCCCCTTTATATTTCCCGATCGGTGTCCGCACCGCATCGACAATAACGACTTCTCTCATCATAGATCCCCTTCCCATTTTTATTGGTGAAATCGTTTATCCCTTCCGAGTCGTGATGCTTAGTCTGTATCGACGAATGCTGTTTACATTCAATTGCTGCGCTGACGCACATAATTCCCTTTTCACCGTTTCTAAACTACTACAATAATGTTATGAAACTTGACCTCCTTACTATGTTTTATGTTGGACAAACAAAAATAAGCACTCCATGATAAGAGCACTTCCATGATCAAACTTCCTTTGCACACCTACATAAAAAACGCTTTCATTATCCTAATTTTAGAATATACTAAATATTCTAAAATGTAAACTATCACTGATTCTTTTAACGCTTAAATTTTTTCCTTCTTTCTAGAGAATCTCAACAAAAAAGCGCGCAAACAATGAAAATTTGACGCGCCGTTTTATATGACTTTTCATCCTAATGAAGAAAGCGCCTCTTCTAAATCGTCCCAAATATCTTCCCACGCCTCGAGGCCGACGGATAAACGAATTAAACGGTCGCTGATCCCCATCCTTATTCTTTCCTCTTCCGGCACAACAGAATGAGTCATCGTTGCTGGATGTTGAATTAACGTTTCCGTATCACCAAGGCTGACAGCGATTTGAATGAGTTGAAGATGATTGAGAAAGCGTTGGGCGTCTTGTTTTGTGCCTTTAATTTCAAACGAAATTAAGCCGCCGCCGCGTTTCATTTGTTTTTGGTAGATCGGGTAATCACGGTTGTCTCGATCGGCAGGGTAGTAAACACGCTCAACGCGCGGATGCATTTTTAACCGTTCCGCAATTTTCTCCGCATTATCGCAATGCCGGTCCATCCGCACCGGAAGCGTCTTTAATCCCCTCAACAACAGCCAAGCGTCAAACGGGGAAAGGATTCCGCCGATATCTTTTTGCGTCGTTTTTGCGATTTCCTCCATGAATTGTTTTTTCCCGACCGCGATGCCGGCAATAACATCGCCATGGCCGCCTATATATTTTGTCGCGCTGTGCACGACGACATCACAGCCAAATTCAAGCGGCCGCTGCAAATACGGCGAACAAAACGTATTGTCCACCACCACCGCAATACCGTACTCTTTTGCCACTTTCACCACCATTTGCAAATCGATGAGTTTCATCGTTGGATTAATTGGCGTTTCCACATAAATGCAAACGGTTTCCGGGCGGATAAGGCGACGGATCTCCTCTTCCGTTTCCATCGCGCAAAAATCGTGGGAAACATGATATTTCTTTTTCAACAGCTGCAGCAAGCCAAACGTACAGCCGTATACTCCTTGTGAACATATAATATGGTCGTTTGCTTTCGTTAACGCAAGCAATACCGCGGACACGGCCGCCATCCCGGAACTGAAGGCAAGGGCCGCTTCCCCGCCTTCCAAACACGCCATTTTTTCTTCCAGCACCCGCACCGTCGGATTGGCCAGGCGCGAATAAATATAGCCGTCTTCCTTTCCCGCAAACCGCGCTTCTCCTTGTTCCGCCGTGTCAAACGTAAACGTCGATGTTTGAAAAATCGGCGCCGACAAACTGCCAAGATGCTGTTTCGCGTCATATCCGTGATGAATGATGATCGTTTCCATTCGTTTATTCATATTGTTCATCCCCCCTATATTTTCTATCATATACACCTTCACCATAATTGTAAGCGTTTCCGAATAGATTTTTGCAAAAATAAAACCTGTTCGCTCTGGTCATGGGACCGGCGAACAGGTCTTTTGATAGACCGTTAAATTTTCATAATCCCACCCGTGCTCGCCGAAGTAACGAGCTTCGAATAGCGTGCGAGATAACCGGTTTTTACTTTCGGTTCAAACCCTTTCCAGTTCGCTTTCCGTTTTTCCCATTCTTCGTCAGAAAGCTTCACGTTAATCGTTCGGTTCGTAATATCGATTTCAATGATGTCTCCGTCTTCAATAAAAGCAATCGGACCGCCTTCCGCCGCTTCCGGAGAAACGTGTCCAACCGATAAACCGCGCGATGCCCCTGAGAAACGTCCGTCCGTCACAAGCGCGACTTTCGTGCCGAGCCCCATGCCAACGATTTGCGAAGTTGGCGCGAGCATTTCCGGCATTCCCGGTCCGCCTTTTGGCCCTTCATAGCGGATGACAACGACGTGGCCCGGTTTGACTTTTCCGCTCGCGATTCCTTCGAGCGCCTCTTCTTGCGAATCAAATACGATCGCTGGTCCTTCGTGGCGCGTAATGCCCTCTTGTACGCCGCCTGTTTTAATGATCGCGCCATCCGGGGCGAGATTTCCGAACAATACGGCAAGTCCTCCAGTTTCGGAATACGGATGATCAATTGGGCGGATAACGTTATAGTCTTTGACTTCACAGCCGGCGATGTTTTCCCCAAGCGTTTTCCCGGTTACGGTCAACGTATCAAGATGGAGCGTTCCTTCTTTTTTCGCTAATTCATGCAATACGGCCGATACGCCGCCCGCTTCATGCAAGTCTTCAATATGCACATCGGAAGCAGGAGCCAATTTGGCAAGATGCGGAACGCGCGCAGCGATTTCGTTGATTCGCTCGAGCGAATAATCGATCCCTGCTTCGTTTGCAATCGCCAGCGTATGTAATACGGTGTTCGTCGAGCCGCCAAGCGCCATATCAAGCGCAAACGCGTTGTCGATCGCTTTTTCCGTGACAATATCGCGCGGTTTAATGTCATGCTCGATCAAATACATTAATTGTTTCGCCGATTGGCGAACTAATTCTTTCCGGGCCGGGTCGACCGCTAAAATCGTACCGTTTCCTGGCAGCGCGAGACCTAACGCTTCCGCCAGACAGTTCATCGAGTTTGCCGTAAACATTCCCGAACAGGAGCCGCACGTCGGACAGCCGTATTTTTCTAATTCCTGCAATCCTTTTTCATCAATTTTCCCTGCTTGATAGGCGCCGACCCCCTCAAATACGGAAGAAAGCGAAATTTTTCGTCCGTCGCTCGTTACGCCAGCCTTCATCGGTCCGCCGCTGACAAAAATCGTCGGGATGTTTAGCCGCATCGCCGCCATCATCATTCCCGGCGTAATTTTATCACAGTTTGGGATGCAGACCATTCCGTCAAACCAATGCGCAGAAATCACCGTTTCGATCGAATCCGCGATAATTTCGCGGCTTGGCAGCGAATAGCGCATGCCGATATGCCCCATCGCAATTCCGTCATCGACGCCGATCGTATTCATTTCAAACGGGACCCCGCCCGCTTCGCGAATCGCTTCTTTGACAATTTTTCCGAACTCTTGCAAATGAACGTGCCCCGGAATAATATCAATATACGAATTCACCACGGCGATAAACGGCTTGTCAAAATCTTCTTCCTTTACGCCTGCCGCGCGCAGCAAGCTGCGGTGCGGCGCCCGGTCAAACCCTTTTTTGATCATATTGCTGCGAAGTTCTCTCAATCTAAATCCCTCCAAATAGTAGTATTGTAGTCTCGATGTTTTTAGTATTGTACCATTTTTTAAAATAAAATGACAATTATATTTATTTCGATAACATCAATCATTCCTTTCATCTATCATTTTGTCAAAATTGGAAACTACTTGAATTCATGTGTGATTATATATTACAATTCCAAGAAAAAGAGGGAGAGTTTATGATGTTTGATTTTAAGGTGCCATTGATTGGGTTCGTGGTTATTTGGGTATTATTTCGCGGTATTGTGTACATACGGAAGCGAACCTTTTCTGTCAAACACGAAATCATCCATGGATTATTCGCTTTTTCCCTTGCATTTATATATAGTGTGACGATTTTCCCATTTCCGTTTTATATATACCCGCACTTACAAGAGGAAATGTATGCCGGCATCAATCTCATTCCACTTGCGAGCATCCGGCAGTCGCTTCACCATTTTTACTGGCTCGTTCCCTTGCGAAACATTGGCGGCAATATCGCGTTGTTTATACCATTTGGGTTTTTTGCTTCTTGTTATTCTTCTATCCTTCGTCCGAAAACAATCGTTATCGTCGGATTTCTTCTTTCCTTATGCATCGAAATCGTCCAATTGTTTTTCATTCCGTTTCGGGCTTTTGATGTCGATGACATTCTTTTAAACACGTTCGGAACAGCAATCGGAGTATTATTGTTCCGTCTATTAGACCGGCTGATGGTTAAGACATCTCGCGCTAAGCAAAGCAATTACTCTAGCTAATCATCGTTGTCGAAGAAAAACCCCTTGACAATTTTCTGATTTGTATGGATAATTTCTAACAAATCGTTGATACGGAAAACGGTACGGGACTAGTAAATCGATGGAACGTGCAAGAGAGTGGAACCCGCAGGCTGGAAGGTTCCTCACGGGAAGTCGATTGAACCTACCCTACTAAGGCCGCTTATGCAAACATAAGCCGTCCGCCCTCGTTACGGGCAAGAGGTGGGCGCATGATGCGCCAAAAAAGGTGGTACCGCGGAACGCTTTTTCCGTCCTTTTGCAAGGAAGGGAAAAAGCGTTTTTTATTGGCAAATAGAAAGGAGGATGCGCGTGAAAAAGCAGCGAGTCGTCGTGAAAATCGGAAGCAGCTCATTAACGGACGCGAAAGGTATTCTTTGCCATGAAAAACTTTTCGATCATGTCGAAGCGATCGCCTATATCAAACAATTAGGCCACGAGGTCATTTTGATCACATCGGGTGCGGTCGCTGCTGGATTTGGACCGCTCGGCTATCCGTCCCGGCCGACAACCACCGCGGGAAAACAAGCAGCGGCGGCGGTCGGGCAAGGGCTGCTCATGCAAGGCTATATTTCCGCGTTCAAACAGTTCGGCATTACGACAGGACAAATTTTATTAACAAGAGAAGACTTTTACAGCCGTGAACGGTTTCATAATTTATTTTCCACGATCACTACATTATTGGAATACGGGGTTTTGCCAATTATTAACGAAAACGATTCGGTGTCCGTCGAGGAATTGACGTTTGGCGACAACGATATGCTTTCCGCGCTTGTCAGCGGCTTTTTGCACGCGGACGCGCTCATTATCTTAACCGATATTAACGGATTGTACGATGATAATCCGAAAACAAATCCGAAGGCGAAAAAATATGCGTTTCTTTCGAATATTACCGATGAAATGATTGAAGCGGCGGGCGGCAGCGGCTCTGCGGTCGGGACGGGCGGCATGAAATCAAAGCTTCTCGCCGCACAAAAAGCGTTATCGTTTGGGGTAAGCGTGTTTGTCGGAACGGGCACGGGAAAAGAAAAACTTTGCGACATTTTGGAAGGAAAAGGAGACGGGACGTATATCGGCGCGCCGTTTCACGGACATATGCAAATGCGCAAGCAATGGATTGCTTATCACGCACCTGTGGCTGGAAAAATCGAAATTGACGAAGGCGCGGAAACTGCCCTATTACAGCGTGGAAAAAGCTTGCTTCCCGCCGGAGTGACCGCCGTTTTTGGAACGTTTTCCGCCATGGATGTCGTCGAGGTCATCAACCATAAAGGCGTGGTCATCGGCCGCGGCCAAGTGTATTACTCCTCTGGCGATTTAGAACAAGTCAAAGGCCTTTCTAGCAATGAGGCAAGAAAATATTCGATTAACCATCGTCCTGAAGTGATCCACCGTAACAATTGGGTATCATTGCGAAAGGAGAGTATCGTAAAATGAATGAATTGCTTACCAAAGCAGAACGGCTGCAACAAGCAGCGAAAACGTTAGCCCTTCTGTCCACGGAAGAAAAAAATGAAGCGTTAACGCGTATCGCCGAAGCGCTGATGAAACAAAAAGAATGGATTTTGCAAGAAAACGAAAAAGACGTTGCGCTTGGAAAAGAACAAGGCCTTTCGCCTGCCTTAATCGACCGATTGCAACTCACCGACGAGCGAATCGAACAAATCGTCGACGGCGTCCGTCAAGTTGCGGGGCTCCCTGACCCAATCGGCGAGATCATCGATGAATGGACGCGGCCAAATGGTCTGCGCATTCAAACGGTTCGCGTGCCGCTTGGCGTCATCGGCATGGTGTATGAAGCGCGCCCGAACGTCACCGTCGATGCCGCCAGCCTTTGCTTAAAAACGGGAAACGCCGTCTTATTGCGCGGCAGCTCGTCCGCGCTTCATTCGAACAAAGCGCTCGTCCATGTCATGAAGGAAGCGCTTCGCGATATCGCCGTCCCTGCCGATGCCATTCAGCTTCTTGAAGACACAAGCCGGGAAGCGGCCCAGCAAATGTTTCGTTTAAACCGCTACTTAGACGTATTAATTCCGCGCGGCGGCGCCGGGCTCATCCGCTCCGTTATCGAAAACGCCACCGTTCCCGTGCTGGAGACTGGCGTTGGCAACTGCCATATTTTCATCGATGAATCGGCGCAAAAACAAATGGCCATCGATATCGTCCTAAACGCGAAATTGCAACGCCCATCCGTTTGTAATGCGGTAGAAACGGTATTAATCCATCAAAACTGGCCATATATCAGTGAACTTATCGAAACGCTTCACGACCGCGGCGTCGAGCTGCGCGGCGATTCGCAGCTTGCTTCATCGTATTCCTTTATCCAGCAGGCCACCGAAACCGATTGGAGCACCGAATATTTGGCGCCGATTTTAGCTATTAAACTCGTACAAGACGTCAAAGAAGCGGTCGACCATATTAACCGCTACGGCACGAAACATTCCGAAGCGATTATTTCCGAGCAAAACGACAACGTCCGCTTCTTTTTCCAAGCAATTGACGCCGCCGTGCTTTATCATAACGCCTCAACTCGCTTCACCGACGGCGAACAGTTTGGCTACGGGGCGGAAATCGGCATTAGCACGCAAAAACTGCACGCCCGCGGTCCAATGGGATTGCGCGCGATCACCACGACGAAATCGCTCGTCTACGGCACAGGACAAATCCGCTCTTAATAAGAAAAAAGCCGAATCCAGCGCGATGGATTCGGCTTTTACTCTACCATTTTTACGTTCGCGTAAGCCGCAAGCATGTCAGGAATGGGACGGTTTCGAGACAAACACCCAAAAGCGGCTTCCGATAAAATTGACGGCAATGCCTCCTAAGGTCGCTACGAGTTTTCCAGCAAACAGCGGCCAATGCCCAACATCCCGGCAGAGAAAGAGCAGAAGGAGCGTCACGGACAGCGACAGCACATTCACCACGATAAAACGCAAAAACTCTCCGATGTTCGCTTTTTGTTTTACTTGAAACGTCCACATCCGGTTCCACACGTAGCTGTTGACCACACCGGCGGTATAAGAGCATACTTGCGCCAATAACGCGGAAACGCCAAACGAGGTAAGAAGAAAAAAGACAATAAAGTCCACAAACGTATTTCCGACCCCGACAAGGCAAAAGCGCCATAACGTTCGCATGCTTCCTAGCTTATTCCATATAAAACGGTACTTTTTCATACTGTGTTCCGACTCCCCATGTTTCTTTTACGATATATAACGGACGCTGTTTTACTTCATCATAAATGCGGCCGATGTATTCCCCCATCACGCCAAGCATCATAAACATAATGCCGTTGCATAATAAGGTCACCATGAAAAGCGACGCCCATCCCGCCACCGTCGAATGCGTAAACAGCTTTAAATATAAAGTGATGATGATGCCAAGCACGCTTGATGCCGAAAGGAAAAAACCCAACAAACTGGCGAGCTTCAACGGTTTGTATGAAAACGAAGTGATTCCGTCGAGCGAAAAGCGAATCATTTTCTTGAGCGGATACTTCGTTTCGCCGGCAAACCGCTTCTCCCGCTCATATTCCACCGCCGTCTGCTTGAATCCAACCCAGCTTACGAGCCCGCGGACAAAACGGCTTCGCTCTCTCATATAGACTAACTGATCGCGCACTTTTCGATCAATAAGGCGAAAATCGCCGGTATCGACAGGAATGTCGATTTCGGTCGCCGCCCGCAGCACCCGGTAAAACAGATAGGCGGTGACCTTTTTAAACATGGTTTCTCCCTTTCGTTTCACGCGCTTCGCATAAACAACGTCATAGCCTTCTTTCCATTTGTCAATCATGTCTAAAATTAATTCGGGCGGATCTTGTAAATCGGCATCAATAATGACGATCGCTTTTCCAGACGCATAATCCATTCCAGCGGTAATCGCGATTTGGTGGCCAAAGTTGCGGGAAAAATCCACATATTTGACCGTTTCATCTTTCACGGCAAGCTCTTTTAAGATCTCAATCGTTTCATCTTCGCTGCCATCATTAACAAACAACAGTTCATACGGCCCATCGGTTTGTTCCATCACGCGCTTTAGCCGGCGGTATGTTTCACGAATGACAAGCGCCTCATTATATACCGGAATCACCACCGAATATTTTACCATACCTCATCCCCTCCTATCCTTCATATTTGTAAAGCTTCACACCTCGCTCCATCGGCGATGGCATTCCATTCTGTCCGCTCTGGCGCTTCGTTGTCGCCGCATTCGTTTTCCACTCCGTTTGCGGTACTTCTTGACAATGCGTTTCAATCCACTGAATCAGCCTGCTGTTTCTTCCTTCGCTGCCACCGTCAAATCCATAGATAAGAAAATATTTCACTTCGCCATTTCTCGCCATTTTCGCTAATTGTTCCGGCGTCAACACTGGGTCCTTCCCTGAAAATCCGCCCATCGTCATGACCGCTTTATCCGTTTTTAACATCAACTCAGCCGCCGGAGTGGCACGCATCGTTGCCGCTAAATATTTCTCCCCGTTATAATGCTTTTCCAAATAAGCAAGCAAATCAGAAGTAACTTCTCTTTCTCCCCAGTTTCTAACAGCGTGCTGCCCGTATTCGTTCAGACGCTTTAAATCCGGTCCGGCGTACGGAGACTCGCTATTGCCGCCATACAAAAGCGGAGTGAGCGACCAATAAAACGGCATGGCAAGAAGACCAAACAAGCTCGCTATTTTCAAATAGCGCACTGCTTTCCCGTGATGACGAAACGCAAAAAGAAAACAAATGATGGCCAATGCATAGTACACAAGCGACAGCGGCCAAATGCTTGATAATGAAGAACGGTATCGAAATGCAACATGTGATTCGAACAAAAACGTCATCAATAGCGCGCTAGGAAGCAGCCATTGCCAAATACCGTTCTGTTTCTTGTAAAACTGCCACAGCAGCTCGCTTCCAACAGCGACCAACACCGCGATCGCCGGAGCCATCATGCTTAAATAGTAACGGTGAAAAAACAGAGCGACACTAAAAAATACGGCCATCGGAATGAGCCAGGCGAACCAAAACAGCACAAATCGGTGAAGCGGCGTGATCGCCCGTTGCCGGCGGATGGACGCAAACAGCCCAATCGCGACAAACAGCACAAACGGCAGAAGCCAGCTGATTTGTCCGGCTAATTGCTGATGAAACAGTCGGAACACACCAGGCTTTCCTGTTTCTCCTCTTCCAACTTTCCCCTTTCCGCCCGGATAATGCCCACCATTTGGATGAAACGAGCCTATCGTCCGTTCTCCGTTTAGATTTGTTGAAACATGTAATGGACCGTGATGATGAGCAGAAAGCGATGAAAGCGAATATTGGTTGTCGGAATGATCCATTTGTCCATTTCCGCCTTGGAATTCGATATCGCCGTGCATGGCCTGCTCTCCATCCGGCCCCGTCGCTCCTGCTAAATGTTCCATCTCGTGATGGACAAATAAACGATTGATCGCGTTATAGCCAAGTAAACGGTCGATCCCATTATAGCCAATCGCCAGATTAAGCACCGAATTCGTTTGACTGCTGCCGATATACGGTCGCTTGTCTTTCGGAATCGCATCAACGATGGCCGCATAGGAAAGCGAAACAGCCAAGACGACAACAGTAGCGGCCGCTAAATGCCAGACCCGCTGTTTCCAAGACCCTTTTCCTGCCAGCCAATAGAACAAATAAAACGCCGGCAGCACCAGGTACGCCTGCAGCATTTTTATGTTAAACCCCACGCCCACAAGCGCAAAGCTAACGAACAGCCACGAAACCCGCTGTTCCCGTACGGCTCTCATCAGCGCCCATGTTGCCGCCAACAAGGTGAAAATTAAAATCGCGTCCATATTGTTTGTACGCGCCACCGCCACAAAAACAGGGGTACAAGCGAAAATCAAACTCGACCATCTGGCGGCCACCTTGCCGGCAAACGGCTTGACAATAAAATAAATCAACAGCGTCGAACCAACGCCAGCGAGCGCTTCCGGAAGCAAGACGCTCCAGTCGCTCAAACCAAAGATGGCCACGCTTAACGCTTGAAACCATAATGCCACCGGTGGCTTATCAACGGTGATAAAACCTTCCGGGTCTAGCGCCGCGAAGAAAAACGCCTTCCAGTTCTCCGTCATGCTTTTCGCCGCCGCGGTATAATATACGTTTGACCCCGCATTGCCGATATGATAGAAACAGAGAAAAATAGAGATAAGGACAATGGCAAGCAGCCATCCATCCACCCTTCTGACCCATTTCATCTTCCTTCCAACTCCCTTTCTTGATTCGTCACCTCTTTTGGGCATGTTTTCAACATACAATAGGAGGGTGAAAATTAAGTGAAAAAGTCCATCTGTTACATACGTTGATTCGAGTTACATGCTAGCATCAAATAAAATAGATTTTCCTTTTCTGCTTTCTTTTCTTTTTTTATAATGGGGATGGAGGAGGTGAGAAAATGGAACAGGAAACCATGCTAAAAGAAATTTTGAAGGCATTGGAACTGCATTCTGACCATATTCATGCAGAAATGCAAAAAATGAGCAGCCAGCTTAAAGCGGAAATGCAAGAGATGGGCAACCAACTGAGAACAGAAATGAAAGAAATGGGTAGCCAATTGAGAACAGAAATGAAAGAGATGGTCGGAAAGCTAGAAGAAAAAATAGATGAACGATTTAATCGTTTAGAAACAAAAGTAGACAGCCTGCGCATCGAACTGTCAGAAACACAGGAAACGGTCGATTTCCTCTCCAGCAAAACGCTCCAGCATGAACGGAAAATTCGCGAGTTGTATCGGCAGCAATGACCGTCTCCTCTCTTATTTTCTTCCTGCTGCTCCTTAAGTATTTCCTTCGGCAATAAATCTCCTTACCTCGATTCAGCGATGTATCATCAATTTCAACAGAAAACACCCTTGTACAAAACAAAGGGTGTTTTTTCCGTGATTATTTCGCATTCCGTCCGCGAATCAATTCCATCATACGAGTTGCCACTGTTTCCGGATCAAGCCCATCCGTCACCACGCGATAATGATACTGGGAATAGGCTTGTTTCCGCTGTTCAAATAATTGTTTGATTTCCTCCAGCGTCTTATTTTTCAGTAAAGGACGGTCATGGACAATGGACGGAAGACGTTTTTTCCAGTTTTCCCATGACAAATCGAGGAAAACAACAATGCCGTGGGATAAGCAGGCGTTTCTTACTTCTTCCTGCAAATATGCCCCTCCGCCAAGCGAAAGCACTTTTTGCCGCTCTTTTGTACATACGTCAACGATCAGTTCTCTTTCGACTTTGCGAAAATAAGCTTCCCCCTTCTGTTCAAATATAGCGGGAATGGACATGTGATGGCGCCGTTCAATTTCTTGGTCGGTATCGATAAACTCCCAATCTAATTTTTCCGCTACCAACTGTCCGATTGTCGTTTTTCCCACTCCCATAAATCCGATGAGTACAATATTTTTGCCGTGATTAAGAACTTCCGCATTTCCTTTCATATTCTTCCACTCTCCTAGCATATCGTTCATCCTTATCCCGATTCCCGCACGACAGGCGAAATCGTTTCCCGCAACACGTCCGCATGCTCCGCCGCTTACTGCAGCGCCAAACAGGATCTTTCGGCCATTCGATCGCCTTGCTTGCTGCAACGTTTTTATTTTCTTATTTTAACTGAGTTCCATAAAAAACCGAATACTTAAATTTTTCTTATATAAGATCAGATTAAAAAGCCGACAACAAATAAGAGATTTAAGCTAGAAAAAAGCGTGGTCGAAGCGCTTCATCATATATGTTTCATATGTCGGGAAATCAATCCGCATTTATATAGATTGATCCAAGCATAAACCTGCTTTTCCTATGAAGCAACAAAACTATATGTATCAAAAAAGCCAAGCTTGTAATGAAAAGCCTGGCTTTTTCCATTTCTATATTGCGCGCCGCATCATCATCATGTTCAAAGCAGCAAAAATCCGTTTCCCTCCTAAGCAAGCCACAACGACGATGAATGAGATTTCGCTTTAGCAAAAGATTTCAAAGTCTCTATCCTCTAAACGAGACCTTCTACTAAAAAAGTATCTTCCTTTTACCATTGATTCTCTAGGGCGGCAAGGGGCGCTTTTGCACACCCCCGCGCCCCCCCTCAAAAAATAAATTGTTGTTATGTAAACCAGACTGTTTGACCAAAATCGTCAAACGTCCAAACCGTTGATATATCAACTCCGCACTTTAGTACATGAAAGCAAAATTCTCATGTACACCTCCCCCATTTTTGGACCGTGCATCGTCAATGGGACGGGGGAAGAGTGATGCCCATCGTCATTGTTTTCGTTTGGCGATCAGTTCTTCCAATGCGACCGCCACGCCGTCTTCCTCGTGTGCGGCGGTGACGATGTCGCTGACTTCTTTTAATTCTGGAGCGGCGTTTCCCATCGCCACGCGGCAGCCGGCGACAGCGAACATCGATAAATCGTTATGGCTGTCACCGAAAACAACCGTATCTTTCAGATCAATGCCGTAGTGAGCGGCCAGTTTTACAAGCGCCTGTCCTTTCGTCGCCTGTTCATGGTTAATTTCGATATTGTTTGGGTGCGATGAGGTGACGGTTATACCGGAGATATCGGCAAACTGGGCGGCTGCTTCTTGTAAACGTTCTTGATTGAGAGAAAAAATGAGCACTTTATAAAACACAATATCTTGTTTTTCCCACACGATGCGGATGTCATCGACATACGTCACGCGCGCCTGCTGGAACTGCTTTTCGACAATGCGCTTTAATTCGGGAGCGATATCGCTTGCCCGCTCGGCCATCGCCTCGAGGTGGGCGCGGTTATGGAGCCCGACGTAGACAGCATCGCCCGTATAAATTTCGCAGTATAAATCGGGCTGCGCGCGCACCCATTCGAGCGCTGGAATCAACTTTTCTTTATCAAGCGGCACATCGCCAAGCACCGTTCCATCTTCTAATGTCATCACCGCGCCGTTTAAACTCATAACCGGGCAAACAAGCCCGGCATCCCGAAGCGGCACACGCGCGTCTTTATATGCCCTGCCCGTCACGATCGCCACGATATGGCCATGCTTTTGCGCTGTCACAATGGCCTCTTTATTTCTTCTACTTACCTGTCCATTCGAATTGAGCAGCGTCCCGTCCATATCTAATGCGATTAACACTATTGCATCCCTCTTTCTTAATTATGCGTGCGTAAGTCAACAGAATATGGATCATCCAAAATCGGACAGCACTCCTTGCATCTCATCCTAAAACATTTCAAAAGTCCTGCGTACATGTTCGGCCGCAGGAGTCCTCAGCACTTCCATCGTCCGGATCGGCAGTTTGCGCAGCACAGGAGCGAGCATTTGCTTCGTTTCTTTTTTCATGCGGATTTCCTGCGGTATTTTCCCAAGCCGCAGCAGCATATCTAAAAAGCTTTTTTGCACGCGCATCGCCACATTCTCGATCGGAAGCAAATCGTTATGGATGATGAATCCAGTGTTCACGTCCACCGCCAGTACAAATGTCGGAAAATACGGGCGCTCTCCGCGCTTGTCTTGGACCGGTCTGTTGATATATCCCGCGTCAAATTCGATGCTGCCATAGTATACTTGCCCAATATTTTTCACCATTTTAATCAATTTCGGATCGACAAGCAGTTCATACGTTGGCGCTTTTTCCTCGGCTTCCAGCTCGGCAAGCGGAACGTGGTCATCGCGCCAAACGACATTCCCATCCTTCTTTTCACCGATGCGGGCAAACATCTTTTCATCCTGCGGAAACACTGGAAGCGAAAGCTCCCCTTCCCTGACGCGCCGCGCGACATCAAACGCCTGATCAAGCGCCGCCGTCACCAATTTTGCCTCTTCTTCGGAAATCGTCCACGGATAGTACCCTGGGACAAAGCTGCGAAACTGCGGCCACTGCTTTTTGCCGCGGAACGTCATGCCTTGGGAGCGGAGGAGCTCATAGTCTTCCTTGCTTAACTCATTTCGGTCGGCAAAGGAAATGAGCACCGCCCGTTGTGTATACACGGGATCTTGTTCGGGATACGGCCGTTTTAATAAATATTGCAGGCTTTTGTATCCTTGCTCACCGATATATACGACCATGCCATGTTCTTGGCCAAGCGCGCCAATGACAGAACAATATAAGCGCTCGTTCGTTTCTGGATCGACGACAAGGAAAATTTCATCCTCATTCATCCATTGCCACGGCGCTAATCGGTTAAACGCCACCGCTTTTTCCAGCAGCACCCGCCATACATTGCCTTGTGTTGCCTGCGCCTTCTTCCCCATCTCTTTCTCTTTGCGCGCTTTCTTTTGGATTTCCTTGCCCAATTTTTTGCACAGCGGAGCCAATTTTGCATTGACCATCGCTGTCAATTCTTTTGTCTCGATCTCTTCTGGATTCCACCCCTCGCCCATGCTGTCTTCTTCAGGCGCAACACGCACCGCCTTGAGGCAAATAGGATAGACGAGATCTGGCTGCGGCTTCACTATTTTTTCAAGCACGATCTCATGTTCCCAATAGTCGCCGAAGTCATAAATATACAAGCAGCGGTCTCCCTCCTGCACAAGCCAATCGAAAAGCCGCTCCTTATGCTCCTTATAGTCCGCATCGTCCCATCCATCACCGACATCATTGCCGATTTCGATGCGCAATTTCGCCGTTCCGCGCGTCTTGGTGATGTAAAACGTATGCAAGTGCCGGTCTTCCCAGTCAAATGCTTTTTGCAGCACACGATGAAGATCGGCAAACGTCATCTCGCCTGGCACCAATAACCGCCGCCATACCGGCGGGCGAATATCTTTTAACTGCACTTTTAGTTGATAGATCACACGATTTTCCTCCATATCATCAAAAAATTTTCCTTTTTTCATTCTACCATTTATTTATCACTATTGTTAAGAAGATGGCAAAATGGTACAAAATACGATTGCAAGAAATGATTAACGCAATAGATCTTTTCGCCACACAATTCGCACCCAAATTGCAAAACTAAACGAGTGAACGAACGGTTTAACCGGCTGGATACAAAACTAGACGGCTTGCGCATCGAACTAATGGAAACTCCATTCTGGCAAAATCGCCCGACATGAGCGATAAATCTGCGATTTACTATAATCCTGTTATTACTCTCTTACCAATCTCCTATTAAAAACACTCATCTTGAATTTCCCTGTCCGCGCTACACTTAGCAATGGAAGATTTCTGCCCTGCCATTTCTATTATCTGCCACTTGCTCGATTTATTCGTTGAAGCAGAAGTCTTCTTGGCTATATTTTTCGATAAAAATACGGTCCATAATAGTATTCATGCGTCTGTACGTATGTCCACGTAAACTGCGGATCGACGACATACACATCACGCTCTTGCCGCAAATCTTCCGCCCACAAATTTTCGGCGTTTACCAGCATATACGCTTCTTCTCTTTCTTGATAAAACAAATAACAAACGAATCGGTTCTCTTTATGAAACGCGCGCATCGCTGCTTTTCCTTCAAGACAAGGTAATTTTTCGTAGCTGAATACATGCCACAAAAACTGGTCGAAATAAATCGACTGTTTCTCCTCCGGACTAATGGCATCCGTAAACGCTCGTTCCCAACGCCTGCGGAAGTCTTCTCCTTTTCCCGTCCATTCTTCGACCATGATTCCTCTATTTTCTAATCTTTTTCGGATGTTCATTCCGATCCCCCTACTCCCAAGGAAACATATCGCTCGCGCGGCAAAAAATCCGATACGAAACGCCTTGTTTGCGTCTCCGTGCCGCTTTGTTCCCGATTCTCGTCGTTTCAATGATATCATCCCAAAACGGAATGCGCGCACGCAGCCGCTCAAACATCTTTCGAATCGCAGCATCCGTAACGTCTCTGCCAAAAAACGTTTGAAACAACGTTTTTCGGACATCTTCCCCAGTTATTGGCCGTTCGCTATGAAGAATCGTCGCAAGCAAATAAAACGACTGGTATTCTAGTTTTATAAACTCACTTGCGTAACAAACGACAAAGCCGTCTTGTTCGCTGATGCCAAGCATCACCTCATGTGGCGAAAGCTGCTCCTGCTCGGAAAAATATGTTTCCTCTGTTACGATTTCGTCACTTTCTGGTGTAATGATACGATAAAGCGCGCGGTGGAAATCTTCAATGCGATGGAGAAAAATCGCTCGACGATAGCGATCGACCGTTTCATCGTATGGCCTTGTTTCCATCTTTTCTATCTGCTTTAATGCGTTCGATGCGAGAAAAATGCCGCAATTGACAAGAAACATATGGCTTAACATCTCCTGCGTGTCATTGAGAGACGCCTCCATCGATCCCGAAAGCGCCTGATGAAAATGATACGCCGCTTCGGCATATCTTCCTTCGTTATAGTAAATATGCGCCAACCGATAATTCGCAACGGGATGGTTTGGCCTCCGTTTTAACGCCTTTTGCAAATACATTTTCGCCTGCTTCGGATCAGGGTTGCTCGACATTTTGAAATACTCGCCAAAACGAACGTACAGATGAATCAATTCGTTTTCGATTTCTTCCCGCCGTGTTCGATCTTTTTCTTTTTTCCACTCCGCAAGCAAGCGGCGTTCTTCCTGATGCGGAAAAAACCCGTATTCTTCCATCTCCGTACTCCCTTCTTTGTGACAGGCTGTCACACACCGATTTGTATAGTTATATTGTAACGAATTTGAAAAGGAGATGGATAGTATGGAAAAATGGACAAAACTCATGATTCGGCACGGATTTCATCCGGAAAATACGGAAACAGGAATTACATCACAATGGCTTGCGCAAACATTCGCAACGCTCATCCAACGGCACCAGAACCTTGACACCATTTCCGAAACGGACTGGATAGAAGCGCTCCAACAAACCGCCAAACAGATCGTTTCTCGTAATCATGACATTCCAGGAAGAGAAACGCTTGTCGACCCAACGAAAAACGAACTTCCTCTCATCCAAATCGATCCGTACGTCCGCGGCATCGTCCGCTGGCTGAACATGATGCACATTTATACTGTTGACAGCTGCGACGGAGAGAGAGTTCGCCCGGCAACGATTTATTTTCTCGACGACTTATCCGCCCAGCAGCTCGCGATCATTCGGGCTTGCACCCCGCTGCAAGTTCGAATCAAAGCGGAAAAAAGGAAAGTAAAATTATTCTACCAACGAGGACGCATCGGTGACCTTCTGACGATGGCCGAACGGTTATACAACGTCTGGCGAAATCCGGAACTGCTAATGACATATCGCTTAGAAACATTCAAACACCGCCTATACTCCCTTCTTTCCATCAACGGAAAAAGCGGCAGGGAAGCGATGATTCGGCAAATGCTCTATCGAAAGCTCGAACAAAAAACAGATTGGCGCGAAATCGACGATTACGGAAACTTGCTGGCTACAGTCCACTGCGGAAACGGTCCGACGATTTTGCTTTCCGCCCATATGGATACAGTTCGCCCATTTTCACCGAAACGTACGATTATCGAAAACGGCACCATATTAAGCAGCTCGCGCGGCATCTTAGGCGCCGACGACCGCGCAGGAATCGCGGTTATCTTGGAAATACTTGATTTCATTCGCCACTCCCGTTTCCAAGGAACGCTTAAAATCGCCTTTACCGTCGAAGAAGAAGTCGGCTGCCGCGGCTCACGCCATATCGACCCAACATTTTTGCAAGACGTCGATGCCGCAATTGTTGTTGACCGCCGCGGAACGCGCGACATCGTCACTTCTTACGCTAGCATCGTGCCATTTTGCGGCGGCAATTACGGCCGCATTTTTGAAACAGCAGGAGCGCTCGCCGGCATGCCCGACTGGAAAATCACCACAGGCGGCCTCAGCGACGCCAAAGTCTTCGCCGAATTCGGCATTCCGACTGTTAATCTTTCGGTCGGCTACGAGCACGAACATACTGAATTCGAAACGCTCGACTACAAAGCAACGCTTGAAACGGTGCTTCTGCTTGAAACAGTGCTCGAAAATAACATGATTACCGAAGAACTAGTCGTCGCGTATAAATGTTAGGAGTTATAAATGAAAAGTAGAGTGGATAAGAGAAGCCACTCTACTTTTTGTATAATCCAAATAACTACATTACATCTACAAGGTGTAGCGTCATATTACTCTTCTGTTTTAAATAGAATGCTTCTGTTCTCATAAACAATTACTTATTTTTTCTCTCAAAATACACATGCAACCGATACTCACAAATCTCTTTCGTCCATTGATACAGAATCTCTTCATCTTCTTTTGCAATGGAAAAGTTAAAAGAAAAGACGCCATTTTCAAAAGAAAGGAGACCGTTCGAGCTTCCGCTCCATTTCGTCATCGGCATTTCGGCAATAAGCTTGCTTACTTTTTCTTCATCATAAATCCATAGCTGCTTTGTTTTATTGTCTGAAAAGTCGATTCGTTTCCGATATTCTTTTTCCATTAAATATTGATGAAAAAACGGCGCTGCTTCTTTTGGAGTAATCGGCAGGTGCCAACGTGAAGGACCGCGGTTTAACATTGCGTGCAATACGACCATTTTATAGCTCTTAGCCATAGGTGTTCGCTCTGCCTCAACTAGCCACGATTCGTACTTTAAGAAAACTTCCTTCTCTTTCTCCGATAATTCGTCCGCCCAGTATAAAAAGCCTACATATGATTTAAATTCGGACTTGTATTCCGCCGCATCGCTTCTTCCACGCAAATGAAGCTGCAGATACGTAGGACGATAACCTAATTCCTGTTTCAGCTGCTTATAGTCCCACAGCAGCTTTTCCTTACGCGGCTGGCGTTTTTTCCGCATTTCTTCTAATAAGTTAATGGCCCGTATATCTAGTTGAATTGAGCAATTAGCTGGAACAGTTGGAATTACTTTTTCTCTTTTTCCATTTTTATCAGCATTGCGCTCTGTATCAAACAATTTCAGCTTCACATCGGCATTGCGATAATTCCCGATTAAATCGATAATGACACAATAATCCTTTCCTTCATACAGCCGAAGTCCGCGGCCCACTTGCTGGGTAAACACGGTAAGCGACTCCGTCGGCCGGACAAACAGCAATGTATCCACCGATGGAATATCGACGCCTTCATTAAATAAGTCCACCGTGAAAATAGCGTCTAATTCTCCTTTTTCCAGCATTGCAATTGCCCTGTCGCGCGGAATGTCTGTCTGTTTGGAATGAAGGCTGACGGTTCGATAATTTCGTTTCCGAAAATATTCCGATAAAAAGTCGGCTTGCTTGATCGATGAACAAAATACAAGCGTTCTTGTTTTCTTATATTTCTCCCATGCCTTTAAAATCTTGTCCGCCATTTCTTCCCTTAGCTGCACTTGAAGCAGCTCTGCCTCATCATAGCGGTTGCCGAGCCATTTGATTTTTGAATAATCCGTATCATCGTAAACTCCGTAATAACGGAATGGGGCAAGCCATCCGCGCTGAACCGCTTCAATAAAATCAATTTTGTAGGCGACATTTCCGTCACAAATCGCATATACGTCTTTGTTATCATTTCGATCTGGAGTTGCGGTAATGCCAAGCAGAAATTTTGGTTCGAAATAGTCAAGCACCCGCTGGTAAGAACGCGCTGCAGCGTGATGAAATTCATCGATGATAATTAAATCAAACGCGTATTCAGAAAAGGCTTTTAAATGTTTTTTCATGCTTAACGTAAAAATGGAAGCAAAAATAATGTCGGCGTCCTTTTCTTTCTCATTTCTATCATAAATGCCAAACGTTTTATTCGAAATAACCCGCTGAAACGAACGTTTTGCCTGACGAAGAATTTCTTCACGATGCGCAATAAACAGCACTTTTTGAAAGCGACGGGCAAAAAACGCGGCCAAATACGTTTTCCCAAGCCCTGTCGCCATGACGACCATCGCCTTGTCGTAACCTTCTTCATAAGTCGCTTCCAGCCGTTCGAGCGCTTCCACTTGGGCAAAGCGCGGTTGAATCGTTTCGTATGTGACCGTTGCTGGATCGTAAATTACGTCATAATCAGATTCATTGATTTCCGTCTCCGCTTTATCCAATGGAAGCATTAATTCAACTTCTTCCGCTTCCGCCCATGTTCGTGCGAGATTCGGATGCCGTTGGTGATAGTCATGATACTGGTTTTCATAGTCCTTTAACGTCTCTTCGTTCACTTGTACTGTTTCATCAGCGTAAAACAGCTTTAAAAACTCTTCCATCGCTTCTGCAAATACGTTTTCATCGACGCTTTTGTCCAGCCCGATGTTCCATTCGATTCCTTCTGTCAACGCCGATTTCGACAAGTTGGAGGAACCGATAATAAAATAGCCGCTCGTTGTATTTTCAAATAAATATGCTTTTGGGTGAAAAGATACTCCCCTGCTTCGCCATAAGCGTACTTCGATGTCCGGATGAATAGAGACCATCTCGCGAAGCGCTTCCGGCTGGGTGACAAAGAGATAATCGCCAGCGCAAATTTTAATATCCGCCCCTCGTTCCGCCGCTTTTTTCAATGTTTCCTTCAGCAGGCGAACACCCGATTTCATGACGAACGAAGTCAATATGTATATGGTCGACGATGTTTCAATATATTTCTGTATCTTTTCGATAAGATTGCGTTGAATGAATTCGACCTTACTCATCGTGTACCTCTACTAAAAAAATTTTTTCTTTAAACCCTCCTCGCTTTTCTGCTTTTTCTGCTCGAATTTGCTCGACACGCTCGAACGTTCCCCCATGGCATTCAGCAAGAGCATGAATAATTTCCAGCACATCCGCCAATTCTTCCAGCGCGGTTTCGTCATCACTGGCACTCATATACTCTTCTAATTCTTCAAATGCTTTTTTTCGCAACTCTTTGCGATATTCGTCATCTTCCAATATTCTCGTTGTAAATGTTTTTCCCGCTTGTTCAATAATTTGCGGAATTTTATCACGGACAAGTTTGTTGTATACCGGCATGATATCCTCCCCTATTTTTTATTTTTTCTTTACATATTCTACAAGATTTTTCTCTTGTTTGAAACGTACACTTTTTCTGCCCTCTATCGAAAAAAAGAATCTATGCTAGGAGGATTTACGTTGATAAGGAAATTTCCGATAATGTTTGCATTGCTCATAGTATTAGTGAGATATGGAGCATACTGGGCGTTTTTTGACACGAGCCAGCTTCCAAAAGGTGATCTGATCGCGGAAGTTGAATCTTCTCATGGAACGTATACCATAAAGTGTATGCCGTAATGGCGAAGCTACAGTTGATTATGCCGTTTGAGGCGAACTCGTTTTTCACCATGAAAATCGAAAACCAAAAAATACATTCATCATCAAGAAAGAAAAAAAACAGCTTATCGACTTTGTCGACAAGCTGAAACGAGCTCATAATGAATTCGTCCCGAATATCTTCATATATTCCTCTTTATACTCATCCTTTACATACTTTATAAAGGAAGCGTTCGGCCTAAAAATCCCCTGATCCCATTGTCCGATTAGCTCTACATTTTCTGGCGGTATTCGTTCGAAGAACAGAATCTCATCAAATTCCTGAACATAGCGATTTTTCTTTCGTGTCCACCGATCAAAGTTTATGTAATCCTCTAATGAGATACGCGAGATGTTCTATGCTTGAGCACTTTGGACAACGCGGTCTCCATGAAGGAAAAAATTCGTATCCAAACCGAAACATCCTATACATACTGAACATGCTTATAAGGAAATATAAGTAACAAACGATGATTATTTCCGCTGACAGAAACGAAAGGGGATACAATGAGAAACATTGCCGCTTTATTTTCAATACTGATGCCTGGATTTGGGCAAATATATAATGGCCAACTCATGAAAGGGACCCTCTTTATCATTGTGGAACACTTTCACAATATATTCGGACGAATCAACCAAGCCATTCATCTTGATTTTAACGGATTACATCAACAAGCGGTTGAAACAACTAATTTTGGGTATTTGCTACTTTATCCTGGATTTTACGCTTATTGCGTATGGGACGCATGGTATAACGCAAAACCAAATGCGGACAAGACAAAAACCGCCATTCCTTTTATTACAGGCGGTTTTCTAGGAGAGATTGGCGCAATATTTGGAAACCGGTTACCGATACCTACTCTAACCATCGCAATGTTAATGATCATTCCAATGATTTGCGGCATGATTGTATTTAGAGATCAATAAGCGCATCTTTCGCCTGCTTTTGCTTCCAGTTAGTGGAACAACCAAATCAGTACTTGATCAACATTTTTATGTATTAAAAAATATTCCGTTTTCAATTGAGCATACTAAATGATAAACAAATAAACAATTAGAGGACAGATGAAGCCATGGACAGAATCATTTTGTGGGCATTGCTGATGATTGGCATTGTCTTACTTTGTTTTAGTCTGAGAAAACCGCTAATCAAAGACACGGTTTTAGTGTTCTTATTGAAAGCCTATTTTTCCTCATTTTTTGGCGTTATTGTTGCAGAAAAAAAATTGGTTGAATACCCTGTAAGGTTTTTAGGCCAATATTTCGACACGAGCATTCTTTTTGAATACTTTCTGTATCCTATCATGTGTGTTTATTTTTATCAAACCTCTTATCATTCCCGCCTTCTGGGCATTATTGTGCAATGCGCATTATATACCACCGCTTTAACGTTCCTTGAGGTTCTTTGTGAAAAGTATACGAATTTAGTTGAGTACCATGGATGGACGGGGATGTATTCGTTTATAACGATCTTTCTTCTATCGTTTTCCGTTCGTATGCTGATGTCGCTAATCAACAAAAGGGAACAGTCATCAGGCTAGTGTTCATGACCGCTTCTTTAATGGCGGCTGCATCACTTAAACCGATTTCTGCCTAGCACCACTCAACACATAAAGGACTCCTTTCTAACGAAGATGGTACCCCCCACCAGAAAGGAGTCCTTTTATTCTAAGGATTCACTGCTAAAAAGAGCCAAACGTTAGGTTACCGCTTTCCATTTAAGAACTAGCTCTGTTCCGCTTGCCTCGTATGCCTTTACCTTAATGTGTCCATATTTCGGAACCTTTCTCCATATATATCAACCCATTGACCTCTTCCTTTCGATTCAGCTTTTTATCATGAATCAATCCGCTGTTTTCAATTTTTCATGGCCAATCATCGAAAACAAGTCTAACTTTTCTTTCTTTTGCTATACATATACTAGAACTACCAAAATGGAGGCGCGGTAAACGATGGTACTGTACGACGTAAAAAATAGACTGTATTACAAAGCGATCAATTCCAGCAGGCCGAAAATGACCAATTTCCGCCAAGGACGTTCATGGGGCTACGTCTGGAAAACGGTGAACGGGGAACGGGTTAAGTTTTGGTTTGACTTTGCAAAAGGGCTATATATGTATTTTCAATACGGCCGCAAGTGGTATCGCGTACGATATTTGCAGTCGAACGATAAAAAGACGAATGAAGATATTTTCAATGGGGTGCTGATTGATTTAAGCATCGATGGGCAGGAGTTGAAACTATTGAAAGGAAATGTGGAAAAATATGAGAAACAAGCGATATGATATCAAATGATAAGGTGGCGAAGAGGGACGGAGACCTCCTCACCACCTTCCTTTTTTGCTTTACGCCTACCACATATTTGGCAATTCCTCTTTGAAAAGCAGCTTTTTTAGCAAGTCAAGCGCCTTCGATAATCCTTCGTGAACCTCCCTGACTAAATCAAAGATTCTGGTCGGGGCATCCATTGTCTGAAATACAGCTGTACTCAAGCTAATGGAACACCTTCCGTGTGAAACGCCTGATGTAAGCTAATTGAGGGTTTCATCGAAAGCACATAATCATATCCTACCGCGCGAAGCGTACTGACGATATCCCGCCATATTTTTTCGCTTTGTCCATATCCGACGGTGCGGAACACCCAAGAGCGTTCTAATATATTGCTTGACACTTCACACGATTAGAGTCGTGTGGAGCGTCAAACTTCGATCGAATTTCCTTCTTCCACAATATGATAAAGAAGATGTGCCAAATGGTGAATTGGACCGTATTGCTCTTCTTCCTCGCTTTCCTCATCTCCGAATTCAAGATCATTTAAGTAAAGTGCGATGAATTCGTAAAAATCTTTTAGCTCAAATCCGTAGCACGCGCTCGGGTCTTCGTTGTCTTCTTCATATTGCAAGACGAGATACGATACGTTTCCCTCTGCGTCCGCGGCGTCAAAAAAGACGAAATAACCAATATTCGTATCTAAGTCAAATAAATGTCTTGTTCCGCCTTCGGTTGCTTTGTCAAAGTCTTGTTGGTTTAGCTTTTGCACTTTCATCGCTTCTACTTCATCTTCGCGGTGAAATTGGACCGTAAAAGTTTTCATGATTAATTCCTCCTTGTTTTTAGAAAATGCTTAACGAATACGTTTTCGAAAGCAGCTCTAGCAGCTTCATGCCGGTGAGGCTGTTTCCTTTCTCGTCCAATGCCGGACCGAAAATGCCAATGCCGCAGCGCCCTGGGACGGCGGCGAGGATGCCGCCCGAGACTCCGCTTTTTGCCGGGATGCCGATTTTAATTGCAAATTCGCCGGAGGCGTTGTACATGCCGCACGTGACCATAAACGTTTTGCAAATGCGGGCGACATCAAGCGGCATGATTTGCTCCCCAGTGAGCGGATTGCGTCCATCCATCGCAAAGATAAGACCGATGCGCGCCAAGTCGTCGCATGTCATTTCGATCGCGCATTGTTTCGTGTAAAGGTCCATCAGCTCTTCGACATCTTCATTGATAATACCATGCTGCTTGAGAAAATAACAGAGCGAGCGGTTTAAAAACGCCGTTTCAAATTCGGACTGGGCCACTTCGGGCGAATAGGTAATCGTCGGATTTCCCGCCAGTTTCCGGACAAACTGCAAAAGCCGCTGAAACCGCTCCTCGACCGAAGCACCGGCAATCATATGCGTCACCGCGAGCGCACCGGCGTTGATCATTGGATTGAGCGGCTTTGCCGGCTGCACTTCTTCCAGTTTGGCGATTGAATTAAATGGGTCTCCCGTTGGTTCCATGCCTACCTTTCGAAACACTTCTTGCTCCCCACGTTCCATTAAGACAAGCGCCAGTGCGATAATTTTCGAAATGCTCTGCAACGTCACTTTATGGGTCGTATCCCCCGCATCGATGACATTGCCGTCGGGCGTACAAATAGCGATCGACAAATCGTTTGGATCCGCTTTGCCAAGAGCGGGGATATAGTCAGCAACTTTGCCGTAGCGGGCGTATTTCTTTGCCTGTTCGACAAACCGCTCTAATTCCGATTTTGTATACATTCGCCATCACCTGTTGTTAGTATGACCGGCTAGATGGCTGATATGTAAAAAAACCGCTGAACGTGCAAAATTCAGCGGTTTTTTTGATCGTGGTTTAGTACATCTGGCCTTTTTTCCAAATCATAAATCATTTTATGAATGACATCATTGATGAGCAACATCCTCTCACGCTCCTCTGTCTTATTTGTATTGATTATAGAAAATCAAACAACATGCGACATCGGAGCGCGGGTGTAACTTTAATCGGCTATTCGTATGACCATCCTATCGGTCAAAAGTTGCAAAATTTCATCATTACGCTATCAATCCCATTTCTCTTCCTACTTTCGCAATCCGTTCGAGCGCCCAATCTAATTCTTCCTTCGTCAAAGAGGAAGAAAGAGAAAAGCGGATGCGGGACGTGCCTTCGGGAACAGTTGGCGGCCGGATCGCTACCGCGGCGATGCCGTGTTCTTGAAGCCGCTCGCTCATTTGAACCGTTTGCTCGTTCGAGCCGATGATGATCGGAACGATGTGTGTCGTGCTTTTTCCAATGTTAAACCCTAATTTTTGGAGCTCAGTGCGGAAATAATGGCTGTGAACTTGCAACGTTTGTCTTCTTACATGTTCTTCTTGAACAATCTCAATCGATTTTTCAATGACACCAAGAACAGCTGGAGGTAAAGCGGTCGTAAAAATAAAGCTGCGCATCGTATTCATCAAATAATCAATGAGCCATTGTTCTCCCACAACATAAGCGCCAAAGCTGCCTAACGCCTTGCTGAAGGTGCCCATCTGGATATCGACCTCATCTTGCAAATGAAGATGGTGAACAAGACCTTCTCCTCTTTCTCCATAAATGCCGCTGCTATGCGCTTCATCGACCATCAGTATGGCATTGTAACGTTTTTTTAACGTCACTAATCCTTCTAAAAGCGCCATGTCTCCATCCATGCTGAAAATCGAATCGGTGACAATCAACTTCCGCTTATGCGGAGATGCTTGCTTCAACAATGACTCTAAATGATCGAGATCGTTATGATAATAACGATAACGTTCTGCCTTGCTTAGTCTGATGCCATCAATAATGCTCGCGTGATTGAGCCAGTCGCTAAATACAATATCATCGCGGCCGATCAGAGACGCAATGATTCCGAGATTAGCCGTATATCCGCTATTGAAAATGAGCGCTGCTTCTGCCTTTTTCCATTTTTTTAACGCTTCTTCGGCTCTCGTATATAGTTCATAATTGCCGACAATAAGACGCGAAGCAGTGGCTCCCGCTCCATATGTACGCATCGCTTGACATCCCGCTTCGATTAATCGTTTATCATTCGCTAGCCCTAGGTAATTGTTTGATGCTAAATTTAACATCTTCTTTCCGTTCATGACAATCCATGCGCTATCCGAAGAGGATACATTCTTTAACATCCGCTTTTGTGCTTTTTGTTCTAATTGATGAAGTACGGATTGAATATGATTTTTCATCCTCATCCTCCAATTGTTAACTTATAAAATATTTTTGTTTACATTATAACGATACAATGTCAATGTGCACAATTACTTCTTCTCGTTAGAAGCTACGTTATTTTTCTTTAAGTGTTTATTTAGAACAATATTTTATTAAAAAATTAAATGAACAAAATAACACGAGACGACGTTTGCAGAAAACATCGCCTCGTGCTTGGCTTAAGGTGAATGAGTTATTCCATCCACAACATTCTCATATTTCCGTTGTCCCAATATCTTCTTGTACGGCGCGAGCGGCCCGTGCGGCGCGAACGGCTTCTGTTGCGCGAACGGCCTGTGCCACCCGTCCAGCCTGTATCACCTGTCCAGCCTGTGCGACTTGTACGGCGCGAACGGCTTCCGCTCCGACCTGTACGGCCTGTGCGGCGCGAACGGCCTGTGTCACCCGTCCAGCCTGTGTCACCTGTCCAGCCTGTGCGACTTGTACGGCGCGAACGGCTTCTGCTGCGGCGCGAACGTCCGCTGCGACCCGTACGTCCGTTGCGGCCCGAACGTCCACTGCGGCCCGAACGTCCACTGCGGCCCGAACGTCCGCTGCGGCCCGTACGTCCACTACGCCCGCTACGTCCACTGCGGCCACTACGTCCGCTTCGGCCTGTACGGCTTCTGCTGCGGCCTGTACGGCTTCTGCTCCGACCCGAACGGCTTCTGCTGCGGCCTGTACGGCTTCTGCTGCTCCAACCGCTTCTGCTTCGGTCTGAACGGCTTCTACGGCGCGAACGGCTTCTGCTGCGCGAACGTTGGCCTACTGGCTCTTGATACAAATACTCTCCTAGACCCTCCGTTTCAAGTTCCTTTACAGCAGTTTGAATGTCATCATGAGTATATGCTCTCATTTTTTAACCTCCTAATATAATGTTCATTATTGGAAAGATAGAAAAAGAGGAGTTAATGTTCATCTATCTTTACCTGATAATAATGTACGTTATTTGCCCCAACGTTGATTTAGACACATGTCTATGGTTTTATAAAATACACAAATGCCTAGAGTAACAAGAGCCTTACCATGCACATAGGATTTATTGAACATAATCAGAAAGGAAGAGAGCATAGATGGCAACTAGTCAGTTACTTCTATTTTCCATTTATATCCATCCCAATGATTTGCGGGAGCTGCGCCGCGACATTTGGAACGATGAACCTGTTCCTGCTACGCTTACATTTCATAAAAAAAAATTTCATATCGATATAAGCTATCGCGGCTCACACATTCGAAAATTTAAGAAAAAATCCTATTTTATCTCGTTTTATAAACCTTATTTCTTTCATGGAGCCCATGAACTTCACTTGAACGCGGAATATAAAGACCCTTCTCTCATGAGAAATAAACTTTCCCTCGATTTTTTCTCGGATCTTGGCGTCCTTTCGCCTTCCTCTCAACACGTTCTTTTATCGATCAATGGAAGGCACGAGGGAATTTATCTTCAATTAGAATCGGTGGATGAATTTTTCTTAAAAAAGCGCCAATTGCCAATAGGACCTATTTTTTACGCGATTGATGATGACGCTAATTTTTCGCTGATTGGTTCGTTTGAGAATGTCCCTAAAACATCTTTAGATATGGGCTATGAAAGAAAGCTGGGAACTCGAGAGGATCATCGATATCTTGAGGAATTCATTTTCAAATTAAATACAACGCCAAAATATGAATACGAATCTGTCATGTCCAATATTTTGGACGTAAATAAATATTTGCGCTGGCTTGCAGGAGTTGTTTGCACGCAAAATTTCGATGGCTTTGTTCACAATTACGCGCTATATCGTAATCCAGATTCCGGCTTATTTGAAATCATTCCGTGGGATTTTGACGCTACTTGGGGAAGGGATATTAATGGAAAACAAATGGATTATGATTATGTACGTATCGAAGGATTTAATACGTTAACTGCTCGATTATTAGATATCGAGCGCTTTCGCAAAATGTATTATGACATCATGAAACATACATTAGATCATGAATTCACCGTGGAGTTTATGAAGCCAAAAGTGGAGGAACTTTATCAGCAATTGCGGCCACATGTCTTCAATGATCCGTATATAAAAGACCATATTGAACAGTTTGACGATGAGCCCGAGCAGATTTGCGAGTTCATCGAAAAACGAAACGCTTATTTAAAAAGCCAGTTATCTACCCTATTATAAGATAGGCTGAAGTGGAATTTGGTACCGTCAAGAATTTTGTGTAATATAATGGGGGTAGGGTTTCTCTGAAATGGATTTGGAATGAATAGGGAACTAGTTTCCTCCACACAGGAGACTGAATATTCAGTCTCCTGTGTGGAAAGGGAGAATCCCCCTATTTTGTTTATTTACAGTATTTGGTTAATGATAACGTTCTTCAAACATTCGCTCGAGGGCTTCCTGTGCTTCGGCAAATCCTCGCAACTTTCGCCCTGCCCATTTCTCATTAAAATCTTGAATGGTCAAATATACGATTTTTTCAGCGGCTTCTAAACTATTCAAACTGTTCATCGGCTTTAGACGTTTCCGAATCTCCTTGATCGTTCGTTCAATGGCATTCGTCGTGTAAATCACACTTCGAATACTGCTTGGATAATCCATAAATGTAAGGAGGACATCCAACTCATTGGCCCAAGATTGAACTTCTCTCGGATACTTGCTTGACCATTTCGACTCAAACTGTTGAAACATCTGTAACGCCATCTCCTTATTCGGCGCGCGATAAATCAGCCTGAGATCCTCGGCCACTTCAAATTGGTCTTTTTTCCGAACACGATGGAGCGTGTTACGGACTTTGTGAACGACACAACGCTGCACATCGGCTTTCGGATAAACCGCCTTAAAGGCTTCCTCCAACCCTGGTAGTCCATCGAATATGCCCAGAAGCACTTCCTTGGCGCCTCTTTGGTAGAGGTGTTGAAGAATTTCCTGCCATACATAGGCGCTTTCTTGTCCTCCCACAAAGAAATCAAGAATTTCGCGATATCCTTCTTCGTTCACCCCTAACACCACATAAATGACTTCTTTCTCCACGGTTTCGCGACGAAGTTTTACGTATAAACCATCCAAATATAAGACGGAATAACGCTTGTGCAGTGGACGAGTGTGCCATTTCTCGATGTCTTCCTTCACGACATCGGTAATACGGCTGATCGTCGCAGGAGAATAGGTGCTTCCTAGAATTCGTTCGATAAACTTGCCAATTTCCCGTGTACTCATGCCACTTTGGTACATCCTAATGATTGCTTCCTCCAGCCAGCCGGTGTGCCGTTGGTAAGGGGCAAACAACTGTGTTTGAAATTCTCCGTTTCGGTCTCTAGGGACCAAAAGACCTTCAATCCGGCCATATTGCGTATCTAGATTTCGTTGATAGTAGCCGTTTCTCATATTTGATGTTCCGGCCTGTTCTATTTCGAGGAAATTCTTGATTTCTTCCCGCATGATCAGTTCTAATTTTTCCTTTACAAACTGACGAATGACACTTTCCAGTTGATTTGCCCAGTCGACATTCGGTATACTTTTAGACATAGGTAGGGTTCTCCTTTCTCTGGAATGTTTGGGTTCAATCAGAGAATACCCTACCTTTTTTATTTTGATCTAGTAAAATGCTTTACACAAAATTTTATACATCATCTGGAATTTTTTCATGTTAGGCGATTGATGGATAACTTTTAGTTATAGGGATACGTATATATGCATTACGAATAACCATTATGGATAAATAACAAGGAGGAACAAATAAATGATAAGAAAACAAAAGGATAGTCAATCAGTGGAGTCAAATGCTTATCTAAAATCGTTAGTAGGCAATAGAATAAAAGTATACAGAGGAGGGCCAGAATCTTGCGAAGGCAGGCTTTTAGATGTTCAGTCTGATTATATTGCACTAATGCCAGAGAAATCAAACGACAACTCAAACAACAACGCAAACGATGATAACTCGAAAAACGATAACGCAATTATTTATTATAACTTAAGACATGTCCAAAGCATTAGTGAAAATTTAAAATCTAACTCTGTTGAATCTAACTTTAGACATGTCCAAAGCATTGTCCAAAGCATCAATGAAAATATTTATAGTAACTTAAAACAGGTCCTAAACATTAGTGAAAATTTAATAGCTAACTTAAAACATGTCCAAAGCATCAGTAAAAATTCAAATAACTCTGTTGAATCTAACTTAAAACAGGTCCTAGGCATTAGTGAAAATGCAAATGCTAACTCTGTGGAATGGTCGTTCGATTTTAATGGCCCTACGGAATTGGTGTCAGCGGACGATTTTACAGAATTATTAAAAAAATTGACCGGCAGCATGGTCAAGGTGAATCAAGGTGGTCCTGAATCTAAAACAGGAATAGTGGTCGTTGTTGCTGGTGATTATATGGGTCTCTTAACGGAAGACGATGGCATTGTATTTTATAATACAACTCACATCAAAAGTGTAAGTGTGCAAAACATAAACCAAGATTTCGATCAAAATATCGATCAAAGTACGCCTCTCAGCGATTCCCCTATCCTTAATGACATCCATGCACAAAATTTCTATGAGTTATTTGATTATTTGGCATATAAATGGGTCTCTATTAACCGCGGCGGTCCTGAAGCGTCAGAAGGAATTCTTGTGCAAGAAGAGGGAGAACATTATACGTTAGTGAACAAAGATGAAGTTATCCGGATTTACCCTTATCACATTAAAAGCATTAGTATTGGTTCAAAAGGCTTTCTTAAACAACAGCAGCAACAACAAAATAATGAAGATGCGGAGAATGAGAGCGACAAAGATGAGGATATGACAAATAAAGTGGAAGATGATAGAACATCGGACAAAGACCATCGTGACAGAGAATATCATGACATAGAATATCGTGACAGAGATCATCGCGACAGAGAATATCGTGACAGAGACTATCGCGACAGGGACCATCGCGACAGAGAATATCGTGACAGAGATCATCACGACAGAGACTATCGCGACAGAGACCATCGTTCAAGCGGAAAAAGCGATTCACGGGAAAGAATCGTTAAAACAATTGATTATATTTGGGATCCGAAACGATAAATCGTTTCCTATTCCCTTACTTTAAAACGGTCGACGTTCATGAATAAAAAATCATCATTTCACGCCATATCAGCTCCCTTTGAATCGCTTCTCCATCATTTATTCGTAAGAGATTGGAAATAGTTCTATGTCTCTTCTTTTAACGCCTTGTATAGCATATATAAATATTGTCGTTGTAATGCTGATACAAAGATCATTTTTCTAGTAGATGCACAAGTGTAAACTAATTTTGTGCATCTAATGCTTGTTTTACATTGTTGAAAGGAGGAAAAAAATGAATAATTTACATTCTTTAGTCGGAAAGCAAGTACAACTAGAAGTCTCAGGAAAAGTAATGTTGCAAGGAATACTTGTCGATGTAGGATTAGATATCCTTGTGATTTACAACGGAAAAGAATATTTATATATTCCTCATTTGCACATTCACAACATCAGATTATCTACGAACCCACTTGAGGAATTATCGAATGTGACCCCCGAATTGCCTTTTGATGGAGATGACTCGATTTCCTATCGGAAAACATTAACCAACGCGAAAGGCCGGTTTGTCGAAATTTATGTGACAGGAAATAAATCAATCCATGGCTATGTTACAGCTATTTTAAATGATTACTTCGTTTTCTACTCACCTGTGTATAAGACGATGCTTATTTCTCTAAACCATTTAAAATGGCTAACCCCCTATCAAACAAACATTACTCCATACACGCTAGGCAATGAAGTGCTGCCAGTGCAACCAACCAACACTCCACTACAAAGGTCGCTAGAAGAACAACTTAAAAAATTGGCGGGAAAATTAGTCGTATTTGATTTAGGCGACCATCCGATGAAAATCGGATTGCTTAAGCAAGTACAAAACGACATCATTGAACTTGTAACCGCTAGCGGAGAATCCGTATTTTGGAAAATCATGCACGTAAAAACGGTTCATCTTCCTTAATAAAATTAACTTCCCTCTCTCTGCAACACTAAAATCTTTATGTACAGGAGGGAAGTTATTTTTGTGTGAGTATGAGCGACCATATGTACGAATGGTCAACTACCCGCCACTTAAAGCCTAGAGGCTTTTGAAGTGGGAGCTCCTGCGCTAAAATGATGAACCGTTTTATCATAACCGATCAAAAAGATCCCCACTTCAGCCAGGAAGGAAGTCAATGCTTCAACGTCTTGCGTGATTAAGCTTATTTTTCAGCGGCAACACTTCCTTCCATGTTTATCTTTTCGACAAAAACTCAATCCGATTGTGGAACGGATCGCGAAACGAAAACCGCTTCACCCCTGGAATCGGTTTTTCGTCTTTGGTCGGAACGCCATTTTCTTCTAGGTAACGGCGCACTTCATCGATGTTTTCGACTTCAAATGCAGGGTGGCTTTTGCTGTTGTAGCCGCTTCGGTCTTCAACGCCGATATGAAGCTCGATATCGCCGATTCGGTACCAAAGGCCGCCGTTCGCTTTTAGGGAGTCCGGCTTTTCGATTTCCGTAAAGCCGAGCAAATCGGTGTAAAAGGCGCGCGCCTCATCTTCGGCGCCGAAAGGGATGCAAATTTGTACATGGTCTAATCGTTTGACGCGAATGTCCATGTTTCTCCCCCATTCTCGAATTTACCTTTTATTTGCCGTATAAAGAAAAGCGCGGCAATGGCAAAGACAAAAAGCACTGCCTCAATCAGCCATACGTTCGTGATCACGCGCGCCTGGTACAACGCCGGCGCCGTATCCATGAGCGCATGCAGCAAAATCGCGTAGATGACATAGCGAAACTTCCGCTCGCGCACGCCGAACAAAACGAGAAGTGACATCGCGATATGAAACACGAGCGCCATCGCCCGTTCCAATCCGCCCAATATATACATAGCAAATGGCGTATGCAAAATTTGATTTTTAATCAATTCCGCTTGTTCTTGCGAAAGCGCCGCTGCGACCGTTTTGTCAAACGTTCCGGATTGAATCAAGCTTGCAAGCACCAGTGCGTTCACCGCACCAAACACGCCAATCAAAATCGCTTCGATGCCGCCATGCCCGAGTCCGTACGATAATCCGTCTTTATATTCGCGGTGTTGTTTCAGCATCCAGCGAAAGCCGACATAGCGGCCGATTTCTTCAAAGATCCCAGCCGAAAGCGCCGCATACAGGACAAACAGCGCTACGTTGTCCGTCCATTTTAGCGAGGTTCTGCTCGGGTCAATCATCACCACATGCAGCGCTTTTTCGAGTACCTGCGAAAATAGTAAAAAAGAAGAACACCGATGCCGAGTGGCTTCCATGACAGCCATTTTCTCTTATGAAAGTAAATGAGCAAACCAAGCGGCACGAAGAGTGACATGACTAGCTGTGTAACCATCCCGGCAATGCTTAATGTACTTATCATTTGCGTCTACCCTCTCCTATTTATTTCCATACTTTCATCCGCTCGGCCAGCGTCGACGTATGCAATTCCAATTGCGTACCGTCTGAATCAAGAAAGTTGACCGAAAGACCGCGGCCGCGGCGGATCGGTTCCCAGACAATCGTCACATCGTTCGCTTTTAGTTGTTTTACCGCTTCTACAAAATCTTGTTCATCGATAAAAAACGCCACATGGTCCACGCCGATCTGCGGACGCTGCTCTGCCATGTCCGGACGCTCCTGCAGGCAAATCCACGCACTTCCCCATTCTAAGTACGCATCCTTCCGTCCACGATGAACAAGCTTCATTCCTAATACATCCACATAAAAACGAAGCGAACGAACCAAATCCTTCACATTGATGGTTACATGGCTAAATCCTTGCACTTTCATGCATTCGTTCTCCTAGCCTTTTAGATTCCTGGTTCCAAATTGTTGATATCTACTTATTTATCCTTATGGTACCATAAAAGGAAAAAAAGAGCGAGTAATTCCCGCTCTTAAACTAGCAAAAAACGATACGGAATTGACAGTCCGTTGCTTACAGCAAGCTCATGCATTTTCCTTGACTTGTGGATATGCACGTTTCCTTCCGTTCCCATACAACGACAAACGCTTTCGGCACTTCCCCTTTGACCGGGTCCGGCACGCTGATGACCGCGCACTGCTTAATGGCAAGGTGTTCGTTCAGCAGTACTTCTACGTCTTCCGGAAAGACGCTATAGCCGGAAACTTTGATCATTTCTTTAAGGCGCCCTTGGAAAAACAAATAACCGTCTTCATCCAAGCAGCCAATATCTCCGTTATACCCCCATCCGTCTCTTAACGTTTCGTTCGTCGCGTCTTCGCGGCGGAAATATGTTCCATAATCAACGAGGCAACCGAAAAAAATCATTATCTATAAGGACAAAAACGCCTCTAATAAGTGAAAACGGCCGCACACTTCCGAAAAGAGAAGTGCACGGCCGTTGGTTAAAGTTAGGTTCATGATGGTCATTTATGCAACATTGCTGGACGATGCGGACGGTGCATTTTATGTGTAAACTTATGAATATAAGGGAGCACCCAATGGTCAAGGCCATATCTGCCAGCATTGGCGCCCGCTACAAGGATGAACACCGTTAACAATACCATTTGCGGGTTTGTGCTCGTCGCTCCCGAGAACATAAACGCAAAATTCATGACAGCACCCATTAGTGCGGCAAACGTTGTAAAAATGCCGAGAATAAGTGCGATGCCGACTAGAAATTCTCCCCAAGGCACAAGCACGTTAAACAATCCGACGTTCGGCAGGGCGAAATGCTCGATAAACGCAGCCCACCAGCCTTGCACCGCTGGATGTTCCCCAGTTGCATTAGCAAGCGCTCCTTTCAAAAATCCCGATGCATCAAACCCTTCCGTTAACTTATGCCATCCTGCGGTGATCCAAGCGTAGCCGAGATACAAACGGAACAACACCATGATGACAGAAGCGCTGGCATGTTCGCGAAGCCATTTAACCATATCCACTCTCCCCTTTCATTATTCCTTACACTTTTATCGTACTACTTTTTGTAGGAATTGAAATGAATTTGCTCACTATTTCACAATTTGTTAATAAATTTATTGCAACATTCGCAACATTTTCTATAACGGCTTTTCGCCTATTGACAACTACTTTTTCTATATACAAAAAAGATAGAAATAATATTATATAGAAAGATGGAATTGCGGGAAGTATTGCGGATTGATATACGTTGACCGAAAAAGGGCGTGTTCTGCAAACGGTAATGGAAGCAATGGAGCCGTGGATGCAATGTGGATTGATGCTGAAAGATAGCGATTGCATAAGATGGCACATAAGTAAAAGCCAGTCTGAAACTGGCTTTTACTTATATGTCAACAAGCGATCCAACCCTTTAAATTCTAAAGCGAGGAAAGCCTGCTTCACTTTTTCTTTGTCTACGTTCCACTCCGCCTCCTCGAGTCGCAGCGCTATCGGAAGATCGCAATAAATTTTTGCTAGTTTTCTAGAAAGATGCAGCATCTCTTCATGTTCTTGCAGTTTTTGCCGCTGCGACTTTGTCAAAAAGGGTAGATGTTCGAGAATCCCTTCAATCGAACCGTACTGACGCACTAATTTTAGCGCTGTTTTTTCGCCGATGCCGCGCACTCCTGGATAGTTGTCGCTTGCGTCGCCCATTAACGCTTTGACATCGACCCATTGTGATGGCAGGATTTCCATCTCCTTTCGAAACCGCTCGAGCGTATAAATATGATAATTGCCAATCCCTTTGTCCAGCAAATATACCGTTACCGTTTTGGAAAGAAGCTGCAGCAAATCTTGATCCCCTGTCAAAATGGCAATGTCCATTTCGTCTTTCCATTGCTTTGTGAGCGTGCCAATACAATCATCCGCCTCCGCTCCTAGTACGCCAATGTTCGGAATATCAAACGCGGAAACAACATGCTTGGCCAGTTCAAACTGCGGGACAAGCTCTAATGGCGACTCCCCTCGGTTCGCCTTGTACATCGGAAACATTTCCGTTCGAAACGTCGTGCTCCCCATATCCCAGCAGCAAACAACATGCGTTGGCTCTATATGATGGACGGCAGCGATGAAATGCTTGACAAATCCATAAACCGCGTTTGTTGGAATCCCTTCGCTTGTAAACATAAAATTCCCATGAATTGCCGTCGCATAAAACGAACGAAATAAGAGCGCCATCCCGTCAATAAGCAGCAACTTTTTGCTCGTTTGCGTCATGGTTGTTTTCCCCTTCCGATGTTGTTAACATAATATTTTTATCGTATAAATAGTGGTAATCGTACAGATGGCATACAATGCCCTTCAGCATTTTTTCGCCTTCTTCCCAGAAGGAAAGGAGGTGATTCTTTATATTATGCCATATATTATACCATTCCCGCTGCCTTCTCTGTTTCCTGTTCGTCAGGGAAAAGAAGACTAAATAAAACTCCTGCCAACGCAGCAATGACAAAAGTAGTAAATTGTGAAATGGTGGTCTTGATAAGGAGAATGGTGGCGATTCCGATTAGAAAAGTTCCCCCTTCTATATTCGGAGCATCTGGGCGGCGAGGTTTACTCTGTAAACCTTTTCATATTATAATAAAAATCTACATAGTATCTAAAAAAAGGAGTGAAAAACATGAGCAATATGGAGCAAAATTTAGAAAAATATGCCGCGCTCGCCGTACAAGTCGGCGTCAACGTCCAAAAAGGGCAGACCCTGTTTGTAAACGCACCGCTTGAAGCCGCTCCGCTCGTGCGGAAAATCGCGAAAAAAGCATACGAAGCCGGCGCCAAACACGTCTATGTCGAATGGAATGACGAAGATCTTACATACATTAAATTCAAATATGCTCCCGATGAAGCGTTTTTGGAATATCCAATGTGGCGGGCGAAAGGCATGGAACAGCTCGTCGAGGAAGGAGCAGCGTTTTTATCGATTTATTCTCCAAATCCTGATTTATTGAAAGATGTGGATCCAACACGAGTCGCCACCGCCAATAAAACGGCATCAAAAGCGTTAAGCAACTACCGCAGCGCGCTAATGGCCGATCAAAACTGCTGGTCGCTCATTTCCGTCCCAACGCCGGCATGGGCGAAAAAAATATTTCCGGACGTCAGTGAAGAAGAAGCGATCGACAAGCTATGGGAGGCGATATTCCGCATCACCCGCGTCGACCAAGACGATCCGATCCAGGCTTGGCAGCAGCACAATGACCGACTCACCAAAATCGTCGATTATTTAAACGAAAAACAATACAAACAGCTCATTTATGAAGCGCCAGGAACGAACTTAACGATCGAACTGGTTGAAAACCATGTATGGCATGGCGGTGCGGCCGTCAGCCAGAAAGGCGTGCGCTTTAACCCGAACATCCCGACGGAAGAAGTGTTTACGATGCCGCATAAAGACGGGGTCAATGGCAAGGTGAGCAATACCAAACCGCTTAATTATAACGGCAACTTGATCGACGGATTTACTTTGACATTCAAAGACGGCAAAGTCGTCGACTTTACCGCGGAAAAAGGGTATGAAACATTAAAACATTTATTAGATACGGATGAAGGCGCACGCCGCTTGGGGGAAGTCGCGTTAGTGCCGCATCAATCGCCAATTTCCATGTCTAATCTAATTTTTTATAACACGTTGTTCGATGAAAACGCCGCATGCCATCTGGCGCTTGGAAAAGCATACCCAACTAACATTCAAGATGGAACAACGATGTCCAAAGAAGAATTAGATAAACATGGTGTAAACGATAGCCTTATCCATGAAGATTTTATGATTGGTTCTGCGGAATTAAACATTGACGGTGTCACGAAAGACGGCAAACGCGAACCGATTTTCCGCAACGGAAACTGGGCGTTTGAATTGAAATAATGGAATTTTATTCATGCTTAGTGGCCACATATTGGTCACAAAGTCAAGCTTATTTAAACCTCACATTTCGCACCCTAACAAGGTCAAAACAAAGGATTTTTTATTTAGTTTTTCAGAATAACTTTTTGACCAACACAACGAGCGATGGCAATCCTTTTTTTACCATCGCTGGTCGTTCCGTATCACGTTACACGTAGATGCTCTCATCCATGCCCAATCCCTGCAGAATCCTTCGCTGATCAGGGGTAAGGGAGCGATCCAGTGAGCGTTGGATGCGCCCATCCGGCAGCTTGAACAGGACGACGTTCACATATTGAAACAGCTGAAAAATCGCCTGTCCCGTCGGCCGGGTCAGCTTGCGGCCTCCAGGACCCTTCAACGGGTGTTCTGGAGTAATAAACTGACGCACTCGGCGCTGAAAAACGCGGTAAATAGCCAAGGCCAACAGAAACAAATAGCCTAATACTGCGACCCGTTCTGGTTTTTTGACGTAAATCTCATCCGTGAAAAACGGATCTTTCAAAAAAGCGAAGTTCATTTCCACCGAGATCTGCCCTTTATACAGCTTCAAGATCTCTTGGGCATCCATGGGTTGGCCCTTCCATTCCTTCGGAACGGTCGTGACAAGGACAAACCGGGACGCTTTCCGTCTCGCCTGTTCCCACGCGTCTTGGTCGAATTCGACGTCAAGGTGCAAGAAATACAGCGTCTCCACCTCGGGTTCCGCCCCTTTTTTCGGCCGTCCGCGCCGTTTTTTCAGGCGTACGATCTCTTCGACCGCGGCCTCAACCCGATGAAACCGGGGGCGAAGGGACGCCTTGAGGGACGCCAAGGCTTGTTCGGCATCTTCCCGGCAGGAGAAGGGGTGACGCTCCCAACGGGCTTGTTCCTCGCGAAGAAGCTCCGCTTCTTTGGTTCGTTCTTTTTCAAGCGTCTTTCCTTTTCGCTGGTCGAGCGCGCTCGATTCAACAACGATCAGCCGAACGGGGTGGCCTTCATACGTCGAGGCCGTTTCCCATACCCGGTACGTGGCGCCGTTTCTCTCCGCCAACGTAAAGGGATCGCTCCACGTCGTGTCCTCAGCATCCGCTTCGGCCAGCGCGGTTTTCACGATCCGGAGCGACGAAGGGCCTCTGGTGATCAAAAAGGCGTTGGCCGCTTTGGTTTGCGCCAGGGTCTCTTTCGTCATCGCGGCGGAATCGGCCACGTAAATCCATTCGTCTTCGATTTTGGCCTGCTTCAGCTGTTCATGGACACGAGACAGCACCTCGGGATTCCATGTTTTATCGGGCAGGTTGCCATCGTGCACATCGCCGTAAAACGGGATGCCGTCCTCGTTGCCGACCAGTCCGAAACCGATCTGTTTTTGCCAACGATGATGGCGGTTGTAGCCATGTGTGATTTGTAAGGCCTCTAACGAGGCCGATTCATACGCGCCGTAAACGGTCTTGTCCGTCGTATCGGCGTGGAAGGCTCGGAGGGAAAGGCCTTCTTTTCGATAAATATGAATCAAGCAAGTGCTGATGACGTTGTGAATGCCAGCCTCATACAGGCGATCGAGATGACGGGCCAACGCATCGTCGTTCAACCAGGAAGGATGGAGATCGGGACGGATGAGTTTCTCACAATCGACCTCCTGAGCCCAATGTTCCAAGTGAACAAGGGCTTGCCGGCCGTCAAACACATTGTAGAGGATGGCCTGAACGGCATCGCTGACTCGCGTTTGGCACTGCGGATCGACGGGCACGAGATGGTCAATCAATTGAGGCAGACCCAGTTTCTTGAATAGGGCACTTATTATATTCAAATAAGAATTGCGATAGACCTTTTTGACTTGAACGTTCATAAGTGAAAAACTCCTTTACGTTCCTTGTGTGTCAAGGATTCATTCGACATCGGAACGAAAAAATCCTCCCGATTTTCGTCGAGAGGGTGCGAAATGTGAGTTAAACAGTTTGCCTAACCTATTAGCCGCATCCTTCTGCATACTCGGGAGGACGTGTCTATATTTAATTTAACCCTTTTTCACGAGAAGTCTCCCTCCTCGAAACGAAACATTTCCACAACAAAAAATCGGCCCATGAGGCCGATTTTTTGTTAAATCTCGTTATACTTGAATAACTCCTTTTTTGCGGAAATGGTAATCCATTCGTATTGTCGGAGTTTTACTTCAAACAATGTTAGCGGATCGCGGTACGTTTCCGGATTCGATCTCATTTTCTCCAGTTCTTCTTCTTTTTCATTGATTTCTTTTTTCGTTTCTTCTACCGTTTGATTCAGTACGGCAAACGGGTCTCGGAAAAAGAGCGAAATATCCCGTTCCAGTGATTTCTCAAACAATTCGAATTGCAAAAGCAACTTGTTCACAATGGATTCGGTAACGTCTAAATAATCCTGATTTTCAACAAACTGCTTGTATTTGTTATATAGCATCGCATTGTTTTGCTGGAAGGCTCCAAACAGCTTTCCGGCACCTTTCAATAAAATTTGATACGGTGTGCGGCGGAGAAAAATATTCACCTTCTCTATTTGCACGCCGCTCGTCATCCGGTCTGCGTCCCGGCGCCAGTCGTCAAGCACTTTAAAGTCGCAATTCAGCTTAAGCCGCTCTTCCCCATACATCTCATTAAACCCATGGCTTATTTCATCCAGGAAAGATTGACAGTGATTCAGTTCATCATTTGCCGTTAAAATCCATTCCTGAAGAGAACGATAAAGCTCAGGCAAGACCTTATCGTTTACATAAGCATGTACTCTCCGGTTCATCTCATTATTTAGTTCAAGGTGAATTTTACGGAAATCACTGTCTTCTTGAATCATATCAGAAGTTTCACGTAAAATTTTCGGAATATTTTCCGATAGGTCTGATCTGACTTCCTCCAGGACTTTATGGAACGTTCTTGTGATAATTCGCGCTTTTTCTTCTTTCAAATCCGTTAATTGATGGATTGCGCCGTTTAGCTTTGTGACCATTTCTTCATTCCATTTAATCGAATCAGTTAAGCTGTTTTCCATTTCTGCCCGTTTATCCAATAAATGACTGATTAATTGACGAATAGAGATTAATATTTTTTCAATTCGATCGTCCTCCGCAATTTGCCGGCTCAAGTTTTTCAAGAACTCTGCTAGGTCATTTTGTTGTTTTCTGCTTCTTAACCGTGATGAATAGGCAAACACCCGAGCCTCTGGAACATATGTCCGAACCCTCGAACGAGTGTCTTCAACAATCGCGGCGGCTTCTTGTTCATCATAAATTTCATCGATTTTATTGAGCAGAAAATGAATTGAAAGATTAGGCGCATATTTGCGAATCTGCATTAGGATCTCTTGTTCTTTTTCGGTAAAAGGATCGTTCGCATCCAGAACAAATAATAAACTGTCGGCAAAATGCAGATATTTCAACGCCTCACCTTCAATAGGGCTACAGTCGCTAAATCCCGGCGTATCAACAAGAACTAGCCTGTTTTCCTGCAAAATTGGCGATGGAAGAGATAACTCAATAATCGTATTGTCAAAAGCCTTATTCAGCCGTCTATCTACTGCCTCCTGGAATTCATGGAAACTTGAAAATGTCGTTAATTCTCCATCGGATATTTTTCTAATCTCCGTTTCATCATCCCCCTTAAATGCAATGACGGAAGATGTCGGACCAGTTAGGATATTTTCTCCGAGAACCGAATTGATAAAAGCAGACTTCCCATTTCCGGAAGTTCCAACTACCAATAAATGATGTGTTTGAAAATCAACCAGTTCCCGAATGATCCATCTGAAGCGGTGACCTGGATCAACATGCTGCGCTTCCGCCCATTTTACGATGGAATCGAATAATGTAAGGCTGTATTCCAAACCGTCTGTCTCATTGCGGGAATGGAAAATAAGATGTTCGGCATCATTGACAACCTCTGGACTAATGCTGGACGGAAATTTCTCGCTCCATGCCAATACCGCTGCAGAAGCAAATAAAGCATGAGAATAATCGGCTATTTTGAGCCAGTTCGTTAAGATGTTCGGAATAATCCCATCCAGTTCTTTCATTAAATACTTTCCATCGATCAATTCAAAATAAGTTTCCAGATAAAGCGCTGACAGCTCTTTCCAAGACTGCTCCCGTCTTGCATCCAGATTGAAGAAAAGGTGGTTAAATTCCCTTAGCCATGAAAAATAGGAATGCTCGTTTTTGTAACTATTCCATAATGCCTGAACCATCTGTTCAAATCTTTTCTGATCCACTCCGTATAACGTGACTAAGCATTTTGAAAAGTAATGCGGTTCAAAGGTTTTGGTTAATCCTTGTTCTGCATATGTTTTTAAAATATCAAACCATTGAGGAGACTCTGTCCGGATTGCTTCATTTACGGCCAGTTCAATTGCACTCTTCCAATCCTTGTGTTTTTCGTAAAAGGCGCGAGCAATATCAGTAACATTCGGATACTCTGGATTAAAGGATACCGCTTTTTTAATCACTTGATCCGCTTTTTCAAGCTCGCCTTGGTCTATGTAAAGCGAAAATAATTGCAGCGCAACTTCTGATTGCAAGACACTGCTTTCCGTATTAATGGATTTATAAATCTCTTCAGCTGTTGATAATTGCCCGATTTCATAATAACAATCCGCTATATTTTTCTTCGCCCATGGTTCTAAGTCATTATGAACGTTTTCCCATTTGAAAATAGCTGCTTCATAATCTTTGTTATGAAAATATACTTCTCCTTGGGCAAAACGGATGGTGGAAATGTCAGCTGTCCCATCTTTATGCCCGGCAAGAAAAGCTTCTCCGAGCACACGGACAGGATTATTTTCATCCGCTTCCATCAATGTTTCATAAAATGTTTTTTTGATCAGTTGATTCTCTACCGTCATGTTTATCACCCGACCTATATATTTAATCAGTATATATTTTACATACCGTACTATATAGTTATTAAAACTTTCTTGTTTCCATCTTTAATATTCTAGCAAACATATTTTTGCAATAAAGTTTCAAACTGTTTTCATTTATAATACAGATTTTTATCATCGTGTAAAATTTCAGCTAAATTATGTTATTAATTGGATGGAAATGTAAAAAAAGCTGCACCATCCTCCTGAGAAAAGTGCAGCTTCGATTTGTGACCGATGCGTTAACCACGAATTTTTTCGATTTACCACATTTTATTTCGTTTTTATATGTTGAATTTTTTGCATTAGAACCATTAAATCAGCGCTTTGATTCCCGCTAAAAAAATCCCGATAATAAAACCACAAATCGCTCCATTCACCCGAATCCACTGCAAGTCTGTTCCAATTTTATTTTCCATCATATGAATAAGCGTTTCATCATCTAGCTTATCTAGATTTTCCTGTACAAGCTGGCCTATTTTGGAATGATTCTCTTCAACAAGATTGGCGATTTGCTTGTGTATCCAGTTTTCAATGATATGGACTTTTGCCGGATCTTCCTTTAGATCGTTCAGTAAGCGTGTTAAAAAAGGAAGAAGATACTCATCCATAAACTGGCTGTCTTGAACAAAGACCAACGCTTTCTGCTGAGTCTTCTGCAAGATTTCGGTTATGTTTTCAGCAAGCTCCCAGCCATCAATAAGACGATCCTTCCAATTTTCGATTTCTTCCAACAGCTTCTTATTGTCTTTTATGTTTCGCAATTCCTTACGAATACGTAAAAGCAAAGCCTTCCTGTTCATATCATCTTTCTGGCGCAAACTGCTTACAACACGAAGAAGAAGGATTTGCAGTATGCTGCCGAGTTTTTCTTCATTCAATAGATTCTGAAAAGACTTTAGCGCAATCCGCAGAAAACCGTCGAACTCTATATGGTCAAGTACCCGTATTGCTAGATTGCCAAGTTGATTCTTTGTGTTCCTTTCCCGTATCCATTCTTCTGCTTTGTCAAGAAGATAATCTAACGCCTTCTCTTCATATTCACGAATGAGCACTTGATTGATGGCAGACTGAAGGACAGTGCTCATTTCAATGGAACGAAAAGAAGATTTTATTTCTTTTTCCACAAAAGGGGCAATTTCCTCAACATTAATCTGACGGATCATTTGTACGGCGAGTGACACAACGCCCTTTTTCACTGAATCTGAATGAAGCTCTCTCTCAAGGACAGGCAACATTTTCTCTGTAAAATTGATTTGTTTGATTTTATTTCTAATACTTTCTTTGGAAAGCCAGTCATTTTCAAGTGTAGAGACGAGCGCTTTGGTTATTCTTTTCCGATTTTTAGGCAAAAGAGCCGTATGGGGAATGGGCAACCCCAATGGATGTCGGAATAAGGCAGTAACGGCGAACCAGTCAGCTAATCCACCTACAAGCCCCGCTTCAAAGCCTCCTTGTAGCAAGTTTCCTAGAAGCGATCCTTGGAAAGGAATGGTTGCGACAAAACCAGCACCCATAACAGCAAGCGAAAAACTCGCTAAGCGCTTTGATTTCTTTGGTTGTTTCGACTTTTTAGATATCATGCTTCCCTCATCCTTTATGATAATAAATTTACTATAACCAAATGATTGTGAAGTGATACATAAAGGAGTACGATGACCAGCTTTTCCCGAAAAAATACCAAAAATTTCATCCAACTTCTCTTATCGTTAATAAAATCATATCATATCAGGTTGATAATACTTCCACTAAATGAATTTTTCGTTTTCATACCATTACACACCTTTTTTAGAGTATCAATATGTCCAATAGATTTTTTGCGCGAGAACCCAAAGGAGCAGCACGTATGCTGCTCCTTTTTTGCATAACTGTACTTTTTGGCCGAATAAGATGGCAATAAGGCATCTTTTTGTCAGCTTACGGCCTGATGAGCATTGCTAAGGAGGAAAAGCATGTCAGATTACGTATTTCCTAAGTTATCGCCTGATCACATGATTTCAATCATCAGAAATGGACTTTCAAAAACCAAAATTCCAAAGAAGATCATCATTGTTGGCGCGGGTATGGCAGGACTTGTCGCGGCCTCTTTGCTTAAGCAAGCGGGGCACGATGTAACCATTCCTTTTTCAGTATTACAATTTGTGGATATTGAACCATATGACTCTTTTTCCCATAACAAATGGAAGGCGATTCGGGAACTCCACTATGCGGGCTCTACGAAGACCGGCATCCAGTTTAAAAGCAAGTTCTGGGAAAAGGAAGGCATGTATGGCGGGAAAACCGCTTCGGATCTCCCTATTACGTATGCTCAGTACCCGAGCCATGACCTTGGTACACCAGGACCGGGCGTTATCTTGGCTAGTTATACATGGGAGGATGATGCTATACCTTGGGACAGTTTAAGCGATCAAAATCGCTTGGAATATGTTTTAAAAAACTTGGCCACTATCCATGGCAAACAGGTATATCGCGAGTTTGAAACAGGAGTGAGCCACAGTTGGATTCGATATCCGTATTCTGCTGGGGCTTTCACGATATTTAAACCTGAACAGGCAACAGAACTATCTCCCTATATTTCCTCTCCCGAAGGAAGAGTTCATTTTGCTGGCGAACATACCTCAACTACCCACGGCTGGATCCAAGGTGCAATCGAGTCCGGAATACGTGTGGCATATGAAGTCAATGATTTGCCAAGAACTTTATTCGAACCTAATCACCAATCAACCTGATTCATTCTTATCGAGAATGGTCATATTAAAAATTGGGATGCAAGTTTTATCAAAAATCATCCGGACTATCCAAATATGGGGATCACCATTCGCTTTGCCCGTTTCTTGCGATGACAAGGATGATGATTAAAAATGAAAAAAGTCTGCCCATCATTTATCAGGCAGACCTTCTGGTTATCTTTCATTTTTTCTTTTTGCTCTGTGGAGCTTTTTGCTGTTTCTTTAATTCTTCCTTCAGTTTTTCGATGTTCGGCAGTCCTTGGATATAACCAACAGCACCAGCCTGATCAATTCCATATGTTGCGTCGATAGCTTTTTTCACATCATCGATTTTTACCGCTGTCGGCGCAAAATTGTCTAATTCGTCCCCTGGATGTTGGAAATTGCTCATCACGTAGCTAAATCCATTTCGGTTATCGGCCGCTTGAAGTCCCGTTGCTTCTGCACCAGCCGGAATGGATAAAATGCGCGATAACTTTTTCGTATCGACGTTATACGCCCATACAAAATTGTTAATATGTTGGCTGCTGTCTTCCCCGATAAACAATGTGCGATAATCCTCAGAGAAGCTTAAATTGTCCGGCCCGGCAATTTTATTCACGTTTGCTTTATTGCCGTAAGCGTCCGGCTGCGCTAAATCTTCACCGACAAGAAGCGCCTTCATCGAAACGGCTACATATCCGCTGTTAATCGGCTCACCAGCTGTGGTCTTTTGTCCTGGTTTTAAGCTTAGCTCATAAACTGCACCAGCTTTCACTTTCGGTAATTGAATGTCGTCCGTCGGGTCTTGGTCGTTTTTCTCCATCCCTTTGCTAATATCAGAAATCGCTACATATACTTTTTTGTCTTTCGCGTTTAACGCCAGTCCTTCCATTTTATTAAACTCGCTTGTTGCTCCTAACATTGCTGCGTAACGGCGCGATTCCAAGAATGCCGCGGCTTTTTCCATTCCCGGCTTCAGTTTCAAGTATTCTATTTTACCATAGTTGGCGTTTTGGCCTGAGTATTGCTTAACAGGAATAAAACCTTCTTTCGGCACATCGGATACTTCAAAAATATCGCTAAATTTAATGCCTTTATCAATGATCCGTTTAATTTCTTTATCTGTCGCATGTCCAAGTTTAATCCACTCCAAATTGCCGGACCCGCCATTTTCTGCGCTTGTTTGCGTAAATTTCGCCGCATATAAAGTGCCGGCTGACAAATCACGCGGTTTATCCGCCGCGTACATAAACAGCGTTGTATATTCACTGTCGTCTCCAAAGTAAGCGGTACGCTCATCCGGCATTACAACCATCAATTCATTGGAACGGCGTCCGGTGCTGTAATGTTTCACAACGCGCGTCATTCCATCGGCACTGACCGTTACTTCAGGAATAAAGCCGTAATAATAAGGGTTTGCTTTTTTCTCATCATCAAAATATAGCTTTGCAAAATCTTTTAAATGAGCTGTTGATTGGATGGGCTTATCTGGCGTGTCGAATTCAAATGAACGGGCATCAGGCTCATATTCCTCTGAACCTAAATGCGTATTCCAAGGCGTTAACGAGCCGTTGCACGGCACCCATAAACCGTTTACCGCTGAAAAGTCGATTTTGTCCATAGTGGAGACCTTTAACTCTCCTGTTTTCATGTTTTGCTGGAGTTTCGTTAACGTCATGGAAGCTGGCACACGGCGCCATGCCGGATTTCCTGCGTTGTCTAGCGAAATATATTCATAATGGGAAATAAGATACAACGAACCATCTTTCATTGGACGAAGCAAGCTGTTCGCATCAGGCGCATCAGATACGTAATGCACAGGTTTCCCGTCCACTGATCGATCCGTAATCGGGTCACCATAATAATCGGTCGGCGTGCCGGCAGAAAATGTTTCGCCATTAGACATTTTAAACTTATCCGTTGTCTTAAAGAGCTGCTTATATGTAAGCGGGAATTTTTTTGTTTTTCCATCCGTATACTTTACAACAACGGAAGCTGTTGTAAACGGTTTGCTCATTTCTTCAACGGTAGTTGGCACTCTCGAACCGCTAAATGAGATCGATTCGATCTTTACTTCTTTTTGTTTTGTCGCGGCTTGAGTTGGATGCAGTGCCGGCACCATAATCCCAAGAGCTAAAGCAACAGCAATTCCATTCTTTTTCATAAATTATCCTCCTTGTGATAGAATAAACATCCTATCTTTATTTAACAGAATAATTGTTAAAATATTTTAATAGATTAGTAAATTAACCATTTAGTTGATGTAAAAATAAAATTACCATTTTTACGAAGGGCTAGTTATTCTCTGCGAAAAAGCAGTGTCTGTTGGTTCTTACTTGTACTGAGTTCTGCAGCGGAAACGCGCAAAGCTTGATTGCATAAAAAAAGGCTTGCCAGCTCCTAAAAATCCCTCTACTGTTAAGGCTGTGAAGACAAAAACAGTGGAGGTAAGAAAGGATGCTAGCAATGCCTAAAGTCCGTAGAGAAAGCGAAGACCTGTCTATTCAGAAATTGCTAGAAGACAGGCCATAAATAAAAAATGCTTTATGAATAACCGAACAGTCCAAAGGAGTTCAGTATATTTTTAAAATGCACACCATCCTATAATGTGCTTTTTTAAACAGATAGTGCACTCGCTCAACGATCTTACGGGCATCCGCTGAACCCACGGCGGCCCGCTTGAAACCGCCGGCCCTTGCTCTACTCCTCAACTGAGCTCGGGGCGTCTATTTTCGTCTTGGTCAGGTAGATGACCAAGCTCAAGATCGTTACAAGGAAGAGCGCGCTGGTTCCTACCGTACCGAGACCAAGGCCACCGGCTTTACGAGGCTGTGATAGGAAGTCGCCAATAGAGGCGCCAAATGGACGGGTCATGACGTAAGCAATCCAGAAGGCCAACACTGCATTCACGTTGAAGCGGTAGTAAGCGATCGCAACCACCGCAATCAATGCGGCGAAAATAAGAGCTGACGTCAAGTAACCCATGTTGAGGCGCTCTGCTATAAGGTCACCGGCTGCTGTCCCCAAGGCGAAGGTGAACAGGATGGCCAACCAGTAGAACGCTTCCCGCTTGGTCGTGTAGATGGAGTGAATGGACAATGTCTTCTCACTCGAATACCATGCCGCAAAAGTCGCTAACAGCAAAATGGTGAAAATGGTAGTAGTAATCTCCAAAGGAACCCCGAAATGGTCCGTTAGGTTGTCGGAAGCCAGTGTGCCGACAACACTAATCAGCGTGACCGCAAGCCAGTAGATCCCTGGCACGTACTTTCCCGACTTGAACTGGTAGAACATTGTGATGAGCAAAAGGACACTCATGACAAAGGTCGTGTTAGTCAAGCCTAAGTTCAGCTTTTCGTTCAGTAAGTCTGCGGCCGTCTCGCCCACCGTGGTTGCCATGATCTTGATGATCCAGAAAAAAATCGTGACTTCTGGAACCTTGTTCAACATCTGCCGACCTCGTGTTGGGGCTGCCGCGGCTTCATTAGAATTAGAAATAGATGGATTTTTTTCCAATGAACTCATCTCCTTTCTCGTTTATTCATTGATGATTGTTAAAATACCTAAACCCTACTTTAATATGCTGTAATAAAATTCATCGAAAAATCTAATAAAATTCAAACTACAAGTCCATTAAAAATTTTTAACTTGCTTTAAAGCCTTTGCTATGTATGGATTTGAGGACACAACGTGAATTTTCTCTATTATTTCAAATAAATACAATCCCTTTTCTTTTGGTCATAACAAAAAAACCTCCTATATCGTTAGTGATTAAGTCAATATACGGTGTTATTTCCTACATGATCCGTATACTGACCGTTTCACTAAACGATATAAGAGGTTGAAAAAAAGTGAAAGAAAGCACTTTCCAGTGTAGCGTCCCAGGAGAGATTCGAACTCCCGACCGACGGCTTAGAAGGCCGCTGCTCTATCCAGCTGAGCTACTGGGACATATAATAATGAGAAACAAGAAAGCGGGTGATGGGAATCGAACCCACGACATCAGCTTGGGAAGCTGAGGTTTTGCCACTAAACTACACCCGCACGGTTGAAACTTGAAGGCGGCACCCGGATTCGAACCGGGGATGAAGGTTTTGCAGACCTCTGCCTTACCACTTGGCTATGCCGCCGCAAAATGATCGGGTAATGAAAGAGAAGAAATGCGACTATTGCCAAAACTAAACTATGTATTTGAAATTTTGAATATTGATTGATTATGTATAAATATCAAAAACGCGCTCGAGAGGATTCGAACCCCTAACCTTCTGATCCGTAGTCAGATGCTCTATCCAATTGAGCTACGAGCGCAAAATATGATGAAGCGGAAGACGGGACTCGAACCCGCGACCCCCACCTTGGCAAGGTGGTGTTCTACCACTGAACTACTTCCGCATGATAACATAAGTGATATTTGGTTCATTCCTTCAAAACTAGATAACCGTTTGTTTGGAAGAAGCCGGGCGCCTTCGCTGTCTAGCTCCGGACGCCATCGGCTCGCGACGCTTCGGTCCCGTTGCGGCGGCAACAGCCTCCTCACGGGCCCTCCAGCGCGTGTCGCCGATAGGCGGGCGTCCTCCGCTTTTCGTGGTGTCTAGCTCCGGCTCCTAGCCCCTTGGGTCGCTTCAGACCTGCTGTGGCGGCGACAGCCTCCTCGCAGGTCTTCCAGCGCCCATCGGGGCTAAGCAGTCGCCTCCGCTTTTCGAATTGGTTAAGTCCTCGATCGATTAGTATCCGTCAGCTGCACGTGTCGCCACGCTTCCACCTCGGACCTATCGACCTCGTCATCTTCGAGGGATCTTACTCGCTTAACGCGATGGGAAATCTCATCTTGAGGGGGGCTTCACGCTTAGATGCTTTCAGCGCTTATCCCTTCCGCACATAGCTACCCAGCGGTGCCCCTGGCGGGACAACTGGTACACCAGCGGTGCGTCCATCCCGGTCCTCTCGTACTAAGGACAGCTCCTCTCAGATTTCCTGCGCCCGCGACGGATAGGGACCGAACTGTCTCACGACGTTCTGAACCCAGCTCGCGTACCGCTTTAATGGGCGAACAGCCCAACCCTTGGGACCGACTACAGCCCCAGGATGCGATGAGCCGACATCGAGGTGCCAAACCTCCCCGTCGATGTGGACTCTTGGGGGAGATCAGCCTGTTATCCCCGGGGTAGCTTTTATCCGTTGAGCGATGGCCCTTCCATACGGAACCACCGGATCACTAAGCCCGACTTTCGTCCCTGCTCGACCTGTCCGTCTCGCAGTCAAGCTCCCTTGTGCCTTTGCACTCTACGAATGATTTCCAACCATTCTGAGGGAACCTTTGGGCGCCTCCGTTACCTTTTGGGAGGCGACCGCCCCAGTCAAACTGCCCACCTGACACTGTCTCCCACCCCGATCAGGGGTGCGGGTTAGAATTTCAATACCGCCAGGGTGGTATCCCACCGGCGCCTCCACCGAAGCTGGCGCTCCGGCTTCCCAGGCTCCCACCTATCCTGTACAAGCGATACCAAAATTCCATATCAGGCTGCAGTAAAGCTCCACGGGGTCTTTCCGTCCTGTCGCGGGTAACCTGCATCTTCACAGGTAGTATAATTTCACCGGGTCTCTCGTTGAGACAGTGCCCAAGTCGTTACACCTTTCGTGCGGGTCGGAACTTACCCGACAAGGAATTTCGCTACCTTAGGACCGTTATAGTTACGGCCGCCGTTTACTGGGGCTTCGGTTCGCACCTTCGCTTGCGCTAAGCGCTCCCCTTAACCTTCCAGCACCGGGCAGGTGTCAGCCCCTATACTTCGCCTTTCGGCTTCGCAGAGACCTGTGTTTTTGATAAACAGTCGCTTGGGCCTTTTCACTGCGGCTCCCTCGGGCTATTCACCCAAGAGAGCACCCCTTCTCCCGAAGTTACGGGGTCATTTTGCCGAGTTCCTTAACGAGAGTTCTCCCGCGCACCTTAGGATTCTCTCCTCGCCTACCTGTGTCGGTTTGCGGTACGGGCACCTCTCACCTCGCTAGAGGCTTTTCTTGGCAGTGTAGGATCGGGGACTTCGGGACCGATGGTCCCTTCGCCATCACGGCTCCGCCTTTGCGCCAGACGGATTTGCCTATCTGGCAGCCTAACCGCTTGGACAGGCTATTCCAGCAGCCTGCTCGCCCTACCTTCCTGCGTCCCCCCATCGCTCAAACGGTGAGGAGGTGGTACAGGAATCTCTACCTGTTGCCCATCACCTACGCCTTTCGGCCTCGGCTTAGGTCCCGACTAACCCTGAGCGGACGAACCTTCCTCAGGAACCCTTAGGCTTTCGGTGCAGAGGATTCTCACCTCTGTTTTCGCTACTCATACCGGCATTCTCACTTCTAAGCGCTCCACGAGTCCTTTCGGTCTCGCTTCGACGCCCTTAGAACGCTCCCCTACCGATGACCAACGGTCATCCCACAGCTTCGGTGGCACGTTTAGCCCCGGTACATTTTCGGCGCAGAGTCACTCGACCAGTGAGCTATTACGCACTCTTTAAATGATGGCTGCTTCTAAGCCAACATCCTGGTTGTCTGGGCAACTCCACATCCTTTTCCACTTAACGTGCACTTAGGGACCTTAGCTGGTGATCTGGGCTGTTTCCCTCTCGACCACGGATCTTATCACTCGTAGTCTGACTCCCAAGGATAAGTCATTGGCATTCGGAGTTTGACTGAGTTCGGTAACCCGATGAGGGCCCCTAGCTCAATCAGTGCTCTACCTCCAAGACTCTTCCCTTGAGGCTAGCCCTAAAGCTATTTCGGGGAGAACCAGCTATCTCCAAGTTCGATTGGCATTTCACCCCTACCCACACCTCATCCCCGCACTTTTCAACGTGCGTGGGTTCGGGCCTCCAGTAGGTGTTACCCTACCTTCACCCTAGACATGGGTAGATCACCTGGTTTCGGGTCTACGACGACGTACTGAACGCCCTATTCAGACTCGCTTTCGCTGCGGCTCCGTCTCTTCGACTTAACCTCGCACGTCATCGTAACTCGCCGGTTCATTCTACAAAAGGCACGCCATCACCCATCAACGGGCTCTGACTACTTGTAGGCACACGGTTTCAGGTTCTCTTTCACTCCCCTTCCGGGGTGCTTTTCACCTTTCCCTCACGGTACTGGTTCACTATCGGTCACTAGGGAGTATTTAGCCTTGGGAGATGGTCCTCCCTGCTTCCGACGGGATTCCCCGTGTCCCGCCGTACTCAGGAGCCACTCGGGAGGGAACGAAGTTTCGACTACAGGGCTGTCACCTTCTCTGGCGGGCCTTTCCAGACCGCTTCGTCTACCCCGTTCCTTTGTCACTCCCATATGAGTGGTCCTACAACCCCAAGAGGCAAGCCTCTTGGTTTGGGCTGTTCCCGTTTCGCTCGCCGCTACTCAGGGAATCGCTATTGCTTTCTTCTCCTCCGGGTACTAAGATGTTTCAGTTCCCCGGGTGTGCCCTCCATACCCTATGGATTCAGGTATGGATACTGTCCCATTACGGACAGTGGGTTCCCCCATTCGGACATCTCCGGATCAACGCTTGCTTACAGCTCCCCGAAGCGTTTCGGCGTTTGCCCCGTCCTTCATCGGCTCCTAGTGCCAAGGCATCCACCGTGCGCCCTTTCTAACTTAACCAACAGCGCTTCTCGGCTTCTTCCTTTGTCTAGCTTCGGCGCCTAACCGCGGCGCCTCCGCTTTTCTTTTCGGTTATCTAGTTTTCAAGGAACGAAGCTGCTTCATTGCATTCGCTTCTTTGCAGCTTTGCGTCGAGGAATCCAGCTTCTCTGAATTCACTAGAAGACGCAGACGTAAAACGGATTAATTGAAGAGAACATAAATATGTTCCCTCAAAACCGAACAAAACGTAAGCGTCCCTCTTATTTCACACACATATCATCCTTAGAAAGGAGGTGATCCAGCCGCACCTTCCGGTACGGCTACCTTGTTACGACTTCACCCCAATCACTTGCCCCACCTTCGGCGGCTGGCTCCCAAAAGGGTTACCTCACCGACTTCGGGTGTTGCAAGCTCTCGTGGTGTGACGGGCGGTGTGTACAAGGCCCGGGAACGTATTCACCGCGGCATGCTGATCCGCGATTACTAGCGATTCCGGCTTCATGCAGGCGAGTTGCAGCCTGCAATCCGAACTGAGAGCGGCTTTTTGGGATTGGCTCCCCCTCGCGGGTTCGCAGCCCTTTGTACCGCCCATTGTAGCACGTGTGTAGCCCAGGTCATAAGGGGCATGATGATTTGACGTCATCCCCACCTTCCTCCGGTTTGTCACCGGCAGTCACCTTAGAGTGCCCAACTGAATGCTGGCAACTAAGGTCGAGGGTTGCGCTCGTTGCGGGACTTAACCCAACATCTCACGACACGAGCTGACGACAACCATGCACCACCTGTCACCCTGTCCCCCCGAAGGGGGGAACGCCCTATCTCTAGGGTTGTCAGGGGATGTCAAGACCTGGTAAGGTTCTTCGCGTTGCTTCGAATTAAACCACATGCTCCACCGCTTGTGCGGGCCCCCGTCAATTCCTTTGAGTTTCAGCCTTGCGGCCGTACTCCCCAGGCGGAGTGCTTAACGCGTTAGCTGCAGCACTAAAGGGTTTGACCCCTCTAACACTTAGCACTCATCGTTTACGGCGTGGACTACCAGGGTATCTAATCCTGTTTGCTCCCCACGCTTTCGCGCCTCAGCGTCAGTTACAGACCAGAGAGCCGCCTTCGCCACTGGTGTTCCTCCACATCTCTACGCATTTCACCGCTACACGTGGAATTCCGCTCTCCTCTTCTGCACTCAAGTCCCCCAGTTTCCAATGACCCTCCACGGTTGAGCCGTGGGCTTTCACATCAGACTTAAGGGACCGCCTGCGCGCGCTTTACGCCCAATAATTCCGGACAACGCTCGCCCCCTACGTATTACCGCGGCTGCTGGCACGTAGTTAGCCGGGGCTTTCTCGTTAGGTACCGTCACCGTACCGCCCTATTCGAACGGTACTTCTTCTTCCCTAACAACAGAGCTTTACGATCCGAAGACCTTCTTCGCTCACGCGGCGTCGCTCCGTCAGACTTTCGTCCATTGCGGAAGATTCCCTACTGCTGCCTCCCGTAGGAGTCTGGGCCGTGTCTCAGTCCCAGTGTGGCCGGTCACCCTCTCAGGCCGGCTACGCATCGTCGCCTTGGTGAGCCGTTACCTCACCAACTAGCTAATGCGCCGCGGGCCCATCCGTAAGTGACAGCCAAAGCCGCCTTTCAACCGAAGACCATGCGGTCTTCGGTGTTATCCGGTATTAGCTCCGGTTTCCCGGAGTTATCCCGGTCTTACGGGTAGGTTGCCCACGTGTTACTCACCCGTCCGCCGCTAACCGAACAAGAGCAAGCTCCTATTCGGTCCGCTCGACTTGCATGTATTAGGCACGCCGCCAGCGTTCGTCCTGAGCCAGGATCAAACTCTCCATAGAAAGTTGATTGGCTTATTTTCATAAGCTTCAGCGCCTGCACCGTAAGGTGCCCTGCGCCTTCGGTTTCATACTGTCTAGCTTCAGCGCCTAGCTCTCTTCTGCCAAATAACCTTCCCCCTCGAAGTGCAAGCATTTCTGCGGGTGAAGAACATTTGGCTTCGAGAGCTGATCGCGGCGCTTCAGCTTTTCTATGTGGACGCTTCGTTTTGTTCAGTTTTCAAGGAACATAAAGATAAAAAATTACTCCGTCTAACATTCATATTATAGTCAAAAATTCAAGATTGTCAATAATCATTTACTTTTAATCAACATTACAACATATCGTTGTGACATCTATTTATTATACTTATTTTTTGTTATTCGTCAATAATTTTCTAGCAATAATTTTTTAGTTCATCTAAACTAAAGTAGCTTTTCGTTTCCAGACAGCGTAATCTATTTTATTAACACACTTACATTTTGTCAATACTGAGTCAGCTACCAACTTTAAACTGCCACCTAAAAATCTTTGTTCCACAAAAAACGGGTGCTCTTTCGTTATGAAAGAACACCCTAAAAAATGGCTATCTAACAACCGGAAACGTTAATATAACGGTTGTTCCTTGACCTTCTTTGCTTTCAATCGAAATAGTGCCACCGTATTTTTCTACTAAACGTTTCGCAATCGCAAGCCCTAGACCATTTCCACCCTGTTTTCTGCTTCTAGCTTTGTCCACTCGATAAAATCGGTGAAATACATAAGGGATTTCTTCTTGAGGAATTCCTATTCCAAAATCTTTTACTTCGATCTTTGCAACGTTTTGCATTCGATACGTTGAAACATGAACCTCCTTCTGGTTTTCTTGACCGTATTTCACGGCATTATCTAATAAAATAACCAAAACTTGTTCTAAATGCCTAGCGACCATATTTATATATAATGATTCGCTACGTATTTTACGAAACTTATAATCTGTATAAACGTTTTCAAAATTTCGAATGACTTGATCAATGACCATGCTAACATCAACAGTCTCCCATTCTGTCGTATCGGGCGATTCGGACTCGGCACGTGATAATTCTAACAGTTCGTGTACTAATTGATTTAATCTTTCCACTTCCTTTAGACTGGACTGTAGGGACTTGTTTAAAACATTCGGGTCATTTTTGCCCCATCGGTTTAACATTGTTAAATGTCCTTTAATAATCGTTAGCGGCGTTCTTAATTCATGAGAGGCATCTTCGACAAATTGCTTTTGCTGCAAAAACGACTGTTCTAGGTCGTCCATTAAGTCATTAAAAAGTTTCCCTAGCTGTGCTAGTTCATCGTTCGTATCGTTTACAGGTACTCGTTCATTCAGTCCATTTTTCTTAATTCTCTTCACCGTATTTGTCATGGCTTGAACATTGACAAGAAGTTGTTTCGCAATAATCGCTCCACCTAAAAAACTTAAAATAATAGCTCCAATCCCGGTTGCTACCATGACGAAAAAAAACGCTTCCTGAAAATCATCAAACATTTCCATGTTACGAACAATTTCAATAGTTCCCGCAAACGTTGTCATCGGAGAGCGAAGAATCAACAACCGTTCTTGTTGATGATACGTTATTTCATATTGTAAGGATACCACTCGCTTCGGTTTTACCCAACTGCTAGGAACCGAATGAGATACTATTAAAACTGGTTTCCCTTTATCGTCTAAAATTCGAATCAATTGGTTTTTTTCATTAATTGTCGCGAAATATTGGGCATAACTTTTTAATTCGGAGGGAGTACGTATTGATTTTTCTTTAAAAAATGCTTCCAGTTCAATTAATTGATGCTTACTATTTTGTTTTTCATAATTGATGCTCCATTTCTCCATCACAACATACTGCAAAATATTATAGGACACAAACAAAATACATAACAGGGCGGAAGACCAAATGGTTAACTTCCATTTGATCGGCAATTTTCTGGTCAGCGATGACCACTTCATTCTCTCATCACATACCCGGCTCCTCGGACGGTCTGGATATATTGCTCTTTATCTTCCGCATTTAATTTATTCCGTAAATGCCGAACATACACGTCCACTACGTTTGTCTCTACAACAGAATCGTATCCCCATACTTGATCTAATAAAACCTCACGAGTTAAAACACGATTAATGTTTTTCATAAAAACAGAAAGAAGCTCGAATTCTTTATTCGTAAGTTCAATGAAATGCTCTCCACGTTTTAACATTCTAGATTCTAAGTCTAATTCAAGATCTTTAAACGTAAGAACGAGCGGTCTTGCTTCTTTTTTTCTTCTCTACGAAGAATGACACGAATCCGCGCCAATAACTCTTCGATCGCAAACGGTTTGACAACGTAATCATCCGCTCCACTATCTAATCCCATTACCCGATCCATGACGCTGTCTCTTGCTGTTAGCATAATAATCGGCGTATCTTTGACCATTCTTAAACGCCGGCAAACTTCGATTCCATTGAGGCCAGGTAACATCAAATCAAGCAAAATGACATGATAGTCTTGCTTCGTCGCAAGCTCAAGTCCTTGTCTCCCATCGTATGCTACATCCACTTCGTACCCTTCATATTGCAGTTCAAGTTCCAAAAACTCCACTAATCCTTCTTCATCCTCAATGATTAAAATGCGATACATACACACCCCTGCCTTACATCAATAAATGAATAACTAAATCTAACCAAACAATAGAGCCATTATTTGGTGAACTTTTTTATAACTTTTTATATTTTTTCCTTTGCCAAACATGCAATACGTATCCTGCAGCGATTGCTAGTATAAAACTGAAAAACGCTCCTCGCTATACACTCTTTCCATTTTATCAACATGACTAATAAAAAATAGCTACCATGGCTAGTTACAAAAAAGTTTTTTTATGTTTATCATACCGTCTCCTCATGAAGGTACCGTCAAGAATTTTGTGTAATGTAAATGGGGTAGGGTTTCTCTGAAATGGATTTGAATTGATAGGGGACTGATTTTCTCCACACAGGAGACTGAATATTCAGTCTCTTGTGTGGAAAGGGAGAATCCCCTTATTTTGTTTATTTACAATATTTGGTTAACAATAACGTTCTTCAAACATTCGTTGAAGGGCTTCCTGCGCTTCGGCAAATCCTCTTAACTTTCGCCCTGCCCATTTCTCATTAAAATCTTGGATGGTCAAATACACGACTTTTTCCGCGGCTTCTAAACTGCTCAAACTGTTCATCGGCTTTAGACGTTTCCGAATCTCTTTGATCGTTCGTTCGATGACATTCGTCGTGTAAATCACACTTCGAATACTGCTTGGATAATCCATAAATGTAAGGAGGACATCCAACTCATTGGCCCAAGATTGAACTTCTCTTGGATATTTGCTGGACCATTTCGACTCAAACTGTTGAAACATTTGTAACGCCATCTCCTTATTCGGCGCGCGATAAATCAGCTTGAGATCCTCGGCCACTTCGAATTGGTCTTTTTTCCGAACACGGCTGAGGGTGTTGCGGACTTTGTGCACGACACAGCGCTGCACATCGGCTTTCGGATACACCGCCTTAAAGGCTTCCTCCAGCCCCGGAAGGCCATCGAAGACGCCAAGAAGCACTTCCTTGACGCCTCTTTGGTAGAGGTGTTGAAGAATTTCCTGCCATCCATAGGCGCTTTCTTGTCCTCCCACGAAGAAATCCAGAATTTCTCGATACCCTTCTTCATTCACTCCTAACACCACATAAATGACTTCTTTCTCTACCGTATCGCGGCGAAGTTTCACGTACAAGCCGTCCAAATATAAGACAGAATAACGTTTGGATAGTGGACGATGGTGCCATTTCTCGATGTCTTCTTTCACGACATCGGTAATACGGCTGATCGTCGCTGGAGAATAAGCATTTCCTAGAATTCGTTCGATAAACTTGCCAATTTCCCGTGTACTCATGCCACTTTGATACATCCTAATGATGGCTTCCTCCAGCCAGCCGGTGTGGCGTTGATAAGGGGCAAACAACTGTGTTTGAAATTCCCCGTTTCGGTCTCTTGGAACCAAAAGACCCTCAATCCGGCCATATTGCGTATCTAGATTTCGCTGATAGTAGCCGTTTCTCATATTCGGCGTTCCAGCCTGTTCGATTTCGAGGAAATGTTTGATTTCTTCCCGCATAATCAGCTCTAATTTTTCCTTCACAAACTGACGAATGACACTTTCCAGTTGATTTGCCCAGTCGACATTCGGTATACTTCTTTTAGACATAGGTAGGGTACTCCTTTCTCTAAGATTTTTGGTCCAATCAGAGAATACCCTACCTTTTTTCTTTTGTTCTAGCAAAATGCTTTACACAAACTTTTATACATCATCCTCATGAAGGAAGAAGGTAAAAAAAGATAAAAAATTTTTCATCTTTATTACACCAAAAAACAAGCTCCTACGATTATTGATGAAAAATTGTTCATTCCGGCATCAAGACGATTGAAGTTTTCTTCCCTTTTCCATATCGTTTATAATGATATGCGTGCATGGAAGAGACCAGCAAAGGAGGATTGTTTCGTGAACACATTTGTTCAGCTGTTTGAGGCGTACCGGTCGTTATGGTCGAATCGTTCGTTCATAAAGGACGAGGAACTCACTGAGGAATGCTGTAAATCGCTCCTGTATGAGGCGATCGAAAAGGAATTGCGAGATGAAATGACCCATCCGCGCACACGCCAGTCTCCTGAAATAAAATTTTATTATGCAATCAAAAGAATTATAAACGCTGATCTATCTGAGCAAGAAAAGTTATCTTTAATTCATATTTACATAAGTGTAATGGAACAAATAAAAGAATAACCTTTTTCTTCACTCCTTAGACATTATTCATCATCGCAGCGGTAACATAACGGTTAACAAGATGATTGTCGGCGGTTGCTTCTTCTCAACCAATGCCACTTATGAAAAAACTTGTATTGTTAGGATTTACCATTAATAAGCTTATCCAAACTGGCAGGATTGTTTCTTGATTTTCTTTTGAACAAAAAACGAGACTAACCCCTTCTAGAATGCGAAACATTTGGGAGGGGTTAGTCGCGAATTATCTATTTTCTTGGTTTTAGATGTATTTTTTATCACTTCTAAAGGTACTCCTCCGGTAGAAAAAATCATATAACTATTGCTCGAAAAATAAGGTTTCCAATAATGCTTCGATATTTCTTCTTTATATTCTTTACGAATATATCGAGAAGATATCGTTTTAAAATTGTTTATTAGCTTCAACAACTGAATTTGAGGAGGTGCGTCGAATAAAATATGTACGTGATCCTTTTCCCATTCATCTCGATTAACTCATATTGATCTTCCCTCTTTACGACTAAATAAATTCTTTAATACAATATTACCAATAAAACAAACATTTGGAAAGGAGGGTTCGTTTGATGGCAAAAGCTCCGAAAGCAGAAAAAATAAAAACCATTCAAAATAAAATCATCTCTCACGGAAAAAAGACATTCGAGAATACGCTTATTATCTTTCGAGATGCGTTAACTTTTATTGTAGATGTTGTAGATCGAGAGTTCGATGCTTTGGAGCATCTTTCTACGAAAGAAGCAGTTCCTGCCGTAGAAAGATTGATCCATCGGACCAAAACGAACCCTCATCCAAAGTATGATTTTAGTTTAAAGTTTTATAAGTTCCCGTCTTATTTTAGACGTTCAGCAATATCAAAAGCTTTAGGAATCGTAAAAAGCCATCGTTCTAACCTCAAAAATTGGGAAAAAGAACGTGATCAAGCACTTGCCGAGGGCAAGAGGTTTAAGAAAAAACCTCCGGCTTTAAGAATCGATCACAAAGCGTTTCCTGTTTTCTATAAAGGGAATATGTTTAAGCGTTTGTCCGAAAACCAGGCACAGATCAAAGTGTATAAAAACGGTGACTGGGTTTGGGAGACGATTACGTTTCAAACGAAAAACTTGAAAAACCGGGGAATTACAGGTTGGAAAGAAAGCAACCCTACTATTGTAAAGAAGGGGAAAAAGTACTTCATTCATTTTTCTTTCTCGAAAAAAATAAAACTAAAAAATACAAAGTTAGAGAATCAAGTGATTGTTGCTGTTGACCTGGGGTTAACGAATTCCGCCGTTTGTTCGGTGATGCTTTCGGATGGAACTGTCATCGGCCGGAAATTTATCAACCAGCCGATAGAAAAAGACCGGATGAAAAGCAAAATCAACAAACTGAAAAAGGCGCAGCAACAATCCGGATGGATTTCTGCGCCAAACTATTGGCGTAGAATCAATGGATTGCAAAAACATATCATTTTTAACACAGCAAGTGAAATTATTAAATTCGCTGAAAAACATAATGCAGATGTGATTGTATTCGAATACTTAGGCAAAATGAAAATGCCAAAAGACTATTATGGTGCCAAAAAGTTGCGTCACAAATTGCACCATTGGTGCAGAATCGGGATCCAAAATAAAGTAGAGCAAATGGCTCATTACCGTGGGATGCGTATTCGCCGGGTGAATGCGAAAAACACTTCTGCACTTGCGTTTGACGGATCAGGAGAAGTGAAACGCAACAATAAAAAAGACTTGGCCACTTTTCCGAATGGTAAAGTCTATCACGCAGATCTAAATGCTTCTTACAATATAGGAGCACGATACTTTATACGAGAATTCCTTAAATCCTTTTCTGAAAAGAAAAGGTTGCAATGGGAGGCAAAAGTTCCTTCCATTGCAGCTAGAACTCGGCAAACGTTGTCTTCATTAATTAGCTTGCGTCAGGCATTAAACATCGAAAGTGTTACATAGCGTGAGCATAGCTGTACTTAAGACAACGGATGCTCCGACTAGAATCTTCGATTTAGTCGGGGAGGTTCACACTATAACAGTCATACCCCGTATTTTATAATGAGAAAAAATAGGGGGTGAAAAAAATCGAAATTCAAAACCGGCCAGTATTGAATGTAAAAAAGACACCATTAGAAATTGCTCTAAATATCATTTCATTACTACTTTTCATTGGAAGTGTCTTGTACTTATTGATGGAATGGCCTTCCTTGCCGAATCGAGTACCAATGCATTATAACTTTTTCGGAGAAGTAGATAAATGGGGAGGCAAAGGAATAATTTTTTTACATCCGATTATAGGAGCTGTTTTATGGATTGGTCTTACTATTCTTGAAAAATTCCCTCACGTTTATAATTATATCGTCGGTTTAACGGAAGAAAATATAGAACAGCAATATAAAAATGGACGTATCATGATTAACGTTGTAAAAAATGAATTTCTAATTTATATATCTTACAGTATTTGGAAAGATATAGAAGTAGCATATGGACACGATATAGCTTTCGGGACTTGGGATTTAGCTCTATTTCTTATCGTCCTTTTCAGTTCGATAGGCTTTTTTATAGTAAGATCGTTTCGTTTAAGATAAACAGGAACATTATTCCACTAGTCCTAATAGAACGAATAGGTGAGCTGGTTGTATAAGCAAGCACAATGGGGCTTCCTATTTGGAGGTCCCATTCTTTATGCAATAATCTTTAACAGAGATACACATGCCAATTTTTTGGAACAATGATGCATTAAAATAAGCTGTATTGCTTGTGCTATTAGGTCTGTTTACCGTTTATTTTCGGTGTATAAAACAGCGCTGGATGATGTATAAAATTTTGTGTAAAGCATTTTACTAGATCAAAATAAAAAAGGTAGGGTATTCTCTGATTGAACCCAAACATTCCAGAGAAAGGAGAACCCTACCTATGTCTAAAAGTATACCGAATGTCGACTGGGCAAATCAACTGGAAAGTGTCATTCGTCAGTTTGTAAAGGAAAAATTAGAACTGATCATGCGGGAAGAAATCAAGAATTTCCTCGAAATAGAACAGGCCGGAACATCAAATATGAGAAACGGCTACTATCAACGAAATCTAGATACGCAATATGGCCGGATTGAAGGTCTTTTGGTCCCTAGAGACCGAAACGGAGAATTTCAAACACAGTTGTTTGCCCCTTACCAACGGCACACCGGCTGGCTGGAGGAAGCAATCATTAGGATGTACCAAAGTGGCATGAGTACACGGGAAATTGGCAAGTTTATCGAACGAATTCTAGGAAGCACCTATTCTCCTGCGACGATCAGCCGTATTACCGATGTCGTGAAGGAAGACATCGAGAAATGGCACACTCGTCCACTGCACAAGCGTTATTCCGTCTTATATTTGGATGGTTTATACGTAAAACTTCGTCGCGAAACCGTGGAGAAAGAAGTCATTTATGTGGTGTTAGGGGTGAACGAAGAAGGATATCGCGAAATTCTTGATTTCTTTGTGGGAGGACAAGAAAGCGCCTATGTATGGCAGGAAATTCTTCAACACCTCTACCAAAGAGGCGCCAAGGAAGTGCTTCTGGGCATATTCGATGGACTACCAGGGTTGGAGGAAGCCTTTAAGGCGGTTTATCCGAAAGCCGATGTGCAGCGTTGTGTCGTTCACAAAGTCCGTAACACGCTCCATCGTGTTCGGAAAAAAGACCAATTTGAAGTGGCCGAGGATCTCAGGCTGATTTATCGCGCGCCGAATAAGGAGATGGCGTTACAGATGTTTCAACAGTTTGAGTCGAAATGGTCAAGCAAGTATCCGAGAGAAGTTCAATCTTGGGCCAATGAGTTGGATGTCCTCCTTACATTTATGGATTATCCAAGCAGTATTCGAAGTGTGATTTACACGACGAATGCCATTGAACGAACGATCAAGGAGATTCGGAAACGTCTAAAGCCGATGAACAGTTTGAATAGTTTAGAAGCCGCTGAAAAAATCGTATATTTGACCATTCAAGATTTTAATGAGAAATGGGCAGGGCGAAAGTTGCGAGGATTTGCCGAAGCACAGGAAGCCCTCGAGCGAATGTTTGAAGAACGTTATCATTAACCAAATACTGTAAATAAACAAAATAGGGGGATTCTCCCTTTCCACACAGGAGACTGAATATTCAGTCTCCTGTGTGGAGGAAACTAGTTCCCTATTCATTCCAAATCCATTTCAGAGAAACCCTACCCCCATTATATTACACAAAATTCTTGACGGTACCCAGCGCTGCCCAAAACAAACTATTTGATGACAAATATATATAACAATCAAAGGAGGGCGCTGTTTATGTCTTTAATTCCTTACGATCCATTTCGCCATTTAGAAACAATGCGCAGAGACATGAACCGATTTTTCTCAACCGATTTTCCTTCTCTCTTTACCCATATGGACGACCATATCGGGATGCCGCGCATGGACATGCATGAAACGGAAAATGAATATGTCGTATCGTGCGATCTTCCTGGTTTAGAGAAAAAAGAAGACGTGCACATCGATGTACACAACAATGTCTTAACGGTCAGCGGAACAATCCAGCGTGATCAAAATATTAAGGAAGAGCAGATGCACCGCCGCGAACGCTTCTTTGGACGTTTCCAACGTTCCATTACACTGCCATCGGATGCGGCGACTGACAATATTAGAGCAACCTATAAAAACGGCGTGCTCGACATCCATATTCCAAAAACAACGTCTAGCCCGAAAAAACGCGTCGATATCGAATTTCATTGATGCAAAAAGGGAGCTGGTCACTTTCCGCTCCCTTTTAAACAAGTTTGGCTGCTTTCACGCACAACCAGTTCTGTCGGTACCACTACTTTTTTACAAATGGACCGCTTCGTTGTCAAGCGTTCCACCAACAACTCTACCGCCGTTTCCCCCATGAATTCTGTATATACTTTTACTGTTGTTAATGGCGGGTGAATAAATGCCGCCGTCGGAATATCATTGAACCCGATAATGGATATATCGCGAGGGACGGAAATGTGCGCTTCATGGAGCGCGCGCAACGCCCCGATCGCCATCGAATCGCTGGCGATGAAAAACGCGGTTGGAAGGCCATTGCTCGAAATGGCTTGTTTCATTAAACGATATCCGTCTTCGGCGGTAAAGCTGCCTGTCCATACATATTGTGAATCATACAGTCCTTTTAAGTATAAATATTCATAAAACGTCGCCTCGCGTTCATCGTGAATCGGCATTTCGCCGTCTACATATTCCCTTCCGCCAATATAACCGATTTTTCGATGCCCTAGCTCAAGCAGGTAGTCTAACACCGTAATCGTCGACTTGCGCAAGTCGATGACGACAGAGTCAAATTTCCGCTCGTCCGGCGAGCAGTCGACAAAGACGATGTTTTCGGTGCTGGAGGCAAACGCATTGATATCTTTTGGCCCAAATTTTCCGACGGCGATAATGCCGTCTAAATGTTCCATTCGTTCCGTTGGGTAGGAGCCGTTTTGCTTAAAGAGCTTTACTAATTCAATTCCTCGTTCAAAACATTCTTTTTCGACCCCTAAGCGGATCGCCATGTAATACGGATCATCCATTTCTTGCCGTTCGGAGTACCAATGAACGAGCCCGAAACGAAACGATTCCTTCGGCTGCTGGCTGCGTTCCCGCAGTGTCTTATAGTTTAGCTGCTGGGCTACTTCGAAAATGCGTTTTCTCGTTTCATCCGACACCGACAAGGTGGTGTCATAATTAAGCACGCGCGACACCGTCGCCACCGATACTCCGACTCTTTCCGCGATTTCTTTTAATGTCGCCATTGGTTCGAATAGATCCCTTCCTTATAATGTTTTCGCTCTTCATACTTACCCACATTAACGGACATCATTTCCATCTTGGCAAACGGCTATCCCCCTATTTCCATATGAAACCACCATGTAAATACGTCCTTCGGCTCGACAAACGAAACTTTGCGGATAGCGTAAGCGACAGACAAGTTGTCGTACACCCCCGTGCATGGTTCGAGCGCCAAATTATAATCGCCGCGATAGCCGCCTTGCGTTTTCCAGACTCCTAAATATGGAACTTTTTCCTCTGGATAATAATACATGAGTTTGCGTCCAGTATTTTCTTGAACGATTCCGCACATTCCCTTAGGGACGCGCTCGGTAAAATAAAATTTCTCACAATTGTTCGCGGACGGCGATTCCATTTTGGATAAATCCAACGGCTTCCCCGTTTTTTGCGACATAGTAATGGGGTACGGATGGATTGTTCCCCATTCGCCAAGATGTTCTGTCTGATGCTCGACGGTCATCACACTATTTAAACCGTCGGGAACAACGATTTTCGTATATTCGTCACATCGCAAAAGCGCGTGGGGCGTCCAAATAAAGTAGAACCGCGTGTCGCCATCATTGGCGACCGCATAATCAAAACAGAGCCGATTCTCTTCTAGCCAGACCCGTTTTGTCATCGTATACGGAAAAACAGGGCTTTTGACCGTAAAAACAACTGTCTCCCCTTCCAAACGATATTCCCATGGAAGCGCCCATACTTCTCCGTGGTCAGGGATCGGCTTTCCCGTTATAGGGTCAAAACAAGCATCGATGCTCGGAAATACTTCATCAAATCCACTAGAATCATAGTCGCTAAAAGCGGCGCCGTAACTCGGTATGGTGAGCATATCGCTTTTTGCCTGAAACAGCCATTCTTCATTCGTTTCTTTATCGATGAACGAAGCGAGTTTACTGCCGTACTCAGGCAAAAAGGTTGCCTTTATGTAATGATTTTCTAAAATGATACTTTTCAAACCTTTGAATTTTCCTTCCCGAATCATGACAACTTCTCCTGCACTTTCCGTAAAAAGGTGCGAAATGCCTGTTTTCCTTTCTCATTGCGCTTAAACACGCCGGCATGTTCTAGGACGGTGATAAAGCACTGTCCTACTTCGTGCTGCAAAATGTCCGATACATTTTCTTCTGTAATATTCGGGTAAGCGGCACCGATTTGCTCGTACCAATTCCAATGTTTGAAAAGCGCTTCGTCCCACTCGTCTTTTTTCGTATTTCGAACAAGGTATGTTGCCAATGTATCTAATTCGCTGGCAAGTCGTCCCGGAAGCACGGCGAGCCCCATCACCTCGATTAACCCAATATTTTCTTTTTTAATATGGTGCAATTCTTCATGAGGATGAAAAATGCCATATGGATGCTCTTCCGATGTCCGGTTATTGCGCAAAACAATGTCCATTTCAAACAAATCGCCGCGGCGTCTCGCGATGGGGGTGACCGTATTATGCGGAACATCGCCGCTATTGGCATAGATGTCGACGCTCGGGTCGCTATACGTCTGCCACGTTTCATAAATGCAATTCGCCGCTTCGAGCACTTCTTCTTTTTTGCCGCAAAGGCGGATCACCGACATCGGCCAGCGTACGATCCCTGCTGTCAATGATGGAAAAGACGGAAACGAGATGTATTCTTCGATTTCCGCTTTTTCCATCGCAAACGTATAGTTTCCGCCTTGAAAATGATCATGCGCCAAAATCGAACCGCCGACAATCGGCAAATCGGCGTTCGAGCCGATGAAATAGTGCGGAAATTTTTCGATGAAATCGAGCAAACGCGCGAACGTTTTCCGTTCCATTTTCATTGGCACATGCTCGGCATGGAAGACAATGCAATGTTCGTTATAATACACATACGGGGAATATTGAAAATACCACGTCTCGTCCAATAGCGCAATCGGAATGACGCGGTGGTTGGAACGCGCTGGGTGATGCCACGTTCCTTCGTATCCTTCATTTTCTTTGCATAACAAGCACCGCGGATACGAAGATGTCGGTGCGTCTTTTAACTTGGCGATTTCTTTTGGATCCTTTTCCGGTTTGGATAAATTGATGGTAATATCAAGCTCCCCATACGCCGTTTTTGCTTTCCATTGTTTATTTTTCGCAATTCGCGCCGTTTGAATGTAATTAGACGCTTTACTTAAGGAATAAAACCAGTCTGTTGCTTGTTTCGGAGCTTGATGATATTGGTTGTAAAATTCGCGGATCACTTCCGACGGGCGCGGCATTAAACAGTCCATCAGCTTGGCGCCCCATATGTCCCGCTCTGTCGTTGTATTCGTTTCCAAAAGACCGCGTTCATATGCCCAATCTAAAATCGTCTCTAAGATTGGAGAAGGAGAGGTAAAGGACGTGTCCTTTACCTCTACTTGTTTCCACTCCGTCAACCGCAGCGCCGCCAGCAGGCGATTGCGCGCGTAAACAATATCTTCGCGTGGAAGCAGGCCGCTTTCAACCCCGTATTGGATCAGTTGTTCTACCGCCGTCAAAATGTCCGCCACTGTCACGCACCTCGATACCCGTTCGGTTTCGCCTGATGCCATTCCCATGCGGAAGCGACAATATCGATAATGGATGTGTATTTTGGTTCCCAGCCGAGCTCGCGTTTCGCTTTTTCCGCGGATGCGACAAGCTTCGCCGGATCGCCCGGTCGCCGCGCCATGACGCGCGCCGGAATCGGATGGCCGGTAACTTTCCGCGCCGCTTCGATCACTTCTTTAACGGTAAACCCGTTGCCGTTTCCTAAATTGTACACGTTGCTTTCCGCACCGTTCCGCAGCTTTTCTACCGCTAGAATGTGAGCATCAACTAAATCGAGCACGTGAATATAGTCGCGAATGCAAGTGCCGTCATGCGTATCGTAATCATCGCCAAAAATATGAATCGCTTCACGTTGGCCGAGCGGCACTTTTAAAATTAATGGAATAAGATGTGTTTCCGGGTCATGATCTTCGCCGATCAACGTGCCGTAAGCGCCGGCGACATTAAAATAACGCAGCGAAATATAGCGGATTCCATAAGCACGGTCGACCCATTTCATCATTTTTTCCATCGCCAGCTTCGTTTCCCCGTACGTATTCGTCGGCATCGTCGGATCGGTTTCCACAATCGGAATTTGTTTCGGTTCTCCGTATACCGCGGCCGTCGAGGAAAACACGATTTGCTTGACGCCGGACTCGTTCATGATTTCTAGCAATACTTGCGTGCCGTACACGTTGTTATCGTAATATTTGAGCGGCTCCTGCATGCTTTCGCCGACAAGGGAATTGGCAGCGAAATGAATCACCGTATCGATCTCATGCTTACAAAATACATCGCGCAAAAACGCGCGGTCGCGAATATCGCCTTGATAGAAGATCGCTTCCGGATGAACGGCCTCACGATGACCGGTTTGCAAATTATCAACAACGATAACTTTTTCTCCTTTTTCGATCAAGCGGTATACCGCATGGCTGCCGATATAGCCTGCGCCGCCACAGACAAGAATCATACGCTCATCTCCTTTGTTTCTGTTATTTCTCTCGCTCCGTCACCGATTTTTACGACATAAAAGCTAGCCTTATAGCCGATTTTTTCGGCGTACTCTTTCCCGACCTGTTCAATAAAGTCAAGAATGTACGCATCTTTCACAATGTTCACCGTGCAGCCGCCAAATCCAGCCCCTGTCATGCGGGCGCCGATTGTTCCTTCATGCTTCCACGCCGCTTCAACAAGCGTATCTAGCTCCGTCCCTGTCACTTCATAGTCATCGCGCAACGAAATATGCGACTGTTTCATCAGCTCGCCAAAGCGGGCCAAATCTCCCTTTTCCAGCGCGGCCGCCGCCTCCATCGTCCGCTCGTTTTCCGTCACGGCATGACGGGCACGCTTTTGTTCAAGTGGGGAAAGAAGGTGTTTATACTCTTCCAACTGCTCGCTTGTCAAATCACCGAGTGAGGCAATGTTTATATGTTTCTGCAATTTCGCCAACGCTGCCTCGCATGCCGCCCTCCGTTCGTTGTACGCCGAATCGGCCAGACCGCGCTTTTTGTTCGTGTTGGCGATGACGATCGAGCAATCGTTCATCGAAACGGGTATATAGCGGCACTTTAACGTTTGGCAGTTTAATAGCATTGCATGGTTTCGCTTCCCCATTCCGACGGCAAACTGATCCATAATGCCGCAGTTGACGCCAACATATTCATTTTCTACTTTTTGACTCATTTTCACAAGTTCAAGCATATCGATATGCTGCGAGAATAGTTCATTGAGCATGACCGCCGTTACTAGCTCAATGGAAGCGGACGACGATAATCCGGCGCCGTTCGGGATCGTCCCGTAATACAAAATATCAAGTCCCGTCTCGATCGGGCAAAGCTGCTGAAACGCGGCGATAATCCCTTTCGGATAGTTCGCCCACCCATGTTGTTCTTGGTAGGACAAATCATCATAAGACACCGTAATAATCCCAGTTTCGGGAAAGTTTTTTGAGTAAAAGCGGATAAACGGATTGGCTGTTTTGCGCACGAGCGCATACGTGCCGATTTCTAACGCACACGGCAGCACATGCCCGCCGTTATAGTCGGTATGTTCGCCAATTAAATTGACGCGGCCGGGGGCGAAAAATACCCGAATCTCCTCGTTCCTCCCGCCAAATAGCTGAATAAACTCTTCTTTTAATTTCGCGATCATCGTTATGCCTCCTAAAATAGCGTCTCTTTGGTAAATATTTTAGTAAAAATTTTAGTAAAGATCAATAAAAATGAAACATTTCTTTTTGCCACACGTATAATCGATTGCCCGTTTATTCATTTTATATATAAGGAGGTTGACGAATGGAAACGAAACAAGCGCTCGAACAAGAACTGCAAACCATTAGCCGCTGGGAACAAAGCCAAAAAGATTTATGGTTTTGGGAAAAGCTCGGACGGCTGCCGTTTAAAGTGCTGGATAAGCTCACGCCAAACATCGTACATAAAAAACTGGGACAGCTGTTAGATGAGCTTGGTAGCTATATTCAAAGCGGCGGGCAATATCTCGTGAAAGAAGGAAAAATATTAGAAAAGCTCCATGTCTCAACATTAGAACAAGTGGCACATCTGCCGCTTGCGACCATGGATCGCGTCTGTGATGAATTGATCGACGCGCGCGTGACGTTTGCTCAAATTCAAGGGGCAACGACAGGCGTCGGCGGCGCGTTGACGCTGGCAATCGATATTCCTGCCCTTCTCGGCCTCGCGTTAAAAACGCTGCAGGAAATCGCCATCGTCTATGGTTACAATCCGAAGGAGAAAAAAGAGCGAATTTTTATTGTGAAATGTTTGCAATTCGCCTCCTCCGATATTGTCGGCAAAAAGGCGATTCTCGATCAGCTCGCATCGTTTTCCGACCATCATCAGCAAGTCTTTTCCCAGCTTCAAGGCTGGCGCGAAGTCATGATGACGTTTCGCGATCAATACGGGTGGAAAAAGCTGTTTCAATTCGTCCCGATCGTTGGCATTGTTTTTGGTGTAATGTTTAATAAAGCGTTTATTGAGGACATTGCCGAAACAGGAAAAATGCTCTATCGGAAACGGCGGATTTTGGAAAAACTCTCCAAACTAGAAACCGGTGCCTAGCGGCATGCTGGACACCGGTTTTTTTCATTAACGGGTTGCTTTTAACCGCCAAATGACGCTAATGAAGTCGCCGCGGCGCTCCGGCACATTTAACCCTGCATGCATCAGCTCATCGCCGCCATACACTTCGCCGCTGCCAATGATTTCGTAATCTTGATTTGGATCCAGCCCTTTTAGCCGCAAGAATGCGGACGGGGCATTCGCTTCCGCCAGCACGCGGAAATAGGCGGCCAATGCTTCTGATCGGTCCTCGGATACGAACATCCATGCCGCCTCATTGCCTTCAAACGGGCTGAGTATTCGGTAAAACGTTCCGAATTGGACAAGACGGCGGATTTCTTTGTAAAATGCCACTTGTTCTTTTACTTTTTGTTTTTCTTCCTCACTTAGTTTCGTTAAATCCAGCTCATAACCAAAGTTTCCCGACATCGCCACATGACCGCGCATTTCCAACGATGTAACGCGGTGAACTTGATGGTTCGGCACCGCCGACACGTGCGCGCCTATCGCGCTGATTGGGTAAACAAGGCTGGTGCCGTATTGGATTTTTAAGCGGGAAACCGCGTCCGTATTGTCGCTCGTCCATGTTTGCGGCATGTAGTATAACATGCCTGGGTCAAACCGGCCTCCGCCGCCCGAGCAGCTCTCAAACAAAACATGCGGAAAACGGGACGTTATTTCTTCCATAACGCGATACAACCCCAGCATGTAGCGGTGAGCCGTTTCGCGCTGCCGTTCTGGCGGCAGGGCGGCAGAACCGATTTCCGTCATATGACGGTTCATATCCCATTTTACATAGGAAATCGGCGCGCTCGCTAACACGTCGGAAATCACTTGAATGATATAGTCGCACACTTCTTTGCGGGAATAGTCTAATACAAGCTGATTTCTCCCTTCTGAACGCGGACGGTCCGGCACATGAAGACACCAGTCCGGATGCTTCCGATACAGCTCGCTGTCGACGGAAACCATTTCCGGTTCCATCCATAGACCAAACTGCATGCCCATCTGGTTAATGTTTTTTGCTAGTCTCTCTAGTCCATTTGGCAGCTTCTGTTTATTGACAAACCAATCTCCTAATGAACTGCGATCATTATCGCGTTTGCCAAACCAACCGTCATCGAGCACAAATAGCTCAATCCCTAATTCCGCTGCCGTTTTCGCAAGGCGCAAAATTTTTTCTTCATTAAAATGAAAATATGTCGCTTCCCAATTGTTAATGAGAATCGGGCGCTCGCGGTCACGGAATGCCCCACGCGCTAAGCGGGTGCGGTACAGCTGGTGATAAGTTTGCGACATTCCATTTAATCCTTGATCGGAATACACCATCACCACTTCCGGCGTCTGGAACGACTCGCCCGGCTCCAACAGCCACGTAAAATCAAATGGATTGATTCCCATGGATACACGCGTCGTCTGGAATTGGTCGACTTCGACGTGGGCGAGGAAATTGCCGCTGTATACAAGGCTAAAGCCGTATACTTCCCCCACATCTTCATTGGCATGTTTTCTCAGCAGGGCGATAAATGGATTTTGTTGGTGGCTGCTGGCACCGCGGCAGCTTTCTACCGACTGTATGCCGGTGACAAGCGGGCGCCTTTCCACCGCCCGTTCCCGCGCCCACGCTCCCGGGAGATGCAGCCATTCATAGTCAGCATGCGGGAAATCCACACTCATGCTTAACGCTCGCAACAGCTTGATCCGTTCCGCACCATGGCTTTCAAAGCGAACAGAACGCGTCACCACATTCCACCGCTCATATACCGTATAAAGCAGTGTGGCGTGCAATCCGATCACGCCATCTTCCAATACGATTTCTAACGTTTCCGCCTCGTTTTCGCTTTCTACATAGGTGGCCGGCAGCCCTTCTAACTTTGGCTTTCCTTTATAAATGCGATGCGTTTTGTAGCGCAAATCCGAGATCGTCGCCCCGTTTTCCAATTGCACTTGATACGCCGGCGTGCGAAAATCTGTGTTGCCATATGCCGGGTATTCTTGCGGCAGCGTATCTAAAGAAAACCGGCGGTCGGATGGATCGGGATTAGGGGAAAACGGGCGGGTGAGAAACCGCAGTTTTCGCGAACCATTCGCTTTTCGAATTCTTTTTCCCCAGTAAAAGTGGGCTAAATACCCGCGGCCGACAAGCTGCATCATGTAACTCATATCGTTTGCTTGCAGGTGGAACATTTTCATGATTGGATCATAGGTAATCCCCATCCTCATCCCCCTATTGATGCTATTTGGCGGCAAGTACTTGCTATGTTTTTACCTATTTTAATCCGTTCTGTCAAAAAAAATGACGCCCAATAAATGAGCGCCATGATTATGATTGCACTTGCGATAACGTCGCCTCGCGCAGCGCTTTGTCCAGTTCTTTTGTATAAGCCGCCGTTTGCTCTTCCGTCCATTGCAAATAATCGGCCATAAAGGCGATGACGCGATCTTTCTGATGGCGGACGGAAGCGATGTCAAACAAGAGTGCTCCGGTACGGCGGATAAAGTAGTCAATCGGCTTTGCCGCCATTTCGTAATCAATGGCGTACACAAGGCGGACAAACTGTTCGCGGGAAAGGCCGCATGAATGGTCATATTGCTTGCTTAGTTCAAATAATCGATCGACATTGGTGCCGTATATTTTCGCGAGCCGTTCTCCTTCTTCTTTCGTAAACCCGTAGCGCACCGCTTCTTCGGCTTTTTTCGCGATAAAAACCGGCAACTGCTGCGAGCCGCCGACATCCCCGCCGGAGATCGGCAAATGTTTCGTTTGGCATGGACGAAACGTTCTCCCCTCCTCTTTCTCCAATAGCTTTGCCACTAAGTCGACAACCGTTTCCGCCATTTTCCGGTATCCGGTCAGTTTTCCGCCGGCGATCGTAATTAATCCTGTCGGCGATTGCCAAATTTCATCCTTACGGGAAATTTCCGACGGATCTTTTCCTTCTTCATAGATGAGCGGCCGGACGCCCGCCCAGCTTGATTCCACATCAGCCGCCGTAATGTGGACGGACGGGAACATATAGTGAATCGCGCGCAGTAAATAGTCACGGTCTTCTTCCGTCATCGTCGGGTTGGCAATATCTTCATCGTAAAATGTATCAGTCGTGCCGACGTACGTTTTCCCATCGCGCGGAATCGCGAATACCATGCGGCCGTCTGGCGTATCAAAGTAAATCGCTTGCTTTAACGGAAACCGTTTTTGATCGATAACAATATGAACTCCTTTTGTCAGTTGCAGTCGTTTTCCTGTTTTCGAGCCGTCTTTTTCCCGCAACGTATCGACCCACGGTCCGGCGGCGTTGATCACTTTTTTCGCGCGAATGTCATACGTGCGGCCGCTGAGCTGGTCGCGGCAGCGGGCGCCGATGATTTTGCCGTTTTCATCGTACAGAAATTGTTCCACTTTCGTATAGTTGACGGCATCGGCCCCCAATTCCACCGCTTTTTTGATCACTTCCATCGTCAAACGGGCATCGTCGGTGCGGTATTCGACGTAATAGCCGCCGCCAAGCAATCCTTCCCGTTTCAATAGCGGCTCTTTTTGCAACGTCTCTTTGGCGCTTAACATCTTGCGCCGCTCGCTTCGCTTCACGGCGGCTAAATGGTCGTAAAGCCAAAGACCGATCGACGTGCTCCATTTGCCAAACGTCCCACCTTTGTGAATCGGCAAAAGCATCCACTCCGGTGTCGTCACGTGCGGCCCGTTTTCATAAACGATCGCCCGCTCTTTGCCGACTTCGGCGACCATTTTCACTTCCAATTGCTTTAAATACCGAAGCCCTCCGTGAACAAGCTTTGTCGAACGGCTCGACGTCCCCGCCGCAAAATCTTGCATCTCCACCAGTGCCGTTTTCATGCCGCGCGTAACGGCATCTAGCGCAATGCCGCAGCCGGTGATGCCCCCGCCTACTACTAAAACATCGTAATACTGTTTGCTCATTTCTTCTAAACGTTCGCGCCGCTGTTTGCTCGAAAACCGTGTTGCTGTCATAAAAACTCCTCCCTTTATGGTAAAAAGACAAAAAGAGACCATGGCAAACACGATAAGCTTTCGCCTACCATGCATGCATGGTCTCTCCTTGTCTCCTGACTGATTATTAACTTACTTTCATTATAGCGAAAAACAGCTTGGTTGGCTAGTGAAATGCGGAAAAGAAACTTTTCCCGCTGGCATGGCTTGTCCTTTCCTTTATGGAAAAACATTAACGCCCCTCATAATATTTCCACAACTCTTTATTGGAAGTAGTCACCGCGACCGCTCCCGCTTCGAGCGCACGCTCGACGTCGTCCACGGTGCGAATCAGCCCGCCGGCATAAATCGGCTTTCCCGTACGTTCCTTCACTTCGCCGATCATATGGGGCATTGCTCCTGGAATTACTTCAATGCAGTCGGGCTGCGTTTTTTCAATCAACTGGTAGCTTTTTTCAAGCGCGTGCGAATCAAACAAAAAAACGCGCTGAATCGCCAGCACCTTTTTTTGCTTTGCCTTCATAATGACATTTCCTTTGGTGGAAATCAGCGCGTACGGACGAAACTCCTGGCATAAATATTCGGCCGCATGCTCGTCATGGCTTAATCCTTGAATCAAATCGGCGTGAACGATCAGTTTTTTTTCGTGCTGACGGGCGTAATGAAATACGCTTTTTAATTGGGAAATATGTACCTCCAATAACACTCCGTACCTATAGGAGCTGGCTAAAAACTTTTCAAAATCTTTCATCGTTTTTATGGCAGGAATAATTTTTTGGCAATGAACCTCCATATTGCTACTCACCTTTATCGGTTTTTTCCTGTCTCGATTTCTTCCAAACAAGATAATGACATCATTGTCCGCGGCTTGCAAGTAGCGATTTTCACTCCGCGTTTGCGAAATTTTTCGACCACATGCTGAATATTTTTTTTCTGCATGATCGTTCCTTCGTGAAGATGTTCCATCGCTTCTCACCTTTCTCTACTTTGCTTTCGGAATCGCCAACTCGACCGTTGTCCCACGGCCAACTTCGCTATCTATCGTAATCTGTCCATCGTATTTGTCGATGATTTCCTTCGCGATGGCCAGGCCAAGGCCAACGCCGCCCTTTTCACGGCTTCGCGCTTTATCGACACGATAAAAGCGCAAAAATACTTTTTCCAATTCCTCTTTTGGAATTCCGATGCCATAGTCTGTTACAGCAATCCTCACAAACCGTTCTTCTTCCTTTATCAAAATCGTCACCTGTTTGGCCTGTTGGGAATATTTTACCGCATTATCGAGCAAAATTAACAGCAATTGTTCAAAATGGTACTTTGTCATGCGAATTCGCGCCGTTTGTGTTGATGAATTGTCGATAGTAAACTGAAAATCTGGATGCAAAACACGGAAGTTTTTCACTACTTGTTCAACCGCTTGTTGCGGATCAATCGGCACAATATTGTTTGGAACGGTAATCGTCTCTGCACGCGATAAATCTAAAAGCTCCAGCACCAGTTTTTTTAAGCGCCCCACTTCCTGTATGGCCGCCTGCAGGGATTCTTCCAAAATATCGGGATTATGTTTTCCCCACCGCCGCAATAATGAAAGATGGCCTTCTAAAATGGCAATCGGTGTTCGCAGCTCATGAGAAGCATCTTCGACAAATTGTTTTTGCTGGTCAAACGAGCGTTCAATTTCATCCATCATTTGATTAAACATCATCATTAATTCCGACATTTCATCACGTGAAGCTGGAACATCGATGCGCTTTTGGATGCCCTTGTTTTTAATATCCATCATCGTTTTCGTCAACGTTTTCAGACGTCCGACAAAATTTTGCGCGACCAGCTTGCCGATAAGAGCGCTCGCAACCATGGCCATGGCGCCGATGACCGTCATAACGAAAAAGAACATATTGGTCAGGTGCTGAAATTTTACAAGACGGCGCGCAATTTCGATCGTTCCGTGTACTGCCCCGACGTGCAAAGGTTCGCGCAGCATAATAAAACGTTCGTTGTTGATAAAATGATAGTCCATTTGCGGCTTTTTTGGAACAGCGCTTGGCGACAATGAAACAGAAGCGCCGTTGGAAACCGAGACAACGACGTTTCCTTTGCGGTCGAGCACGCGAATCAATTGATATTTTTCATTTAATTCTTCCAACAGCGGCTTGCTTTGGCGAACGTCCTTCCATGATATATTACGGTTTTCAGCGTAATAAGTTTCAATTTCTTCAACCGTCTGTTTCATTGCTTTTTCTTCTTCGTTCAGCAGCCATTGTTTCACAATATGATATTGCAAAAAAGTGAAAACAAAATACGTAATAAAAATCGCCACCGCGGAAAGAAAAGTAAGCTTCCATTTTAATGAGACGTTTTCAAGCCGAAAAAGTTTCATGACCGCATCACATATCCAGCGCCCCGCACCGTTTGGATATACCGCTCTTTATCGCTTTCATCGAGCTTATGCCGCAAATAACGGACATATACATCAACCACATTCGTTTCGACTTCCGTGTCAAATCCCCATACCCTATTAAGCAGTGTGTCGCGGGTGAGCACAATATTTATATTTTGCAAAAACGTTACTAATAAATCGTATTCGCGTTTCGTTAATTCAATGATGCGATCCCCCTTTTTCACCGTGCGTGCGTTCAAATCGACGGTTAAATCTTTAAACGTCAACACATGTTCTTCCGAGGTAGGGTGAACACGGCGAAACAGAGCGCGAATGCGGGCGAGTAGCTCCTCGATCGCAAACGGCTTCACAATATAGTCATCAGCACCGTTGTCCAATCCCATGACACGATCAAAGACGCTGTCTCTTGCCGTAATCATAATAATTGGAGTCTGTTTGGCCGCACGGATGCGCCGACACACTTCCATGCCATTTAAACTTGGAAGCATGACGTCCAATAAAATTAAATCCCACTCTTCGGAAAGAGCGAGCTCCAATCCCTCTCTGCCGTCGTGGCTTACGTGCACTTCATATCCTTCATGAGATAAATCAAGCTCAATAAATCGCGCCAAATTGGCTTCGTCTTCAATAATTAAAATGCGGTTATTCATCTTTTCCCCTCACTTTATCCTATGGTTGCATATACTTATATTTATATCATATCAAAAGAAAAGCCAACCGCCGGATGCGATCAGCAATAAAAACAACTTGTTCACTTTACGAATGACGATCGACTAGAAAATCAATAACCGCCTGCACGATTTCGACTGCCTGGTAAGAAAGAAGCGATACAGCTGTTCCCGAGAAAAAAAGGGTGACGAACCAATGAAAAATATGCATTGCATCTGCCCCTTAGTTCGCTGGCGTGCTTTTATGTTAAGCGCCAGCTAAACAGTTTGTGCACATGGTTCTCTATGGTGATGTAATTATATTCCATTGATGTTAAAAACACATTAAAAATTCTTAAAAAATAGCAGTGACTTTTTTCCATTTCGGTACATACACTTAAAACTAAGAAATGACTCGAAAGGAGAGCTGCAAGAAAATGGGCGAACATTTTCAGCCGCCGATGAAACATGGAGAAAATAAGGAGCCGTTTGGGCAGTTGTGGAAAATGTTCGATCAATTTTTAGATGAACGGCCACTAAAAAAAATGATAGAAACACTGGATGAATACTTTCAACAAACGTTTTCCCACGCCTATATCCCGATCGATGTTCACGAAACAAAAGAGGAATATACGATTATCGCTCATCTCCCAAACGTAAAGCGAAACCAAATCGAGCTGCAATTTATGGACGATTATTTGCAGCTGATCATCCATCATCATGAAACAATCGAATCAATGGATGAACAGGGACATGTATACCAAAAGCGGAAAATGCAAAAGCATATTTCCCGCACGATTCCACTGCCTTACCCAGTGAGCGAAAAAGATGTAAAAGCGTCTTTCCAAAATGGGAAGCTCGTCATTCGCCTGCCACAAAAACGGAAATACATCGAGATTGAATGAAAGAAAGGGCTTGCCCGAAACAAATGGGCATCCCTTTTTTCTATGCCTAATTTTTATGCGACTTGCTTCCGTATTTATTGTTGATTTCTGGTGTTGAATCCTTCTGGATATCCCATTCCTTTGCCATTTCTTCCCGGTTGTTTGGATATTTATTTTTCCGTTCGCGGTTGTCATTCCGGTTCGTCACCGTAATCACCTCCTAAACGAATGATTCTTTGTTAGCTTATGCCGTTTACCGCTTCTTATGCTATACATACTTTTGTTTCGCTTAACCCACTCTACTTATAGGAGGTGCCGAATCATGAAAAAACTGCCCGATTTTAAGCGATTAACAAACAGACTTATTAATGAGCCGTCTAGCGAACCGATGTTAGTAGTGAAAACAAATTTGGATCCGAAACAAGTGACAGAAGAAAACCCTTATGCGCAAGGGAAGAAAAACGTCAGCAAAACGTTCGAAGCGTTTTTTAAAGGGGAGGAAACGTAATGGAAAAGACGCTTGCCTATTTGCGGGAAATTTTATCCAACTATCTGGAATACCACGATGATACCCCTCGTCGCATTTATAAAAAGCTGATGAGCAAACCGTATAAAAGCGAAGAGGAATTTGTTCGTGCCCTGTCACAAGAAGAAACCAGGTTTTTAGACCGCATTTTGCCCCATGAAATCCGCTACGCGATGGATGAGCGCGATTTTGAGCGGGTATATCAGCTAAATGAAGTGTATGAACTGTTAATTTAAAAAACAAACTCCTCCGGACAGATGCGGAGGAGTTGACTATTTTTTAAACGTGCTAATTAATCCTTTCAGCATTCCGTTTACTTGGTTGACGGTGTTAATCATCTGCCCCATCGTGCTCATCATTTTATTGATATCGTACGTGCCGTCTGAATTTTTAAACTGTGCCATTAATGATTGCATACCAGGCGCCGGCGCTGTCAACAACGGGCCAGGTTTTGGGTATGGCGTTGGATACGAAGCCGCAGCGGAATGTCCTTGGTGTGCACCGGGCCAATGGGTTGGCAGCGGCGGAGCATAAGAATATGGCTGATATGGATGCCATACATGGTGATACGGCATTTGTGCAGAAAATGGCGTGGAAAACGGACGCGGACGCGGATACCGATACATAGTAATAGTACTCCCCCTCCATCCTCTAGGCTGCCATTAGTATATGTATAAAAGCGGAGAAACGTGAGAAAGGACATGTCAGCAATTGTCGGAAGTTTTAATTTTCCGAATTTATAGTTCTTCTATACTTTCATGGTACTATTAATAAAAAGGGGAAGGGGGAAGAAGGATGAACATGGCGGAATTAAAAAACAAATTTATCGCTGTAAAAAACTACGAACCAGTCGATGTCAATGAATTGCTCGATTTCGCCCGGCAAATGTATTTGCGCGGGGAAATCACGATTGCCGAATATCGCGACCTTTCCCGCGATCTCGAACTTGCCGGTGCCTATAAGCCGGACAATAAAAACGAATACATTGGTTTATAACGACAAAAGGGGGATTTTTCCCTTCTTTTTTTTTGTATATTTCACCGTTGCCTCCCCCAAAGTAATACCAAGGGGGTGTTAGTCATGGGTAGAGGCGTCCATTTCCAACATAAGCTAAAAGGGCGTGATCATGAGAAGCCAAAGCACGGCAACAACGTCCCTCCGAAACATACGGAGCGGGTGGAATACGAAATTGGCACCGTGGCCACGGAAAACAGCGGTCCTGTTTCCGTTAAAGTGGAGAAAGATTTATAAATAACTGTAGTTGAGCAATTTTCATTACAATAATTACCATGTAAAAAGAGACAAACGGAGTACCCCTTATGCCACATGAAGCTGTTTTTTAACGACATCAATGGGAATATCTTGTTTGGCTGCATCGTAAATAAACTCCACGAGGCTATGTCCTTTCTTCTTTCGAAGGAAGTCAAGCCCGGTAGAGAAATCGCTGTTGGATTCGACCATACTGTACACATAAGCGAGTTGCACCAAGATCCAATACCGTTTCACCGCCCGACGTTGACGAACGCGGTACCCATCGAGCTTCAGCTGGTCTTTCGCTTGTCGAAAAAAGCATTCGATCGACCAACGCTGGGCATAGTAGCGCAAGATCTCTTCATCGCTTAGCTCCCGGTCGGTGCTCAAGACGCAGTGAAGATGTTCAGGTGTCATCGGCTGATCGGCTTTCCAAGCCAACAACACAACGGCATCATCGAGACCTTTCAGCGCTCCCTCGTAGCGATACACGCGATAACGCTCTTCTCCCACCGTGACGAGATGGGTGTCTTCCGGTTCGATGTAGCGTGCAAACTGCTTGGCTTGGATCGCAATGCCTTTTGGATAGAGAACCCGATTCGTCTTGAGCATCGCAATGACGTGGAATCCTTTTTTCAGGCAGGCTTCCACGAGTGTTTTCGATGGGTACCAAGAATCCATCAGCACATAAACAGAACCGTGCACATCCAAAGAAGAAAGCATCTCGATGGCCCATTGACCCTTGCTTTTCCCATCCGCCTTGTCGTAGAGGCGAAACGCAAAGGGAAAGGCTTGCGTCATCGTATGAACCATGAGCCAGACGAGAGAGTGTCCCCAAATCGACTTTTTGTCCGCGTGAGAATAATGCCAATTACACCCTTCAATAGCGTGTTTCGCCTGTGACGAAGGCTTCGTTTTTCGGCAGATCGTATCATCGATCGAAACAAAAATGGGGTGATTCTCTCGCTTGGCCGTTCGTTCCACATGACGAAGCATCCACTGCTGGAGTTTGCGAAGCAAGATTTCTTCATCCCAAGGGCTTTTCGTGAAAAAATGGCTCAGTGTCGTTCGATGGTTGGGATGAAAGCTCTCGTGATGCAGATCGGTCAAGGTTCCCGCAAATCCTTTCGTTGTCAGCGCATCGATAATATGAATGAGATGCTTCATGACCGGCTTAGAGAAATAAAGGGCCAGCCCCAACATTGCGAAAAACTTGTCGATTCCTTGGTGATGTGGTAGTCTATTCATGAGACATGAACCTCCTTGAGAATGGTTTGGTGACACATCTATTCTAATCAAGGAATCGGGTTCATGTCTCCTTTTTTGTATGGATGTAAATTTATGTTAGTGAATTTGCTCATCTACAGTAAATAATAAAAGCTGTCTTCTCACGTGCAGGAGACAGCTTTTCACCAATTATCGTTCATTGCACTGTGCTTCTTCCAAACGCTCTAATACAAGCGACAACGTATACTCAATCGACCGGCAAAATTGCTTCATGCGCCGCTCGGAAACAGATGGATAAAATGCTTCCACACTTATTTTTTCGATATTTTCTCCCGCCGTTTCGATTTGAATCTCGTGAATATGTTTCGGCCGCTCTTTTTTTACCCATAAGATCGCCATCTCTCTCCATTGATCGACTACTTGTTTTACTTGATCGGCAAACGGCTTTACTTCCGCAAAAAAGTCAGGTTCCTGTTTTTGCGCATGGGCTTGCTGGGAAATCGCCAATAATTTTTGATTATAGTCCAATAACTTCTCCGTCAGCGTTTTTAATTGTTTGTCCATCACCATTTCCCCCAAGCATACAATTTCATTATACACCATATCATTTTTGCGGACGGGAAACAAATCACACAAAATATAATTTTGATGGGAACGGAAGTTCTGTTTCATGCTCCGCATCGGCACGATGCAGCCGGCGTTCGACATTTGCCAACTGTTCCTGCAATTGGTCAAGCTGCATTTGGTTTTGCTCATAACGTTCTTCAATGACTTCGGCAATCACTTTTCCCATTTTCTCATCTACTTGCTCGATCAATTGAAAAATTTCGAGCAGCTGTTTTTCCACTTCCTCTTTTTTGACGAACCGCTTGCTCATTCCTTGTTCTCCCCCCATTCTTCATTCATGATGATAATCAATTCGCGATGAAAACATGACTCCCTGCCTATATGACAAAACTAGAATTATTTCGGCAAAGAAAGCGGCAGTCATCATTACTTCGAACAAATTCGACATATCTATTTCTGATGTACGGTCAAGAAAAAAGGAAATGTGCGTAATCATTTATGTAGAAGGATCGTCCAAACCGTTTTCTCATACACCCTTTTCTCATCTTCCTGTGGTATAATAAAAAACATTCGAAGGAGATGAGGGTGATGGTATTCAAATATCCCGGCGGAAGGACATATGAAACAAAACAAATGAACCAACCGATCCGCCCGTTCCAGCCAAATTACGGAAATCGAGGCATGACGCTCGAAGAAGATTTGAACGCTACCAATGAGTATTATCGTGAACAAGGGATTGCTGTCGTCCATAAAAAGCCGACGCCAGTGCAAATCGTCCGCGTTGACTACCCGAAACGAAGCGCGGCTGTTATTAAAGAAGCGTATTTTAAACAAGCTTCCACGACCGACTACAACGGCGTATACCGCGGCAAATACATTGACTTTGAAGCAAAAGAAACGAAAAACAAAACATCGTTTCCGCTAAAAAATTTTCATGAGCATCAAATTCAGCATATGGAGCAAGTGCTGCAGCATGGAGGCATTTGTTTCGTTATTTTGCGGTTTGCCACGCTCAATGAAGTGTATCTCTTAGATGCCAGCCATTTAATTGCCTACTGGAAAAAAAGGCAAGAAGGCGGGAGAAAATCGATTCCGAAACGGGACATCGAACAGTATGGCCATTACATTGCACTTGGCTACCAACCGAGAATTGATTATATTAGTGTAGTAGAAAAAGTTTACTTTGCTCATTAACGATGCAAAATTTCCTAAGAAAGGCAGGATTTGCTTATGTCTGGTGAATATCGTTCTCGCGTAGAACGTAAACAAGCGGCAAAGCAGGCAAAGCAGACAAAACAAAAGAAAGCGAAACAGAAAAAGGGACTTTCGCTTTTTAAAAAATTAGCCATTGCTGCTTTGCTGCTGATGGTGATAGGAATGGTAGGCGGAATTGCTACGTTCGCCTATTTTGTAAAAGATGCACCGCCGCTTGATGAAGCGAAAATTAAAGATCCGATGTCATCTACCGTTTATGACATGAAAGGGCATAAAGTGGCGGAGCTTGGCGGCATTAAGCGAACTTATATTTCTTATAAAGATGTACCAAAAGTGCTGGAAGATGCGGTGCTGGCAACGGAAGATGCGCGCTTTTACGAGCATCACGGCGTCGACTTTATCCGGCTTGCCGGCGCTGTTCTCGCCAACTTAAAAGAAGGGTTTGGTGCGGAAGGTGGAAGCACCATTACGCAGCAGGTCGTAAAAATGACTTTTCTTTCACCAGAAAAAACGTTAAAACGGAAAGCGCAAGAACTATGGCTCGCGCTGCGTTTGGAACAAAAGTATTCGAAACACGAGATTTTAGAAATGTACTTCAACAAAATTTATTATTCAGATGGCATTTACGGTGTTGCGAGAGCAGCGGAATATTACTTTGGAAAAACAAATTTAAAAGATTTGACGCTTCCGGAAGCGGCGCTGCTCGCCGGAATGCCGCAAAGCCCAAACAACTACAACCCGTATGACCATCCGGAAGCGGCGAAAAAACGTCGGGATGTTGTGTTATCGCTAATGGCAAAACACGGTTTTATCACGAAAGAAGAAGCGGAAAAAGCAAAACAAGTACCGATTAAATCGATGCTCGTCGAACGGAAACAGCATCATAATTCCGTTCCGTACGATGCGTTTATCGATGAAGTAATCAAAGAAGTGACAGACCAAGCAAACGTCAACGTATTTGAAGACGGATTGAAAATTTATACGACATTAGACCAAGATGCGCAAAAATATGTAGAAAATCTATTAAATTCAGATACGTTATTTACTGATAAAAAAGATTTACAGTCGGCGATCGCCTTAATCGATACAAAAACAGGAGAAATTCGTGCGCTTGGCGGCGGACGCCACCGGGAAAACGTGAAGTTTGGGTTTAACTATGCTATTCAACCAGTCGGTCAGCCTGGATCGTCCATTAAGCCGATTTTGGATTACGGTCCAGCTATTGAATATTTAAAATGGTCGACCGCCCATCAAATTGTCGACGAACCATACACTTACTCGAACGGAAAACCGATCCGCAACGCCGACAGAAGATACTTAGGACCGATTACAATGCGCCATGCGCTGGCGCTATCGCGCAACATTCCAGCGTTAAAAGCATTACAAGCTGTTGGAAAAGAACGCGCCAAAGAATTCGCCAACCGCCTTGGCATGGGCTTTGACCGAGTCGAGGAAGCGTATGCGATCGGCGGATTGGAAAATCGCGTTTCTCCATTGCAAATGGCCGGAGCGTACAGCGCATTTGGCAATAACGGGATTTACATTAAACCGCATGCCGTCACGAAAATCGTCTTCCCAGACGGCACGGAAATGGACTTAAGACCGAAGCCTAAGCGGGTGATGAAAGATTATACAGCCTACATGATTACGGATATGCTAAAATCGGTAGTCGAATATGGAACAGGGGTGCTAGCCAACGTTCCAGGACACCATGTTGCCGGCAAAACGGGAACGACTAACTATCCGGAAGAGGTGGCAAGACAATACGGCCTGTCCGATCGCGCCGTTCAGGACAGCTGGTTTGTCGGCTACACGCCAAACTATACGGCCGCCGTATGGACCGGTTTCAGCAAACGAAGCAGCACCGCCGATTTATCACAATGGGAACAACGCATTCCGAAACTGCTGTTTAAACGCGTCATTTCCCATGTGGATGACGGCGGCAGCGATTTTGAAATGCCGAACAGCGTGGTAAAACTGCCAATTAAAAAAGGAACGAATCCGCCGAAACTGGCAAGCAAATACACGCCGGCAAGCGAAATTACGTACGAATGCTTCGTCCGTGGAACAGAGCCGACCGAGACGGCGCCAGACGAACCAGAAACGCTGCCGTCAGTAACGGATTTGCAGGCGGCATACGACCAAGGAACAAACACCATTTCTGTTTCATGGAAATATAGCGATATGCATGACAACACCATTTTTGAAGTACACATTAAAACCGATCAAGGCACAACCAATGTCGTAACGACGAAAGATGAAGCGATTGCGATCAGCAATCCAACCCCAGGCGCTGTGTATACGATTGCTGTCTATGCGAAAGAAGGGGACATTACAAGCAAGCCGGCTCTAACGAGCGTCCAGGTGCCAGGGGGAGAACAAAATCCTAACCAACCTTCGCCGTCAGACCAGCCAAATCAAAATCAAAACGACAACAATCAACAGCAGCCAAATTGGGATAATAACGGCACAAATAACGGCACAGATAATGGCACAAATAATGGCGGAAATAACGGTACAAATGAAAATCAAAACAATCAAGGCGGCAATAATGGCAACAACATCAATAGTGGCAACAACGGCCAAGGTGGGAACAACAGCGGCAACAATGGCAATAATACTGCGCCAACTACGCCGCCATCGAATCCGACCACGCCGCCGCCGAATCCGACCACACCGCCGCCAAACAATCATAATGGCGCAAAAAATGGAAATAACCAAACAAAAAAAGGGTTTGGAACCTTTGGAACCAATACACAGCACTCCGGCACGGAAAATTAATATCAAAAAACAAAAGGATGGCTCGCTTAACGAGTCATCCTTTTGTTTATCGCTATTTGCTTATATGCCAATTTCGCCGTTTCTTCAAACAGCTCGCACAGTTGAATAAATGAATGATACACATCGCAACGATCAAAAATAAACTGAAGCCGTTCTAAACAGTTTACCGGTTTAACCGGCAAGGTGCTGATTTCTTCTTGCCAGCGCCGCACATGATTGACTCTCTTTCCATTTAGCCAAAACAAACAAGAAAGCAAATAGGAAAGCCCGCGGATCATCGGCTGCCGGGCAGCGCGGCGGTCGCGTCTGGCAAAGCAGTGTTCCAATTGCGTTTTTTCTTCGTTCCATAATTGCAGCACCGCCGGAATCGATTGTTCGATATGATCCCATGGAAACGGCTCACGCGCCGTTATGTCATAATAAAAGGGCACGTTTTTCATCATCTGCGGAAAAGCCAGTTCTTCTTTAACTTCGATCACTTCTCCCTCACGGAAAAACAATGGGTGGGCAAACTCATTTGGCACCTGCACTGCTTTCATCCCTCTTTCGCATTCTCTTTTTCCCTTCCCGGCATAAATCGAGAAGCGGACAAACGTGACATTGCGGCGACTGTGCTTTGCAATGATAACGTCCGAAGAAAATCATGCGATGATGGGTAATGGACCATTCTTCTTTCGGAACTTTTTTCATTAACGTTTTTTCGACCTCTAAAACGGTATCATTCCACCGGCAAAAACCAAGGCGCTTGCTTACGCGCTCGACGTGCGTATCAACGGCGATGGCCGGGATGCCGAAAGCGACCGAAACGACCACATTGGCCGTTTTTCTCCCAACCCCCGGCAGTTTCATCAGCTCATCGAGGTCTTTCGGTACCTCGCCGTTATATTTCTCGATTAACATGGCACATAACTTTTGAATATTTTTCGCTTTGTTGCGGTACAAACCGATCGAACGAATATCCTGCTGCAGCTCTTCAAGCGGCACTTTGATATAGTCTTCGGGAGTCTTATACTTCTCAAATAAACTTTTTGTCACTTTATTGACCAAGGCGTCGGTGCATTGGGCGGATAAAACAACGGCGATTAACAGTTCAAACGGGTTGCGATGCACAAGCTCGCAATGCGCGTTCGGAAACATTTCTCCCATTTTATCTAAACAGTAGCGAATTTGCTCTTTCGTCAGCACGGTCCATTCTCCTTTCTATTTGCAAAGAAAAACGAGAGACAATGCCTCTCGCTAAGATTCCAGCCAGTTAAAAAAAGGAATGGTTTGTTTGTATTCACTCGGCGCTGTCTTCGTTGATCGAGCGGATTGCTGATGTTTACGGAATTTTTTTCCATAATGTTGCGCCTGCTCGATCGTACGGATTCCATTCTTTTTCCATTCGAATAAAATACGGTCGATGTAGCGGAAATTCAATTTTCCCGACAGCACCGCTTCGCGAAGCGCCGCTTTAATAATCTGCGGGCTATGTCCGTCTTGGTCAATCCACATCGATAACGTTTCACATTCAAACGGGGAAAGCGGCCGGCCAAACTCTTGTTCAAACACGGTATATAAGCTTTCCTCTTCTTCTTGCCGATCTTTCCTTTCTTCCTTCGCCCACTCGGTGTATAAATATTGAACAAGCTGTTCCCAAAGCGGCTGCAACGAATACTTTTCACTGCGGATCCCCCGCTCATCGGTATGCTCCTCAATGGCAATAAATCCCTTTTGCAGCAATTTGCGGAGCATTTCCATGCATTCAGAAGGAGCAGCTGTCATTTTTTCGGCCAGCTCGGCGGGGGTCGGAAATAAAACACCATCTTCGATAAAGGAATGCATATGTAATAATAACACGAACTCCCCTTCCGACAAACCGAGATACTTATAATGATTCAACAATAATTTTGGAATGGCGACGCTTCCTTGCGCCAGCCATTCGGCTATTTTCTTTTTATCCATGCGGATGCACCTCAACTATAGTATAACATTAACCGGATAAAAAAACCCCCTTTTTCTCGGGGGTTTTTCTTATGGATAAAGACGGTTAAGCAGACGTGGAAACGGAATCGTTTCGCGAACGTGGTCGACGCCGCAAATCCAGGCGACCGTGCGTTCAAGCCCAAGGCCAAATCCGGAATGCGGCACGGAACCGTATTGCCGCAACTCTAAATACCATTTGTACGCATCCAGCGGCAGATGGTGCTCTTCGAGGCGCTGTTTTAACAATTCATAATCATGAATCCGCTCAGAACCGCCGATAATTTCCCCGTATCCTTCCGGGGCGATTAAATCCGCGCATAATACCACTTTCGGACGGTTTGGATCCGGCTGCATATAAAATGGCTTTAGGCTCGTCGGATAATGGGTAATAAATACAGGCTTATCGAAACTTTCAGCAATTGCTGTTTCATGAGGCGCGCCAAAATCATCACCCCACTGAATGTCGTTAAACCCTTTTTCATGCAACAGCTGAATCGCTTCATCATACGTGATGCGCGGGAACGGCGCCTGGATGAGCTCCAGTTTCGTTGTGTCACGCTCTAGCCGTTTTAATTCCAGCTCGCAATGTTTCAAAACAGATTGAACGATATATGATACGTATTCCTCTTGCAGTTTGAGATTATCCTCAAATTCGTAAAACGCCATTTCCGGCTCAACCATCCAAAACTCAATTAAATGCCGGCGCGTTTTTGATTTTTCGGCGCGGAACGTCGGGCCGAATGAAAATACTTTGCCGAGCGCCATCGCCGCCGCTTCCATATACAGCTGACCGCTTTGCGACAAATATGCATCTTCATCAAAATATTTCGTATGGAACAGTTCCGTCGTTCCTTCCGGCGCGCTACCGGTTAAAATCGGCGGATCGATTTTCACAAAGCCGCGATCATTAAAAAATTCATATGTAGCGCGAATCACTTCATTGCGGATTTTCATAATCGCATGCTGGCGGCGCGAGCGCAACCAAAGATGGCGATGGTCCATTAAAAACTCAACGCCATGCTCTTTTGGGGTAATCGGATAATCAACAGCCTCATGAATAATTTGTAAATTCGTCACCGAAAGTTCATAACCAAACGGGGAACGTTCGTCGACACGCACCGTTCCTGTTACGTATAGCGATGTTTCTTGGGTGATCGATTTGGCGATTTGAAAAACCTCTTCCGTTACCTTTGATTTTTCGACAACGCCTTGGATAAAGCCTGTCCCATCGCGCAGCTGCAAAAAGGCGATTTTGCCGCTTGAACGCTTGTTGGCCAACCAGGCGCCGATCGTTACTTCTTGTCCAACGTAATTTTTTACTTCTGCAATCGTTGTTTTCACGTACATTTTCCCTCCAACATCTGTTCGAACGCAATGTATGTACAATCATTCAATATTATACATTTCGACAAAAACAGAGGCAATAGAAAAGCGTGCGTCCATTAGGAAAGCGGCCTTGCCGGAAGCAAAGCCGCTTTGTTTATGCGCGTTGCAGTTTTTTCTCCATAAATTGTTTCATGCGCTCGACTGCTTTTTCCAATACATCGAGCGAAGTGGCATAGGACAAGCGGACATTGTCCGGAGCGCCGAATCCAGATCCTGGAACAATCGCCACGTTTGCCTCTTCTAGCAGCGCGGCAACAAATTGGTCTACCGTATCATAACCAGCCATTCGCGCCGCCTCGCGGACGTTCGGGAACAAATAAAACGCCCCTTGTGGTTTTACACAAGTAAACCCTGGAATTTGAATCAGTTTTTCGTAAATAATGTTTAACCGTTCTTCAAACGCTTTGCGCATTTCTTCGACCGGCTCTTGTGGGCCGCTGTACGCGGCAATGGCCGCATATTGCGCAATCGAGGTCGGGTTGGATGTACTATGGCTGGCAAGATTGGTCATCGCCTTGATAATTTCTTTGTTTCCCGCCGCATAGCCAATCCGCCATCCCGTCATCGAATGCGATTTGGACAAGCCATTAATGATGACCGTTTGCTCTTTTAACTCCGGCGACAATTGCGCGATCGATACGTGTCTGGCGTTTCCGTACACCAATTTCTCATAAATTTCATCGGAAACGACCAAAATATCATGCTCCAAGCAAACTTCGCCAAGCGCTTTTAGCTCCTCTTCCGTATAAATCATTCCCGTCGGATTGCTTGGCGAGTTGATAATCACCGCTTTTGTCCGCTCCGTAATCGCCGCTTTTAACTGTTCTGGCGTGATTTTAAATTGATTTTCTTCCAGCCCCTCAACATAAACTGGCACACCGCCGGCAAGCTTCACTTGCTCTGGATAGCTAACCCAATATGGAGTCGGGATGATCACTTCATCCCCTTCGTCTAAAATAGCTTGAAACAATGTATACAATGCGTATTTTGCTCCAACACAAACAATAATTTCTGACGGCTCATAACGAAGCTGCTGGTCTTTTTCGAATTTCTTAATAATTTCCTCCTTTAGAGCTGGCAGACCACCTGTTGGTGTATATTTCGTATACCCTTCATTCATCGCTTTTACCGCTGCGTCAATAATATGCTGCGGCGTGTTAAAATCCGGCTCACCCGCGCCTAATCCGATCACGTCATAGCCTGCTGCTTTTAGCTCTTTTGCTTTTGCCGTAATCGCTAATGTTGTTGATGGTGTGAGTGAAGCAACCCGCTTTGCCAATTTCATCGTTTCTTTCCCCCTAATACATCATTGTTGAAAACTGTACCTCTTTAGAAAGGTTCCGTCCGTAAAACTTAAGTAGTAAAACGAGTAACGATTATATTGATCGATATATGTTAACTCCCAAAGAGGTACACCCTTTTCCATACCAAGCTTAGCGGAAATGATCTTCTTCGGATGACGATCGGCTTTTAATTTCGCGATCGCTTCTGTTTCCGTAATGCCGCTTCCCGCCCGTTTGACAACGATTTTTCCCTTTTTCTCCGGAACCCAGACGACATATCTTTTTCCTTGTTTCGTCCTGCCGACGAAAACGATATACGACTCGTTGCCATAGTATGTATACGTACGGTCAATCTGTGCCAGCGCAATTTTTTCTTTGGCGCGCTCGAGCGCTTTTGCCTCCATGCACAGCTTTGGCTTAAGTGCGTCTTGATAAACGGAAATCGCCTGCCAAACGGCAAGGCATAAAAAAATAAAGAGCAAAACCACCCATTTTCTCATTGCCACCACATCTCACTACGTTCGGTAAATAGTAAAAATTGCCTGGTTTTTATCATTTTCATCTAAAGCAAGCCCAAACATGAGATTGTCGCGCTTTAACGTCCGGTTTAGGCAATCGACAATTTTGTACAAGTCATCGGAATGCTGGATTTTAACGGTAGCGAGCACTTCGATTTTACTTTCCATTTACGTCGTTTCCTCCTGTGTGACACAAATTTTGTTACTTATACAAAGCACGATTGACGGCAACAATACAAATACAACAACAGAAAAACATGTTGTGCTTCTTCATTATTATAACAGGTTTGCCTGTTTGTTTCATAAAAAATTGCCCGCCTACACCGCCGAAATCCATTTCGTAAGCGCCTTGCCGTCCTTATTGGCAGCAAGGCGCCTTTTATTGTTTTTCTTTCACAAGCATGGTCGGCTGATTCATCTAGCTATAGATTACACCATTTTTCGCTTATTTATCAAAGCCATGCTTTGAGTTTTTGCAGCAGCCGATCGAGCGAATCTTCGCAAACATGTACGGACGGCAGCGAATTTAGAAAATATTTTCCGTATGAGGCGGTGGTGAGGCGGCGATCAAGGACAAAAAGCGCCCCTTTATCCTTTTCTGTCCGAATCAGCCTGCCGAATCCTTGTTTAAAGCGCAGAACCGCTTCAGGGAGGGATAGTTCATAAAAAGGATCCCCGCCTTTGGCGCGAACATGTTCGCTTTTTGCTTCCATCACTGGGTCATCCGGCGGTGCAAACGGCAAACGGACAATCACCACGATTGTCAGTTCATCTCCCGGCAAGTCAACACCTTCCCAGAAATTGCTTGTCCCAAACAAAATCGCATGATCGAACTGTTGAAACGTTCTTGTCAGCTTTGCCGCACTCCCGCTTTGCACCCCTTGGGCGATGAGAACAAAATCTTCATTTCGTTCTTCCATCTTCATCGCCGCTGCCGTTAATTTCAGCAATTCGTAAGAAGTAAAAAGCACGAGCATTTTTCCTTTTATTTGTCTTGCGATTTTCCCTACCCCATCCGCAACAGCTTCCGCATATGTTTCCAAAGCGGTGGAAGAAATGGATGGCAAATCGGTCGGAATCATTACCATCGCCTGTTCTTTATACGAAAATGGCGACGGAATCGCGCGGCAAAGTGGATAAAAATCGCTTAAGCCAAGCCGCGATACGATATAAGAAAAACTATCGCCAATCGTTAAGGTGGCGGAAGTAAGTACAACGCTTTTTTTCACCATAAACAGACGCTCGGCAAAAAATTCGTCCAACTGAATCGGCTGTGAGTACAGGGCCGTGGCGTTCGCCGCCCCTTTTTCTTCCGCTTCGATCCAGCGCACCACCATCGGATCGTCGCTTTCAAGCAAGTCAGACAACGCCTCCATCCGTTGCTGCAAAGCAGAAATATCAGAAAAATATGAATAATCGCCAGCCTGTCTTGATTGTGTTTGCTCCTTGGTACATATCGACTGCAATCGTCTTGTTTCCTCCACCAATTTAGCCATATGGCCGCGAATGCGCCAGCATAATTCTTTCACCGCGCTCCACTGCCTTCCGCCTTCCTTTTCCGGAGCAAAACGGTAGCGGCAGCGGCCCGATCTCGACGCTTTTCTTTCTAGCGCATAGCGGCGCAGCAGGCGAAACAATTCATCGCATTCAAATTGCAGTTCCTCCAAAAGGCGCTCGCAGTGCAAAAACGCATCTTCTGCATGCCAATTTTGTTCCGTAAACCGCTTTATTAATTTGGCCAATGAGCCATTTTCATTCATTTTGCCGATTTTGGTCAACAATAGCCGGATGGAGACATAGTCAACGTGCTCTCCGAAATAATGGGATGCTACTTCTTCTAAATGATGCGCTTCATCAATAATCATATGATCATAAGATGGCAAAAGCGGAGCGGAAGAAATGAGATCATGCAATAAAAACGCGTGATTGGTGATAATAATATGCGATTCTTCCGCACGTTGTTTTGCCTGCATAAAGAAATTATATTTACTGCTACCATCTTCGTCATCCGCAGATAAAGACGACCAAAATAAACGCGCGCCGGACGATATATTCAGTTCATCCATATCTCCGGTTTCCGTTTGCGTTAGCCAAACAAGCAGCTGGCATTTGAGCAGCACCACATCATAAGTTGGATGGGGTTCGCGCAAAAAGGAGATAAACTTATCAACAGAAAGGTAATTGCGCTTTCCTTTTAGCACCGCGACGCGCAGCGAAAATGGAACAATCTTGTTTAAAAGCGGAATATCCCGTTCTAAAAGCTGTTGCTGCAGCTGCAGCGTATGCGTGCTAATGACGACCCGCTTTTGCTGCTCGTAAGCAAAAAAAGCACTCGGGATTAAATAGGCGAGCGATTTGCCAAGTCCCGTGCCCGCTTCAATTAAAGCGTGCTGCGATGTAGCCAGCGCCTCGTAGACAAGCTTCATCATCTCCCACTGCCCATCCCGCTTTTCATAATGATCGAGCGGAAGAGTGTGCGGGCCGGCATAAAACGCGGAAAAAGACGCTGTTTGATCTCGATCTTTTTCCTTTTTCGACACAGATGACGGCTTTTTTAAAGCAATGCCACGATAAAATACATATGGCGGTTCATCCGCTAACGTCGCCATCTTTTCCATGATGATGCCATCGAGCAGCGAATATAAATCGCTTTTCAAATACGGTGACAAGCGTTTTAGCTGCTGCAACGTAATAAGCGGAAGCTGGCGCAGACGGTCGAGCAGCTTCATCAATAGCTTTGCTGTCACTTCGGCATCGCTGTCCGCTTGATGCGGTTGATCGTGGGTAATATGGAGCAGTTTGGCCAAATCGCCTAATTTATAGCTCTCCGCCGTCGGCAGCACAATGCGGGCTAATTCCACCGTATCAATAGTTGGACCGGTAAAGATCGGCAAGCCGGCCATCTGCAATTCTTCTTGTAAAAACGGCAAATCAAAAGAAACGTTATGGGCAACGAAATAAGACTGCTGCAACATATCAACTACTTTCGCCGCTTTTTCAGCAAAGCTCGGCGCGTTTTCCACCATTTGCTCGCTAATGTTCGTTAACTGTTGAACAAAAGGCGGGATCGTTCGGTCGGGATTAAAAAAGCTCGAGAAACGGTCAACAATTTTCCCATTCTCGACCACGACCATGCCGAGCTGAATAATGCGGTCTCCTTTTTTCGGAACATTCCCGGTTGTTTCTAAATCAATAACGACAAAACGTTCGTGCATGTTGGATTGTCACCTCAAAATTCAACAGCGTAATGAAAGGGGCTTTTCCGTATTTCGAAATAGCCCCTCTCCTTTTTTATAAAACCGTATGCGCCGGCTCTTCGACAATGAGCTGCTGGATGCGATTATTTTCATCCATAATGGCGATTTTCGGACGGTGCTCTGCAATTTTCTCTTCCGGAACCATCACATAAGAAATGACAATGATAATATCTCCCTTTTGCACAAGGCGCGCCGCCGCTCCATTTAGGCAAAATACGCCGCTGCCCCGTTCGCCGGGAATAATATACGTTTCAAAACGAGCTCCGTTATTATTGTTGACAATTTGCACTTTTTCGTTCGCAACCATGCCGACGGCATCTAAAATATCGGCGTCGATCGTAATGCTGCCGACATAATTTAAATTTGCTTCCGTCACGCGTGCACGGTGAATTTTCGCGTTCATTAATGTACGAAACAAGGCAATCCCTCCCTAGAAAGTAACTGGTATCGTCTTACACTATATCGAGGATAATGTTATCAATCAGGCGCGCGTTCGCAAAGCGGACCGCCACCGCAATAATTACTTTTCCGGCAAGCGTTTCGAGCGGTTTCAATTCCGGATAAGAGTAAATTTCCACATAGTCGATTTCAGCGTGAGTATGAGTTTGAATATATTGTTCTACTAGTGCACAAACCGCCTCTGCGTTTCTTTCTCCGCTTTCGATGGCCGCTTTGGCCTGCTTCAGCGCTTCATATAAAGCGGGCGCTTCTTTTCGTTCTTCCGGCGATAAATAAACATTGCGGGAACTTTTGGCAAGACCGTCTTCTTCGCGAACGGTCGGCACCGCCACTAATTCAATCGGAAAATGAAAATCGCGGATCAACCCGTCTACCACCGCCACTTGTTGCGCATCCTTTAAGCCAAAATAAGCGCGGTGCGGCATCACAATATGAAACAGTTTAGTTAATACGGTAGCAACCCCATCAAAATGACCCGGCCGCGATTTGCCGCAAAGGACATCGACACGCTCTTTGACGATCACTTGCACGCTTAACGGGTGCGGATACATCTCCTTGACATCGGGAGAAAAGAAAACATCGACGCCATTTTCTTTGGCAATGCGCTGATCGCGTTCGAGATCGCGCGGATAGCGCTCGAAATCTTCATTTGGTCCGAACTGAAGCGGATTGACAAACACGCTTAAAGCGACAATGTCGTTTTCCTCCCGTGCTTTTTGGATTAAAGCGATATGGCCTTCATGTAAATACCCCATCGTCGGGACAAAGCCGATCGTTTTTCCTTCGCGGCGGTACTGCTCCATCTTTGTTTGCATATCCTTTATTTTTGTGATTACAATCATGATTGTTTTCCTCCATACAGCGCAATCCACTCTTCTTCTTTCATCGTAAACATATGGCTTAGCTCCGGAAACTGGCGCAGTTTGACATCGGCGACATAATTGGCAATCGCATGGGAAATCACTTCTTGAATATTGGCGTATTTTTTTACAAACTTCGGAACGCGATCGACTCCGTAGCCGAGAATATCATGATAGACGAGTACTTGACCGTCGACTTCATCGCCGGCGCCGATGCCAATAACCGGTATTTCCAACTGCTCCGTAATCGCTGCCGCAATTTGCTTTGGCACACATTCCAATACCAACGCGATCGCGCCAGCCTGTTCGCAAAGCTTCGCATCTTCGATTAATTTTTTCGCGCTTTCCGCGTCTTTTCCTTGCACTTTATAGCCGCCGAGCACCCCGACAGACTGCGGCGTAAGGCCAAGGTGGGCGACGACCGGAACTCCCGCCTGTGTTAAGGCGCGAATGACGTGAACGACTTCGTCCGCACCTTCGACCTTCACAGCGTTTGCCCCAGACTGCTGCATGATCCGCTGCGCATTGCGGAGCGCCTCTTCTCGTGATAAATGATAGGACATAAACGGCATATCGGTGACAATAAACGTATTCGGCGCGCCGCGGCGAACCGCTTTCGTATGGTGAATCATGTCTTCGACGGTAACAGGAATCGTCGAATCATATCCTAAAACGACCATGCCGAGTGAGTCGCCGACTAGAATCATATCGACCCCCGCTGCTTCCGCCAGTTTCGCCGACGGAAAATCATAGGCGGTCAGCATGACAATCGGCTCATTCGTTTTTTTCATTTTCAGAAAGTCCGTTTTCGTTTTCACCACTTATTCCCTCCTCTTTGTTTGCAGAGGAGATGAATCGACCGAACAAAAAAGCCTTCTTTCCCTGCCTTGAGAAAGAAGGACATTCTTGACCGTCATCGGCTGAGTTCATCCCTCTGTCCAAGTCCTTTCTAAGGATCAAGGCAGATCGCGTTTTTTCTGTTTTCCTTGATGCGCGGTGCAGTTCTTTCACGAAAGATACTGCCCATTTCCTTATTCGTTTGTATTGTAACAGAATTGTCATAACTTTTCTAGACGGTATTTTATAGTTGAATATCCGCTGAATGAATGTAATGGATATGCTTGTCCTCATCCTCAAGCATCAACAGTCCCTCATCGGTAATGCCGAGAGCGGTTCCTTTTATGGAGCCGTTTAACGTGCGCGCCGTAATTTTTTTACCGATGCTGACAGCATATCCTTCCCATAATAGTTTAATCGGACGAAATCCATGCTGCAAATATTGATGGTAAAGTTTCTCTAGCTGAAGCAAAATTTCCTGCACGAGCCGCGCGCGCTTGATCCGTTCTCCCTTTTCAATGGCAAGCGATGTGGCAATGGTGCGAATGTCTTCCGGAAACTGCTCGACTGTTTGGTTGACATTCACGCCGATGCCAATAATAACGGAATGAACGCGGTCCGGATCAGCCTGCAGCTCGGTTAAAATGCCGACGCATTTTTTGCCATTCAATAAAATATCGTTCGGCCATTTAATATCGGGAACTATGCCGGTTACTTGCTGAATCGCCTGGCAAATGGCAACCGCAGTTAACAACGTCAGCTGCGGCGCCTTTTGCGGCGGAATCGGCGGGCGCAAAATGAGGCTCATCCAAATGCCCGTTCCCTTTGGCGAAAACCATTTGCGGCCCATGCGGCCGCGACCTGCTGTCTGCAGCTCGGAAATAACAAGCGTCCCTTCTTTTGCCCCCTCATAGGCAAGCTTCAAAGCAATTTTTTGCGTCGAAGCCACTTCTTCCTCAAAATGAACGAAATGGCCAAATGTTTCCGTCTTGAGGCCAAGCTGAATTTCATTGGCAGTCACTTTATCAGGGGTGCTGACAATTCGGTAGCCGAGCCGGCGCACCGCCTCAAGTTCAAATCCTTCTTTTCGCAGCTCTTCAATATGTTTCCACACAGCGGCGCGCGAACATCCGAGTATTTCACTAATTTTTTGCCCGGAAATAAAATCGCCGTTTGCTTCCGCAAATAGCTCTAATAATTTTTTTCTTGTATCCGATTGCGATCCATGAGCCATTCGTAAATCCGCTCCTTATGATTATCTACTTCTCCATGAATCACCGCTCGTTCAACCACGGCAAGCATTTCTTTTATCCAAGGGCCGCCTGGTTTTTCAAACCATTCGATCAGATCTTTTCCGCTTACGGCCAGTTCGTTTTTTGTTTTAATCGGAAGAGCGGCAAACATCTCGTTTAACATTTGGAGATGCTTTTCCACCGGCTCCCCCTGGATGACAGAACGGACCGTTTCCGCGGAAATGGCATGTTCTAATCCAAAGGCAAATAACCGTTCTTTCGTCCAGTCGCCAAACGAATGAACCTCCCGCAAAATGGATAGCACTGCCTCCACTTCTTTAATCAGCCGATTGGGCAATTTCCAGGCGCGCAAAAAGGAGTCCGCATCGGTAATGTGAAGGGTCTGGCACAAAAGCCCCCAACGCTGCCCGCGCGAATCAAGCAGACTCCAATCATAGCCGACCGCCGCCTTTAAGTCATGCCCTTTATCGCGAAGCAGCGGCAAATAGGAAAACAGCCCTGTTTCAACTAGTAAAGACAGGCCGCGGCTGGCAAACGGCCCCTCGAGCAGCTTTTCAAATTCCATCGTCATCCGCTCTACCGAAATATGGGCAAGAAGCGGGGCGTTTTCTACAATCGCCTGCCTTGTTTCTTCGGCAAGGGAAAAGCCGAGCTGGCTGACAAAACGGAGCGCCCGCATCATGCGCAAAGCGTCTTCGGAAAAACGCTGCTTTGCTTCGCCGACGGTGCAGATAACCCGCTTTGCAATCGCATCTTGCCCACCAAACGGATCGATCAGCTTTCCTTGTTCGTCCATGGCAACCGCATTCATTGTAAAATCGCGTCGCTTTAAATCTTCGTAAAGAGAACGGACGAACGTCACCGATTCCGGCCGGCGGTGGTCTTCATAGTCGCCGTCGGTACGGAACGTGGTTACTTCATACGGAATTCCGTCATCAATAACGACGACGGTGCCATGCTGCGAGCCAATATCAATCGTTTTCGGAAACAATTTCATCACTTCATGCGGCAGTGCGCTTGTTGCGATATCGACATCGCCGATTTTCCGTCCCAATAAAAGATCTCGCACCGCTCCGCCGACAAAATATGCCTCATATCCATGCTGTTTTAGCTGGCGAATGATGCCAAGCGCCTTTTGAAATGGTTCTTTCATTGGCTCACCTCTTTACTAGTGAAACATAAATATCTTCATATTGCTGGACAATTTCTCTCGAATGAAACTTTTGATATACGGTTTGCACCGCCTGTTTGGCCATATATGTATGAAGTTGTGGATCGGTTAAAATCCGCAGCGTTTTTTCTGCCACTTCCTCGACATCGCCGAGTCCGCATAAAAATCCTGTGTGTCCGTCTTCAATCACTTCTGGAATGCCGCCAATCGTTGTGCCGACGCACGGCACGCCGCAGGCCATCGCTTCTAATAGCACAAGGCCAAAGCTTTCTTTTTCAGACAATAGCAGCTTCACATCGCTAATCGAATATAATTCATCCAGCCTATCTTGTTTTCCTAAAAAACGTACATCATCGTTAAGTCCAAGCTCTTCCACAAGGTGGGAGACGACCGTCATTTCCGGACCATCGCCGACAAGCAGAAGCTTCGCCGGCAACTGCTTGCGAATAAGCGAGAACGCCCGGACTACATCGGGAACCCGTTTCACTTTGCGAAAGTTGGATACGTGAATGATCACTTTTTCGTTTTCTTGAATTCCGTACTCCTTTTTTAAATAGCCGGCTTCTTTGCGGCGGTAAACCCGTTCATCAACAAAATTATAAACGGTTTGAATCGGCTTTTGCACATCCAGCAGCTCATACGTCTGGCGAACGAGCGCGTTGGAAACGGCGGTAACGACATCAGATTGCTCAATACCGAATTTAATCATATCGCTTAGTGAAGGATCGTACCCTAAAACAGTAATATCCGTTCCATGCAATGTCGTAACAATATTTAATTTTCCCCCTACCATTTGCCTCGCTAATACAGCACAAACAGCATGTGGAACGGCATAGTGGGCATGTAACACATCAAGCTGCTCGCGTTTCGCCACTTCGGCAATTTTGTTAGCTAGCGCCAAATCGTATGGCGGATATTGAAAAACGGAATACTGGTTGACGCTTACTTCATGATAGTAAATATTGCCATATATTTTATTTAAGCGAAACGGCATGCTTGACGAAATAAAGTGGATTTCATGACCCTTTTCCGCCAGCAATTTTCCTAATTCCGTGGCAACAACTCCGGAACCTCCGACTGTCGGATAACAAACAATACCTATTTTTAACCTCATCGTCACACTCCTAGTAAATCATGGATAAGAATTGGCTTCTTCGTGAAAAAGCCTTCGGCAAACTTAACGCCAACTTCTTTTCCGAATAGCCGCTCGCGGCTTTCGACTGTTTCAATATAGCCATTGGTAAGCGGCGTATCGACCGAGCCTGCCGTCTTCGTAAATTGGCTTTCATAAGCGCGCAAACTAGCGATTTTTTTCTCGATCGTATCGCTAATATCGATAACAAAATGCGGGCGATCCCAAGTGTTAATCATATAATAATAGACGGATTCGACGCGATGTGCGGGCAAATCCGGCTCTGTTTTATAGCGGCGGATGCCGGCGGAAAAAACCGCTTCCTCGACAAGCCGGGCGCAATGCCCATGATCCGGATGGCGATCGACCCAGTAAGGGGCAAACACCACACGCGGACGATACCGCCGGATGACAGCAACAATGCTTCTAACCGCTTCTTCTGTCAAATGTAGACCGCGATCAGGAAGGCCAAGGTTGATTCTCGCGGCAACGCCTAAAATACGCGCAGCATCGTTCGCTTCCTGTTGCCGCCGTTCGACCGTGCCGTTGGACGACAGTTCGGCAAACGTTAAATCGCAAATACCGATGCAGTAACCTTTTTCGGCGTATTTGGCGATCGTTCCGCCCATGCCGATTTCGACATCATCCGGATGGGCGCCAAATGCTAATATATGCAGTTCATTATTCATCAGCTTCACCTTTTCTGCCGCGGACAATATTTCGCCACGCAAAATCGCCGCGCTCTAAACCTTTAATCAAAATTTCCGCCGTCCCCATATTTGTCGCCAGCGGCACGGAATATACGTCGCATAAACGAATTAATGCGCTCACATCCGGTTCGTGCGGCTGCGCCGTGAGCGGATCGCGAAGAAAGATAACCATATCCATTTCATTGCGGGCAATCATCGCGCCGATTTCTTGATCGCCACCGTACGGACCGGATTGAAAGCGATGGACGTTTAATCCGGTTGCTTCTTGAATGCGAAGGCCGGTTGTGCCGGTCGCATACAATTCATGTTGTTCTAAAATCGGCTGATAGGCGGTAACAAACGCAATCATGTCCGCTTTCTTTTTATCATGCGCGATTAACGCGATTTTCACGATAGCACCCCCGCTTGTGTTCGTTATTTTCTCTCTCCAAACTTACCAAGCAACGCTATTCAATAATATGTTCCAATCCATATACAAGCGTATGTAAATGCATTACCGTTTCGACGGACAACTTCACTCCCGACATAAATGAACCGCGGTGAAAAGAATCGTGGCGAATCGTTAACGATTGGCCGTTGCCGCCAAAAATGACTTCTTGATGAGCGACCAATCCCGGCAGACGGACACTGTGGATCGGAATGCCGTCATAGGTTGCCCCACGCGCCCCGGCAAGCGTTTCTTTCTCATCGGGATGCCCTTGTTTTTTCGATGGACGCACCGCCGAAATGAGTTGCGCTGTTTTCAGTGCCGTTCCTGATGGAGCGTCCAATTTTTGATCGTGATGCAATTCAATAATCTCGACATCTGGAAAATATTTCGCCGCCATTTGTGCAAACTTCATCATTAATACCGCGCCAACCGCAAAATTAGGAGCAATGATCGCGCCAATTTCTTTTTCTTCCGCCAATGCAGTAAGCCGTTTAATGTCTTCATCTGTAAAGCCGGTCGTGCCGACTACCGGACGGACTCCGCAGTGAAGGGCGATTTCGGCATGTTTTTTTCCCGCTTCCGGTGTCGTTAAATCGATGAGCACATCCGGTTTGACTTCCTCAAAACAACGGGCCGCATCCGTATAAATCGGGGCGTGGATGCCGGAAAACCCTTCGACATCTGCTAAATCTCCGCCGTCATTTTTCCGGTCAATAACCCCAACGAGTTGAAAATGATCGGTCTTTTGAACAAGTGAAACAGCTTCACGCCCCATACGGCCGCGCGGGCCGGCAATGACAATACGAATCGTTTTCATTATTTCTCCTCCTCTTTTCGTGTCCAACGGTCTTTATCACGGGTGCGAAACTTTTCCATCACCATGTCATGCGCCTGCTGCAAATCGATGTGCAGGGAATTGGCAAAACAAATAAGAACAAATAGCAAATCCCCTAGCTCTTCTTCAATGGTTTTTTCTTTTTCCGTCTGTTTTTTCGGCTTTTCTCCATAATAATGGTTTACTTCCCGCGCCAGTTCACCAAGTTCTTCCGTCAGCCTTGCCAGCATAGCGAGCGGGCTGAAATATCCTTCTTTAAACTGGCCAATATATTCATCGACTTCTTGTTGCAGTTGTTTCATCGTTTTTTCCTGCATCCATGTCACCTCTCATGTCTTCATGTTAGCGAAAAGCGGCGTTTTTGACAAATATTTTCGCGCACCGTCCATCCGCGTTGCCTGAATGGGCAACTTCATCTATAATTAAGGTCGCCGACTACTCTGAATACGGAGGGAATGTATGATTCTCGGGCTAAAAATAAAAAACATCCTTTTCATTTTGTTTGGCGCCGCCATTTTTGCGTTCGGGCTTGTCCACTTTAACATGCAAAATAATTTGGCGGAAGGCGGCTTTACCGGAATTACGCTGTTGCTTTACTTTTTGTTTGGCATTGATCCTTCCATTACCAACTTGGCGCTAAATATTCCTCTCTTTTTTATTGGCTGGAAATTACTTGGCCGCCATACGTTTTTATACACGATTATCGGAACGGTTAGCGTTTCTCTCTTTCTTTGGATTTTTCAACGTTACACCATTCATATGCCGCTGAAACATGATATGACGTTGGCCGCATTGTTTGCCGGCGTCTTTATCGGCGTTGGCCTTGGCATTATTTTCCGCTACGGCGGCACGACGGGTGGCGTCGATATTATTGCCAGACTCCTTTATAAATATAAAGGAATCAGCATGGGAAAAACGATGTTTACGTTTGACGCGGTCGTCATCACCCTTTCTTTGCTGCTTTATCTTTCTTACCGCGAGGCAATGTATACGCTCGTCGCGGTGTTTATCGCGGCTCGTGTCGTTGATTTTATGCAGGAAGGCGGCTATGCGGCAAAAGGAGCGACGATTATTTCGGAAAAGAGCGAGGAAATCGCCAATCGAATTTTGACGGAAATGGACCGCGGTGTAACGGTGTTAAAAGGGCGCGGCTCCTATACAAAACGCGACCGCGATGTACTGTACTGTGTGGTTGCGAAAAATGAACTGCCGCGGCTGAAAAACGTTATTATTTCCGTTGATCCGCATGCGTTCGTCGCGGTGACGGACGTTCACGATGTGCTTGGCGAAGGCTTTACGCTCGACGAACGAAAACAACCGATTGAACACTAAAAAGGGGCGCTATGCCCCTTTTATTCCTCGTTTTTTTGGCGGGTGCGGCTTTTTTCCTTCTCTCCTTGATACTTTCTCCAGCCTACATAAGATAGCGTCAATACAATAATTCCCCCTGTCGAAATCATCACCCATATTAATGATGGGTCGGCTTCATCTTTTTTAGCCCCTTCAAAAAGCGACCGCAAATCTGCGCGCATCTGTTTTAAACGTTCATGCTTTTCCACAAGGCTTAGCTGCTGAAAGACCGGTGCTTGCAACATTTCTATCTCGTTGTCTATTTTTTTCGCTTGCTCCGCCGGCACATCAATTTTGACGCTCGGCTCAATCAGCGCATAACGATCTAAAAAGTAGCGGAGGGAAGCGGCAAACGCCTCCTCACTCTGTTGATCGACCGCATTTTCAAGCTGATGAAATGCATTCATCACCGTTGCTTCCATCTCTGACCAAAGCGGTTGATGGGCCGAGCGAATCGCATCGACAACAAGCCGAAACTGTGTAATTTTATCGATTTTTTCTTCCGCCGGCAATGAAGAGGCGGCAACCGCTTTCAGCGCATTTTCATGAGTAATCGTGACAGCGCGTAGTTCGTCGGCAGATTTTAGCCGATCGCGCGCATTCGTCGCGAAAAATTGCTTGGAAAAATAGAGCAATACTTCTTTTGCTTCTTCAAATTGCCCGTTTTTCGCCAATTGCAATGCTTGATCAGAAATTTGGTCTAATTTTTTCCAGCCTCCATCCTGTTCGGCGGCATAGTTTAGCGATGGAAATAAACAGACGAGCGTAAGCAAAGCAAGCAGCCATATTCGCTTCATCCTTGTCCCTCCTCCATTAACTACTACAATGTATGAAGGAGTGGACAAGAGTAGACCATTAATTTAACGGGAGAACAAAACGGTTTTTTCGTACACACAATAAATAGCCGATCGCAATCGAAACAATGCTAAGCCAAAACGTAAAATAACCAATAGCTGCTGTGTATTTCTCGAGCACGCTATAACGAGGCATCATTCCAAAGACGTAATCGATGATATCATTATGTAACGTCCAAACAGCGGCAATCGCTAAATGCGGCCAGCGGAAGCGATAAAACGGGGCATAGAGCATCCCTTCTACCGCCATCGCTCCATGGGAGATCATCAACATCCAACCAATCACATCGAGCGTTCCTGTCACTTTCCACACTAATATGTTCATCACCACCGCCCAAACGCCGTACTTGACTAATGTGACAAGCGCTAATGCCTCCAATAAGGGAAAATGGCGGCGGCACAAAAACGCAAGCAAAACAAACACAAAAAATAGGCTTGCCGTCGGGCTATCAGGAACAAACGGCAAAAAAATGGGCGGCGTTTCCGCCAATTGATATCGGTACCATATATACCCGTAAATCGTCCCAGCTATGTTGACAACCAGCAAAAGCCATAAAAAGGGACGATATGCCAATATAGGATACAGCCATTTCATTCCTATGCACCTGCTCTCTATGCTTGTCGTGAAAGAAAAAAGCTGACTAATCCTAGCCAGCTTTTTTCTCGATGGACCGTTTATTTCGCTTTTAACCCAGCAATGAATTCCGAAAGCTTTTTCAAATCAGCATCCGTGCCTTTGAAAACGCCTTTAGGCATGTTGCCTTTACCATTTCTCGCGATTTTCGCGATTTCTTCCGGCTTTAAGCCCGTGCCGATGAGCGATGGCGCGGCCGCACCGCCGGATAAGTTTTCACCGTGGCAGGATGTACATGTATTCGCTTGAGCAATTTTATAGCCTTCCGCATTTTTATCAATTTCCACTTGCGCACGGATTTTCCCTTGCTCAGCCGCTTTTTTCCAGTCATGTGTAACAACGGCTTCCCATGTTAAATAAGTCATAGCCGCCAGCGTTAACAGCATCATTCCGGTCGCAACCGGACGTTTCCATGGGCGGCGCTCCGGGCCGCGATCCAAAAACGGCGCCAACAATAACGAAGCAAAGGCCAGCCCTGGTATTACAATTGCTCCGATGACGGTATAAGGACCGGATGCATACGAATATTTGAGCAATTGATACAAGAACAAGAAATACCAGTCTGGAAGCGGAATATATGCCGTATCCGTCGGGTCGGCAATACGCTCTAATGGAGATGGATGGGCAACCGTCAAACATAAAAAGCCGATTAAAAAGACAGAACCGACCATCCATTCTTTTAATAGGAAGTTCGGCCAAAACGCTTCCGTTTTCCCGGGATATTCCGAATAGTCTTTTGGAATATTCGGCTTTCTCACAGCGGGAACGCGGGAATCGCCGACGAATTTCATTCCCTTTCCGCGATGCATTGCATGTTTCCCTCCTTTTTCTTATCAATCAACCACGTTCATTCGCATCATAGTGGACCAGAAATACCTTGTCTGCGGATCATTAAAAAGTGCGCAGCCATTAAACCGAGCAGAATGCCAGGCAAGAAGAAAACGTGAATCGCAAAGAATCTTGTCAATGTTTGCGCACCGACAATTTCTGGATCCCCTGCGAGCAGCGTTTTAATTGCCGGACCGATCACCGGTGTTGCTTCCGCGATTTGCAAACCTACTTTTGTCGCAAATAGCGCTTTCATATCCCATGGCAATAAGTAGCCGGTAAAGCCAAGCCCCATCATGACCATGAAAATAAGCACACCAACGATCCAGTTTAGCTCCCGCGGCTTTTTGTATGCACCTTGGAAAAAGACGCGCAATGTATGTAAAAACATCATGACAATAACAAGGCTTGCGCCCCAGTGATGCATGCCGCGAACAATTTGGCCAAACGCCACTTCATTTTGCAAGTAATACACAGATTCCCAAGCGTTTTTAATATCTGGAACGTAATACATCGTTAAAAACATTCCAGATAAAATTTGAATGACCGTAATAAAGAACGTTAATCCGCCAAAGCAGTAAACAAATGCGGAAAAGTGATGTGCCGGATTAACATGTTCCGGAACTTCATGGTCAGCGATATCCCGCCACAAAGGCGTAATATCTAAACGTTCGTCAACCCAGTCATACAGTTTGTTTAACACGTATTACGCCCCCCCTCGTGGTTTCGCTTTTCCTAAGTATAACTTTCCGTCTTTCACTTTGTACTCGTAACGATCTAGTGGAGCTTGTGGCGGCGTTCCTGGAACGTTCGTGCCATCTTTCGTGTAGCGCCCGTAATGGCACGGACAGAAAAATTGGTTCGGATGTGCTTTATCCGTATTCCAGTTCACTGTACAACCAAGGTGTTTACAAATTGGAGAAAGCGCTACGATTTCTCCTTTTTCGTCTTTGTACACCCATGCCGATCTTGGCTCTTCCGACTCATACCAAGCGTCTTTTACTTTTACTTTGAAGTCAAAACGCTTTGGCTCAGTCGTAATGTCTTTTACATCCGCTACCGCTACCATCTCCGTGCCTGCTTCACGCTTTAGAATCGGATCAAAGGCAAAGCGGAGCATCGGCATTAAAGTTCCAGCAGCCATAAAGCCGCCGACGCCAGTTAACGTGTAGTTTAAAAATTGGCGTCTTGTTACGCGATGTTTGTCACTCATCGTCTTCCCCCCTCTATCCAAAATAAAGTCCATCCGAACGATATTGTATAACACAACAGAAAACTAGGACATTCTAATGATAGCTCAATCGGCGGACAAGGTCAATATCGTCATCGCTTTAACCTTTCAACTTTCTGCCAAGCCGGTTTAGGACCATTGCGCAATAAAAAAGCGGAGCAGCTGCGACGCTTGATCACGGACCAGTTCATGTTTATAGGATTCATCCATATTCTCGAACGGAACCGTCGGAACAGTCCACAGCCTGTCTGAAATTACTGTTTCTTGCTCTTTCCATGTACGATCGCATGTTATATAAAATACATATTTCATTCCTTGTTCCATTAGCAGGCTTGTCCAATCCGTGAGCCTTTCTACAAGCAATTTTCTCGATTCGCTTAGGAAATAGGAAAACGGTGGAAATAAAAACACCCTGCCTTTTAATTGCCGCTCCAATTCCCCGGCAACAAGCTGCACAAACTCTCCCCCGGAAGCAGCCGCCTTGGCGCCGTCGTCCATCGTAATAGGAATAAGCGGAATAAGCGCCGTGTCAATATAATCTTTTTCTTTTTGATACAATTGTACATCCGCTGCTGTCCATTTCATATGTACTCTCCTTTTTTCCAAAGTTCATTTCCCCTATCACCATACCATATTTTTTAACAAAAAAAAACCTTGCGTACAGCAAGGTTTCATAACTTTTTCAATTCTTCGGTAAGACGGCGGAATGCTTCTTCATCTTGGCGGTCTAACGCTTCATCAATCAGCTTCATTAACCGTTCCCGCTGAAATTCATACAGCGATTTTTCTAAAAATTGTTCGGCCAAACGCTGATCACTTTCGTTGACATGCATTTGTTTCGGCGCATACGGGTTTTCTTCCAATACAGCAACATATTGCGGCGAATGAAAAGAAGCGCGGAAATTCAGCTGGATATAAATATCCTCGTCGCGGTTTAGACGAATGTCATGGAACGATTTTTCCGCATCGGTCGTCATCACGTTGCCTTTGTAAAAACGGAACGGAACATCATCGACACAATGGGTCGACATAATGATGCCGCGCGGACAATATTGGGCGTTTTCCACAAAATGAACCTTTTGCATCAGCTGGTCATGGCTCATTAAATAGTTTAAAATCCAAACACATTCACGCCGCTTCAGCTGATAGTGATTTAAAAACCAACGAATAAACTCTTTTTTTTCATTCACGGATACGTGCGTCATTATGCGCTTCCCCCTCTATCATTTTCCAAGAAAGAGGTAATATGGACCGCGGATCTCCTACTCCTCTAACTGCAGCAGCATGTTGGCTGCCTCCATGTGCCCAGGGTCAAGACGTACGATTTGCTGAAATATTTCTTTGGCTCTCTCTCTGTCGCCTTCTTCGATGAGAAAATAGCCGTACTCTTCAAGGAAATCAACGTTATTCTTAAAGAAAGTATATGCCTCTTGGTAATGGTTTAATGCATCGGAATACATTTCGAGCTTATGTTTCGCGCGCGCTAAATCCCATTCAAACTGCGGGTCATACTCTCCTTGCGCCAGCGCTCCTTCTAGGCAGGAAACAACGTCTTCATACCGCTCCTCGTGCAAGAGCAGCGCACATAACGTCGTCAGCGCTTCAATATAGCCTGGGTCGATTTCGATCGCTTTTTTCAGCCATGATTCCGCTTCATCCGGCTTTCCAAGCTTTAGCGCCATTTTCCCGGCGTAGAGCAGCAATTCTTTGTTCCATTCATCGACATGGATGCCTTCCTTGGCAATGTCATAGCTTTTTTTCAGCTTTCCTTCATGCTCATACGCTTTCGCCAAGTATAAGTAAAGCGGAACGTATTCCGGATCGAGTTCTTTTAGCTCGCTTAGCTTTTCAATGGCGGTTTGGTAATATTCCGCTTGAAATGCCGTAAACCCATAGCCGAATAGCGTCCGGCTGTCGACTTTTGCTTTTAGCGCTTCGTCGTAATACGGCAGCGCCTGCTCAAATTCCCCGCAAAAGCTGAGCGCCTCTGCAAGCCGCTCAACAATGAGGGTGCCGGCCATTTCCTTTGTTTTTTCCCGCACTTTTTCGTAAAATGGAATGCTTTTTGTATATTGCCCCATCGAAAAATATAGCTCCGCTAAGGCAAATTGAATAATCGGTTCATCCGGCATTTTTTCATATGCCTGCTTTAACTTTCGTTCGCTGACTTCCTCCAGCCCCTGCATTTGATACAGATCGGCCGCAAGCAGACAGGCGCGCGCAAACAGCGGGTCGTCTTCCTTAATTTGCGCTAAAATCTCAAGCGCCCTGTCCTCTTCGTCGAGCTCTGTATATACTTCCGCCAAAAACAAACGGATTTCCCCTTCGTCCGGATAGCGAAGCGACAACTCTTCGAGCAGTTCTTTCGCTTCCTCTAGCATTCCCCACGAATATAAGTAATCAGCAAGCTCGTATTTTTCTTCATCGCTTCCGTTTTTCTTCACCTCAGGCACCAAAGATAACGCTTTATTCACTTCTCCATTTTCGACCAAACGGACAATTTCTTCGACGCGTGTCATAGACATAAACCCTTCCTTACGAAAAATTAGCAGCAAACATCCCAGCTGCACGGATGATCCGCTCCGTGCCAAATCCGGGGTAAAAATAAAGTTGATTTTCCACCTTCAGCAATCTTCCTTTATGAACCGTAACAACCGGAACATGATTATCATAATCGACAATATGCGTTTCGGCAACTAAACGGCTCATCGCTTCCTTTCCATATAGATTATAATCTACTTCGCCGCCAATGCGCAGATCTCCTTTTTGTGGATAAATGCCGATTTGCTTTAACACATTCAGCCTTAGCGGCGTTCGCTCCCGCAGCGGAAACGGAATAAATGGGATGTGGTGCATAGCGAGCAAGTTTCGCCATGCTGCCTCCTGCTTTTTCATTCTTTTTTCGTTCGGCCAATATGGCACAAAGGTAAGCGGGGCGGTTTTCATGATATCGGCAATCCAATACCATGGCACGGAATGCAAAACATCGCTTTCCTCTATTTCGACAAAAATGACTCGTATTTTCCATCTCCTGCAGGCAAGCACAAAGGACGGGGTCAGCATACGAGCGGGTACTTTTACGCCGATGAAATAATCGATGGGGCTGTTTAACAAATGCTGTCGCAGCTTACGCAGTGCGGAAGCGAGCTCCCGTTCCGAAGGGACGTCACAAACAGCTAGCAGCGTGGTGCAGCCGTTCTTGATGAGAGATTGCTGAACATATTGTTTAAATTGGGCAAATGTCCGCGGTTGCTGAAAGGAAAAATCAACCATCACGTGCCCGGGTGTGACGATCATTTCCCCTATTTCCATGCGCATCCATGTATAACGCTTCGCCTGCTCATCTATGTAGTCAATGCGATTATGATCCATCACGAGCGCACAGTGCTGCAGCCGTTCTTGACGAATGACATATGCGCTTTCAATAATATATGGCATGTCTTCATTCCCCCTTTACGACAGAATATGAGGGAATGAAGCGACATATGATTGGCCTTCTTCCCACTTATTTTCGGTGAAAGTGGGACGCCTCGTTATGATAAAAAGCAAGAAACCGGCATACCGTTTCTTGCTTTTTCGCTCACATTAAAGAATGAAGATGGTTAAAAAACGCCGGATACGAAACAGCGACCGCTTCCGGGCGTTTTAAATGGACGGTTCCTTTCGTAATGCAGGCGGCAATCGCCAACATCATGCCGAGGCGATGATCGCCATGGCTGTCGACCACAGCTTCCTCTGCTTTTAAAGCTGATTTGCCATGAATGATCATGCCATCTTCCGTCGCTTCAATCTCGGCACCGAGCTTTCTTAACTCGGTCACGACCGTATCAATTCGGTTCGTTTCCTTCACCTTTAGTTCGCTTGCATCTTTAATAACCGTCGTTCCTTCCGCCTGGGTGGCAAGGAGGGCAATAATCGGAATTTCATCGATTAACCGTGGAATGAGTTCGCCGCCAATTTCCGTTGCCGCTAACCGCGAAGTGCGGACGGTAATATCGCCAAGCGGCTCTGTCTGTTCATTGCGAACGTTCTCGATCGCTATTTCCGCGCCCATCTTTTGCAACACATCAATAATTCCAGTTCTTGTTGGATTCAATCCAACGTTTTTTAACGTGATTTCGCTGTTAGGGACAATGGCGCCCGCCACTAAGAAAAAGGCGGCCGAAGAGATGTCTCCAGGAACATATATACTGGTCCCTGTCAGCTGCTGCGGCCCTGTAACCGACACCGTGAGGCCATCTACCGCTACATCCCCACCAAACAGCCGGATCATGCGCTCCGTGTGATCGCGGGAACGATGTGGCTCCGTTACTGCCGTCGTGCCATCCGTCGCTAAGCCCGCCAATAAAATGGCTGATTTTACTTGCGCGCTCGCCACAGGAGATTCATAATGAATCGGCTGAAGTTCACCGCCGCGGATCGATATCGGCGTATAGTTTCCATATTCGCGCCCATCAATGCGCGCTCCCATCATTTTCAACGGCTTCGTCACTCTTCCCATCGGCCGTTTGGCGATCGATTCGTCGCCAATCAGGCAGGCGTGAAATGGACATCCGGCTAGAATGCCAAGCAACAGCCTCGCCGTTGTTCCCGAATTGCCGACATGTAAAATATCAGACGGCTCTTGTAATCCGTCCCGTCCTTTTCCCTCGACAACGACATGGCTCCCATCCTGCCGGATCATTACTCCCATTTTCCGGAAACAATCAATCGTGCTTAAGCAATCTTCCCCCGTCAAAAAATTTTCAATCGTCGTCGTACCGCGCGCAATCGCTCCCAACATCACCGCGCGGTGGGAAACCGATTTGTCGCCGGGTACATGGATGATTCCTTGCAATGATGAAACGTTTGTCCGTAACTGCACGTCATCCCCTCCATTTTATACTTCATATGTTTCATAATTCGTATGTTTTTGTATGCATGCTTTCGCCTTCGCTCGGTCTTCTTCGCTTTGAAAGCTAAGCCGCAATACCCCGTATATTTCTTCCCTTGTTTCAATAATGCGGATATTGGTGATGCTGATGTTCTCTTTGGCTAGATAGCCAGTGACTTCGGAAATAACTCCAGGGTAATCGGGCACATCGACATATAAATCGTAAAACGATGGAATCGCTCCTTTCGTCCGTGTCGGCAGGCCGTCGCGAAATTGTTTTGCCTCTAGGAAATAATGATAAATCGCCGCGCTGTTTTCCTCTTCCACGATGGAACGAAGCTTTTTCATCTCGGCGATCCAGCGGTCAAACAACGTTAAAAGCTCACCCTTATTATGTATAAAAATATCGCGCCACATTTCCGGGTTGCTCGAGGCGATGCGCGTAATATCGCGAAAGCCTCCCGCGGCAAGACGACTGACAAGCGGGTTTTCTTTTTCATACTGTTGGGCTTGGTGAACAAGGCTTGCGGCGATAATGTGCGGAAAATGGCTGATCACTCCGGTAATACGGTCGTGTTCTTCCGGCGACAGCACGACAAACTGCGCTTTCGTCCCTTTCAGCCATTCTTTCAGGCGCTCGATTTTCTCGACTGCCACTCCATTTGTCGGCGTCAATACGTAAAAAGCGTTCTCAAACAAATGCGTCCGTGCTGCAGTAACGCCGCTTTTATGCGAACCCGCCATCGGGTGGCCGCCGATAAACGTGATTCCTTGCTTTCCTAACCGCTGCGCATGGTGGACAATCCGCTGCTTTGTGCTTCCTACATCGGTGACAATCACGTTTTCTTTTAGCAGATGGACGGGCATTTGCGCCAAAATTTTTTCCGTCTGCATGACAGGCGTCGCTAAAACAATCAAATCCGCATTCTCCATCCCCCGCTCCAGCGACGAAGCAACTTCATCAATCACTTTTAAGGAGCGGGCAAGCTTCAGCTCTTGTTCGTTGACGTCATATCCGATAATGACAGCGTCTGGATGTGCTTTTTTCACCGCCAGCGCGATCGATCCACCAATTAAACCAAGGCCAACAACAAAGACGTTTCCTTCCAATTGCTTCACCTTCTTCATCTGAACTTCTACACGACTAAGGTCGGCGGGTTCTGACGTACTAAAGAGTTTTCCTACACCTGCATGTGCAAACACTTACTCTTGTTCCGCCAAATTTTCATGGACAAACACCTCAATGGGGCTTAGCTCCCTGTCGGCTCTATTCAAAGCTGTTTTCCACTCCATCCCAAGACTTAAGTCACGGGCTTCGTGGTATATACATTTGTAAAAATGCGCCCGCTGCCTAAAAAAGCAACGGGGCGGTTCATCCACTATACAAGTTGTTTTTCCCGGATCATTTGCGCCAACGCGCTAATCACCCGTTCGTTCTGCTCTTTCGAACCAACGGTAATACGCACGGACGTCGGAAAGCCAAGCGCATTGCCGGAGCGGACGATAATGCCGCGCTCGAGCAAATATTGAAAGACTTCATTTCCCTCGATCGCAAAATCAATCAAAATGAAATTCGTCTGCGAAGGATAGTAGCGCAAGCCGTTTTCCTCGCAAAAACGGTAAAACATCTCAAGCCCTTCTCTGTTTTTGTCCAAGCAAACGCGGATAAACGCTTGGTCATCTAGCGCCGCAATCGCCGCTGCCTGCGCGATGCTGGATGTATTAAATGGCTCGCGCGCCGGCTCCATCCCTTGAATAAGCGCTTCGCTGGCAATACCATATCCGACTCGGAGCGCCGCTAATCCGTATGCTTTGGAAAACGTCCGCAAAATCATGACATTATCATATTGCGCAAGAAGCGAAACGGTTTGCGGATAATCATCCGCCGTCGCGTATTCATAATATGCCTCGTCTAGCACCACAAGGACATGCTTAGGAACGCGCTTCAAAAACGATTGCAGCTCCTGTTCCGTGACATACGTCCCAGTTGGGTTATTCGGGTTGCAAATCCAAACAACACGCGTCTTTTCATCAATAGCCGCAAGCATCGCTTCTAAATCATGGCGTCCGTTAACAAGCGGAATCTCACGAATTTCCGCTCCTTCGATGACCGCATTATGGCGATATTGCGGAAATGTCGGCACAGCCATGACCGTGTTCGTACCGGCAGATAAAAACGCACGAGAAATAATTTGTATGACTTCATCGGACCCGTTGCCAAAAATAAGCTGCGTTTCTTTTACGCCTAAATGTGCCGCCACTTTTTCCCGCAATAGGCGCGCATACCCGTCTGGATAAACAGCAAGATGGTCTAATCTGTTGATGATCGCCTCTTTCACAGCAGGTGAACATCCATATGGATTTTCGTTGGATGCTAGTTTAATAATATCGGAAAGTCCGTACTGCCGCTTCACTTCTTCGATCGATTTTCCCGGTTGATAAGGGGGCAAACCCCTTAACTGTGCTTTGATTTCCATAACGACACTCCTTATTTCGAACTTTCATGCGATGAACACGCTTGTTTCAGCGGTGCTACTAGCGAACGGGCGTAACGTTGAAACTCGGCAAGCGCCTCTTCTTTGTTTGCCGGTGTTTGCAACCGCTCATTCAGCTGCTCTATTTTTTGCACGAGCGCACTGCCAATGACCACACCGTCGCAATAGTCTTTTAGCATTTTCACTTGTTCGCTAGTCGAGATGCCAAATCCGACAACAACAGGGACGCGGCTGTGCCGTTTTACTTCCGTTAAAAAGCCGTTTAACGTTTCCGGCAACGTGTCGCGTACTCCGGTTACCCCGAGCGAAGAGACGCAGTATAAAAAACCTTGCGCATGGGAAGCGATTGTTTCCATCCGCTTTTTCGATGTCGGCGCTACTAGCGAAATAAGCGGAATGCCTGTTTTTTCGCCAAGCTGGCGGATCGGGCCGCTTTCTTCAAACGGAAGATCAGGGATTAGCACCCCATCGACTCCGTTTTGTTGCGCTAAAGCAAAAAAGTGTTCTTTTCCTAATTGTAACACAGGATTGTAATACGTAAAGATAATAATCGGAATTTTTACGCCTTTTTTTCGCATTTCCGGAACTAATTCGACCGCTTTTTGCAGCGTCATCTGCCCGCGCAGCGCCCGGGCGGCCGCCCGCTGAATAATCGGGCCATCCGCAAGCGGATCGGAATACGGTACGCCAAGCTCTAACATATCGGCGCCTGCTTCTTGAAGCGCAAGCGCTAGTTCTACCGTAATGTCTGGGCTTGGATCCCCGGCGACAATGAACGGAATAAACATCGGTTTAGTTACGGTACATAGCGGCAACGTCGTCATCCTCCTTTACATGGACATAGCGCATCATCGTTTGCACGTCCTTATCCCCGCGACCTGAGAGGCAGACGAGCACCGTTTGGCTATCGTCCATCGTTTTCGCCAGCTCCACTGCTTTGGCCAATGCGTGTGCCGACTCGATCGCCGGAATAATCCCCTCTTCCCGCGATAACAATTGAAACGCGGCGATCGCTTCCTCGTCAGTCACGCTTTCGTAGCGAACGCGGCCGATGCTTGCCAAATACGCATGTTCCGGGCCGACGCCTGGATAGTCGAGGCCGGCGGAAATGGAATACGGTTCGATAATTTGCCCATATTCATCCTGCAGCAAGTATGTTAAAGATCCGTGGATAACGCCTTTCGTGCCTTTGGTGATGGTTGCGGCGTGATACGGGGTATCGACTCCTTTCCCGGCCGCTTCAACGCCGACAAGCTGCACGTCATCCTCCAAAAACGGATAAAACATGCCGATCGCGTTGCTTCCGCCGCCCACACACGCGACAATGACGTTCGGCAGCTTTCCTTCTCGCTCAAGAAACTGCCGCTTCGCTTCATCTCCGATGACACGCTGAAATTCACGCACCATTTTTGGATACGGATGCGGCCCGACGACAGAGCCGATCATATAAAAATGGTCATCGCAATGCTGCACCCAATAGCGAATCGCTTCGTTCGTCGCGTCTTTTAGAGTCCGGTTGCCGCTGTATACCGGAACCACCTCGGCGCCTAGCAATTTCATGCGAAAGACGTTTAATTCCTGGCGCTTAATATCTTCCTCCCCCATAAAGACGATGCATTCCATGCCGAAATGCGCCGCTACGGTGGCGGCGGCGACCCCGTGCTGGCCCGCACCCGTTTCGGCAATAATTTTTTTCTTGCCCATCCGCTTCGCCAAAAGCGCCTGTCCGATGGCATTATTAATTTTATGGGCACCGGTATGGTTTAAATCTTCGCGTTTTAAATAAATTTTAGCGCCGTTTAGCAGTTTCGTTAAATTCGGCGCAAACGTAAGCGGAGTCGGGCGCCCGGAATATTGCTGCAAAATGCGGATATACTCCGCTTTAAACGTCTCATCGGCCAGCGCCTTCGTTAGTTCTTCTTCTATTTCCTCAAGCGGAAGCATTAACGTTTCCGGCACAAACTTTCCGCCGAAATCTCCAAATCTGCCATTCTCGTTTGGAACGTTATACATAGTTCGCCACCTTCTTTTCGATTTCTTTCATTTTTTCCACGCTTTTTTCTCCGTTTTCCTCAATCCCGCTGCTAATGTCAATGCCGTACGGCCGATAGGCTAAAAGCCGCTCGACATTTTCCGGCGTAATCCCCCCGGCAATAAAGCAAGGGACGGCTTGCCGGGCCGCTTCTTCTAAATAAAGCGGAACATTGCTCCAGTCAAAGGTAACTCCCGTTCCTCCCCATGCCCCGCTTACCCGGCTATCCACAACATAGCCGTCGGCTATGCCGGCGTATTGCTGCATCTTGCTAACGGCATCTTCATCATGATGAATCGCCTTCCAAACGACAAGGCCTGTCGCTTCTTTGATCGCTGCGACATGCGCCGCTGTTTCATGACCGTGGCATTGAATAACCGCGAGCGGCAGCTGCGATGCTACATTGGCAACTAACTCCGCCGGCGCGTTGACAAACACGCCGACGAGCTGCTTATTGCCAAGCTCGATCGTTCGCAGCCACTGTTTTACTTCTTCCGCTTCTACTTTCCGCTTGCTCTCGGCAAAAATCAGTCCAATGTAATCCGCTTTGCTCTGCAGCGATTTTTGCAAATCTGACGCGGAACGGTTGCCACAATACTTAAGACGGACGGGCAAGCGAATCGACCTCCCCGAACAATTCATATACCGCCGCCTCCACATCGGCTTTTCGCATCAGCGATTCGCCGACAAGCATGGCGTTGGCCCCGTACGTTTGCACTTTCTTGACATCAGCGAAAGTGGCAATGCCGCTTTCGCTGACGATGATGCTCGAAGGCGGGATCAACGGAGCCACTTTTTCGGTTGTTTCCAAATCCGTCACAAACGTATGCAAATCACGGTTATTAATCCCGATCATCTCTGGGGTAAACAAGTCAAGAATTCGCTCCAGCGTTTCGCTCGCATGCACCTCGACTAAACATTCCAGCCCTTTGTCATACGCCTCTTGATACAATTCGTACAACGCTTTTGGCGGCAGCGCTTCGCCGATTAATAAAATCGCATCGGCGCCGATGCGCACGCTCTCCTCGATCTGCAAGCGGTCGATAATAAAATCTTTGCGTAAAACCGGAACGCTTACCGCTTCTTTCACCTCACGTAAATAACGGCGATGTCCCTGGAAATAATGTTCATCCGTCAATACGCTAATCGCATCGGCACCCGCTTTTTCATACGCCTTGGCAATGTCGACTGGATGGAAATCGGGGCGGATGACCCCTTTGGACGGAGAAGCCTTTTTCACCTCAGCGATTAAACCAAGCGAGCGGTTAGGCCGCTCTAGCGCCGCCCGCAGCGAACGCTGCGTTCTCACTGGCAGCGGCTCCGGTAAAGTGAGTGTTTTCATTTCTTCGCGTTTCGTGGCAATAATTTGCTCAAGCATATTGTTCCACCTCTTTCAAGCGCAGGCGCTCGAATTGTTCATACGCTTTCTTTGTCATCAGCGCTTCTTTCGCCATTTCCACCCCTTCGTGAATCGTGCCCGCTTTCCCGGCCGCATATAAGGCGACGCCGGCATTGAAAATGACGATATTGGTCGCACTTTCATTGGCCTTTCCTTCCATCACCGCTTTTAACAGTTCGGCGCTCTGCTGCACGGTGTGCACTTGGATATGTTCCAATTTTCCGCGCGCAAGCCCGTATTGTTCGGGCGTGATGACAAAGCGGCGAATTTCTCCGTGTTTCAGTTCGACCACATCCGTTTCCGCGGCAATGCTGCATTCATCGATCCCATCTTTTCCCGTTACGAATAAAACATGTTCAGAGCCAAGGCGGCGCAGCGTTTCCGCAAGTTTTTCCGCATACTGCGTTGAATAAACGCCGATGACTTGCCGCTTGCAGCGCGCTGGATTGGCCAGCGGCCCAATGAGATTAAATACGGTGCGAAATCCGATCTCTTTCCGCGGCAGTGCGGCATGTTTCATCGCCGAATGATACAGCGGCGCAAATAAAAACGCTAATCCTTTCGTTTTTAACGCTTTTTTCGCTTCCTCTGGAGTTGTTTGAATGCCAATGCGAAGCGCTTCTAACACATCCGCGCTTCCGCTTTTGGAGGAAACGGCGCGATTGCCGTGCTTCGCCACTTTGACGCCGAGCGAGGAAACAACGATCGCTGCTGCCGTGGAAATGTTGAACGTCGATGCCCCGTCCCCTCCCGTTCCGCACGTATCGATGACTTCTTCTTCATAATCGAGGGCCATCATGCGACTGCGCATCGCTCTCACGAATCCCGTCAATTCATCGACCGTTTCCCCGCGCAAGCGCAAAATCGATAAAAAGCTGGCAATTTGGCTCGCCGTCGCTTCCCCGGACATAATCGTCATCATCGCTTCATACGCTTCTTCCTCCGTCAGCACATATCCGTCAACACATTTATGAAGAAGTTGTTTCAACATATAGGCTCTCCCCTCTCATAAATAATTGTTCCGCACGCTCAATCGCCTTCATTAAGGCGCTCGCCTTATTGCGCGTTTCTTTCCATTCGAGTTCGGGAACCGAATCGGCGACAATCCCCGCTCCGGCTTGCACATACGCGCAACCGTCTTTGACAATCGCCGTACGAATCGCAATACACGAATCAATATTGCCGTCAAAGCCGATATAAGCAATCGTGCCGGCGTACAAACTGCGCGCCGTCGGCTCTAACTCCTGTAAAATTTGCATCGCTCTCACTTTCGGCGCGCCGCTTACCGTCCCGGCCGGAAACGCGGCAAGCAAGGCGTCAATCGGATGCACCTCTTCCTTTAGTTCGCCTGTTACTTTCGAAATTAAATGCATGACGTGCGAAAACTTGCCAATTTCCATTAACACAGGCGTCCGAACCGTTCCGTATTTGGCCACTTTCCCGATATCGTTGCGGGCTAAATCGACGAGCATATAATGTTCGGCTCGTTCTTTTGGGTCATGGTAAAGCTCGTCGGCAAGCCGCTCATCCTCTTCCGTCGACCGTCCCCGCCTTCTCGTTCCAGCGATCGGGTGAATTTCCATTTGACGGTTATACACTTGAATGAGCTTTTCTGGAGAGCTGCCGACAATTTCAAGATCATCGAGGCGAAAATAAAACATATACGGCGATGGATTAATATGGCGCAGCATCCGGTATACTTGAAATCCGCTGACGCGAATCGGGACGGCAAACCGCTGCGATAAAACCGCTTGAAACACGTCCCCGCTGGAAATATAGCGTTTGATCGTCTCGACATCTTGTAAAAATCTTGCTTTGTCATAATTGGAGATAACCCCTTGAAAGGAAACACCCGTTTCTTCGTCCGCGTGATCAAGCAATAACAAACGCTCTGCTCTTCCGCTTGCTGCTTTTTTCATTAAGGCGGCGATCCGTTTAAGCCCTTGTTCATACTTTTGCTTCTTTGTTTCTTCCGTATCTCGCTCCGTTAAACGGACGTAATGAATAAAGACAAGTTCGCGTTTATAATGGTCCAATACGATCAAAGACTCGCAAAAAATGAAATAGCCGATCTTCATGGAAAGGTCTCGGTTGGGATGAATGGGAACTTTTTCGATGGCGGAAATAAAGTCATATCCCAAAAAACCAACCGCGCCGCCGGTAAACGGAACCGCTTCGTTCAGCCGCTTGACGCAAAGCTTCTGTTCGATAGAGCAAAACGCTTCCTTCAGCGAAGAAGTTTTTGCTATTTCTTCACCGTGCCCATCAATGACAGAAAACGTATGACCGGTTTCACTTTCTAACGTCAAAAACGGCGACAAGCCGATGAAAGAATAGCGAGCCCACGGCGACTGGTCATCTTTACTTTCTAGCAAAAACACCGCATCCTCGCGCAAATTTTCAAAGATTTTAAGCGGCTCGAATACATCGGCTAAAAAGCGGCGCACAATCGGAATCGTGCGGAAATGGCGCGCATCCTCCAAAAATGCGGCAAGCGTGTAGTTGGACATGATTCTCCTCCTCCGTTTATTCGGATGGAGAATGAGGGTTTGTGAGGCGAAATAGGGGAATAAAAAAACCCAAAGACAGAGATGCCTTTGGGTAGATTTTGCACTCATTCAACAAACGCTCACCTCAACTAAACTCGCTCATTCTCATCTACCCTAAACTCTGCTCTTGCTCTGCTTACTTATTGCTTTGTTTCCTATCATATTACATTTCGGTTTTTTTTGTCAACGACAAATCCGGCCGCAAGATCATCGCATCCCGCAAATAAACATGGGAGATTTCTTCTTGTTTTTTCGTCGTATGAACGGTCATCATCACCCGGATGCAGCGCGGCAGAGAATTTGGAACCGGAATTTCCCGCATGCACATGACCGGAACGTACGTCCATCCTTCTAAACGGCGGAGCGCTTGCGCCGGAAAGGCCGCGGTAATATCATCGGTCACCGAAATAAGCACAAACGATACGTCGCTTGCTGCGACGTCATTAGCCCGAATCATTTCTCTCAGCAACGTTTCCGTGGCGTCAACGATTTCTTTCGCTTCATTGCGTTCCACTGTAATCGCTCCCCGAATGCCGCGGATCATGCTCTCCCACCTCCCGTTTGGGCAAATTCACGAAGCAGGACGGACAAGGTATCGTCGTCGAGCGCTTCGATGTCTACTTCGCCAATATCTTTTAACAGCACCATGCGCACCATCCCTGCCCTTGCTTTTTTATCGCCTTTCATTTTTTCGAGCAGGCGGTCGAGCTTTACCGTTGCTGGAATGGAGACAGGGAATCCGTATGTACGTAACCAGGCGGAAAACTGGTGATCAGCAAACGAGCGCCCATATACCCTCTCGCTAGCAAAAATGGCAAACAGCATTCCGAGCGCTACGGCGTCGCCATGGGTGATTGTTCCATAGCCAAGTTCGCTTTCTAGCGCGTGCCCAAGCGTATGACCGAAATTTAAATGGGCGCGTACCCCTGACTCTTTCTCATCTTCGCGCACGACGCTTGCTTTGATTTCAATGCCTTTTTGAATGCAATGCGCAAGCCGCTCCCCTGTTAAATCACAAAGCGTATGGATTTCCTGCCGCAGCCATTCGTAAAAACGGCGGTCGCGGATCAGCGCATGCTTAATGACTTCGGCAAAGCCCGAACGCAGCTCTTTTTCGGGCAAGGAACGCAAAAAGGCGGTGTCATAAACAACCGCTTCCGGCTGATGAAACGCCCCGATCATATTTTTTCCGAGAGGATGGTTGATCGCCACTTTGCCGCCAACCGCGCTGTCATGCGCAAGCAACGTGGTTGGGATTTGTATATATCGAATGCCGCGCATATAAGTGGCCGCGACAAATCCGGCCAGGTCGCCGACCACACCGCCGCCAAAGGCAAGAATAAGGGAATGGCGGTCGAGGCCATATTCAAGTGCCGCCGTTTGGCATGCGTAATATTGTTCAAACGATTTTGCCCCTTCCCCGCTCGGAATGACATGCGTGTATACGTGGTAATCATCGGAAAGCAGTGCCTGAAGCTGCGATACATATAGCGTCTCCAGCGTTTGATCAGTAACAATCAGCAGTTTCGTTCCCGCAGGGAAAGATAAAGAACGAAGAATTTTCGGCAGGGAATGGATAATTCCTTCCCCGAGAAAAAGCGGATACTGTTTTGTTTTCGTTTCAATAAGCAATTGTTTCATGATTAAAACTCCCTTGCATAACGGCGCATTTTTTCAACGTTTTCCTTAATGAGGTCCATGCGGTCTTGGCCAAATTGATCGACGATGGCGGCTGCCACTTCCCAGGCCACCACCGCTTCAGCCACGACGCTGGCCGCCGGCACGGCGCAGCTGTCCGAGCGCTCGATGCTGGCCGCAAACGGCTCCTTCGTTTCAATGTCTACGCTTTGCAGCGGCTTGTACAACGTCGGAATCGGCTTCATCACCCCGCGCACGACAATCGGCATGCCGGTTGTCATTCCACCCTCAAAGCCGCCGGCGCGGTTCGTCCGGCGCGTAAACCCCTTTTCCTTGCTCCAAATAATCTCATCGTGCACTTCGCTTCCAGGGAGGCGCGCCGCTTCAAAGCCGATGCCAAACTCCACCCCTTTAAAGGCATTAATGCTGACGATGGCCGCCGCAATTTTGGCATCGAGCTTGCGGTCATAATGAACATGGCTGCCTACCCCTGCCGGCACTCCTTCGACAATCACCTCGACGATGCCGCCGATCGAGTCGCCATTTTTCTTGGCGTTGTCGATCGCTTCCATCATTTTAACGGCTGCTTCCTCATCAAAACAGCGCACTGGTGACGCTTCTGTCACTTCCTGCAGTTCCTCGAGCGATTGATAATGAAGCCGCTTGACGCGGACCCCGCCGATTTCCAACACATGCCCGGCCACGCGGATGCCAAGCTCCTCTAAAATCCGCTTCGCCACCGCTCCGGCCGCAACCCGCACCGTTGTCTCGCGCGCTGACGAACGTTCTAGCACATTGCGCATATCGCGATGCCCGTATTTTAACGCGCCGTTTAAATCGGCATGTCCCGGACGCGGACGCGTCACTTTTCGCTTTACTTCTTCCTCATGATCGATCGGTTCAATGGCCATAATACTTTGCCAATGTTTCCAGTCACGGTTTTCGACCACAAGCGTAATCGGCGAACCAAGCGTTTTTCCATGGCGGACGCCGCTTAAAATTTTCACTTCGTCTTTTTCGATTTGCATCCGCCGCCCGCGCCCGTATCCTTTTTGCCGTCTTGCCAGCTCTTTATTAATATGTTCGGCAAGCAGCGGCAAGCCCGCTGGCACTCCTTCCAGAATCGTTGTCAATTGCGGTCCGTGCGATTCCCCTGCTGTCAAATAGCGCATGTTTTTCTCTCCCTTCAACTCTTTAACGCGGTTAAGTAAAAATATATCATAAATTTGAAAAATGAAAATAGTTTCGATAAAAAAAGAATTCATCTTGGCGATGAACTCTTTGCGAATCATCATTTTTTACGATAAAAAAACGTATCTTCTATTTCGAACCCGTACAAAGCCGGATTGAAAATTTGTTCCGTGCTTCCGACAAACAAAATCCCGCCTGGCCGCAGCGCTTCGTTAAATCGATGATAAAGCTTTTGTTTTGCCTCTTCCGTAAAGTAAATGAGCACGTTACGGCACACGATTAAATCAAAGAAACGCCCGAACGGATCGGCAAGCAAATTATGTTTTTTAAACGTTACTGCTTTTTTTATCTTTTCGTCTATTTTATAATACATTCCTTCTTTCGTAAAAAACTTTTTTTTCATTTCTTCCGGAACTTCCTGCATGGAGCGCTCCGTATACAGCCCGATTTGCGCGCGGGCAATGGCGTTTTCGTCAATATCGGTGGCAAGAATCGTGACATCCGTTAACGGTACAAATTTCGATAATATCATTGCCAGCGTATACGGCTCTTCACCGGTAGAACAAGCGGCGCTCCATATTTTTAAACGGCGGTTTTGCGCGAGCAATTTCGGCAAAATTTTTCTCTCTAGCACTTCCCACCGTTTCGCATTTCGATAAAATTCGGAAACATTAATTGTGATTCGGTCCAAAAACTCATGAAACAGCGCTTCATCCGTTTCGAGCGCCGCGAAAAATTCCTGAAAGTTTTTCAGCCCTTTTTTTTCATAAAGCGACGTCAGCCGTCTTTTCATTTGCGCTTCTTTATACAAAGCCAGGTCAATGCCCGTTTTTCGCTTGATGTTTGCGATAAATTGCTGATAGTCATTCATCCCCGTTTTTCCTCGCTTATTCTCTTTTGCCAATGATAGGATAGCTATCTATGCCATAAGTATATCGCAAAGCGGGTAAAGTAGAGAAGAAAAAACCGTAAAACAAAAACCGGCCATGACGCTGACCGGTTTTTGTTTAGTATAGCCATTGATTAATCAACTTCGAATAATTGACAAGCTCTTCTTCTTTGAAAAAGAGATTGATTTCCCGTTCTGCGCTTTGTGGCGAATCGGAACCGTGAATTACATTTTTGCCAACCGTCAATCCATAGTCGCCGCGAATCGTGCCAGGCGCCGCTTCTTGTGGATTGGTTTTTCCCATCATTTGCCGTGCGGTCGCAATGACGTTTTCGCCTTCCCACACCATGGCGAACACCGGGCCGGATGTAATGAAATCAACTAATTCCCCGAAAAACGGGCGTTCTTTATGCTCCGCGTAGTGCTGTTCTGCTAATTCGCGCGATACTTGCATCAATTTTGCCCCGACAAGCTGGAATCCTTTTTTCTCAAAGCGGGAAACAATCTCGCCGATTAAATTGCGCTGAACCCCGTCAGGCTTGACCATGATAAACGTTCTTTCCACCATGTATGCTCCACCCCTACTGTAATATGTATTAGGAAACCGGGTTCCCCATCAAAATAGTACCATTGTTTTCGGCCAATAGCAATAATATCCTTGAAAGCGCTAAAAATCCCTTTTTCCAATGTACTTCGCTATATCATATAATGTCGAACGCGCTTTATTGTTCGGCAGCGTTTCTAGCACGCGCAGCGCTTTTTGCAAATAGCGGTCGCTCAGCTCATATGATTTTTTAATCGCATCGGTTTGTTTAATGAGGGCAATGATTTCTTTCATTTCATCTGGTGTTGTTTCCGGGTGCACGACCGTTGCAATCTTTGTTTTAAGCCGTTCGTTTTCCATCGCAAACAAGACCGGCAGTGTTACATTTCCTTGCAATAAATCGCTTCCTGCCGGTTTGCCAAGCTGCGCTTCCGTACCGGTAAAATCAAGAATATCATCGGTGATTTGAAACGACATGCCAACATAATACCCGAATAAGTAGAGGCGCTCCGCCACCTCTTTCGGCGCGTTCGCCGCAATCGCGCCAAGCTGGCAGCTAGCGGCAATCAGCAGCGCGGTTTTTCGTTTAATGCGCCGCAAGTAGCAACGAAGGTTTTGATCGAACCGATATTTATCTTTAATTTGCTCAATTTCGCCTCTGCACACTTCGACAATCGTATTCGCTAACACTTGATGGGCAAGCGGGTTGTCAAGACGTGTTATCCGCTCGAGGGATCGGGCGAACATATAGTCGCCGGCATACATGGCAAAACGGTTGCTCCATTTGGCTTTAATCGTCTGTCTGCCCCGGCGCAGTTCGGCATCATCAATCACATCATCATGCACAAGGGAAGCCATGTGAATGAGCTCTAACGCCACAGCCACATGCTTAACGCGCTCAATATCATAATCGCCAAACTTTGCGGCAAGCAATACAAAAACGGGACGGATCCGCTTTCCGCCCGCCTGCAATAAATGCAGCGCCGCCTCGCTAAGTTGCGCATACTCGGACTGGATTGTTTTTTCTAGCTCTTTTTCCACTGCACGTAAATCTGTATTCAAAAACGAATACATCGCCTTTAACTTCATGATGTTCACCTTAACTATTATCGTTTATAACCTAAGTGCATCGCAGCAACGCCAAAGGTGTACGGTTTCACTTCGATATCGACAAAACCAGCTTCGCGAAACATTTGCGCCAGTTCGTCTCTTCCTGGAAAATCGCGCGCCGATTCTTGAAGCCACGAGTATTCTTCATAACTTTTCGCCAATAATTTTCCAAATAAAGGCATAATAAAACGAAAGTAAAAATAATATAACTGACGAAAACCGATTAACGTTGGTTGAGATGTTTCGAGACAAACGACCATTCCGCCCGGCTTTGCGACACGGTACATTTCTTTTAGCACCGTCATATAATCAGGCACGTTGCGCAATCCAAAGCCGATCGTCACATAGTCAAACGTATTATCAGAAAACGGCAAATTCATCGCATTGCCGTGAATGAGCTTTACATTCGTCAGCTGCCGCTCTTTTACTTTTTGTTCTCCTACTTTTAACATGTTTTGACTGAAATCAAGTCCATATACTTCCCCGCTTGGTCCGACCGCTTCAGCGAGCGCAATCGTCCAATCAGCCGTGCCGCAGCAAACATCGAGCGCCTTTTTTCCTTTTTGTACATTCATCCGCTTCATTGTATCTTCCCGCCATTTAAGATGGCGCCGGAAGCTAATGACCGAATTCATGCGGTCATAATGTTGATAAATTTTTTCAAACACATGGTGAACTCGTTCTTCTTTCGATTGCTGCATACTTCTACCCTTCTTCCACCGTCTTTTTCGCGATGGTTGAAAAACCGCCAGTCAGTTCAGAAATGCGGATTTGCAACATCTCATTGACTTGTAATTTTGCGTTCAGCAACGCTTCTTTGCAATGATCGATATATCGATTGCAAATATGAAGCAAATATTGCTTCTGCTCTTTCGTTACCATTTTGGACTTTGGAAAGAGAATATTTCCCATTTGTTCAAACAACGCGGAAGAACCGGAGCGGACGAACATTTCCTTTTCCGTGATTAAACGCCTTAGCAGCAAATAATAATAGGAAAACTTCACCCATACAGGAGTGGAAAAATGGGCGGCCATTTTGCAAATTAATGCGGATTCAATCGTTCCGACGCTGTCAAATAACGTTTCGATCCGCTCAATGTCTTTTTGATACAATCGGACTTTATGCTCGTTGATGTCGCGAATCGCCTCCGCAAAGAGGCGAATGAGCGGTATTTCATTCAACTTCGCTAAATAATCGTAATATAAACCACTATATAGATCGCCGGCAAGGACAACTAATTGCCTCGTTTTTAAATCATCGTGTTCAGAAACAGAATTCGTTACTTCATCGTGGGTATCAAGGGCGATTTGCACAAGCATCATCGGAATAATATAGTGATTGACTTTTTCTGGAGCAATGGCCGCGTCTTCCAACACGGATAAAGACAACAAAATGCGGTCTTCATCAATTTGTCTCGCTGGTATATGCTCGAACAAATAAGAATGGTGAAGAAAGCGTTCAATTTGCTCTTTTAACAACGCGATTTTTTTCATGATATGTTTCAAAATCATCACCCTTGTCCCCAAAAAATTTGCATACAATTAACGGAGTAATTATTACATAATTTTTTTGCAAACGCTCTAGTTTCATGAAAATAAGTACAATTACTTTTTCCCTTCCGACTCAATTTCACCATGTCTTGTTTGAATATACGCCTTTCCTCTTACTTTAATCGCCGATGTATGCTCCGTAAATTGGGCGATCAACACTTCGCCCTTATCGAGCTTTTCCGAATGATGAAAGCGTGTATCCGCCCCTCTTGTTAATCCGATGACATTCACTCCGTCCTCTAGCGCTTTAATGACCACATAATCGCTGTTTACGTACATCATTCTCTCCTCCTTAAAATGATTTGCATTTTTTATGCTTTTATGAGGGACAATACTTCTGCCCGGGCGTTTGGATCGGTCTCAAACACGCCGCGCACCGCCGTTGTCACTGTTTTGGCTCCCGGTTTTTTTACGCCGCGCATCGTCATACACATATGTTCTGCTTCCACAACGACCATGACGCCGTGGGGGTCAAGCGCTTCCACAATCGAATCGGCTACTGTCGCCGTAATGCGTTCTTGCAATTGCGGACGACGCGCCACCGCCTCGACTGCCCGAGCCAGCTTGCTTAATCCTGTCACTTTCCCTTCACGAGGAATGTAGGCGACATGGGCAACGCCGAAAAATGGGACTAAATGATGCTCACACATCGAATAAAACGGGATATCTTTCACAAGCACAAGCTCTTCATGGTCTTCACTAAACACCGTCTGAAAATGTTCTTTCGGATCTTCATGCAATCCAGCAAATACTTCGGCATACATCTTCGCGACCCGCTTTGGCGTGTCGACCAATCCTTCGCGATTTGGATCTTCGCCAATCGCTTCTAAAATTAACCGAACGGCATATTCGATTTGTTCATAATTCACATGTGACATACAAGCAACATCCTCCTGCACCATAAAAGCTGAATGTAATCCGATTCTAGCATAGATAGCGAAAAAAAAGCAAAAAAGAAGGGCAGTGCATCGCCTACCCTTCCTTCCAAGCTCCTTTATGTAAGCTTATTTTACAGCATCTTTAAGAGCTTTGCCTGGTTTGAATGCAGGAACTTTGCTCGCAGGGATTTCCATTTCCTCTCCTGTTTGCGGGTTGCGCCCTTTACGAGCCGCGCGCTCGCGCACTTCAAAGTTCCCGAAGCCGATTAATTGTACCTTATCACCTTTTCTTAGCGCTTCTGTGATTGATTCAAATACAGCGTCTACCGCTTTCGTTGCATCTTTTTTAGAAAGACCGCTAGTTTCGGCAACTGCGTTAATTAATTCTGTCTTATTCATGCCATTCACCTCCTCCCAAGAGGATTGTTAAAACTGCTTGCTTAATACCATTTCTTCACACTTTCTCGCATTTCTATACGTATAAAATGTGGTGACATGCCTAATATTAACCAATTTATCGCTATAATTCAACATATTTTTCCGCAAATCGATGAAATTTAGGCACATTCACCAAAAAAATTGAATCTCGGCACGTTTTAGCGCACAAAAAAGTTTGGCTTTCTACCCCTTCGTGTAGGCGCTCACTCTTGTTCCGCTAGACTTTCATGGACAAATACCTTGTTGGTGCTTCACGTCCTGCGGCCCGATTCAAAGGCGGTTCCGCTTCATTCCGATGACTTCATCCACGAGATGAAGCTACCAATGAACCGTATTTCTGATAAAAGATTATCATATGCATCATAGGTTATCAAGATAAAATCCTTATTTTGCAAGGAGTTCTGTTCATTTGCAAGGGGTATCGGCATAAAAAAAGACTCCAAACATGGAGTCTTCTTACAAAATAATGGCAATTAATCCACCGGAGCCTTCGTTAATGATGCGCTCTAGCGTTTCTTTTAGTTTATAGCGAGCATTTTCCGGCATCAGCGCTAGTTTTGCCTGAATTCCTTCGCGGACAATCGAGCTGAGTGAACGTCCGAAAATATCGGAATTCCAAATCGAGAGAGGGTCATCCTCAAAATCTTGCATTAAATAGCGGACGAGTTCTTCGCTTTGTTTTTCTGTGCCGATGATTGGAGCAAATTCCGATTCGACATCTACTTTGATCATATGAATCGACGGAGCTACCGCTTTTAAGCGGACACCGAAGCGGGAGCCTTGGCGGATGATTTCCGGTTCATCCAAGCTCATATCGGAAAGCGCCGGCGCTGCGATGCCGTAACCAGTTTGTTTCACCATTTTTAACGCATCGGCAATTTGATCGTATTCCGCTTTCGCGTGGGCAAAATCCTGCATGAGCTGCAATAAATGATCTTTTCCGCGAATTTCCACGCCGACAATTTCTTTTAAAATTTGATCATACAATTCATCCGGCGCGTATAAATCGATTTCGGCAATTCCCTGCCCCATTTCAATGCCAGCCAGGCTCGCTTTTTCAATAAAATCATATTCGCTAAATTGCTGTACGACTCTGTCGACATCGCGCAATCGTTTAATATCTTTTACCGTATCGCGAACGGCTTCTTGATAGCTTTCGCGAAGCCAATGGTCTTCGCGAAGCACCATGACCCAGCTCGGTAAATTCACATTCACTTCTAATACCGGAAATTCATATAATGCTTCACGGAGCACGCTATACACATCAGATTCTCTCATGCTTTCTACGCTGATGGCTAGCACCGGAATATCGTATTTTTCCGCGAGCTCGCGACGGAGCGCTTCTGTTTCCGGATGATGTGGGCGCACCGTATTAATAATCATAATAAACGGTTTGCCGACTTCTTTTAATTCATTAATGACGCGCTCCTCGGCTTCGACATAATCATGGCGCGGAATCTCGCCGATCGAGCCGTCCGTCGTAATGACCACACCGATCGTCGAATGTTCTTGAATGACTTTTCTTGTACCGATTTCCGCCGCTTCTTGGAATGGAATCGGCTCCTCGTACCATGGCGTATGAATCATGCGCGGGCCGTTTTCATCTTCATATCCTTTCGCGCCAGGGACGGCATAGCCAACGCAGTCAACAAGGCGGATATTTACCTCCAATCCTTCGTCAACTTTTACCGTAACTGCTTGGTTTGGCACAAATTTCGGCTCTGTCGTCATAATCGTTTTCCCGGCAGCACTTTGTGGCAATTCATCTTGGGTGCGTGCTTTATCCGCTTCATTTTTAATATTTGGAATGACGACAAGTTCCATAAACCTTTTTATAAAAGTCGATTTACCGGTTCGTACCGCACCGACTACTCCTAAATAAATATCGCCACCTGTTCGCTCGGCGATATCTTTAAAAATATCGACTTTTTCCAAATGACTCCCCTCCAGTCTTTTGGGTCGTTATCATGAACAACCAAATTTTTGCTAGTATGGTAGGACACTATATGAATATGATGTTGTCCTATTCATTTATGACTAAAAGTGATATAAAAAATCCCTTCTCTAGAATGTATTGTTCTAGAGAAGGGTTCATGACTCATTTCGTTAAAAAAATTGGTTCGTTTGTTTTGGCGTCAACCGTATATGGAAGGGAGTATGCGGGCACGAATAACGAATGCTTCACCAATATGTCGCGAATATCCTCGCCCGGGCGATAGTGATGTTTCTCTTTTTTTAACGCGTTATATAAATCGATGCGATAATCGATATAAACTTCCCCGCTCCCATCGATGACAAACGGCAAATTGTTTCCCGAAAACGGGCTGACCGCATACGGCGGCGATTTATAACCAAGCTTTTTATAATCTAGCGTAAACACTCCCGGTGCGATCATTTCCTTAAACGGCGGATAGTGATGATCGTCTTGGTACATTTGCAAGCGCAATTTTAGATCGCGAATCCGTTCGGCCAGGCGCAAATCAAGCAATTTCACGGTTGGGTTCTTTTCCGCATCGACAATGACATATTGGAAGACGCCGCCGCTTTCATAGGCATTTCCCGGCGGTTCCTGCATGTAACGCGGAATTAATCGATTAAAATCAATCGGATATTTCTCGTAAATTGGCGTTTTCATGTCGCGCGTTTTAATTGGCAAAAGCCCGCCCGTTGCTTTACGATACTGGTTTACTGCTGATTGTACCGCCGCAACCTGGTCTTCATACGGAATTTGATTTTGTTTTAGACGCTCTTGTGGGTATAAACAGCCGGAAAGGGATAGTACAATCAAACATGAGGCAATACAGCGAATGATCCATCTCATTTGTGATCCATCCTTTAACTGCAATGGTTATTTTGGTGTAGGGCCGCTAAAAACAACAAAAATAATAATAATTCCTGCCAAAATCATCAAAACATAAGCGATGAAAGCCAAAATAAAACGGATGATCTTATTTTTCGCCTTATACCGGCTAATGTAAATGGAAGCGACGGAAATAAACATAAATACCATCGATGTAATGGCAATCCACATTTTTGCTAAGCCAGGTGACATCGCTTTTCCTCCTTTTTCGACACTAATTATAACAGCAAATGCATTTCATTGCACCTAAGGTTGTCTTCTCCGCCACGCAAAAAAAGCTGAAGTAAAGCGGGGCTTTCTTTACTTCAGCGTAACCATAAATACCCTTTATCCGGAAGCTCAAGGTCTATAATTGTTCGTGATATTGTATGCAGTGCGCGAACAACTTGTATCATCGAATTGCCTATTTTCTTTATTTTTCCTGTTTCGGTTCCAGCAAAATATTCATTAAATCATCCAGCTCTTGCGTCTTTCCGCGCGACATTAACGAATCCACTGCGTCTTTTGGATCTTTTCCGTCAAATAGCACTTCATAAAGCACTTCCGTAATCGGCATTTTTACCCCGAGCTTTTTCGCCAGCTGATAGGCTGCTTTCGTCGTTCTAACCCCTTCTACAACCATTCCCATACTTTCTAGCACTTCATCAAGCTTTTTCCCTTTTCCTAGCAAATGCCCGGCACGCCAGTTGCGCGAATGAACGCTTGTGCAGGTGACAATTAAGTCGCCGACGCCTGTTAATCCGGCAAATGTCAGCGGATTGGCGCCGAGCGTGCAGCCTAAGCGGGCAATTTCGGCCAGTCCTCTTGTAATAAGGGCCGCTTTTGCATTATCCCCATATCCTAATCCATCCGTAATGCCGGCTGCCAGCGCAATAATATTTTTCAGCGCTCCGCCTAGTTCAACCCCAATTAAATCAGGGTTCGTATAAACCCGAAAGTATTGATGGTTCATAAACAAATCTTGAATTCGTTTCGCCGCCTCCAGGTTTTTCGCAGAAACGGTTACGGTCGTCGGATGGCGCAGGCTTACTTCTTCAGCATGGCTCGGTCCGGATAAAACGACAACATCTTTTAAGAGCCCGCCCAGTTCTTCTTCGACAATTTCGGAAACGCGCTTATGCGTATCCGGTTCAATTCCTTTACTGACTGAGACGATCGTAATCGCTTCATGAATACAATCGCGCACTTTTCGCAACACTTCGCGGATCGCCTTTGTCGGCACAGCCAGCACCACTGTTTGAATATGGTCTAACGCCTGGCAAAGATCAGCATACCCAACGATTCCTTCCGGCAGTTGAATGCCTGGCAAATATTTTTCATTCGTTCGTTTTTGATTTATTTCTTCGATTTGTTCTGCACGGTGTCCCCAAAGCCGCACTTGATGCCCATTATCAGCGAGAACAAGAGCAAGCGCTGTCCCCCAGCTTCCCGCTCCTAACACTGCAATTTGTTCCACCGTTTCTCACTTCCTTTTATCCAATGATCTGTCGTCTATCGCGCCGCCTCCGCTTTTCGGACTGTCTAGCTTCGGCGCCCTCCGCTTTTCTTATTTGTCTAGCTCCGGGCGCCATCGGCTCGCGACGCTTCGGCCCCGCTGCTGCGGCGACAGCCTCCTCGCGGGTCCTCCAGCGCGTGTCGCCGATGAGCAGGCGCCCTCCGCTTTTCTTATTTCCTTGGTCTGGCGATGATTTTGATCGGCGTCCCTTCAAAACCGAATGCGTCGCGGATGCGGTTTTCTAAAAAGCGTTCGTAGGAGAAATGCATCAGTTCCGGATCGTTGACAAAAACGACAAACGTTGGCGGTTTTACAGCTACTTGCGTCATGTAATAAATTTTTAAGCGCCGCCCGTTATGCGTTGGAGTTGGATTCATCGCCACGGCATCCATAATCACTTCGTTCAGCACGTTTGTTTGCACGCGCAGCGCGTGATTTTCGCTTACCATGCGGACAAGCGGCAACAGTTTATGCAACCGCTGCTTTGTTTTGGCCGAAACGAAAAGGATCGGGGCATAGTCCAAAAACGGAAAGTGGTCACGGATTTTCCGTTCAAATTCAATCAACGTTTTGTCATCTTTTTCAATGGCGTCCCATTTATTGACGACAATAATGACACCGCGTCCTGCTTCATGAGCGTATCCGGCAATCTTTTTATCTTGCTCGATAATGCCTTCTTCCGCGTTTAAGACGACAAGAACGACATCCGAACGTTCAATCGCTTTCAGCGCGCGCAACACACTGTATTTTTCGGTGCTTTCATAAATTTTCCCTCTTTTTCTCATTCCTGCTGTGTCAATAATAACATATTCTTGTCCTTCGCGCACAAATGTTGTGTCGACAGCATCTCTTGTCGTCCCCGCAATATCGCTGACAATAACGCGCTCTTCCCCTAAAATCGCGTTAACAAGCGACGATTTCCCGACGTTCGGTCTCCCAATTAAACAAAACTTGATCACGTCTTCTTCATATTCTTCTTGGCTTCGTTTCGGAAAATGGCGGACGACTGCGTCCAATAAATCGCCAAGCCCTGTTCCGTGCGAGCCGGAAATCGGATATGGGTCGCCAAACCCGAGCACATAAAAATCGTAAATCAAATCGCGCATTTCCGGGTTATCAATTTTATTGACGGCAAGAACGACTGGCTTGTTCGAACGATGCAAAATTTTCGCCACTTCTTCATCCGCTGCCGTTACGCCGTCGCGGCCGTTTGTCATAAAAATAATGACATCCGCTTCATCGATCGCAATTTCCGCCTGTTGGCGAATTTGCACTAAAAGCGGCTCATCGCCAATATCGATTCCGCCTGTATCAATTAAATAAAATTGATGGTTCAGCCATTCTGCACTGCTGTAAATTCTGTCGCGAGTTACCCCGGGCACATCCTCGACGATGGAAATACGTTCACCGACAATGCGGTTAAAAATCGTTGATTTTCCGACATTCGGACGGCCAACAATGGCCACGACTGGATTGGTCATGCTATCACCCTTTCTTTACGAATCGCGACGGTAAAAAACGCCCTTTTCCAAAGGGCATGGCTACAACTGTTTTATTTTATCAAAAACACCATTGGTCAACAATAAGCTATATTTATGGCTGTCTTGTTCCCTTTATTTGTTTTTTGCTATCGACATACACCGGAATCTGTTCGAAAAGCGCCCAAATCAATATGCAGGAAGCACTGACGGACATGGTGTCTAAAAAAGAAAAAGAGCCAATGATAGATGACAATGATATTTTTTGAGAAATAATGGAATATAACATCTCTCCTTGGCAGCCGCCAATAACTAAACATAGTAAACGTGAACGAATATTTTCGTAAAATAAAAAGCATAGGATGACTAACACCATTGCCAGCATCCATGTGCGATCCATCCATATCCACACCGGATCAAAGAGAACGAGCAATTGAAAAGATGTGTAGGCAAAGGCAATGGTTAGAGAGGCGATCACCATATATAAAAGCTGCCAGCGAGTTTGTTTTGCGACAAAATAACAAGATAACTGTAGTTGAGCAATTTTCATTACAATAATTACCATGTAAAAAGAGACAAACGGAGTACCCCTTATGCCACATGAAGCTGTTTTTTAACGACATCAATGGGAATATCTTGTTTGGCTGCATCGTAAATAAACTCCACGAGGCTATGTCCTTTCTTCTTTCGAAGGAAGTCAAGCCCGGTAGAGAAATCGCTGTTGGATTCGACCATACTGTACACATAAGCGAGTTGCACCAAGATCCAATACCGTTTCACCGCCCGACGTTGACGAACGCGGTACCCATCGAGCTTCAGCTGGTCTTTCGCTTGTCGAAAAAAGCATTCGATCGACCAACGCTGGGCATAGTAGCGCAAGATCTCTTCATCGCTTAGCTCCCGGTCGGTGCTCAAGACGCAGTGAAGATGTTCAGGTGTCATCGGCTGATCGGCTTTCCAAGCCAACAACACAACGGCATCATCGAGACCTTTCAGCGCTCCCTCGTAGCGATACACGCGATAACGCTCTTCTCCCACCGTGACGAGATGGGTGTCTTCCGGTTCGATGTAGCGTGCAAACTGCTTGGCTTGGATCGCAATGCCTTTTGGATAGAGAACCCGATTCGTCTTGAGCATCGCAATGACGTGGAATCCTTTTTTCAGGCAGGCTTCCACGAGTGTTTTCGATGGGTACCAAGAATCCATCAGCACATAAACAGAACCGTGCACATCCAAAGAAGAAAGCATCTCGATGGCCCATTGACCCTTGCTTTTCCCATCCGCCTTGTCGTAGAGGCGAAACGCAAAGGGAAAGGCTTGCGTCATCGTATGAACCATGAGCCAGACGAGAGAGTGTCCCCAAATCGACTTTTTGTCCGCGTGAGAATAATGCCAATTACACCCTTCAATAGCGTGTTTCGCCTGTGACGAAGGCTTCGTTTTTCGGCAGATCGTATCATCGATCGAAACAAAAATGGGGTGATTCTCTCGCTTGGCCGTTCGTTCCACATGACGAAGCATCCACTGCTGGAGTTTGCGAAGCAAGATTTCTTCATCCCAAGGGCTTTTCGTGAAAAAATGGCTCAGTGTCGTTCGATGGTTGGGATGAAAGCTCTCGTGATGCAGATCGGTCAAGGTTCCCGCAAATCCTTTCGTTGTCAGCGCATCGATAATATGAATGAGATGCTTCATGACCGGCTTAGAGAAATAAAGGGCCAGCCCCAACATTGCGAAAAACTTGTCGATTCCTTGGTGATGTGGTAGTCTATTCATGAGACATGAACCTCCTTGAGAATGGTTTGGTGACACATCTATTCTAATCAAGGAATCGGGTTCATGTCTCCTTTTTTGTATGGATGTAAATTTATGTTAGTGAATTTGCTCATCTACAGAAGATAAGAAAAAAAGAAAGAAAAAAGAAAGCGTTATGCGAAACCCATCTATATATAACGATATAGATGAAAGAATAATCGTAATCAATGACGCCGCTGCCAGCATTGTCCGCCAAGCGCTTTTTTTCATAAAGAAAGTCGCTATAATCCATATTATCCAAAAAAAAGAATAAAAATAAATACCTTCCATATTTCCACCCCTTATGATTTCATTATTTCATCTTTTGTGAATATTCATTCGTGCATAAGAAAAATAAAAAATAGTTATAGTAAAGAATGACATAGAAGAAAGGAGCAAAAACAAAATGGGCAAAGACCGACAAGAAAAAAAGTTAAAACAATCACACCGCGTCGAATCTGACCGTGATCAATCTCTCGAATACAAAGGCGCGACGAGACTGGAAGACTCAGAAGCAGCGAGAAAACGAAACCAGCACTAAGAAAAGCGGAGGCGGCCCAATTTCGCCTAAAGGCGGCCCGCGTCCTGCGGGCAACGGCGAAATGTCGCCATCCTGGCTCCCCCGAAGCGAAATGTTCTTCGCCCACGGAAGTGCTTGCACTTCAAGGGCGAAGGTTATTTTGCACAAGGGAGCTAGCCGCCGAAGCTAGACAAAAAAGAAAAGCGGAGGGCGCCGCAATTTCGCCTAAGGGCAGCCCACGTCCTGTGAGCAACGGCGAAATGTCGCCATCCCGGCTCCGCGACACGCGCTGGAGGACTTGGAAAGATGGAATCAAAAAAGCTGACTCAATGGTTGTAAATTGAGTCAGCTATTTTTCAAGCATTCGTCCGAGAGGTTTATACAGGTAGTCGATCATCTGCGTCGGGCCCGGAAGATCAGGATTCCATATTAACACCATCGCAAGAATCGTTCCCAAGCTTAACAGCACAATAAAAGCAACTTTTTCTTTTTTCTGCGTCCGGTTGATTCGCGGCCACTCGTATAGAAAGATAAACGTAACCAGAACAAGAGTGCCCAGTATAAAAACAGCCTTCATTATTCTTTCACCTCTTGTTCAGGCAATCCTTGCGGAGCCGTGCCTATTCCCGGCCTGCGGACGTATACCTTCGTCTTCACGGTCACTTCAACGGTAGGGAAGATTTCCTCCCAACGATCCTTTACCCGATTCCATTCTCTTGGATATTTTCGATGAAAAATCTCTGCAAAGCCAAAAATATCAGCCTTCATCTTTTTTTGTACTTTTTTCAATGCGGCTTGAATACGCTTATTCGTCTCCATTTGCCAATTCTTTTTCGATCATTTTCGTATACTTAGGATTCATCAAGTTCCATTTCGTTCCGTTTAATATAATATCGTCTTCCGCGGTCGCTTTCACGATCATCTTCCACTTGCCTTTCTGATATTTGGGGATGAATTCCGTATGCGCTCTGATCAGCGTGGCCGTGACATTTCCTTTTTCCCCTTTTGGCGTAATCGTAACATTCGCCTGTTTGATCTCATTTCTGAGCCAAAGCACCCCTCGAGTCAATTTATCATTAATATCCCCGACCATTTTATCCTTCTTAAAAATGGCGGTACGTTGGATAAACGCAATGGTCTGCAACTCTTGTTTCCCTTTTTCCGGGGGCAAAATCTTCACCATGGGAAGAGCCGCTGCGCCGGCATCGCCACTTAGCATTTGCAGAGCGTCTTTTACCGTTACTCGCAGTAAAAGCTGCGATTCTGACAATTCCCGCAGCACCTCTGCTGAGCTTTGCTCTATTAGGGGGGACAATTCAAGCACACTTTTCGCAGTTCCTTTACTCACCAATACATTGGCACGAAGGCGGGCTTGCGGATTGCGGCCCAGAAAGTCGAGATGCTGGCGAATCCCTGCTCTTGCCGCTTTCTCCCCGAACACGATCACCTCCGTGTGTCCCCAGAAAATACGTCGAGGAAGCTTCTCTTGCAGGTTTGAGATCGCATCAGCCACGGTGGTACCCGTTCCCGATCTTACTATCGTTTCAGCCCCGCCACCGCCATCGCCACCACCTATCATCTGACCTCCTCCACCGACTGCTTTCGGGACGATTAGTTCCACTGTAAGCATGATTTTCCCATCTTTTGTTTGATCAATCCCTAATCCTACGATTAGCGCTAAATCGTTGACTTCCTTCCTGTCCCAACAGCCGCTTAGCAAAATAAGATGAACACAAACGAAAAGAAGTTTTGCTGCTTTTTGCAAGATGCCCATTTTTGTTTATCTCCTTTCTCCCCTTGTTTCATCGCTATTCTGTTAATTTTTGGTTATTGGTTCTTTTGCGCCATTTTGCGATAAATAGGAGAAGGAGAGGAAGTCCCGTTTGAATCGTAAACTGGTAAAACAAGGAAGAACCTCCTAGAAAGCGGGTCAATTCCATTAAATTCGGCGCCGACCAGACGGCAAATAACAGCATGAAAAATCCCATGGGAAAAACGATCGGGCGATAATCCGACAAATTCAACCATTGCGCTGTTCCCAACACCAAAGCATAATAAAAAACAGAAATTTTCAAAAATACACCCACTACCCAAAGAGCCGTTAAGAAGGCTTCAAGGTGTTCAAGGAAATCCGCGATGCTAATGTAACGGACGGCGCTCGCTACGGGATAAGCAAAATGGTCGGTGATTCCTCCTAGGACGAAAAGGATGGCAATGTTGATGAGAGTTAAAGTCAACATGACCGCCACGACCGAAATCATGCCCCATTTCTTTCCTTTATTTTGATCGGCTACATAAGGAAGGAGAAAAGCGATAAGAAGAAACTCACTGAACCAGCCTTGCGGGACCATCGCACCCATGAGCGAGGGCATTATTCCCTTTTCCATAATTGGAAACATATTCCTTACTTCCATATCCGGAATCAAAAGGATAATAATGATCAATATAAACATCACCACAATAGGTACGGACAATTCCGCAAGCCTGCCTACCACTTCCACACCGCCGCGGACGGCAAAGGAGCACACTAGGATCATACTTCCCATTACAAAAACTAATGGAGTATGCATAAGAAAGTTGCCTACAACAAATTCACCATACTCTCGGATAATAATTCCAGTTATATGCAAATAGAACAATAAAAAGATCAACCCAACCGCTTTCCCTAAAAATTTGCCGAGAATATCCCCGCTGTACTCGATAATGGTTTTCTGTGGATAGAGCTGATGCAGCCGAACGGCAATATGGACCGTCAAAAAACCAACGAGAGAAGCCCAAAGAGGAGAGAGCCACATATCCTGATTTGCGTGCCGGGCGGTGATCGCGGGAACTAAAAGAATGGCGGTGGCGATAATGGTAGGATACATCATCATCGCCATTTGCGCCGCAGATATTTTTCCTTTTTCGATCATATCATGATCCTCCTTTCCCTTTACTCGTCTCGTCATCTCCGTGATTAGGATTCGGTTTCTGATCCGGACTTTGCCGCTCAATGTTATTATCCTTTCCCGTTAAATGAGGGCGTGTATTGAACTTCCAAAAAGGCGCGCGCAGCAGCACGTCTTTCATTTCGCCCCTTTGTATTGGAGCCATCGGAGATAAATAGGGAACGCCAAAAGAACGAAGCGTCGCCATATGAGTAACAATCATAATCAGCCCAAGCACAATCCCGAGAAGCCCTAACGTCCCTGCCAGCAAGATCATCGGAAAGCGCAGCATCCTTAATGCGATTCCAGCGGCATAACGGGGAACGGTAAAAGAGGCAATCCCTGTCAAGGCGACCACCATGATCAGAGGACTAGAAACGAGGCCTGCTTGAACCGCAGCTTGCCCAATCACCAGCGCGCCAACGATACTAACCGCAGAACCCGCTTGTCTTGGGAGCCTTAACCCCGCTTCACGCAGGGCCTCAAATACAATTTCCATGAGCAACGCTTCGACCAGTGCCGGAAAGGGAATCTTCTCCCGAGAAGCAGCAATGGTTATCAAAAGTGTAGTAGGAAGCATTTCCTGATGAAAGGTAAGGAGCGCCACATACAACGACGGCAGTAAAAGAGATATCAAAAGAAATATGTAACGCAGCCAGCGGGTTGCCGTGCCTATTAAGGATCGTTGGTAGTAATCTTCATTTGATTGCAGCAAAGAATAAAAAGAAACCGGCACAATCAAAACGAAAGGAGTGCCGTCTTGAAGAATCGCTACTCGCCCTTCAAGCAGGCTTGCCGCTACAACATCAGGCCGTTCGGTATCCAAGACTTGAGGAAACGGGGAGTAAGGATTGTCCTCAATGAACTCTTCAATATAGCTCGTTTCCAAAATGCCGTCTACCTTGATGCGGCTAAGCCGGGTCTCTACTTCTTGAATTAATGCTTGATCGGCAATTCCTTCAATATAAGAGATGACTACTTCGGTCTGGGTATATTCCCCAATTTTCATTGATTTCATTTTTAGCTGCGGGCTTCTTATTTTTCTGCGCAATAAAGCAAGGTTAGTCCCTAATGATTCGGTGAAGCCCTCCCGCGGCCCTCTTATCACCGCTTCCCCCGTTGGTTCGTCTATGGAACGTTTTTCCCAATTTGCCAAACCTAATGCGAATCCTTCGCTTTGTTGGTCGATAAGCAAAACCGGGTTTCCACTAGAGATATGTTCCATGCACTCTGTAATTGTTTGTACCTTCTTTACCTTTGAAACCGTCAATCTTTGTTCTAATATGTGATTGACATGAATGAACTGATCGGTATTCTCCTTGGCATTATTTTCTTTCATCAAAGGGGTGAGTACGCCCGCATCGATTTCTTCGATGTTAGACAAACCGTCGAAATAGATAAGAGCAGCTTTTGTTTTTCCCTCAATTTTAAATGGGCGAAAAACGATATCCATACAATTTTGATAGATGTTTTGCAGTTCTTGCAGATTTTGCTCCAAATCGGTAGAAAGAAAGTCCTGTTGTTGCTGATTTTGGTTTTGCCCTTGCTGGTTCTTCACTATTTGTTTTTTTTTCTTGCTTTCTTTAAAAAAAAACATACAATTACCTTCTTTCTAACGATCGACATTCTCTGCCTCTATTTTTTCCATTTTTAAATGATATCATCCCTTTTCGGGGAATAAATAAAAAGCGGGGGTTTCTCATTTCCGCGAAAAGCCGAATTCAAAAAATGACAGGAAGCATAGACGATCATAGGCTTTCCCGTTTATGGATGACCATCAACCGCTCAATTTTTCCGTTTTTATGCTTAGTGGGGGTGGGGAGGCTTCTCAGAAAAAATGAAAACCCCTTCGCCCCGTGATTTCCACCATCGGGGTGAAGGGTGAGTTTATCGACAGCTATATGCCTTTGTATCAAAGCCTCTTTCCGTTAACCAATGATGCGTATCGCCGCGAATGACAAGCGGCGCGCGCTGCAGTTCGGCGATCGTCTTTGTCCCCAACGCTCCCATAATGAACGTGAAATCATGGTGAAGCTCCTCCATAAAGGCGATTAATGCTTCCAACCCTTGTTCAACAAGCGTCCGCAAAAGCGGTCCCGCCATTCCTACCGCCGCTGCCCCTAATGCAATCGCTTTCGCGGCATCAAGCGCTGTGCGAACGCCGCCGCTGCCAATCACCGTTAAGGAAGGAGAGGATTGCACTACCTCTACAATCGACGCCGCCGTCGAAATCCCCCAATCATTAAAATACGCCATCACGTTCGAACGGCGTTTATTTTCGATCCGGGCAAAGTTGGTTCCGCCAAAACCGCCAACATCGACAATTTTTACTCCCGCCTCCTGTAGGCGCACTGCCGTTTCCTTGCTCATGCCAAATCCTACTTCTTTTACGATGACAGGGACTTGGACGTTTTGAACAATTTGTTCGATGCGAAGCAACGCTCCGGTAAAATCACGATCTCCTTCCGGCATCACAAGTTCCTGCACCACATTTAAATGAATTTGCAGGCCATCCGCCTCAATCATATCTACAGCACGCTTCGCATCATCCACCGTTGCTTCGCTGCCAACGTTCGCAAAAATAATACCGTCTTTATTTACTTTTCGTACAATCTCAAACGTTTTTCGCTGTTTGTCGTCTTTTAGCGCTGATGTTTGGGAACCGACCGCCATTGCAATTCGGCAATGCTTTGCCGCCTCTGCCAATCCTTTATTGATCTCGAGTGTTTTTTCTCCTCCGCCGCCGGTCATGGCATTGATAAAGAAAGGCGAACTTAAGGAAAGTTCGCCTAAAGCGGTATGCAGCTGGATATCGCGAATGCGCACATCAGGCAGGCTTTGGTGCACAAACGTAATGTCGTCAAATCCATGTGCGCCATGATCAAAGGTAGCGAGCGCATGCTGAATATGTTCTATCTTTCGCTTTGCTCGATTCATTGCATCATCCTCATTATTTTAATTTTTTCAGCTGTTCTCCGATCACTTCGCCAATTTGGAATCCTCTTACTTCACTAGATGGTTTTGTATATTGGCTATAGTCTTCTTCCGATGCGGTCTCTTCTTCAATAAGCTCGCGCATGCTTAGCGAAATGCGGTGCTCCGCTTCATTGACATCGAGCACTTTCGCTTTGACTTCCTCACCTTCTTTTAACACTTCATGCGGCGTGCCGATCCGCTTATTGGAGATTTGGGAAATATGGACAAGGCCTTCCACACCTGGGAAAATTTCAATAAACGCGCCAAACGGCACAAGCCGTTTCACTATGCCTGTAACAATATCGCCAGGGGCAATTTTTTCGGCAATTCCTTCCCAAGGACCTGGCATTGCCTCTTTGATCGACAGGGAAACGCGGCCATTCTCTTCATCCACTGCAAGCACTTTTACTTTTACCGTTTCTCCTTCTTTTACGACATCAGACGGATGGTCGACACGGGTATGGGAAAGCTGTGAAATATGTACAAGGCCATCAAAACCGCCGACATCGACAAACACACCAAAATCGGTAATGCGGCGCACGATCCCCTCAAGCACTTGCCCTGGTTGCAAACGCTGTAACGCTTCTTTCCGTTGGCGTTGCTGCTCTTCTTCCACAACCGCGCGATGCGATAAAATGACGCGATTTTTTTCGCGATCCAGCTCCACCACTTTTACGGCAAGCGCCTTTCCTTTATAGTCGGAAAAATCCTCAACATAATGCGGTTCCACAAGGGAAGCAGGGATAAAGCCGCGCACTCCAACATCAGCGACAAGCCCCCCTTTGACAAGGTCTTTTACGACCGCCGTAAACGTTTCACCGCTAGCAAATTTTCTCTCCAATTCTTCCCAAGCACGGTCTGCGTCAACCGCTTTCTTCGATAAAATCAGCAAATCCTCTTCTCCCTCTTTGCCTTCCTCTACTTTTTTCACTTTCGCTGTCACTTCATCCCCGACGGAAACAGCGTCGCTTGTTTTTTCAATATGCAAATTGGATAATTCACTGATCGGGATGATTCCGCTTTGTTTGCTGTCTTCAATATCGACAAGCACTTGCTTATCTTCTAGTTTTACGACTTTCCCTCGAACGATATCACCCACTTTATATACGTTTACTTGCAAATTCATGTCTTCTGTCATCGTTAACCCTCCTTCATCAACTGACGATCCTATAAAAAGCGTGTTTTCTTTATCAACGCCGCACCATCGAACTAACGTTGATGATAACGGATGATAGAACGCCTTTCTATCTATTATACCATATTTTCTCAATACACATGTAATCGAATGCTTAATGATGTTGATCGAACAGTGCCTGAATATGTTGCATAATATAATCTGTCGCTTCTTCCGGAGATGCTTTTCGCTCGCGCAGCGGCGCCATATCAATTGGCGCGCCGTAAATCACTTTCAGCGGCACAAACGGGCGATATGGACCGATAATGGCGCAAGGAACCACGGCGGCGTTTGTCCGCAGCGCAAAAAAGCCGACACCAGGCAATCCTTTTTTTAATTTTCCATCTTTGCTTCTCGTTCCCTCAGGAAAAATGCCTAACACATGCCCTTGTTTTAACACTTCCAGCCCGGTCCGCAACGCTTGGCGGTCGCTCATCCCCCGTTTGACTGGAAACGCGTGCAAATGGTTGATCAAGTTTTTTAAAATTGGAACGCGAAACAATTCTTCTTTCGCCATAAAGTGAATCGGCCTTGGCGCGGTAATGCCAAGGATTGGCGGGTCGAGATTGCTAATGTGGTTTGCACAAAGAAGTACTCCTCCTTCTTGCGGGAACTGCTCCACCCCTATTACTTTAATGCGATACAGAGGCGTTAAAATGTTTTTTACAATTCCCTTGGCAAACGAATAAAAATCCAACGTCACCCAATCCTTTCGTTTACAATTTCCATGATGCGCTCGACAACTTCTTCCACTGACAGCGAGGTAGTATCGATTTCGACCGCATCTTCCGCTTTTTTAAGGGGGGCTACTTCACGTTCGGAATCGATTCGATCACGCCGTGCGATTTCCTCTTTTAACGTTTCCAAGTCAGACGGAAATCCTCTAGCAATGTTCTCCGCATGACGGCGTTTCGCCCTTTCTTCTACGGACGCTTTTAAAAAAATTTTCACTTCTGCATTAGGAAGCACATGGGTGCCAATATCGCGTCCATCCATGACAACACCGCCGTTTTTCGCAAGGCTGCGTTGGCGTGCCACCATTTCCTCGCGCACTAACGGATGCTTGGCGACAAGAGATACAGCATTTGTTACCTCTTCTCCCCGAATAATATTCGTAACATCTTCTCCATTGACTAGCACAAGCTGTCCTTTCGGTGACGTCCTTAATTCAATATATGTATCCTTTAATAAAGAAATTAACGCTTGTTCATCGTCAAGCGCGATCCCTTGTTGCAGCGCCCGGTATGTGAGCGCCCGGTACATGGCGCCTGTATCAATATAAATATAAGAGAGCCGCTTTGCAATCATTTTCGCCACAGTGCTTTTCCCTGCTGCAGCTGGTCCGTCAATGGCAATATTGATTCTTTTTCTCATAACTCCTGGTTACTAAAATCTATAAAAATCGACTCATCGCGATGGAACCAGGAAACACCACTTGCCGCTCGGATTCTCACCGAGTTCCATCAGGAAGGGAATCCCCTTGTCATTCACCTGCTGTGAAAGACATCCCGTGGCTCACTGTTAGCGACGGCACTTGTCGTGCACCATTCCTTCCATCGTTCCGTACACGACAGCGATTTTAGCAACCAGGTCTACACCTCCCTCAGTTGAATTTGGCCCTGGTTCAGCCAACAACATATGCAAGATGTTCCATAATGACCATTCATGATCTTGTTTGAAATTCTCGATTTTGCGTAACATCATCGCGATATATTGGAGCTGTTTCGTTCCGCTTTTCGATTGCTTGTAGGATTCTTCCATCGACCCTAACACCGCAATCAAATGGCGTTTCACTTTCGTTTTTATGATGTGAATGAGTTCTTTTGGCAATCGTTCCTGATACCCTAATCCCCGTCTGCCAATCACCAAAGCGGCACTTTCATGAACGGATAACCCGTATTTCTTCATATACTTGAAACGTCCGATGACGCTGGTATACGCCGGATTCACTTTTTTGACGCGAAACCCAAGCCATAAGCCCCGGCGAATGATGGTGTCAGTCAGTTTTTTCTTTTTGAAATTATGGGTAAAGCGATTGAATCGTTTGTCCGTATCGTGCCGCTGTCTTAGTTGAATGTTTTCGATGACCACTGCCCCAACATTCTCTTGAAGCAGCCAGTCATACACATCTCGTACGGTTTCTCCAATGATGTTGTTTCGCTTATTCGCTTTCACATATTCGAGTTCATGGCAGTAAAACACCTTTGATTGAAGAAAGTTTCCTTGTTTTGAAACGATGCTTACGGCGATGCGGTCAATGTTGATATCCATCCCAGCGATTCGTTCCGCTTCAATCGGTTCATCGTAGGCAAGTTCCCTGCCATATACCTCTTCTTCATAGATAAGATAGACATAATATTCCCCGTTTTTGCGTTTGATTTCGACGGTGTAAGTTTGATATTCGATGATCGGCTTTCCTTTTGCATTCACTCCGACTGGTTCTCCCATGACGAGATCGATGATTTCCTCTTCATATTTTTCAGGAACAGATACAGGAAATCGTAAACGGGGAGCGTGTTTCCCTTTTGGTTGTCCAAGTGGATTGGCGATTTCTACATAACATTGGTACGTCTTGTCGTCATAGGTGAGACGAATATTCAAATTTCCTTTTTTGCTTTTATCGCCTCTGGCGTACAATTGATTCGAGCGCAAGTCTTTCCATTCTTCGTTCGTGATTTTTCCTTTCAAACGCTTATAAAAATTTTGTTTCCCACCAAAAATCACACGTGGAATCGTTCCTTGGGCGAGATGGTGCTTTAGCTCCTCTTCTTTGGATTTCAGTTTTTCTAATCGTCGCTGTAATCCGGCTAAACATGTTGGAAGATCGACATTCTTTGGTGTTTTTCGTCCATGTTGATATTCATCGATTTTCTTTTCGGTTTTTTCGATTTTCGCCCGTACATCCTCTAAGCGCATTGGAAGCAACCCACGTTGGGAAGAAATCAGTGATTGAACAAGCAAGACCGCATCTTCGGCAAACCGTTTGTTGAGCGGAAATTGGCGCGGAAGGTGCTTGATGATGTCTTTTGCGTTCCTTCCCTCCAGCAAACGGTTGAACGCGTATCGCTTCGCGGAACCAAAGACGCGCATCAACTCATCTAATGAGTGAAGTTGTGTTTCATCATCGGAAACGATTTTCATCATCCGAACCGTTTTCATCCCCTTGCCGTTCCCCTTGTTTGGATCCTTAAGAACATATATTCGCTAAATCTTCTTTATTTCCTTTTTACATGAGAAAGGGGGAGAGGATTTTTTATCAAAAGACAGGGGACGATGGAAAAGATGAAGAACATCCATCTCTTTACGTTCAATAACAGGAGATATTACATGATTTTATAAGTGTTTAACAAACTGCTTATACCTCCTGCTCACTTAATATTTTTATCAAAGAAAAAAGCAGGAAATCCCTGCACGCTTCGATGTCATTTTATCATATTGACCGTCAACGGTCGACGATTGTTTCGATTGTTTTTGTTTTTTCTTGTTTGCTGACTCCTTCATATTCATAAACTTTTCCTAAATAAGGAGGAAGCGGAGTGTATAAAATAAGCCACTGCGCAATGATTAAAAAAATAAACTGAATGATCACAAGCTTCCATAAAAGAGATTCGATTCGTTTCATTTGCGCGCACGCAGCCTGCCTTTCATGATTTTTTATATAGCCATTATTCCACGCTTTCTCCTCGTTTATTCCCCATATTCTCCGCTTTCCTTGCCTCCAGCTGCCGTTCAAAACTATAGCGAATTAATCGCACTCGATCCTGCGGCGCTACGTCTAAAAATTGCAGCGATGCCTTGTTGATGCCATTTTCACCTTGAAATATCCGGACGATTTTCGCTTTTATTTTTAAATAATGATATTCACCCGACCTCATGGTGAGCACTAACCATGCCTCGACGACCATTCCAGGCAGCAGTTGCCGCTCATATCGCGGCGGCAAAACGACCGCCGCTCCGCCGGCGCTAATATCGCTCGTCATGGTCGCAAACGGTGTAAATTCCTGATGAAGCGGGTGAATCGCCACATCGGTATTGACTTTGACTCTCACATACCGCCGGCGCTGAATGCGCACGAGCTTGTCTGCACCCGGATAAGCGAGGACAACCATCGGCACCGGCTGCCGCACCTTCCCGGTTATTTCTGTTTCAAACAAATAAAGGCAATCATCTTGTCCGACAAAACTTGCTTTAAATTGCATTCCGTTTAGCAAAAATACTGTTTTTCCCGTCTTTTCATAAATCGGGTAACTAATGTGTATATAATGATCCCCTATTTCTAACACTTTGCTTTTATACTTTTCTCCCCCGCCGTCCAACGGTTCTAACATTAACGCATCCCCTATTTTCAACATCGTCTCTCCCTCTCGTTTTCCTCTCCCTATTTATTAAAGCAAAAAGGAAAAGCTTTCAGCAAGCTTTTCCTGTAAAACGGCATTCCTAACTATAGCTTTGTTCGGCGCTTTGCAGTTTTTCCACCTTTTCTTCCATTCCTGTGTTTGCATTAATAAAAATTTGATACGTATCCTCTCCAAGTGTTCCTAAAAATTCATAGCAATGCACTGGTTTGTTCAGGTCGTTTGTAATGACCGCCTGGCGCTGTTCCATGATTTTTAAGTTTGGGTTTACTTTTTGCTTCGCTTGTTCGGCCGTCAATTTCGGCTTTGCCAGCGGGCGTTTGACCGGAGAAGATAAGTAATCGCGTGCGGAAAAGCCGACAATCGTGCCGTCATCAAGAGCTATCTTCATTTTAATCGCTTCCGGATAGATGCGAATCCCGTTTTCATTTGTCACAAATGTTAATACAGCGACATTATCATATTGAGCGCTGTCATAAAGCTCTAAGTTTTTAAACTGATGCCGCTCTAAAAATCTCATTCCTCTATTTGCCGCTTCATACAGACTGATCGTCTGTTTTCCGATTGGCCGGCTATTGATGACCCAGATCGGATAGCCGCCTTTTTCCGTAATATCCATATAAATATCGCCTTTTGTTTTCGGATCGTGTATCGTCAAACTGTAAAAGCGTTCATCCGCTCCTTTTCCGCTCGCCGTTACTTTGATGCTTTCCGTACCCTTTAGCCCAAGAAAAGAACGGGCAATGCGCTTTGCTTCATGTTTAGAAATCGGTTTTCCTTGCGCGTGAACAAAACCTTTTTCCACATTTTCGAGGCCAATAAAAGTCGGGCCAAATTCGGACGACTTCGTAAAAGTATCTACATTTTTTTCCACCGTTTTGAATCCGTCGATAATGACGTTATCGCCGGAACGATCGTTCGTGGCGAGCGCCAATTCGACATCCATCCAGCGCAAGTTGTTTTTTAATACTAAATGCTGGACATTGCGCAGTTCTTGTTGAATGGTTGCCGCATTTTTATATAGCGCCTGTAGCGTACGATATTCCCCATTGGTGAGCGGTTCTTTTTCCAAATCGCGAATCGCTGTCCGATAGCTGAATTCTCCTATTTTTGCAAGGAACTCTTGCGTTTTGTTAAACGGAAGCAAGGAGAGTGGCAATTGTCCGACATCAGAGTGAGCTTCCGAAGCGATTTTCCATACTTCCGCCAAAGCCGGAGACAGAGAGACGCGCGAATTCATGGCGAGCGTGGCGCCGATTTTATCATGCAATAAATCAATTTGATAGGTTAAGTCGTGGAATGCACGCTGGTAGTTGTTTTCCGCGTGAATTAAAATCGCGTTTTTTTCCTTATGTTCCCTGTACCCCCAATACGCCGTTCCCATTACGGCAAGCGATAATACGCCGATTAATAAATTTCGTACCATTCCTGTTCACCTCCTGGCATTATTTACAAAAAATATGTTTACCGATCTGCTTAATTTGCGGCCGATTCCAAATCCATGCACTCGTTGCCGTCGCCGGGTTGAAATAATAAATCGCTCCATCGGTAGGATCCCAACCGTTAATCGCATCGAGCACCGCCTTTTTCGATGTTTCATCCGGCGTCAGCCAAATTTGTCCATCGGCTACCGCCGTGAATGCCCCAGGTTGAAAAATTACGCCCGCCACTGTATGCGGGAACGCAGGATGCTCAAGACGGTTTAAAATGACGGCCGCCACCGCGACTTTACCGATATAAGGCTCTCCGCGCGCTTCTCCATAAACGGCGTTTGCCATCAGTTGAATATCGTTTTGCGAGAAACCTTTTGGCACATTGGAAGCTGTCGCTTTTACCGATGATCTGTTTGCAAAGCCGCTTCTATTGTTTCCCTTTACTTGCTGGCTTAACGGCCTGCCTCCGTAATGGGTAAAATCATTGCCTTTACGAATTTGCTCTTTCACAAATCGCTCATGGTATTTTGATACCCTTACTAGCTTTGCTTTTGTGCTCGCACCGACAAGCCCGTCCACCGGGAGTCCATACTCATATTGGAAATTGCGCACCGCCCAGTACGTTCTCCAGCCATAAACGCCATCAATTTTTCCAGTGTAAAATCCGATATATTGCAGCCGTGCCTGCAGTTCGAGAACATCATCGCCAACTGCCCCGCGTTGAATGACTTGATTGGAGAATGCTTTTGCTTCTTCAGCCGGTTTTATGAAAATAAATAGACAAGCAACAATGACGCCAAGCCATAAATATCGCTGCATCTTCCTAACCATACGTGAACCCTCCCGTATTGCGACTGTTGTTTTATCCCTATTTTCTTTCGAATTTGCCTTTTTATACAAAAAAAAGCAAAAAGCCAAGCTTCATTATGCTTGGCTTTTTGCCGAAGGGATTCTTTCGTAATCGTGCAGGCCTTTTGCTTGTTTCACTTTGCGAAGCGCAGACCACCATAATAGCAGCATGAACGGAACCATGTAATATCCCCATTTCTCCTGCGTTAACAAAATGAAATCATACATTCCATGCAACAGAAAAGACAGCAAAAACGCAAGAAACAAGTAAAGCCGTTTCTTCCTCGTAAATTTTGCTTTGCCAAAATAAAAGCCCATAATGACAGCAAATAAAGCATGGCTGGAAACAGGCAAAAGCGCTCTTGTTACAGCAAATTTCACTCCATTTGCCAATAGATACAAAATATTTTCCATCGTCGCAAACCCAAGCGACACGCTGGCGCTGTAAACAATGCCGTCGTATGGCTCATCAAACTCATGATGATCATAAACAAAGAAATAAACGATAAACCATTTTACAAACTCTTCCAATAATCCGGACAAAAAAAAGGCGTGAACAACCGTAGAATCTGCAACTCCCTCGACACGAAACACATATTGAATAAACATAATCGGAAACACAAGCAGCGCTCCGATAAGAAATATTCGCAGCACAAAAGACAACGGTTCCGTTTCATATTCGTCTTTTAAATAAAAATAACTAAGTAGTGCAACCCCTGAAGCAATGCCAGCGGAAATTAACGTGAACATACAAATCCCCGTTTCCATTCGTTTTCTTTATGGTAACATGAGAATGGGATATTTGAAAATGGTCTTCTCGTATTTCAACATCATAGAATTTTCAAACGGAGGGAAAATAATGAAAAAAATTCTTATTATTCATACAGGCGGCACCATTTCGATGAGAGAAGATGAAGAAACGGGCGCCGTTCGTCCGGAGGACACGCATCCGTTTCACGATGTCGCTCCGCCATTAGCAAGCCTCGGTGATATTCACATCGAAGAATTATTTCACTTACCGTCGCCGCACATCACGCCGCAGGAAATGTTGCAGTTGCGCAATCGCATTGAAGAAAAAATCGCCAACGAACAAATGGAAGGCATTGTTGTTACACATGGAACAGACACCCTCGAAGAAACGGCGTATTTTTTAGATTTAACCGTTCGAACCGACATACCGATTGTCGTTACCGGCGCCATGCGCTCTAGCAACGAAATCGGCGCCGACGGGCTGTACAACTTAATCTCGTCTGTAAAAGTAGCAGGAAGCGAGGAAGCGCGCGGAAAAGGGGTATTGGTTGTTCTGAATGATGAAATTCATACGGCAAAAAACGTGACAAAAACACATACGTCGAATATTGCAACATTTCAAAGTCCGCAGTACGGCCCGATTGGGATCGTCACAAAACGGGGGGTGTTTTTCCACCACGCTCCAACAAAACGTACGACATATCCAATTCAAAATATATCGAAAAACGTGATTTTATTAAAAGCGTATGCCGGTATGGATGAAGCGATTTTTCATGCGATTCAAACGCTTCAACTTGACGGAGTCGTCATTGAAGCGTTAGGACAAGGAAATCTGCCGCCGCGTGCCGCTAAAGGGGTTCGCTCCCTCATTGATGCCGGCATCCCGGTCGTTCTTGTTTCCCGCTGCTTTAACGGAATTGTGCAAGATATTTACGGATATGAAGGCGGCGGAAAGCAGCTAAAAGAAATGGGAGTCATTTTTTCGAATGGGCTAAACGGACAAAAAGCGCGCATCAAACTGCTTGTCGCGCTAGAAATAACGAGCGACCCACAGAAGCTGCAAGAAATGTTTATGGAATAATCAAGGAGGCCGGTCTTTTTCCAGCCTCCTTCTATTATTGCCGTTTTTCCTCTTCCCGTTTTACAATGCAGGCAGCAATTTGTCCGCCGTGAAAGCGACCGTTTTCAATAAAAATTTCATTGGCATCATTTCCTGCCGCAATAACGCCTGCGATAAAAATGCCGCGCACATTCGTTTCCATCGTTTCTGGATTGTAAAGCGGCCGCCCCGTTTCAGGGTCGACTTCCACTCCCATTTTTTTCAAAAACTCATGGTCAGGATGATATCCTGTCATCGCAAAGACAAAATCATTTTTTATTTTTTTGATTTCGCCTCCTACTTCATAAACGACGGCATTCTCCGTAATTTCTTTTACATGGGCGTTAAACTCCATTTTAATAATGCCTTTGCGTACTAGCGAGTCAAATTCCGGCAAAATCCATGGTTTAATGCTTGGCGAGTATCCACTCCCCCGGTACAACACCGTGACGCGAGCTCCTGCTCTGACAAGTTCTAGCGCCGCATCCACACTGGAGTTTTTTCCGCCAATGACGACACAATCGGTGTTGTAATACGGGTGCGCTTCTTTAAAATAGTGCATTACTTTTGGTAAATCTTCTCCCGGTATGTTCATATAGTTTGGGTGATCATAATATCCGGTCGCAACAATGACATATTCGGCACGATATTGTCCTTTTGTCGTTTGAACAAGAAATGTTCCATCATCTTGTTTTTTTACTTGTTCCACTTTTTCAAACGTTTGTACACGCACTTGTTTTCTCGTAACTACTTCGCGATAATAAGCGAGCGCTTGGTTGCGCTTTGGCTTTGGATTTTCGGTAATAAACGGCACTCCGCCGATTTCGAGGCGGTCGCTCGTGCTAAAAAAGGTTTGATGGGTTGGAAATCGATAAATGGAATGGACAATATTCCCTTTTTCTATCACTAACGGACGATAACCGACATCTTGCAAAGCGATTGCCGCAGCAAGCCCGCAAGGCCCTCCGCCGACAATAATAATTTTTTCTTCTTTCGCCATGCCCTTCACTCCTTTAATATCAAAAAAATCCCCTATCATATGATAGGGGATTTTTTGGCGTGTTGTAAATAAGTTAATTTGTCCTTTTTATACCCAGCCGCGGAAACGGCACGCTTCCGCCATTTTGCGGACGCCGACCATATAAGCGGCCAAGCGCATATCAACGCGGCGTGTTTGCGCCATTTCATATACGTTATTGAACGCTTTCACCATTACTTTTTCTAACCGTTCTTCCACTTCTTCTTCTGTCCAATAATATCCTTGGTTGTTTTGCACCCATTCGAAATACGAGACCGTTACGCCGCCCGCGCTCGCTAATACGTCCGGAACAAGCAAAATGCCGCGTTTTGTTAAAATTTCCGTCGCCTCTAGCGTCGTCGGGCCGTTTGCCGCTTCCACGACAATGCTTGCTTTAATATTTGGTGCATTCTCTTCCGTAATTTGGTTTTCAATCGCTGCTGGCACTAAAATATCGCAGTCGAGCTCCAACAACTCTTTATTTGTAATCGTATTTTTAAACAATTTTGTTACCGTTCCAAAGCTGTCGCGGCGCTCCAATAAATAATCGATATCTAAACCGTTTGGGTCATAAAGCGCTCCATATACATCGGAAATACCGATGACTTTTGCGCCAGCATCATGCATGAATTTCGCTAAAAAGCTGCCCGCATTTCCAAAGCCTTGGATGACGACGCGGGCGCCTTTTAAATCAATGCCGCGTTTTTTCGCCGCTTCACGAATGCAGATCGTAACCCCTTTTGCTGTCGCTGTTTCACGACCGTGCGATCCACCTAGCACTAGCGGTTTTCCTGTAATAAATCCAGGAGAGTTAAATTCGTCAATACGGCTATATTCGTCCATCATCCATGCCATAATTTGCGAGTTCGTAAAGACATCTGGAGCAGGAATATCTTTTGTCGGACCAACGATTTGGCTAATCGCGCGCACATAGCCGCGGCTTAACCGCTCCAATTCACGGAATGACATCGTACGCGGATCACAGACAATTCCGCCTTTCCCACCGCCATACGGCAAATCGACAATGCCACATTTTAGGCTCATCCAAATAGATAGCGCTTTCACTTCGCGCTCCGTTACGTTAGGATGGAAGCGAACGCCCCCCTTAGTTGGACCAACCGCATCGTTATGCTGGGCGCGGTAGCCGGTAAAAATTTTGACGGTACCGTCATCCATGCGGACCGGAATTCTTACTGTCAGCATGCGAATCGGTTCTTTAAGCAACTCGTATACTTCTTCCGGATATCCCAGCTTTTCCAGAGCTCTATGTATAACGATTTGCGTTGCTGCTAATACATCATATTCTTTTTGTTCTTTTTCTTCGCTGGTATGCTTATCGGCTACCATACGTAAACCTCCTATAAGCTCGCAATGATATGATATTGTCGCCTTTCATGTCATAGTATACACCTTATTACTATTTATGCAAAGAAAAAAAAATAAAATGGCAAACGATTTATGACTATTTATAACCATTTACATTTTTTTTATGTTTATATGCTAGTTTTTCCTTATTGTATATTGATTTTTCTTGCCTTTTAACACCCCCATAAAAAACCAGACTCCTTGTCCACATAGAGGAGTCTGGTCGTGCGTTAACGTGCCGGAAAATAATGAACGAGTTGTTCAATCGCTCGATGCTCGATTAGTTTTTTACCATATTCTTGCACACGATGTATCGTTATCGTCGAAGGGCTACCGAACTCCGCCAGTAAAGCGATAAAATTATCGACCGGAATTGGAGGTTCTTCCGCAACATGCAAGTAGAACCGGTTTTGGTAAGAATAGAGGGTTCCGTCTAAGCAACCGATTGCATATAGACGATGAGCAAGCTGAATGACATCTTCAAATGTTTGAAATTCGTAAAATATATCATCGCTCTCATCGAGCGTTACTTGCATTTCAATGTAATCGTCGGCAAATTCTTCCTCCATTTCATCGTATTCGCCCTCGCTTGTTACGATAACAACCATCCCCTGTGCCGGTAAAGAGTATACTTCCACTGCGATCGACCCGTTTACTTCAAAGCCAAGCTCTTCGCTTGCCTCCTCAATCATCTCCCGAAATAATTGATGAACTTTAAACGTATCTTTCCATAAATCGTCTTTCGTTAAACCGCGATCCATTAAATCATCAAACGTAAGGAAAATTTTAATTTTATTGTGGGTTAAGCGTTCAAGACGCATCAACACCCCTCCTTACCTACACAGCCATCTCTTATGTTTATTGTATGAAACAATTCATAAATGGTTCGTTTGTTATTATTAATGAGTTTACATCGTTTGCAGTCATTTAGACAAGCATTTTTTCTTTATCTTCTTCTTTCCTTGAACGAATGGTGATCAAATTCGTTTCCGCCGGCGCTCCAAGGCGAAGCGGAATGGTTGTCGTTCCGTATCCGTTACTGACATAAACAGCGGTGCCGTTCACGCTTTTTAAACCGCCTTTTTCATAGAGTCCAAACGAAAAGAAACGAATTTGCCCTCCATGCGTATGACCGCTGATCACAAGCGAAATACGATGTTCAGGACGAAGGCGCCCGACAATTTTTGGATTATGCGAAGCAAGGATGCGGAATGCCTCCTCATCCACCCCCTGAAGCGCTTTGTCTAGCCTTGCACGCCGTTTGCTCATATCCTCTACTCCAATGAGAGCAAGCTTCTCTCCGTCAGGGGATTGCAACATAACAGCACTATTTTCCAATATATGCACTCCCTCCTCCACTAAAAGCGAGCGCAAATCATATTCCGCTTCGTAATCATTATTTCCCCAAATAAAATAAACCGGTCCAATCATTTTTAAACGGCGGATATTTTCCTTGACGCGCGCGGCGGGCACCCCTTTTTCCGTAAGGTCCCCGCCAACTAAAACAATATCCGCCTTTCCTTTTATTTCCTTCACAATTTTTTTCGCCAATATTCGCCGATGAAGATCAGAAATAAAAAAAATGGAAAACGCCCGAAAACTACTTGGAAACTGGGGAAAGGTCAATTCAATGCGAACAACACGGTTTCGATGCGCTTCCCACCACATATAAGCCAATATGCAGATAAAAACAAAAAAGGCGACCCAAACCAATATATAATGCCCCCTATAAGTTTCGATTATGCTACCGAGAACGATCCAAATTCACCGATATCATACCATAAATCAAAGAGAAAATAAAAAATAAAGCAGTTAGCCTCACTTCCCATTGAAATAGCCAATAAAAGCTTCCCATCCCTCCGCAGCAAACAAACCATTCCATCCAACGCACCCGCTTTCGCCGCAAGCAGAAAACAATTCCTTCGATGACGGTGCGAATCACCACCGCATTTGCCAAAAAGCCAATAAAAAAGCAAGTCAGCGCCAAAAACGTCCGCAAAGGATTAAAAATAAGCTCGGTGGTAAAACGGGTGAAATCAAACGGAGTCAATGGCGGCATCCAATGAATCATTAAATATCCCGCAAAAAATCCGACAGCAATACAAAACAGATGAAACCACATCCTGTTTCCTCCCTTTTTTCTTACATGTATTCACCGAAAAAGGGAGTCATGAATAAAACGTAATGGTCATAAATATAGACTGAAACTCTGCCAAAAGGAGGTTTCTTATGTTTACAACCCGAAAGCAATACGAACCTTATGTAAGCCCATTTGACCCTTGCCCGCCAATCCGCGTCAAAACATATGTCACCGCTCCAAACCAATATGTCGGATTTCAGCCGCCTAACTTGCCACAATTTCCTTTGCATGAAGCATTGAGAAAAGGAACCCTCTGGAAAATTTTTTATGATCCATATTACGGTCCCTATGAAATGAAAACCAAAGGTGAGCCGCTATGAGACAAGTACCAAACGAATATTATGAACTGTTAGAGCAGCTGCAAGCGGTTGATTTTGCCCTTGTCGATCTCACGTTATATCTGGATACTCATCCTACCGATTACCAAGCCATTCAGCAATTTAATCAGCTCGCCCAAAAACGGAAACAATTAAAGAAACAATTCGAATCCGCTTACGGCCCGCTGCAGCAATATGGAAACAGTTATTCCAACTACCCGTGGAACTGGAATGATTGCCCATGGCCTTGGCAAGTGTAACAGAGCGACATCGTATAAAGGGAGGAAAGGGCGATGTGGATTTATGAAAAAAAATTGCAATATCCTGTTCGTGTCAGCACGTGCAACCCGAAATTGGCAAAATATTTAATTGAGCAATATGGCGGGGCAGACGGAGAACTTGCCGCTGCGCTTCGTTATTTAAACCAACGTTATACGATCCCTGATAAGGTCATTGGGCTGCTTACTGATATCGGAACGGAAGAGTTTGCCCATTTGGAAATGATCGCGACCATGGTGTACAAACTAACGAAAGATGCCACTCCCGAACAATTGAAAGAGGCGGGGCTTGACGCGCACTATGTCGATCACGAACGCGCTTTATTTTATCATAATGCCGCGGGCGTTCCGTTTACAGCAACATACATTCAGGCGAAAGGAGACCCGATTACCGATTTATACGAAGACATTGCGGCGGAGGAAAAAGCGCGGGCAACTTACCAATGGATTATTAATATGAGCGATGACCCGGATTTAAACGACGGACTCCGCTTTTTGCGCGAGCGGGAAATCATCCACGCCCAACGCTTCCGTGAAGCAGTAGAAATTTTAAAAGAAGAGCGCGACCAGAAAAAATTTTTCTAACCCGGCAATAGCTGAATGGGAGTGCCATTCAGCTATTTTCATAATATAAATTAATATCGTACTCCTTTTTCATGATTTCAAACAGTTTATGGCGCTCCTTCCATTGCTGTTCTTCTTTCCATAAATCAGCGCTTTTTTGGATGATTTCACAGCGAAGGGAATGAAATTCCGCCTCTGCTTTATCACATTTTCTTTTGTAGTATACAATCGCCCAATACGCAGAAAACAGCAACAACAATATATACAAGTGCACCGTTTTTCCAAAAAACCCGTCGATAAACTCCTTCCATGTGCCGCTTGGAAAAATCAGCGCAAATAAAACATAAATGAAAAAGATCGCAAATCCTCCGAAAGTGACGACCTGCAAGGAAAGAACGTTTTTCTTCAGCCGTTCCCATTTTTGCTTTTTTTCAATCACTCCAAGCAGCATTTGCCTTGTCACTTCATCGATCGGCAGATGCTCGAGAAACTTTCCCATCTTTCCATCCCCTTGTTTTTTCCTCCACCCTTTCTATTTATAAACGTATGTACGAGCCCGCTTCATTAGAACGAAAAAACACGTGCTTATCCCTCTATTTTTTCACATCGATTGCCGGAATTTGCAATACTTGTCCTTGATGAAGCTGAGCATTTTGTAAATGATTCCATTTTTTTATGATTTCCATTCCTCGATCGCTCCGATAATATTTCATCGCAATGCTGTATAGCGTTTCGTTTCCCTGCACGACATGTGTGATCACTTTTTGCCCCTTTGCGGAAGCAACATCCTCTTTTTTGTGCACACTTAATTTAGAGTGATGCTGTTTTTGCCCATTTGTTTCGCTTGATTTTGTCTCAACCTTTTCTTCAACAGGAGCGATGTCGATCGGTTCATAGCTGTCCGTGTCGCTGCGGGTGACAACCGTCACAATCTTTGAATCTCGATTTGCATAATAAATGCTTAACATCGAAATCGGCAGCAAAATGAAAAACAGTACTAACAAACGTATGAGCGGATACTTCAGCTTCCACTTCTTTTTCTTTTCCCGCTTTTTTGACTTCTTCCGCCGATGCACCTCGCTGCGTGGTGGAAGCGATAGCCCTTCCTCTTTTGCCGGCTTATTTTTTTGCTGCACTAATTCCCGCAATGCTTCTGCTTGGTCTTCGATACGCTGCTGGCTCACTCCTGATTACCCCCGTTTTGTTTCCTTTCGCGCACATAATCGAGACGAATATCTACCGCTAAAATAAAATCGATCAGAAAGTGGGCAAAAATCGTTACCCACAGGCTATTGGTCCACTCATAAATAGATCCAAGAAAAAAGCTTAATAGTACTACCATGATAAACAAAAACCATTTCTCTAAATAACGGATGTGCAGCAAAGCAAATACCGTGCTGGCAATAAACAAGCCAAAATGCGTCTGGATGACGCCGCGGAACAGCCATTCTTCACTAAAAGCGATCAATAAACATAAAAAAAAGATATGCGGAATCGAGCGGCTTTGGAAAATTCTTTCATTAATTCCCCCGTCATCATACCATTGATCCGGCAGATAGCGCATCGCCAAAAAATCAACGGCTAATACGAGGAGAGCGCTCCCTCCGCCATAGGTGAACACCGTAGCAGCATCAAACTGCCAGATACGCCGCAATGTCGAAAAATCAAAAAGAAAAAAAGCGATAATGACAGATATAACGATCAATAATAATTGTGTCAAGTATAAATGGATAAGCACTTCGCGGTCGCTCATCATTTGAATTTGTTCACTTTGCCGTTTCATCATTGCTACTCCTCGCTTAAAAGAACAGGCGTTGTAATTCGTCTCTCCAGCCCAAAATGCGGATAGGACGTTTTTCTTCCGTGCGCAAGTAGGCGTCTAATTTCAGCCCGCAACAATCACAGCAGCGGTCTGGCTTTTCCGTTAGTGTCTGCCCGAAAGTTTGAACAATTGCCTCCCGCCGGCAAGAACGGCGAAAAAGCCATGTTTCCATTTCTTGTAGTTTTTTTCGTTTCCATTGCCTGCGCAACTCAATGTGCTTTGTTACTTTTTCGTATAGGCTGGCGGCTTCTTGTTTGTTGAGCAGTCGTGCGGAAGAAAAGGCTCCTTCCTTTTCCAAAAAGTACATAAGAATCCGTTTCTGCACGTCCGTAAATGAACAAGCGTCCATCCACTGCTCTACATCATCACGATCAACGCCATTTAATAACCGCTCGCATAATTGTTTCACCTGCGCGTCGTCCGGCAATTCCGCTTCCATTAGAGATTGTACCATGCCCTCGTCCCCATTGGTATATAATAAAATCGCAACACTTTTTTTCCCGTCGCGTCCCGCCCTGCCAATTTCCTGAAGGTATGCTTCCATTTGGCCGGGCATATGAAAATGGATGACGAAGCGGATATTTTCCTTATTGACTCCCATGCCAAACGCATTCGTGCAGCATACAATATCTAATTGGTCGCGTAAAAACTGCTGCTGCACGAGCATCCGCTGTTCGGCATCCATGCCTCCATGATAATACGCCACCCGCTCAATTCCTCCTTGCCGCAGCTTATGCGCCATCGTTTCCGCCCATTGCCTGCTCGAGAAATAAATGATCCCAGGACCTTGAAGAAGCTTGACATAATCCAGCAACCGGCTTACTTTCTCGGAAAGCGAATTCGCTTTTTCCACCTTGATGGCAATATTCGGACGGTCAACAGAATGAATATGGCGGCGCAACGGAGAAAGCTGCAAAATATGGATAATATCATTCATCACCTCAGGCGGCGCTGTAGCTGTCAACGCAAGACAAGGCGGCGACCCGAGTTGCCGCCGGATTTCCCCTAACTTTAAAAAATCAGGGCGAAAATCGTACCCCCACTGAGAAATGCAGTGAGCTTCATCGACGACAAATAAGGAAATGGGGGTATGCGTTAGAGCGGCAAGCAGGCGCTCCGACTGCAGCATCTCCGGAGAGACATAAATAAAGCGAAATTGATGAAGCCGCTCAAGCGCCCTCCACTTCTCCTTTGCTTCTAAAAAACTATTGAACGCAATAACCTGCTTTTCACCGCGCTGCCGAAGCTGCTGCACTTGATCTTCCATGAGCGAAACAAGCGGGGAAATGATTAATACACTACCCGTCAACAAATAGGCCGGCAGCTGATAGCAGAGCGATTTTCCCCCGCCCGTCGGCAGCATCGCCAACACATCATACCCGCGCAAAATGTCCTCGATAATCTCCCGCTGTCCTTTGCGAAACGAGGAATATCCGAACTTTTCCCGAAGCAATTGCGTTAATGTCACCACATTTTCCCTTCCTTTGCCAATACAAGGCGGATTTCAAAATAGCTGACATCATCATCGATCGCATCGCGAATCAACTTTAACTTGCGAGTCCGTAATTTTCGGGCTGTTTCCACAATTTTTGCCGCCTTTTTTTCATGTACAAACGGTTCGATCGAAAACTGCGGAATATTAGCCGCAATCTCCACCACATGATCTTCAATCGTATTCTGTTTTAAACGGCGCAGCCGCGCGATTTCCGCAATCGATTTTCCATGCAATAGCCATTCATACGTTTTTTGCGCAGACAGCGTCAATGGCACCGGCAATGATAATCCATCCATCATTTCATATAAGATGGAGGAACGTTTCGCCTCCGCTGCTGCCATCATATAATGGAGCACGTTTTGGAATTGAAACCGAACGTATAGCGGATCTGTTTGCAAGTACGAAGCAATTTGCTCGTTCGTCCAGCCAATTCGCTCAAAACTCGTCAAACGCAAGGTAAACACCGTCGCCTCTTCCTCGGAAACGGCATCAAGCAGGCGGTACATTTCTTCATAAAGCAATTCCGCCAGTTTCCGCACCGTTCTTCGCTGTGAGAATAAATAACGCTTCACCCACATCAACGTTTTTTCATGACGGTGGATCGGTTCAAAACGGGTATGATGAAGAATGTTCGATACCGTTTGCACAAGCAAAGACAAACGGTACCAAAACCATTTTTCCGAAGCATGATACCGCCATCCATTAAGATGCGTAGGAAAAAATGTTCGCTGCAGCTGCTCATCGAGCCATCTTTTTCCGGCTTCTGTCAATAAATAAGAGCGGTTTTGTACAGGGATAATCCAGCCGTTTTCTAACAACAACCGTGCTGCTGTCTCGACCTCGCTGAGCGTAATATCCTTCCATACGCCAAAAAACGGTTCAAGCTGAAACCATTTACTGTCCTGCAACGTTTGCGCCGATTTTTTTCCGGAAAATAAGTGATAGACCGCCGCCAACGATCTTTCACCGTTGAAGCGGCGCAGACAAAACAATAGCAAAAACGCAGCATATCCGTCTCTCATGCCAGCTGCTCCTTTATGCAAACACTTTCGTCTACATTCATTGTAACAAAAATACCCGCCCTGTTTCGCGCATAAAGTTTTTCCGTTTCGAGTAAACAATGTTTATATGTTTAAAAATACAGATGTAACATTTTTATGTTGAAAAGTTGCCAAAACAGCCTTATTATAAAATTGAAGTTCATTTCCGAGTATGTAACACGGAGATGACTCGTCCGTTTCAAATAGAACTTAGGGAGGTTTTTATCATGCCAAAATATACGATTGTGGATAAAGAAACATGTATTGCCTGCGGGGCGTGCGGTGCGGCGGCTCCAGACATTTACGACTACGATGAAGACGGCATCGCCTATGTTACTTTAGACGATAACCAAGGCATCGTAGAAGTTCCGGAAATTCTGATCGACGACATGATGGACGCCTTTGAAGGCTGCCCAACCGAATCGATTAAAGTTGCCGATGAGCCATTTGACGGAGACCCAAATAAATTTGAATAATGAACAAACACCCTCTTGCCAAAAAACGCAAGAGGGATTTATTTATTTCCTATCAATCAATAAAATTCAGTTAGATGTATAAATATGCCGTAACATTAACGAGTATGCAGAAGATATTTACCAATCATAGATAAATCCACATTCATGATGTTTGCGAATTGCCTATCTCTGTAGTTGCTACCCTTTACCATCTATTCTATAATAGAAACGCATACATAATTTAAAGGAGGAACGTGTTGTGGCATTCGAAAATAAAGTGGTTGAAGCATTTATCGAAATTCCGACAGGAAGCCAAAACAAGTACGAATTTGACAAAGAACGGGGCATTTTCAAACTAGACCGCGTCCTGTACTCGCCGATGTTTTATCCAGCAGAATACGGATATTTGCAAAACACGCTCGCTTTAGACGGCGACCCGCTCGATATTTTAGTCATCACCACCAACCCAACGTTCCCTGGCTGCGTCATTGACACGCGTGTCATCGGTTATTTAAACATGATCGACAGCGGCGAAGAAGACGCAAAGCTGATCGGCGTTCCGGTTGAAGATCCTCGTTTTGACGAAGTTCGCAGCATTGAAGACCTTCCGCAACATAAATTAAAAGAAATCGCCCATTTCTTTGAACGCTATAAAGATTTGCAAGGAAAACGGACGGAAATCGGCGCATGGGAAGGGCCGGAAGCCGCTGCGAAATTAATTGAAGAATGCATTGCCCGCTACAACGAACAAAAAAATAAATAATGGAAACAGCGCTCAAGTCTCCATAATGGCTTGGGCGTTTTTATTAAGTAAAATCCGAACATTCAATGGTAAAAACGTTTACATTGGTATGACTTCTTTTCATCACATTGACAGAAAGCGTTTTAATATGTTAAATTATCAGAAATTTAAAATTCCTGAATAAGAAAGGAGCACATCGACGTGTTTCGCATTTTAGTTTCCGACGCAATTAGCGAAGAAGGATTAACCCCACTACGAAAATCCGAACAAATGGAAATCGTGCAAAAAAAGGTCAGCGAAGCGGAAGCAGAGCTGCATCAGTTTGACGCCTTGCTCGTCCGCAGCGCGACAAAGGTGACAGAAGAACTGCTTTCGAAAATGACAAATTTAAAAATTATTGGCCGCGCCGGCGTAGGAGTAGACAATATTGATGTGGAAGCAGCGACGAAACGCGGAATTGTCGTCATTAATGCACCAAACGGAAATACGATTTCCGCCGCCGAACACACCTTTGCGATGATGGCTGCGCTCGTGCGCCATATTCCGCAAGCTCATATTTCGGTCAAATCAAGGGAATGGAATCGCTCCGCGTTTGTTGGAACAGAACTGCAAGGAAAACATTTAGGCATTATCGGATTCGGCCGCATCGGCTCCGAAGTGGCGAAACGCGCACGCGCTTTTGGCATGACCGTGCATGTATATGATCCGTTTTTAACGAAGGAGCGGGCGGAAAAGCTCGGCGTATCGATTCATACGCTCGATGAAGTACTGGCTTGCTCCGACATTATTACCGTGCATACTCCGCTGACAAAAGAAACGAAAGGGCTTCTTGGCGAGAAAAATTTAGCAAAAACAAAAAAAGGCGTATACCTCATCAACTGTGCCCGCGGCGGCATTATTGACGAACAGGCGCTCATTCCATTTTTGCAAAACGGCCATGTGGCAGGAGTAGCCCTCGATGTATTTGAGCAAGAACCGCCAGGCGACCATCCGTTGTTGAAATTTGATAATGTGATTGTCACTCCTCATCTTGGCGCTTCCACGGTAGAAGCGCAGTTAAATGTCGCTACCCAAGTCGCTGAGGAGATATTGCAGTTTTTTGAAGGAAAACCGGTTACATCTTCTATTAATCTTCCAGCTTTGTCCAAAGACGTATACGACAAAATTCAAGCATTCTATCATCTAGCGAAAAAAATGGGAATGATAGCCTCTCAATATATGAACATTCCGGTTCAAGAACTGTCCGTTACGTATGCAGGAACCGTCGCTGATTTAGAAACAACCTACATCACGCGCAGTCTGCTCGCTGGTTTTTTGCGTCCGCGTGTCGCTTCGACCGTCAACGAAGTAAATGCTACGATGATCGCTAAAGAGCGAGGCATTACGTACGGGGAAAAATTTTCCGATGAAACACATGGCTATGCCAACTGCATCTCCCTTACCGTCCATGGCGAAAATAAAACGTTTACGATCAAAGGTTCACACATTCCAAACTACGGCGACCGCATCGTTCACTTTGACGGATTTGCGATTGACTTTGCGCCGGAAGGCCATCTCCTTTACATCCAGCATCAAGACCGACCGGGTATGATCGGAAAAGTCGGAAACGTGCTCGGCGAACATCAAGTAAACATCGCCACCATGCAAGTCGGACGGCAAGAAGCAGGTGGCAAAGCGATCATGCTGCTTTCGTTAGATAAGCCAATTGATGATGCCGTGACGCAAAAATTAACGGAAATCGAAGATATTGACGCCGTAAAAAGATTAGAAGTGTAAAGCAAAAAAGGAATGGGCACGCCCCATTCCTTTTTTTGCGCGGCCACCGCTTTTATCCTAGCGGCACCGCTTTTCGCTCTCCTTTATGAAACGTCATCAACTCCGTATAGCCGACGCTTCTCGCAAGCGCAATCGCCTTGTCGTAATCCGCGCCTACATGTTCAGGAACATGCGCATCCGAGGAAAGCACAATCGGAATGCCTTTATCATAGCACATTTGCAATAACCGTTGATCCGGATATAGCTCGCCGACCGGCTTGCGGAGCCCAGCCGTGCTGATTTCAACGCATGTTTTCGAGTTTGCTAGTGCAGTTGTCGCACGATCATATTGCTCTAGCAAAAATTCTTCATCTTCCGGAACATATTTGAATATTTTGACCAAATCAAGATGGCCGACAATATCAAATAAGTTGGACTCGGCCAAGGTGACAACTTGATCAAAATATTTGCGGTATGTATCGTACAGGTCGCGTCGTTCCCACTCTTGGCGATACTCTGCCAGGTCAATGCCAAAATCATCGACCCAATGAATCGAACCGATCACATAGTCAAACTCGTAAGACCGAATAAATTGGGCCATTTCTTCATGTTTTCCCGGCGTATAGTCCATTTCGATCGACATTTTTACGTCAATTCCAGCATCCCACGCTTCATGGAACAGCCGGACATAGTCAGCCATATCGTAATAACGGCGTGCGTCAACCCATGGATTGGATAAAATATTTTTTGTTTGGTAAAAATGGTAGGCATGTTCCGATATGCCGAAATGCTGGATCCCCTTTCTTGCTGCTTCATCGGTAAATTGCCGTAAATAGTCGAGGGTCAGCGTCCCCCGCTCCAGATGATTATGGTAATCGGTTAACATATTTCTCTCTCCTCCCACTGCGCGTTTCTATCATTATATCGCATCAAAATGGGGGAGGACAACGATTTTGCGAATTTTCACACGTCATCCCGTCAGCCCAACCATAAATAGCAATCGAATACAAACAGCCATTCCTGCCACAACAAGCAAACGTCTCAGCACATCTTCCATCATTCATTCCTCCATTTCGTTATCGTTTCGCCATATATGTATTATGTGAAAAATGCGGCAAATAGAACATTGCGGATGCTACATTAACAAAACTGTAATAAAAAACGTTTATCGTGCAGATGCATACACCATAATCGGATTGGGGCCAACGGGCACCGCAATTTTTTTCTCAAACATATATGGGCCAATTCGTTTGACGCCCCCGCCTTTAAAGGTGACGGTGTGAAAGCCAAACTCTTTTGCCGTAAGCAAAATCGCCTCCATCATCCATTGAATCGATGGCAATTCATTTAGCTTGGAATCTTCCGTAAACTCGATCACGACATTATCGTGCTGCATGCTCACCTTCTTAATGTGAACTCCTTTTGGAACAGTGGAGCGCAACGGCCCATCGCCGTCTTTTTTCATTTGTTTTAATGCCTCTAAAAACGTCGGAACATGCTGCGGTGATGGAACAAGAAATACAGGATGCGTCGGACCAGGCCGATATAAATAATACACCCGCTTCTTATGCGGAATTTCCAACGCCTTCACATATCCTATATGATGAAGCGCCATTCCTTCCTTCTTTTCGGTAAAAAAGCAGACTTTCTTTCCGCCCATCCAGCGAATCGTTTCTTCAATACTGGCGAGAAACATCGACTCACTTGTGGATCCTTCGGAAAAAATGGGATGTTGTTTTGGCACGCGAACCAACCAGACCTTGCTTTCACGAGAAGGCGCGATCGTGACGCCATCAAGCAGCCGCTTGGATACCCCCCATTTTTGTTCGTCAATTTTTGATGTGGCCATTTCGAGCTGCTCAGCCGCTGGTTCATATTTTTTTACTGGAACGCTAATAGGGATGATAATGTGCGATTGTTGATCAGGGACCCCTACGACGGCAATATCTTGATCATTCAATGCTTCTTTTGTCACAATGCGCGATAAAGACGAATCGCGCTCCTCCGCAGATAAAAGCGTTTGGCTCTCCTTCGCCGGCTGTTTTGCCTGTAACGTTATCATATGCTGATCTAACTTCTCGGTTCTTTTTTCTGAATGTTGTGTCAATGGAAGGCTAGGCGCATAGATCGCCGTCACCAACATCACCGCAACGACGGAAATCAACGATGGAAGAAACCAAGATTTCCGGCGTGCCGTTTTTCTTGCTTCGATTAATTGTTGATATATTTCTTCCTTCGAACGATGGTCTTTAATCATCGGCATCTGCTGTAGCGCATGCTCAAGGCATTCATCATTCCACCGAAACTTTTTCACGCTGCTCCCCCCTTTCTCCATCTCTTCTTCCATATACTTTTTCAACACTTTCAACGCCCGGTGCTGCGTCGTTTTGACTTTGCTTTCCGTCCATCCTAACGCTTCTGCTGTTTCGGTAATGGATAACGATTGAATAAAGCGAAGCACGATGACAAGCTGCTGATCGATCGTACAGCGTTCTAAACAACGATACAGCAGCTGAATCTCCTCTTTTTGAATCGCAATTTCCTCCGGTAGCGGCTGTACATCGCAAAGCTGCTCCTCGTCCCAATCCAAATTTCCCGATATTTTGCGCCGCCGGCTTTTTTGTTTGCGAAAAAAATCGATTGCCACATGGCGCGCAATCGACAACAGCCATGTTTTTTCGCTGCTTTCTCCCTTAAACCGTTTATATGAACGCAATACTTTTATGTATACTTCCTGAACGAGATCTTCCGCCTGTTCGCGATTTCTCACCATATAAAATAGGAAATTAAAAATGTCATGATGATACTTCTCATACAACTCCTCAAAGACGGAGTCCATCCTTTCTCCTCCCATTCTACTCCATTTGTCGCCGCGACAAATGGATTCGTTACAACCATCTTAAAATTTCCTCGCAAAAAAAGGAAGTAAAAAAAGGAAGAATATTTACAGAATATTCTTCCTTTTATTCATCGAATTGAAGCGGAAAAAATAAATCCTTGGCAAGCTTTTTGACTTCCCCTTCTACACAAGGATGGTAACTAATTAATATAGAGGTAGACGGACCTGAGGATGCAAAAAGCGGCAGAGCGCAGGAACATGATGAAAAAGCTAGCCCGTTTGCCTGCAGCAGTTGCTGCAGTTCGTAATAAATCCCTTTCGATCCGATTGGTACAATCTCATAAATATGCGGTTGCTTTAATAATTGCGAAAATAACGCGAGCGGGACAATTCGCTCTTTCCGCTTCAACACTTCATCCCCAACAAGCGGCTCCCCGATGACGGCAAATTTCGCTCCTTTTGGTGTGATGGCGATCCGTTTTTTGTCTCTTTCAATGGTGCCAATCGCCGTAACGCCAACGGCAGATTGGATGGTAGAAAAATTCGACTCGCTGCTTCCCGTTATCGGGATGTCTATCCGCAGCTCCTCACACGTTTGACGAATGCCGCGGCAGAGAAGTTCCCATGCTTGATCAGCGACGAAATTTTGCAAAACGATGGCATACGGTTCCGCTCCCACACTTAATAGCTCCATGAAAGCGACGCGCGCCGCAAAATAAGCAACGATATCATATGGAACATTTACGAGATCTTTCTCCTTTTCTCCAATGGCCGCCGAGCCGTCGGCGGCAACCACAAGCTCCATCCCATTGGCAAACGGTACAAACAATACATCACGCATAAGGCACCTTCTCCGCTTCCTTCGTTACCCTTTTCACCAGCACGGGAGTGACGACAGCAGCAATGGCAAGATTCGCAGCGGTAGCGATCGCTAAAGCAGGAATAATCGCCATCACAAACGCTTTTCCCATCCATAACGCAAACGGAAGCGGTGATAAAAATGCATTTCCGACAAAGAAGGCAAAAAAGGCCGTCTTTTTCCATTTGCGGCGATATAAGATGGCAAATCCGAAGACGAGTGCGGCCATTTCGCCGGCGACGAGCAGATGAAATGGCCCGAGCGGAAATCCGGCAAAAAACGCGGAAATCATGTGGCCAAATGCGGCGACAAGCGCCCCGGGACCGGCGCCAAGCAGAGCCGCGGCAACAAGCGCCGGGGCGCTATCTAACGCAATGCTGCCGACAGATGTCGGCAGCTTTAATAGCGAGCCGATGACCGATAAACTAAGGAAAACAATTGCGGTCGCAAATCGTTTTCTACCTTCTATCATTGTTTCTCCTCCCGATCGCGAAACACAATGGCGCTTCGTTCATATTCGACGTCTTTTACTCCTAAACGCGCGTTAATGACGCGGGCAACAGCAAAAAAGTAATCGGATAAGCGGTTCACATACTGCAATACAATTTCATTAATCGGCTCCGCTTTGCTCAATGAGACGATGCACCGTTCCGCTCTTCTTGTTACCGTGCGGGCAACATGAAGCGCCGCTGCTGCAGGAGAACCACCAGGCAAAATAAACTTTTCGAGCGGCGGTGCTTCTTTCACATATTCATCGATGCGTGTTTCTAAAAATGTCACCATATCCGCTGTTACTTTATATGGAAGTTTCCCATTCACAATAGCCAAATCGCCGCCGCAATCAAATAATTCATGTTGAATTTTTTGCAGCTCTGTATATATATCTTGAAACTTCTCATCATGTAGCAACGTCATCGCCTGTCCGACAAATGAATTGACTTCATCGAGCGTTCCATACGCTTCGACGCGCAAATGATCTTTATCCACCCGTCCGCCAATTAAACTTGTTTTTCCTTTATCCCCGGTTCTTGTATATAGTCTCATATCGTTTCTCCCCTTTATTTGATTCGTTCTGCCAATCCGCACCAAATGCGATCCACACGGTCGCAAAACTCTGCCAACCGCTGGTAACACCAACCGGTTACATCACGCCATAACCGGTCCTCTTGCTCTATCGGCACGATTCCCTGGGTAATATCGGTGCCAATCCATACTACTGTGCGCCCAGGGCATTGCCGCTCCCATTCCTGCCACCGCCAAAACAATTGTCCCCAATAACCGAGGTCAGGCAGGCGGCGAATCGCCGCTTCCAGCCCTTCAAACACTACGATTCGTTCTGATATACTTTCATCAGGTTCGCCATATGTCCCTTCATATCCGTTATACCATATGATATCCTTTCGTTCCCTTATTCCGTAATGTTTGCACACCCATTTTCGTTTTCCTTGAAAAGCACCTCCGACAATGAAATGCATCGTTTTTTCTCCTTCCACCTCTCTAGCGTCGATTGCAACGTATACCCGCTGCCAAACGGCACCGCCCATTCCCAAAAAGGCCTTTCGATCGGCGCAAAACGCTCTAATACATAACGAATCGGTCCGCCATGCGTGACAACGGCAACATGCTTCGCGTTTGTTTGTTCGGCAAGTAGTATGGTTTGTGCCAGCGCTTCTTCCACCCGCTGGCAAAAAGCTTGATAGCTTTCCCCATTCGGCGGCGCTACGGAAAGCGGAGAATGCAGCCATTGCTGATACTCTTTTATTTCTTTCAGCTCTGGAAAAGTTTTTCCTTCCCAGTCGCCAAAATTTATTTCCCGCCATTGCGCCATTTCGTATTTTTGACCGCCATCATTTCGAAACAACAGTTCGCACGTTTGCCGGCAGCGCAATAAGTCACTTGAAACGAGCAGATCAACCGGCTGTTCCAATCTTAATGCCACGCGGCGAAGCCGCATTTTTTCCTGTTCGGCAAGCGGGACGTCCGTATGCCCGATATATCGCCGCTCCGCATTTTCCGGCGTCAGCCCATGGCGGATGAACGTAATAGCCAAATGAGACACCATAGCCACGTTTCCGCTCCTTCCACAAACGCTCCGATCGTATCGCCGGTAATCCCGCCAAACTGCTTTTCAAACGAAGCTCTCGCCAGCCAAGCCGCCGCAATCGTTCCGGTTGCCAATAAGCCAGCGTTTTTGATCACGGAAGCATCCATGATGCAAATGCATGCAAGCAGCACGATGCTGATCGCCATCGCCACATAGCCATCCATGCGGCTAGTATATTCACGAAAAGCAACCGCCATTCCGGTTGGCTTTGCTGGTTTTCCGCAAACAAGAAGCCAAGCCGCTCCCGTTCTTGACAGCAGCGGGACGACAATAAGAAGAAGCGCGTTCAGCCCAGTGCGTATCGTTTCCAACAAAAACAAAAGGCGGAACGAAAGCAAACAGAAAATCGATAAAACGGCAAACGCCCCGACGCGGGAATCACTCATGATTTCCTGGCGGCGCTTGATGTCACGGTATGAAAAAAAGGCATCGCTGACATCCATCCAGCCATCCGCGTGCAAACCGCCAGCAAGCCAAACCGACAGCCACATGAGAAACAGCGCCAAAAACAGCGGGGAAAAGGAAGAAAAAGCAGAAAACAGGTCGTACATTATGGCCGCGACAGTTCCGATGATGGCACCGATAAGCGGGAAAAAACGGACGGACCAGCGCGCTACGTCACCGTTCCAATCGATTTGCCTCCGCACTGGAATCACCGTTAAAAATTGCATCGATAATAACAAACCGCTCCAAGCTGCTTTCATCGGAACAACTCTCCTTTTTTGACCGTTGCCAACCCGTGCTGGACTAAAACGGCAACCTCTGCTTTCTCGACAATTTGCTGGTGAAGCCAGCCAAGCATTTTCATATAGTGATATGTCCCGATATCATCGGGTACTCCCCCGCAAAATAATTCATTGGAAACAATAATCAACGCTTTGCACGCTCCCGCCAGCCGCTGTAGCGTTTCCCACATGTACGCCGCTTTACGGAAACATAATTTTTCCTCTTTCCAACTGTCATCACGAAACAGCTCATTGGCAAGCCAATTTGTCAAACAGTCGAGCAGCACAACATCCGCTTTCTTAAACGATCCGACCAGCTCGTCAAGACAAGCAGGATGCTCCCATGTTGTCCATGGCATCGGCTGTTTCTCCCGCCGCTTTTGGTGATGGGTGATTCGTTGCTTCATTTCTTCGTCATCAGCGCTTGCCGTCGCAATATAGTGGAAGGAGGATTCCGGGACGGCCAGCTTTCTCGCGTATCTTTCAGCCACTTTGCTTTTTCCGCTGCGGACACCGCCGCTAATAAACACCATCATGTTCCCCACCGCTTTAACACATGCAATAATTCGTCATTTTCTTCTTTCGTTTTCACGGCAAAGCGCAAATAACGACCGTCAAGACCAGGGAAATTCATGGTATGGCGCGGCACGATTCCTTCCTTTAATAAAGAAAAGAACAGTTCTTCTGTTGAACACCCCGGCCGCCGCAATAAATAAAAGTTAACGACAGACGGAGAAACAGAATAGCCACATGCGCGCAATGTGTTTGTGATTCTTTTCCTCTCTTCGGCAATCATCTGCTTCGTTTGCTCGACAAACTCCTCGAGCGGCAAAAAACGAAGCGCCAGCTGCTGGGCAATCCGGCTTACGCTCCATGGCGGCTGCAACGTCTTTACTTTTTCCATGACCGTTTCATTTGCGGCTATATAGCCAAGGCGCGCTCCTGCTAAATGATGGATTTTCGTTAAGGAGCGCAACACGATTAAGCGGGAAAATTCATTCATCCACCGCATTGCCGTAAAGCCTTCAGGCCAAAAAGGGTAAAACGCCTCGTCAATTACCACAAACGTCCCTGCTTTCTCCGCCGCGGTAAGCAACGCATACAGTTCATCTTCTTTCATCACCGTTCCCGTTGGATTGTTTGGATGGCATAAAAAGAGAACATCGACCTCTTCTATTAATTTCATTAACTCCTGTTGCTCGTATTTCCAATTTCGCTCTTCCGTTGCAACAAGCGAGACAATGTCACAGTCATGCGCCTGACAGGCGCGACGATACTCGGAAAACGTCGGTTCGAGAATGCCGACACGCTTATTGGCAAACCATTTAGCGAGCAAATAAATGCACTCGGAAGCACCGTTGGCGATAAGCAATTGCTTGGGCGATACCCCTTCCATTTCAGCAATCAGCTCGGCCAACTGACGCGCCTCGGGATCGGGATACTCCATCGCCCATTGGCAAAATTCCGTTTGTGAAGGCCAAAGCGATGGCGGAAGCATATACGGGTTCGTATTGACGCTAAAATCGATATACCTTTCTGGAAGCGGAAGATTGCAGGATTCATATAGCTTGCGAGGATTCGCCCCATGCGCCGGTAAACGCAATCATCATCCCTCCTATCAACAATAGCAGCGCAAACGATAAAACGGTCACGACCATCATTCGGAGCGCTTGACGAATATGTTTGGTTTGCAAAGGAACGAGCGGGTCACCGAGCGTCGGCCGTCTGGAAACGATGCCGTGATACGTATTCACGCCGCCAAGCTGCACGCCTAAAAGCGCCGCCATCGCCGCCTCCGGCCAGCCGCTGTTCGGGCTTGGATGCTTACGGGCATCGCGAAACAGCACGCGCCAGCAGTAGCGAAATCGCTTGCCGCTATGAACGAGCACCATGATGACCGCTGTCAGACGCGCCGGTATATAATTCATGACATCATCCAGTCTTGCCGACGCCCAGCCGAACGCGCGGTACATATCATTTTTATAGCCGAGCATCGAATCGCACGTATTGACAGCGCGATAAAAAAGCGCCAATGGCGCGCCGCCGATCCACGCGTAAAACAGAGGCGCGGTAATGCCGTCGCTCGTATTTTCCGCCACCGTTTCCACGCAGGCACGAACAATTTCCGGTTCATCCAAGTTTTCCGTATCGCGGCCGACAATCATGCTTAACTCTCGGCGCGCCTGCTCCATATCCCCCCGTTCGAGCGGCAGCAGCACATTCCATGCCGCTTCTTGCAGGCTTTTCGTTGCAATCGTGGTAAAAATCAGTATCGCTTCGACGACGACTCCAAAGAGCCAAGAAAGCGAATAACTAATTTTGACGGCAAGCAACGAAATGATATACACCGTTCCCGTTACCGCCGTTACCGTCACGATTCCTTTTACGCGCCGATATGCTCCTTTGTTTAGCCGCCGGTCCAAAAAAGCGATAAACGCTCCCATACCCCGTACCGGATGCGGCAGCCAACGCGGATCACCGAGCCAAAAATCAAGCATCAGCGCCAGTGCAAGCGCCAACAGATGGCTCATGAGGAACCCCTCTGCTTCCGGTATCGGCGCAGCGCTTCCCTTGTTGCTTCATAAACGACGCGGCCGAGCGCTTTGCCAATCGGGGTGATCGTTCCCGCATACGAAAAAGTGGTGCCCGTCTGCGTCGCGGCAATAGCGATGCAATCGGTCGAAGTACCCGTTGCGTGCGTGTTCGTCTCAGGATCAAGGACGTTTTCCTCATACAGCGCCTTTACCTTTGCTTCCGTCGCTGTCATCATCGCTTGCACATAGGCAGCATCGGTTAACGTCCCATCGATAAAAATCATCATATTAATGGTGCCGATTTTTTGCACGAATCGCGTCCGTTCCCACGAGCGCGCGGCATCGACGGCGTTTCCTACCCCCGCCGTCACCACCGCCCAGAGCGAAAACGCGTCTTGTTTTTCATACATGCAAACGGCATCGTGTATGTCGACTGCTGTCATCATTCCAATCGTACTGGAGACGGGAATCCCGCGTTTCTGTAAATATTGCTTCATCTCTAATTCCGCATCTTCGCAGTGATAGTCTTTGGAAACTTGCCGGTTGACAAAATGGGCCGCCCATTGAAACCCCGAGCCAACAAGCGCGGAGGACAACACTTTGAGCGGCTTTGCGGCAGTGATGACGATGCAGTCGTCCATCGTTGCCCATGTAAGATGTTCAGGCAGGTCCCGCTCTTCGGCGGTTGGCAATCCCCGTTCTGGCAAAAAGGCGAGCAGCGGCTTGGAAACGGTTGGATGCACCTGTCTGCTGACCGGAGCATGAAACACGGAACGGAGAAGCGCCGGCTCCATCAGCTCTTCCGGCGTGCCAAGCGCGACCGCTTTCCCTTCTTTTAGCATTAAAAGCCGATCGCAAAATAAACTGGCGATATTCATATCATGAAAAATGGCAATCACGGTCAGTTTTTTCTCTTTTGACGCACGAACGAGCTGATTTAATAGATGGAGCTGCTGGGTAATATCCATATGATTCGTCGGCTCATCGAGCAGCAGCAGCTCGGGATTTTGCGCCAGCGCCCGCGCCAAATAGGCGCGCTGGCGTTCTCCCCCGCTTAAGCGTTCAATGCTTTCTTCCGCTTTTTCGGCGAGACCGACTTCATGAATCGCCGCATCAACCGCCTGCTCATCTTCTTCCGTCCACACCGGAAAAAAGCGATGCTGATGGGCGTACCGTCCGAGCTCCACCGTTTCCTTGACCGTATAGCCGAACACCGCATCGATCGTTTGCGGAAGCACCGCGGCAAAACGCGCCCACTCTTTATGCGAAAAAGAAGCGAGCGGCCGTCCGTTCACGGTGATGCTGCCGCTTTGCACGGATAGCTCTTTGCTTAATAATCTCAACAATGTCGTTTTCCCACTGCCATTCGGCCCTAAAATTCCAAATATTTCCCCTTTTTCTACCGTAAAGGTGATATCATGAAGCACTTGTTTGCGCTGATAGCGGTAAGACACGTTGTTTACTTCGAGCACATCGATCACATCTTTCTTTTCATTCTTCGGAAAAACAATAACGCAAACAGCGGGGCGCCAATCAAAGAAGTAATGACGCCAATCGGCAATTCGCGCGGCGAAATGATCGTGCGCGCCAGCAAATCAGTAAGGACGAGAAAGGCCCCTCCGTATAGCAAAGACAGCGGCAGCAACAAGCGGTGGTTCGGACCGCAGACAAGGCGGACCATATGGGGAACGACAAGCCCGACAAATCCAATCGTCCCAGACACCGATACGGCCGCCCCTGTCAATAACGAGGCTCCTGTTAAAATCATGATTTTGCGGCGCATCACGTTCACCCCGACATGAAGTGCCGCCGCTTCGCCAAAGGCGAACGCATTAAGCTCGCGCGCATTCAGAAGAAGCAAGACGACGCCGAACAAAAAAAACGGAAGGAGAAGCATCGTATATTTCCAGCCCCGCATCGCGACGCTTCCCATCAGCCAGTCAATAATTTGCCGCAATTCTTCCCCGGTCAGCGCAATCATCAAAGAAATAAGGGCGCTGAAAAACGCGCCAAAGATAATCCCGGCCAAAATGATCGTCTCCACCGACATTTGTCGCTCCACTGCCCTTGTAAATAAAAGCACAAGCGCGAGCGTCGCCAGACCGAATAAAATGCTGACAATCGGCAAAGTAAACGTGCCAAAGAGCGGCAGTTGAATACCGAAAAAAATAACGATCACCGCACCGACGGAAGCGCCGGATGACACGCCGAGCGTATACGGATCGGCAAGCGCATTTTTTAACAGCCCTTGAAACGCCGCGCCCGCAACCGCTAGCGACGCGCCGACAAGAAATGCGAGCACCACACGCGGAAGGCGGATCGCCATCACGATCTGCACGAGATCATCGGGAACATCGCCGGGCAGCGGCAACCCAAACCAGGCCGAAAAAAGGATCTTGATAATAGTAGAAAAGGGAATCGATAACGAACCTATCGATATCCCTAATAAAAGCGAGACCGCCGCAATCGTTACAGCAATGATATACATCGATGCATTACTTAAAGATTTTCGGGTAAATGACTTTTGCAAGTTCCTCTACTCCTTCAACGAGACGCGGGCCCGGACGGCTGACTAAATCGGTATTGACATCATATACCCGCTTGTTTTTTACCGCTGGAACATCTTTCCACGCTGCGCGCCCTAACACCTGTTTCGCTCCGCCGTAGGTAGTAATAATCACATCCGGCTTGTATGCCACCGCTTTTTCCTCCGTCACCATCGGCCATCCTTCCAGGCCGCCGGCGACGTTTTTCGCCGAAATGGTCTGAAGCATCTCATCCATAAACGTTCCTTTTCCGGCCGTATAAATTTGCGGCGGAGGCGATACTTCCACCCATACTTTCACTTGTTCTTCCGGCTTAATTTGTTTAGCCTTCTCTTTTATTTCTTCGAGTTTCGTTTTCATATTGTTGATAATTTCTTGCGCTTTATCGGCGGTTCCGGTTGCCTTACCAACCAATTCGATCGAATGGTATACATCAGCAAACGATTTCGCGTCATTGACCACAAGCACCGTAATGCCCGCATCTTTTAATTGCTGAATTCCATCTTTCGAGCTATGTACGCTAGACGCATGGGCAAGTACTAAATCCGGCTTCAACGAAATAACTTTTTCTACATTAAACTCCATGCCGCCGATTTTTGCTTTCTTTTTCACATCCTCCGGATAGTTGTCAAAATCGCTGACGCCAACGATTTTGTCGCCTAATCCTAACGCATAGGCAATTTCCGTGTTGCTTGGGATTAAGGAAACGATTTTTTGCGGTCTGGACTTAATCGTCACTTCTTCCCCTAATCCATCTTTCACCGTTACCGGAAACGCGGCTTGCGTTTGTTCCGTTTTTGTTGCTTCTTTTTTCGCAGGCGCTTTGCTTTCGTTTGCCCCATTGCATCCGAACAATAGGCCGAATGTGAGGACGACGACAAGCAGCGCGATGTACTGTTTCCACTTTCTCATTGCTGTTCCCCCTTTTTACAATAGAAATAAAAAAACTCATTCCAAATTGGAATGAGTAAGAAACGGCAATATGTATGCACAAAGGCAGCCACCGTTGCCGCTTCCTACTCTCACCCCCCGAAGATTAGGAAACGCACAAGCAGGCAAGGCAGGTCTACTGACTCATGCTTCATCCTACTCTGAACCTTCCCATACGGCAAACGGCGCTTGCCATCGTACCGTACAGTGGCGATTTCATTTCGTCCGCATTTACAGTTGCGGGGACAGTTCTGGACTTTCACCAGATTCCCTATTAAGCCGTGCGGAGCGAATCGCTCCATTGGCACCTTGCTGCGAATGTATGAAATTGTCGAACAATTGACAGTTATAATATTAAAGGATTAGAAAAACTTTGGCAATAAAAAAATGAAAGTTTCATTGATTTTAAGGTATATAAAAATCCCCCGATAGCGGGAGACAAAGGAACAGCTCAATTGTTAATATAGCGTTCAAACACAAAGCCGAAGTCTTTTACCGTATATTTTGTTTTCGCGTCAACAAGCCATTGAAACGCGAGTTCGTTCACCGCCTTGAAATCGGCAAAGAAATTATTGGTGTCACTTTTCACGCGCCCGAATACGTTCGCGGTCAATTCCAAACTTTTATGCGCGTACTCCAGCTTCGTTTCGTTTTCATGGCAAAGCTCGGCGATGGCGAGCAGCGATTTATATAAATCTTTCAGCTCTTCTAAATGCTTTTTATGGACGTCAATCGAATAGTCATGGGCGCCGATTTTAAACTTAATCTCCACGTCTAAATCGACCGTGCCCGCTGTCTCGAGCGACACGTCGGAAATCGGATGTTTGTAATAATCATAGCGGCGCAATACGCGCTTTTTGCTGGTCGCGCTCGTGCCATCCAAATGAATCAGCGCTTTATTGGTAAAGCAATACTCATCCGACTTCGATTTAATTAAGAAATAAATCTTTTCCCCATCTTCATGCATTACGTAATCATCGGCATCAGCTTTATCGTAGTTTTCCGGCTTAATGACCGAGCCGATATCGCTTAATCCAAGCACATCGGCGGCGACTTTTCCGAACATCGCATAACTCCTCTCATTTTTCATGATTATTTTTTTGCGAGAAACAAACCTCGCAAATGATTGTCCCTTCTTGCCTAAGGAAAGCCTGTATTTCTACCATTCCTCTGTACGACGGGTACCTCATGCGCACATAGATCGGCTCATTTTTTTCAATCGGCTTCCCGCAGACGGAACAAGTTGGGGGCCGGGAAAACATATGATTTTCTCCTTTCTATCTCCTTTCTATAAAGATATACGTAACCAAGGAATGACAAGTTTCATTTATGGCATAAAAATGTCGCTCATTTTATCGCAGCGGCGATCTCGCCATGCGAATCCGTTTTGCCTCCTGTAATGATTCTTGTGTCGCCATTCTTCCTTTTGACAGCGAAGTGAAGTCTAGCAACCGTTTCATTAGTGAATTCCCCCCTTGATCTACCATATATATAGAATAAAAGTTCCAGCTCTTCTCTGCGAACGAAAAGAGCTGGAACACTTTTCTCTTGGTTATAGCTTTCTCAGCTCGTTGGCGACAAACTCGACATCCGTGCCGACAACGACCTGCACATCCGTTTGATTGAGGCGGATGACTCCTTTTGCCCCTAAACGTTTCAGCTCCTCCTCATTGACTTTGGATATGTCATTCACTTTTAAACGCAGGCGGGTCACACAGTTGTCGATCTGGATGAGGTTATCTTTACCTCCCAGCGCTTCCATATACTTCACCGCAACATCATTATAGCTGCCGCCTGTTTTCGCTGCGCCGCTTTCCGTAAACTCTCCTGCGATTTCTTCACGGCCCGGCGTTTTTAAATCTAATTTGACAATCAAGAAATAGAACACAACGAAATAAATGATGGCATAAATAATTCCTTGCACGATTAATAGATACGGTTTTTTCGCAATTCCATAGTTTAAGAAAAAGTCAATCGCACCGGCCGAAAACGTAAACCCGTGGTGGACGCCGAGCGCTGTTGCGATCGCCAACGAAAGGCCCGTTAATACAGCGTGAACGACATAAAGCAATGGCGATAAAAACATAAACAAAAACTCAATCGGTTCGGTAATTCCCGTTAAAAACGAGGTCAGCGCCACGCCAAGAAGCGCCCCTGCCACTTCTTTCCGCCGCTCTTTTTTCGCAGCCGCAATCATCGCAATAGCCGCGGCTGGAAGGCCAAACATCATAATCGGGAAAAATCCCGCCATGAAAATGCCGGCATTCGGGTCCCCGGCAAAAAAGCGGCTTAAGTCCCCTGTTTTGCCGTTATACTCGCCAAAAACAAACCAGACAAAGTTGTTCAGTACATGGTGCAACCCAAGCGGAATTAACAAGCGGTTTAACAAACCAAAAATACCAGCTCCAATCGCCCCGGCACCGACAATCCATTTGCCGATTGCGTTAATCATATCTTGGATCGGCGGCCATACATATCCAAAGATAAGTGCCAATATAAGCATGACAAACGAGGTCACAATCGGGACAAACCGTCTGCCTCCGAAAAATCCAAGCCAATCCGGCAGTTTGATATTATGATAGCGGTTATACAGCAACCCAGCAATGACACCCGAAATGATTCCGCCTAGCACGGACATATTAATATGTTTATCAATGGCAGTGGCCCCTTGGGTTAACACATAGTAGCCAATCGCCCCGGCCAGCGCCGCCGCGCCGTTTCCATCTTTCGCGAACCCGACGGCAACCCCAATCGCAAAAATGAGAGGCAAGTTCGCAAAAACAGCATTCCCCGTCGCGGCGATAAATGGAATATTGAATAAATCTGGCTGTCCTAAACGAAGCAATAACCCCGCTGCCGGCAGGACGGCAATCGGCAACATTAACGCTTTTCCGAGCCTCTGTAAAAATCCTAACATTAAAATTCCCCCTCTTTATTATTTGGAGCGTTCCATCTCAATCGTGAATTTGTAGCGGTCACCACGGTAAACCGATTTGACGATTTCTAACGGTCGGCCGTCATTTAAATAACTGCGCCGCTGCATCACTAGCACCGGAGCGCCTTCTTTGATTTGCAGCAGCTCGGACTCCATTTTGCGGGCGACGGACGCTTCGATGACTTGAATGCCGGACTGAATCGACAATCCTAATTCATTTTCAATAAATTCATAAACAGAACCGCTTACCACTTCGCGGGTTAAATCAGGAACAAGCGCGCATGGAATGTATAATGTTTCGAGCGCCATCGGCAGCCCATCGGCAAGGCGGACGCGGCGAATTTCATAAAGATCCGCCCCTTTGCGGACGTCGAGCAGCTGCGCTAGCGACGGGCTGGCAGGAACGATATGGAAATCTAGCAAGGTTGTTCCCGGTTCCATGCCGCGCACGCGCATATCTTCGGAAAAGCTCGTCAATCCTTTCAGCGGCTGTTCGATTTTCATCGCGGCGACGAACGTGCCTTTGCCCCGCTTTCTGACTAAATATCCGTCATTGACTAAGTTATTGATTGCCTGGCGAACGGTCATGCGGCTGATATCGTACGTTTCCGCCAGCTCGCGCTCGGATGGAATCATTTCTCCCGGCTTGAGCTGTCCTTTTTCGATCATTTCTTTAATTCCTTGTTCCAGCTGGTAGTAGATCGGGAGCGGCGAGTTTTTGTTAATCATCGCGCATACACCTTTCGTCGTTCATTGGCAACAAGCGACAATGCCTCCTCATCGGCGATGACGGTTACGTTTGGATGGGTATGAAGCACCGATGCCGGCACATCTGCAGTCACAGTTCCTTCGAACAACTTCACCATAATTGGCGCCTTCGCCGTTCCCGACGCTAATAGCACTATATGGCGGCTTTTCATAATCGTCGCGATTCCCATTGTGATCGCCTGGCGCGGTACATCCTCTAAAGATGGGAAAAAGCGGGCGTTCGCTTGCCGTGTCGAAGGAGCCAACTCAACGACATGCGTCGGGGCCGAAAATGATGTCCCTGGCTCGTTAAAACCGATATGCCCGTTTCTTCCAATCCCTAAAATCTGTAAGTCAATTCCTCCTAGGTTTTCAATTAGCTGTTCATAACGCTTGCATTCCGCTTCCACATCATCGCTCGCTCCATTTGGAATATACGTTTGCGAAAGCGGAATGTCAATATGGAAAAATAAATGTTGATTCATATAGTAACGATAGCTGTTCGGGTGATCGAGCGACAAACCAATATATTCGTCTAAATTGACCGTCCGAACGTTTCGGTACGATGTTCCGTTTTGTTGATGGTCTTGGACTAATTGTTGATAGGTGCCGAGCATTGTCGACCCCGTAGCAAGGCCAAGAACGGAATCAGGTTTTTTCTTTACTTGGGAAATAATGATGTCAGCCGCTTTTTGGCTCATCTCTTCATAGTTTGCCACTTCGATTAATTTCATCGTCCGACCCCCTTTTTTATTTTGCATAGGCAAGTTGACCACGGCATATCGTCATCACAACATGATACTGTTCATCTAATACGACAAGATCCGCATCTTTCCCAACACGGATGCTTCCTTTTTGGTCTGAAACGCCTAACTGCTTTGCCGGATTCCAGCTCGCCATGCGGATGATATCTTCCAACGTGCAGCCGGTATACGCCATCGTGTTTTTCACCGCATCGCCTAATTTTAAAATGCTTCCCGCCAACGTACCGTCACGCAATGTTGCTTTTTCCCCTTCCACCGTCACTTCCTGGCCGCCGAGCTCATAGATTCCCTCCCCAAGGCATTTGGCGCGCATTGCGTCGGTAATTAATATAAGCCCAGCGCTTCCTTTATTCCGGTAGGCAAAGCGAACCATTTCCGGCGCCACATGAATGCCGTCGGCAATCAGCTCACATATTACTTCCTCGTGCATCAGCACCGCTCCGGCGACTCCCGGCTCGCGGTGGTGGATGCCGCGCATGCCGTTAAATAGATGGGTCGCATGCGTCACCCCTGCGTCAATCGCCGCTTTTACTTGTTTGTAAACCGCATCGGAATGGCCGATCGAAGCAACAACACCATGTTCTTTTAAGTAAGCGGTGAGCGCCAAGCCATTCTTTTCTTCCGGCGCCAGCGTGACAAGACGAATATGTCCATTCGCGATGTTCTGCCATTTTTGAAATAGTTCGATATTCGGTTCGATAATATTTTTAGGATGTTGCGCCCCCGCGCGTTTCGGCGAAATAAACGGACCTTCTAAATGAATCCCAAGCACCTCCGCTTCTCCAGGCGGATTGCCGCTATCTATATATTGCGCAACATTTTGCAAAGCACGTTCAATCTGCTCGATAGGCGCGGTCATCGTCGTCGCTAAAAAACTGGTTGTGCCTTCCTTTGGCAATGTTTTTGCCATTGTGCGCAACGCTTCATCTGTCCCATCCATTACATCAGCTCCAGATGCGCCATGGATATGGACATCAATAAATCCTGGCACAACGGAGAAGCTTGGGGCAAGCTCTATCACCTCCGCTTCACTAGAAGCTGGGCATGAGGACATCGGCCCTACTTCGATCACTTTGTTCCCTTCTGTCAGTACATATCCTTGCTCTATTTTCCCTGTTTCTGCATATATAGCCGCGTTTTTTAGCAACCATCGTTTCACTATTATTGCACCTTCTTTCTATCATTATATTAACATCATATTATCTAGTTATCTATACCACTATATATTTTTTCATGAAAAGGAGTCCGTCCTTTGTATCGCTCGATCCATTTTGGATGATGTTTTTTCCCTCGGAAATGTTTCCGCTCATCCAAGCCGGCGGCTCGCCTCCTTGCTCCGCCATGATGCGAAAATCACATGAAATATGGCCGCCCCAACAATGGCCGGCGTTGGCGCAAACGGTACTCGGACGTTTTCTTTTTCGTTCTGCCTCCCAAAAAACAGCCCCCCGCTGTAACGCAAGGGGCATATTACGCTTCATGCGGGCCGTTTGGCAAATAAAACGTAAACGTCGTGCCTTCATGAAGCTTGCTATGAACGGAAATCGTCCCTTTATGCGCCTCGACGATATTTTTCGCGATCGCAAGGCCTAATCCTGTCCCCGAACGGCCGCGCGTACGCGCCTTATCCGCTTTGTAGAAGCGCTCAAACACAAACGGCAAATCTTCTTCCGGGATGCCGGAGCCGGAATCTTGCACATGAATCGTGACACCGTCACCGCTCCGTTCGGCGATGATCTTGACCATTCCGTTTTTATCCGTATGACGAATCGCGTTATCAATTAAATTCGTCAAAACTTGCTCAATTCGGTCTGGGTCAATCGCAATTTTAATATCCTCATTTTTACACTCCGCCGACAAATCAATTTGCTTTTCTTTCGCTAACCCTTGGAATTTGCGAATAATCCGCCCAATATACGGGGCGAGCTGAACGGTTTCGTAGTTTAATGTAATGTGGCCTGCTTCCATGCGCGCCAAATCCAATAAGTCGTTGACAAGGCGGCCCATGCGAAGCGACTCGTCGTAAATGACTTTTGCCATTTCTTTTTTTTCTTCGTCGGTGGCGGCAATATCGTCGATAATCGCTTCGCTGTATCCCTGAAGCATCGCAATCGGCGTGCGCAGCTCATGGGAAACGTTGGCGATGAAGTCTTTTCGCAGCTTGTCTAAACGGCGTTCTTCTGTCATATCACGAAGCACCGCCACCGCACCGCGCACAGTTGTCTTGCTGTAAAGCGGGGTCATTAAAATGACCCATGTCCGTCCTTGGAGCGTCAATTCGATCGACTGCTCTTTTTCCTCGCGGACGACGCGGACAAACAGCTCTTTTGCTTGCGGCGGCAGCGGTGCCATCGTTTCCGCGTCGTTTCCTTGCTCAAAATACCACGCTTGCAAAAACCGTTCTGCCGGCGGATTCGTAATTAATATTTCTCCTTCGCGGTTAAAGGTGATGACACCGTCGGCCATGCTGCTTAAAATGCTTGTCAGCTGTTCTTTTTCCTGGTTTAAGGCGTTGATATTAAACTGCAGCCGTCTCCCCATCTGGTTGAACGCCATCGCCAATTCACCGATTTCATCGTGCGTCAAAATCGGCACTTTTGTATCAAATTTGCCGCGCGCCACTTCAAACGCCGCCTGCCGCATTTTCCGCAGCGGCGCGGTAACGCGGGTCGATAAGAAAAATGCGAAGAAGGTTGTCAACACAATCGCGATAAATGCCGCAAGAAAAATTAATTTTTTTGTTTGTTCTGTCGTATCTTCAATTGCCCGCAACGATTGGTAAATAAATACCGCGCCCCGTTTTCCATCTGCCATCTCAAGCGGCACGCCGACAATAATCACATCACTATATTGACTTTTGCCGGTTTGTAGGTTTGGCAAATATGTTTTCTTTTTTACCCTTTTTCCTTCTGTCAATACTTTTCGCAAGTCTTTATCTTGCTTAATTAAGGATACCGGCAAATCGTGCAATTCATCGTTTGCCGGCGAATACCAGTAATGCGATGAATCAACGATAATAACCGCTTTGGACGTATTGCCGACAAGCGTCCACGCAATGGAACGAGCTAGTTTTTCATCTTCGTAATCATACATCACTTCCGATACTTTCGTTGCCAACCGTGTTAGCTCTTTTTCTGCTTCCTGTACATAATAGTTTTCAAAAAACTTTAAAAGAAGAATCGTTAGAATGAACAATACACACGACACAAGCAAGAGAATCGTAAACCATAATTTCCCGACGACGCTGCGAAACAGCCACATTAGTCATTCACTACCTCAAATTTATAACCGACTCCCCACACGGTGACAATCATTTTTGCCGCAGTCGGGGAAACTTTATTTAACTTTTCCCGCAATCGTTTAATATGGGTATCAACCGTGCGCAAATCGCCGAAAAATTCATAATGCCATACTTCTTTTAACAGCTGCTCGCGGTCAAATACTTTATCTGGCGACTTTGCTAAAAACAAAAGCAGCTCATATTCTTTCGGCGTTAAGTTCACTTCTTTTCCATCGGCGGTGACGCGATGGGCATCATTATCAATCGTTAAATGCGGGAACACAATCACATCTTTTGCTGACGTATCTGTGAGAACATACGCAGTATTTGCCGCTCGCCGCAACAGCGCCTTTACGCGCAATACGACCTCGCGCGGGCTAAACGGCTTTACGATATAATCGTCTGTTCCCGCTTCGAATCCTTGAACACGGTTCGATTCTTCCCCTTTTGCCGTCAACATAATAATCGGGGTTGCTTTCTTTTCGCGGATTTCTTTGCAAACCTCGATGCCGTCCCTCCCCGGCAGCATCAAGTCAAGCAAAATGACGTCGTAGTCATTTTCAAGCGCTTTTTCGAGCGCATCGTCCCCGTTGTCTGCCTCATCAATGACATAATTTTCCCGCTCTAAATACATTTTCAACAAGCGGCGAATTCGTTCTTCATCGTCTACCACCAAAATCTTTACTTCTTTGTCCATAGAACATCCTCCCTTGTTCGCTATTAATACAAAATTCCCCTCATCTATTTTACTGTAAAAAAGGATGCCCTCGCCAATATTGGGACACCCTTTTATAAAGCAAATCATCTTTTCCATTATGTTCCAGCATAAGAATGCAGCCCCGCGATCACTAAGTTTACCGCTACGAGATTAAACATAATGATCGCAAAACCGATCACGGCAAGCCATGCCGATTTTTCGCCGTGCCACCCTTTTGATAAACGAAGATGCAAAAATGCGGCGTAAAACAGCCACGTAATCAATGCCCATACTTCTTTCGGGTCCCAGCCCCAAGGGCGTGTCCACGCGATTTGCGCCCAGATCATCGCAAAAATAAGCGCTCCGAGCGTGAATACTGGAAAGCCGATCGCCACCGCGCGATAGCTGATTTCATCCGTTAAATCTAAATTGACGTTTTTCACGAGCGGCTGCAGCACAGCGGCAATGCGCTTCCGCAACACAAGGCGGAGCAGTACGTATAGCACCGTGCCTCCAATCAACGACCAAATGACGGTATTTAATTTTTTCGCATTGATAATGGCCGGCATGTAAACAAAAGGCTCGAAACGGCCGACGCTTTCTTTTTCCAATTTTCCTTCGTGCGGGCCGACTAATGCAGGCATATCATAAACGACTTCCGCCTGTTGCTTGTTTTTATCAATCCATGTAAATTTTGCTTCATAACCCGCCAGGCTAAATGATGTGGATACAAGCACAAAGCCAAGCGTCGTGATTAAACAGAACATCACCACTTCAAGCCAGAACGTACGCTTGCTTGGCTTTGTTTGGTCGACGACACGGATTAAATAAATAAGCCCGGCCACAAAGCTGATCGACAATATCGCTTCCCCCGCTGCCGCCGTTGTAACATGGATATGTAGCCAGTCGCTTTGCAATGCAGGAATCAGCGGTGTAATCTCGCGTGGGAACATGCTAGCGTAAGCAATTATCAATAAGGCAATTGGCAAAGCAAATAAACCGAGAACACTTATTCTATAGATGAAATAAATAATGATAAAAGCAGCGACCAACATCATTCCGAAAAAGGTAGTAAACTCAAATAAATTGCTGACTGGCGCGTGCCCCGCCGCGATCCACCGCGTAATAAAGTAACCTAATTGGCAAGCGAAGCCGATGATCGTTGTTGCAATCCCAAGCTGCGACCAGCGGTCTTTTCCTGTATGCTCTTTTCCTCTTTTATCGCGAATGGCGCCGCCGAAAAAAAACGTCCCGATCAAGTAAAGAATAAACGCGATATATAATAGCGTACTACTGAGCTGTACCATCCACTTGTCCTCCTTGTTCGACCTTTTTCCCCTCGTCCGCTTGATCGACTGGCATCGTTAACCCAGTTCCGTCAATGATGCGACGAATTTCATTTTTCAAGCCAAACCAGTTTTTATTCGTATGCGCGGCGAACCATACTTCACCATTGACACGTTGCACCCATATGCGGCGATGATTCCAATACATGCCTTGAATGACCCCAATCATGAAAATCACGCCGCCCAGTCCTAAAATCCAAAGCGTAAAATCACGTCGCACGGTAAGACCGGATACGTTTCGCGTTTCCAATCCGGCAAACGCCATCTTATACTTGTTGTTTCCAAACGGTTCGATCGTCTGGCGAATCGCCACAAAGCTGACTTCCCCTTTTGGCTTGTCCGGCGCAAACATTTTAAACACAAACGCCGGGTTATTCGGGATTTTCGATTTTGTTGATGGATTTCCGTCTTCATCGAAATAAAAATCAGGAAAATAGCTTAATAGTTCGACGCGATAACCGTGCCCAAGGTTATAGGAAGCTTTCGGATTTTGCAAATTAATAACGACCGTGCCAAAGGTTTTCCCCGATGTTTTATCCATTAATTGAAACGCCATTTTATACGGCTCGCCTTGTTTAAAATCGGATTGATACAACGCGTAATGGTCATATTCTAATGGTTCGTTGACACGAATCTTATACTCTTTGATTTTTTTCAACTTCGGCTCTTCGCCGGCAATTACCGGACCGACGCGTTTGTAAAGAACGACGTTCGTCTGGTAGTTTTTCGCCACCATGCCGTTGCCGACTTGGTCGATGGCCGCGTTGAACACTTCATTATCTTTTCCTTTTTGATATGTTTCAAAAATAAATTTTTCGCTCTTTAAAAAATATTTCCCATGGGTTCCCGGAATTTCTTTCGTTTCCCCTTCACGAATCCACATCACTTTATCGACATACATGCCCGGAACAAAGCGAAGCATCGCCCCGATTAAAAAAATAATCAATCCGATATGATTGACATATGGACCCCAGCGGGAAAAACGGCCTTTTTCCGCTAAAATATTGCCGTTTTCTTCGCGAACATGATAGCGGCGCTCCGTCAATTTCTCTTTTACCCGCTTTAACACGCCGTCCATATCGGCAACTTGCGAAACGCTAAACAGCCGTTGCCGCCGCAAAAAGTTAGGATGTCGCGTAACCCCTTGCCGTTTTAAAGCGCGATAAAGCGGAATGACGCGGTCTAAACTGCAAATAACGAGCGATACGCCGATCGACGCGATTAAAAGCATATACCACCATGAACCGTACAAATCATTAAATCCAAGCTGATAATATAACTTTCCTAGCCAGCCGTATTGATTCTCGTAATATTCCGCCGGACTTACATTTGGCGGAATGTACATTTCCTGCGGAAAAATCGTTCCGATCGCTGAGGCGATGAGCGTAATGACAATAAGCGCCACTCCGACCTTCACCGAAGAGAAAAAAGCCCAAATTTTATCAATAATTGTTTTATTGTACGTTTGGGAACGACGCGCGCTTCCTTCATAGCGCATATCTAAAAGCCGTTTCTCTGTATGTTCTTCCAGCGGCTTCCCGCACGATTCGCAAAAAGCGGTTCCGTGCGGATTAACATGGCCGCATTCACACTTTACATGTTCCATTGGCAAAACTCCTTACGGTTTAATGCTTTCCATATATTGTTTGACCATTTCTTCTGTCATCGTTCCAGTGATGATTTTTTTTACCTTGCCGTTTTTATCGATCAAAAACGTGGCCGGCAACTGGTCAACCTCATAAGCGTTCATCACTTGATCTTCATTGTCAATCATAATCGGAAACGTCAGACCAAAACGATCGGCAAATTTTTGCACGCTCAGTTGCGTCTCGCCGACGTTGACCGCGAGCACTTCGACTCCTTTGTTTTTATAGATGCCATACTGTTCGTTGATGTACGGCATTTCCCGTTCGCACGGCTTGCACCATGTTCCCCAGAAGTTTAAAAATACGCCTTTGCCTCGATAGTCAGACAAGCGATGTTTTTTTCCATGTAAATCAGTCAAAACAAAATCCGGCGCCGTCGAACCGACAGTGACATGAGTTTTTTCTGTAAAGAAGTTCGCGTAAATCGTATACCCTACCGCCGCTAGTAACAGCAATAAAATTACCGTTCGCATGATAAGCCGTTGTTGTTTTTTCATCTTTCAAACCCCTTGAAATCGTAATATCCCATTTTCCATTATAGCAATGTTTTTCATCATCCAAATCGGCATTATATGAACGTTATGTGACAATGTTTTACTTTCCGCCGCCTGATAATGCGAGCGCTCGCAGCCGTTTTACTTCGTGCGGCGTCAGTTCCCGATATTCGCCAGGGTTTAGCCCTTTTAAATCAAGAAACGCATACCGTTCGCGCTTCAATTTCATCACTTTGCATCCGATCGCTTCAAACATGCGACGCACTTGACGATTGCGCCCTTCATGAATGTGGATTTCAATAATTGCGGTCTGCTTTTGTTTGTTGAGGGAAAGCATTTTTACTTTTGCCGGCGCCGTCATGCCGTCTTCCAGCATAATCCCTTTTTCGAGCTGTTTTAATTGCTCCCGCGTCGGGATGCCTTTCACTTTTGCAATATACACTTTCTCAATTTCATAGCGTGGGTGCATTAATAGATTGGCAAAATCGCCATCGTTCGTAAGCAAAAGCAGTCCTGACGTATCGTAATCGAGACGTCCAATCGGATAAATACGTTTATCAAGCTCTTTAAAAAAATCAGTCACCACTTTGCGGCCTTTGTCGTCTTTCACGCTCGAAATGACTCCGCGCGGCTTATAAAGAAGGTAATATACCGGCTCCTCCCGTTCAACCGGTATGCCATCCACTTCGACTTTATCTTGCGGGCCTACTTTAACGCCAAGTTCGGTAACGACTTTGCCGTTTACTTTTACTTTTCCTTGCCGAATAAGCTGTTCCGCTTTTCGCCTTGACGCGATTCCCGCATGGGCAATCACTTTTTGCAATCGTTCCATTCTCGTTTCACCTCTTTCAACATCTTACTCTTTCCGTAAAAAAGATACAAGCACGCCCCCTCAATATTTTTATCATACTCGCTTTTTTCGACAAATACAAAAACTACGTAACAAAAAACGACAAAATTAAAAATCCGCCTGATCAGAGGCGGATTATTGGCCAAAGACAAGCAATACGATAAAAAAAGAAACGATAAAACTGAGAATATCAGCTAAAATTCCGACTTTCAATGCATCTCCCATCTTTTTAATCCCAACGGCGCCGAAATACACAGTTAACACATACAGCGTCGTTTCTGTACTCCCTTGGATCGTAGAGGCTAATCGGCCGATAAACGAATCAGGTCCATATGTAGCAATTAAATCGGTTGTCATCCCAAGCGCGGCGGTGCCGGAAATGGTGCGGATCATCGCTAGCGGCACTACCTCAGCCGGAAGACCGATCGCGTCGGCAAGCGGCTTTATTCCGTTCATCATATAATCGAGCGCTCCGGACGCACGGAAAATGGCAATCGAAACAAGCATGCCGACTAAATATGGGATAAGTGAAAACGCGATTTGTATCCCTTCTTTTCCGCCTTCGACGAACGCTTCGTAAGTTGGCACTTTTTTTACCGTTCCATATAAAAGAATAAATGCCACCGTTATTGGAATCAGCCAAGTAGAAAGAATTTGAATAAACGCCATTACCGCTTCCCGCCCTTCCGCGTATGTTTCCAATAATAATAACGATCAATCAGCACGGCACCGATAGTTGAAATCGTCGAAGCGACAAGCGTCGTGCCGATAATTTCTCCCGGCGATACCGAACCGTATGTCATGCGGATCGAAATGACCGTCGCTGGAATTAGGGTGATGCTTGATGTATTTATCGCCAAAAACGTCACCATGGAGCGGCTTGCTTCATCTTTATGGCCGTTGAGTTTTTTTAATTCTTCCATCGCCTTAATTCCCATTGGCGTGGCGGCATTGCCGAGGCCAAACATATTGGCAATCATGTTGGAAACGATATAGCCGAGCGCAGGATGGTTAGGCGGCACTTCTGGAAAAAGGCGGCGGACGAATGGCTTGCAAAAACGCGCCAATCTTTCTAGCAGACCTGCTTCTTCAGCGATTCTCATCAAGCCAAGCCAAAACACCAAGATGCTGATCATGCCGATGCTGATCGTGACTGCTTCTTTGGCGCTTTTAAAAATGGCTTCATTGACCATATTCATCGTGCCGTGAAACATCGCAAATATAATGCCGACAAGCGCCATCAACACCCAAATGAAATTAACCATCGTTCCCCACACCTAGAAAATGAAATACATGCCAAATAGAATGGTCCGTTTCCTTGCTTATACTCTTTTTATACAAAAGCGGAACTTCATCCACCGCTTGATCCCCTAAATATAGCACCGCTTTCCCAACGATCGCTGGGATGCTGCTTTTGTCATTGTTCCATTCCTTTTTTGGACGCAGAAGATAAATTTTTACGTGCAGTTCTTTTATTTCGTCTTCCGTCACAGGATATCGTAAGTCACGGATTGCTTCAATGTTTTTACGGTAAAAGGAATCACGAATTTTTTTCACCATTCGATCTCGATCTACTTTTGCGATCATATAATGGGTAAAACCATATTCGTACATGGCAATATGGTCATTCCAATCATCCGGCGCATTCAATGTTACCGCAATTAAATCTAAACCGCCCTTGGAAGCTGTTGTTACAAGCGTTCGTTTTGCTCGTTTTGTATAACCGGTTTTCCCTCCTGTACAATACTCATACAAATTCGTAAGCAGCTTATTTTTATTCCGCCACACCCGATCCCATTCCTCTCCTGGATTAGGCGCGCGATATACTTTCGTTCCCGCGATTTTTCGAAACTCTTTATTTCTCATCGCATATTGCATAAGAAGCGCCATGTCATAAGCAGTAGAATAATGGTTTTCCGCATCATCCAATCCGTGTGGATTGGCAAAATGAGTATCGCGCATACCGATTTCCGCCGCTTTTTGATTCATTAAAAAAACAAATCCTTCTACACTGCCGCCAACGTGCTCGGCAATCGCCACAGCCGCGTCATTTCCCGAGCGCAGCATCAACCCATAAACAAGATCGCGAAGCTTTATTTTTTCCCCTTCGCGCAAATAAATAGATGACCCATCCGTATGTACGGCACGGGCGCTTACCGTTACCATGTCATCCATTTTTCCTGATTCAATTGCTAAAATCGCCGTCATAATTTTTGTAATGCTGGCAATGCGCCGCTTCGTATGCGCATCTTTTTCAAATAATATGCGCCCAGAATGTTGCTCCATCAAAATCGCGCTTTGCGCGCTGACTTCGCTCATTGCTTTTGCTCGATCCGGAATACATGAAAAAAGCATCATCACCGCAGCGATGAACAGTGCAATTTGTTTCCGTATCTTCATGTAATCCCCATCCCTTTTGCTGTTTTGTACAAGTTTATGCGCAAAGTGGACAGATATGATTAGAAAATGTACAAGTCCGCCTCACGCAGCCATCTGTTATTAACCGTTATGAAGGCGGGGAAACGGTCGCCCCGCCTTTATTAAAATGGCTTCCAACGCAACTTGCGCGCCTGCGCAAACCGTTCTTCCACATTGCGCCAGTTGACGACATTCCACCAGCTATTAATATATGCAGCACGGTCGTTTTTATATTGTAAATAATAAGCATGTTCCCACACGTCCAGCACTAAAAGCGGAATCGTATCCCATTGCGTCATCAGCTGATGCTTTTCTGTCTGTAAAATTTCTAAGCGATGCGCCCGCGGCGACCAAACAAGCAGCGCCCAGCCAACGCCTTCCACGCTTTTTGCCGCTTCTGTAAATTGCCGCTTAAATTTTTCAAAGCTGCCAAAATCCCGCTTGATTTGTTCTAACAGCTCCCCATGCGGCTCTCCCCCGCCTTCCGGATGCATATTATTCCAAAAGATCGTGTGCAAATAATGTCCGGAACCGTGGAACGCCGCCTCCCGCTCCCAATGCTTCAACAGTTCATAGTCATTCGTTTCGCGCGCTTTTTTCATCATTTTTTCCGCTTTATTTAATCCATCTACATAGCTTTGGTGATGCTTGGTATGATGCAGCTGCATAATGTCTTTGGAAATATGCGGCTCAAGCGCATCGTAACGATACGGAAGCGGAGGCAGAACATGTCCGCCTGCTGCCACATACGTTTGTTGTCTTTCTTCTGTTTCACTTCCCTCCTGTCCGCCGGACTCTTGGTGTCTTTCTTCTGTCTCGCTTCCCTCCTGTTCTCTGGCCGACTGTCCATTTTGCTGAAGCGCTAGCGCCCTTTCATATACTTCATCCACCATGCGCTGAAGTTCATAAATGGCGTCTTCCGTCCATTCGTCGCCATGGTTTTCGATGTAGGAAAACAATGAATCAACGTGGCAATCGTCGCTGCCCTCTCCCCGCTGCAGCAAAATTTGTTCCACTTGTTTTCCCCATTCTCTTACTTCCTTTACATATTGTTGAAATAGTTCTTGGTCATTTTGTTGAAGCAGTTCTTGATCATTCATCTTAAAAACCTCCCTTATTTTTATCACCATATCGTATGTCAACTGCCTAAAAGTCGTTCTTGTCCGCATTCACCCATTTCTTTCACGTTCATACATATAAAATCGAGGTGAGGAACAAGTGAACAAAACATTGGAACAAGAAGCATTATGGGAAACGTGTTTTTGGATGCAAATTCTTGGCGACCATAACCGATTTATTCTTCAAGCTTTATCGGAAAAAGAAAAGACGGAAATAGATCAGGCGAAACGATTCATTCATGTATTTGATGAACTGTTGGAAGAAGCGCGCCGACCGCCAGCAGGATCTTGGACTGCGCTTATTCAACGCGGAAAAGAGGCAGGGGAACAGCTGCGGGCATTTAAACTTCATTTGTTGAAACGGCTTTTGACAGAAAAAATCAGCTTTTCCCTTCCTCCTACTTTTCTCAACCATATGGTAAATGAATTAGAAGAATGGCTGCGGCTTGCTGGCTATTACGTTCAAGGAAAACGGCCTCCTAGCGTCCACCCGCTTCACCATGATTTGTTATGGCTTCTCGACGCGGCTGGCCACGCCGGCGCGATCCACGACCGCCTCGATCATGTGGAAAAGGATTTGAAACAGCAAAGCCATACGTTTACAAAAGAATGGGAAGATTTTTATTTAAAAGCGGTTGAAATGGCAGGATATTTACGGACAAACGTATACGATTTTCCTGCTTTACATCGCTTTCACCGCGATATTCAATTGGAAATGGTTATTTTCCAATGCTTTCTGACTCACATTTCGCACCCTAACAAGGTCAAAACAAAGGATTTTTTATTTAGTTTTTCAGAATAACTTTTTGACCAACACAACGAGCGATGGCAATCCTTTTTTTACCATCGCTGGTCGTTCCGTATCACGTTACACGTAGATGCTCTCATCCATGCCCAATCCCTGCAGAATCCTTCGCTGATCAGGGGTAAGGGAGCGATCCAGTGAGCGTTGGATGCGCCCATCCGGCAGCTTGAACAGGACGACGTTCACATATTGAAACAGCTGAAAAATCGCCTGTCCCGTCGGCCGGGTCAGCTTGCGGCCTCCAGGACCCTTCAACGGGTGTTCTGGAGTAATAAACTGACGCACTCGGCGCTGAAAAACGCGGTAAATAGCCAAGGCCAACAGAAACAAATAGCCTAATACTGCGACCCGTTCTGGTTTTTTGACGTAAATCTCATCCGTGAAAAACGGATCTTTCAAAAAAGCGAAGTTCATTTCCACCGAGATCTGCCCTTTATACAGCTTCAAGATCTCTTGGGCATCCATGGGTTGGCCCTTCCATTCCTTCGGAACGGTCGTGACAAGGACAAACCGGGACGCTTTCCGTCTCGCCTGTTCCCACGCGTCTTGGTCGAATTCGACGTCAAGGTGCAAGAAATACAGCGTCTCCACCTCGGGTTCCGCCCCTTTTTTCGGCCGTCCGCGCCGTTTTTTCAGGCGTACGATCTCTTCGACCGCGGCCTCAACCCGATGAAACCGGGGGCGAAGGGACGCCTTGAGGGACGCCAAGGCTTGTTCGGCATCTTCCCGGCAGGAGAAGGGGTGACGCTCCCAACGGGCTTGTTCCTCGCGAAGAAGCTCCGCTTCTTTGGTTCGTTCTTTTTCAAGCGTCTTTCCTTTTCGCTGGTCGAGCGCGCTCGATTCAACAACGATCAGCCGAACGGGGTGGCCTTCATACGTCGAGGCCGTTTCCCATACCCGGTACGTGGCGCCGTTTCTCTCCGCCAACGTAAAGGGATCGCTCCACGTCGTGTCCTCAGCATCCGCTTCGGCCAGCGCGGTTTTCACGATCCGGAGCGACGAAGGGCCTCTGGTGATCAAAAAGGCGTTGGCCGCTTTGGTTTGCGCCAGGGTCTCTTTCGTCATCGCGGCGGAATCGGCCACGTAAATCCATTCGTCTTCGATTTTGGCCTGCTTCAGCTGTTCATGGACACGAGACAGCACCTCGGGATTCCATGTTTTATCGGGCAGGTTGCCATCGTGCACATCGCCGTAAAACGGGATGCCGTCCTCGTTGCCGACCAGTCCGAAACCGATCTGTTTTTGCCAACGATGATGGCGGTTGTAGCCATGTGTGATTTGTAAGGCCTCTAACGAGGCCGATTCATACGCGCCGTAAACGGTCTTGTCCGTCGTATCGGCGTGGAAGGCTCGGAGGGAAAGGCCTTCTTTTCGATAAATATGAATCAAGCAAGTGCTGATGACGTTGTGAATGCCAGCCTCATACAGGCGATCGAGATGACGGGCCAACGCATCGTCGTTCAACCAGGAAGGATGGAGATCGGGACGGATGAGTTTCTCACAATCGACCTCCTGAGCCCAATGTTCCAAGTGAACAAGGGCTTGCCGGCCGTCAAACACATTGTAGAGGATGGCCTGAACGGCATCGCTGACTCGCGTTTGGCACTGCGGATCGACGGGCACGAGATGGTCAATCAATTGAGGCAGACCCAGTTTCTTGAATAGGGCACTTATTATATTCAAATAAGAATTGCGATAGACCTTTTTGACTTGAACGTTCATAAGTGAAAAACTCCTTTACGTTCCTTGTGTGTCAAGGATTCATTCGACATCGGAACGAAAAAATCCTCCCGATTTTCGTCGAGAGGGTGCGAAATGTGAGTTCTGAATGAATTGGAAGAGATGGAGCTGAACAAAGAAGTGCTTGGCGTCCTCACTCCGCTGATGGCGGACCATATGGCACGGGAAGAATGTTATTATTTACAAAAATTAGCAGAGACGACGAACGATGTGAAGCAGCCTGCCTGCGATCCGACAAAACCCCGGACCGAATAATAAGCATAAAAAAGCTGCCCCAGATATGGGACAGCTTGCCTATTTGGATTGAATCGCCTTCGTGCGATAGTCCGTTTCATAAAATTCCAGCTCTTCGCGAATCACCTGAAATTCGCTTTCTAGCGACAGTAACAGCTTCTTGAACGAAGGCGGAGGAGTTTGGCGAAATTTCAGTGAGTTGCGCCCAGTATAAGCGGAACGGCTGTCTTCGTACCAGGCATCGCTTTTCGGCGAAAAATATTCCGCGACGCATAAATGATAAACGCGATACAGCGTCTTTTCCGCCGCCGTTTTGCGAAATGGCTCTTCGCTCAATACGATGCGGCAGGCCTCAAGCCCCTCTTCGCAATAGACAACAAGGCGGCGCAAATTCGCAAGCAGCAATTGACAATACGCTTTATCTCCATCTCCCTGCTCTTCCAATAGTTTGGACAGCGTCGTCTCGTTTAAATAATCCGACAACGTCTGCACCGTTTTTTGCAAAAAGGCTTCTACTTGTTTCGTCTGGTTAAAGACCATCGTGTTTGCCATACAAAAACCCCCGTGCTTCATTTAAGATGGCTGGCGAATGAAAAGAAACGGTGATGATAAGTGGTATTCTCCCTTCGCTTCCAGCTCTGCAAATAGTTCCGGCAGTTTCGTAAAATCCATGTGCGCAAAATAGCCGCGAAATTCTTCTTCCTCGTTTATATATACTCGTTTGCGATGACGGAAGCCTGGGTTTTGCAATAAACAGACGAAAGCAACGACATCGCGGAAATAGACATCACGCCCTGGAACGGTAAAAATCGGATTGCGTTCATATGGCGTGTACGCGGAAATGGATTCCTCAAAATAGCGCAAATATAAGACATGAAGCGTCTTTTCCGCTCCGTCTTCGCGAAACGTTACTTCCGAACGGTTGAAGTAATCCTCGAACGTATTCGATTGCGATTTTTCCAGCTCATACCCGCGCAAGCGGCAAATGTGCATAAATCGGCCCCCTTATCGACGTCAAAATCGATCGCATCCGCTTACTCCTATCTTATCATAATCACGTTGATTCGTTAAAATTTTCTTCAAATTTTTCGAAAAATAAATCCGCTTCTTTCTCGATTTCTTCCTCTTCCTGTAATTCGGGAAGCGGAGGCAGTTCCTCTAACGTTTTTAGTCCGAAATAGTCTAAAAATTCCTTTGTCGTGCCATATAAAATCGGGCGCCCTGTTCCTTCCGCGCGCCCAACTTCCTTAATGAGCGCCTTTGCCATTAACGTTTGAATCGGCTTGTCGCTTTTCACCCCACGAATTTCTTCGATTTCCGCCCTTGTAATCGGCTGGCGGTATGCAATAATGGCCAGCGTCTCGAGCGCCGCTTGCGACAAGGAGGTTGAACCAGGCGATTCAACAAGCTTTTTTAAATAAGGGGCATGTTCCTTTCTTGTCGCCAGCTGAAACACCCCAGCCAATTCCACCAGTTGAATGCCGCGCTGCCCGCGCTCATACTCTTCTTTTAAAGCAGAAACAATCTCTTGCGCCTGCTCCTCCTTGATTTCCAATACGGAAGCGATTTGCTCAAGGGACAGCCCCTCGTCGCCTGCTGCAAACAGCAGCCCTTCGACGATCGCTTTATACTCGTTCATCTCCATATTATTCCATCCTTTCCTTGCTAGAGATGAAAATGTCGGCAAAATTCCGCTCTTGTTCAATAATAATCGCGTTTTTTTTCATCAGCTCTAAAATCGCTAAAAACGTGACGACAATATATCCACGGTCATAATACGGAAATAAATCATAAAAGTTTTTGCGCGTTTTCGTGCGCTTTAACTCTTGCAAAATTTCTTCCATGCGCTTTTCAATGGAAATGTCTTGCCGGGCGATTTTTGTCCGCAGCGGCTTTTGCAATTTCTTACGTCGCAACAGCTTGGACAGCGCGCCGAGCATATCGTACACATTGACTTGAAGCGGCCGCTGCATCAGCTCCTTTTCGTCCGCGTACATGCTTAAATCGCTCGGCGGCTTCGTAAATAAAAGCGCGCGTTCTTCTTCCCTCTTTTTTAGCTCCTGAGCGGCTTCTTTATATTTTTTATATTCCAGCAGCCGCTGCATCAGTTCTTCACGCGGGTCACTTTCCGGCAGTTCCATTCCTTCGTCCAATATTTCTTCCTCATGTTTCGGCAGCAGCATTTTGCTTTTGATCGCCAACAGCGTCGCCGCCATGACTAAATATTCGCTGGCAATATCGAGTTGCAATTCTTGCATCGTATGGATATATGCCATATACTGCTCCGTAATTTGCGCGACCGGAATATCATAAATATCAATTTCATAGCGATTAATTAAATGCAATAAAAGGTCAAGAGGACCTTCAAACGCATCGATTTTCACGTTATATTGCACGTTCATCCCACCATTTTTACAAACACTATCGTTAAGTATAGACGATAACCTATCATTGTCCAAGCAATTTTTTACGACTAATATGATACAATGGATAACATATGGATACAACCATGTGGAAAGGTTGTGAAACGATGTATCCTGAAGCTTACATCCGCTATTTAATCCATTTTCATACCGACCGCGATTATTTTGAATGTCATGAAATATTAGAAGAATATTGGAAAAAAGATGGCTACAAAAAAGTATGGGTGGTGCTTATTCAGATTGCGGTCGCGCTGTATCATCATCGCCGTGGCAATAACCAGGGGGCGCTGCGCATGATGCAAAAGGCGTTATCGCTATTGCAGAAAGAAAAAGAAGCAGCGGGCAAGTTAGGATTGGATGCGGAGCAGCTTTTCCGGCAGCTTGAGCGCTATATGGAACGGATCGCGCAAAAGAAAGCATATGAAAGCATCGAACTGCCAATTCGCGATGAAGCATTGCGGAAAATATGTCAAACGAGATGCGAAAAACAGGGGCTTACTTGGGGACAAGCGAGCGACTTAAACAACGCTTATTTAATGCATAAGCATAAATTGCGCGACCGCACGGAAGTAATCGCGGCCCGGGAAAGAAAAAGAAAGAGCAAAGAGCTGCCGGACCGTTAAGCGGCAGCTCTTTCACATCGGTGCTAACACTCGCATTTATCGAAAAAAGACGCGGTAAATTCATTTCCCTGCAATCGACAATTTGGATACATATCTTTTACAGCTTTGACCATTTGCTTTCCAATCCCCTGATGGCGGTGCGAAGGGTTGACGCTAATATGCTGGATTTCGACAACGTCTTTATCGCGCAACAGTACTCCGATAATGCCGACAATGTCATCGTCTTCTTTCCACAAAAACAGTTGCCAGTCGTCATTTGTTTCATACTGTTTGATCGTTTGCTGTAGCTTTTTTAAATCTTTTTCTGTCGGCATGAACGACAGAAGCCCCATGGCAATCTTTTCATAATTTTTCCGATAACGAATCAGCATAAAAAATCCCTCATTATCGACAAAGGCTTTTCCCAATTAGAAAAGTTTTTGTCATTTTCTCATTACGTATTATAAACGTTCTTAATGATATTGTGAACTATTTCGTGCATTTTTACACAACTTATGCAAGCGTCCGCAGCAAGTTCGCCATTTCAATCGCGCTTACCGCTGCCTCCCAGCCTTTGTTTCCTGCTTTCGTACCAGCCCGTTCAATCGCCTGCTCAATCGTATCCGTCGTCAGCACGCCAAATATAACTGGTGTTCCGGTCGACAACGCCGCGTGCGAAACTCCTTTTGCCACTTCATTGCATACGTAATCATAATGGCTTGTCGCGCCGCGGATGACCGCGCCAAGCGCAATCACTGCGTCATATTGCTTCGATTCTGCCAATTTTTTCGCCAACAGTGGAATTTCAAACGCCCCCGGCACCCATGTGACGGTCACATCGTCTTCATTGACCCCGTGCCGCTTCAGGCCGTCAAGCGCTCCAGACAGCAATTTGCTTGTAATAAATTCATTAAAGCGGGAAACGACGATCGCGATTTTCAATCCTGTGCCAACCAAATTGCCTTCCATTACTCTCATTGCTAGTCCTCCTATCTTTTCCATCCATCGGTTTCATCATAATACAAAACAGCAAAAGACGCGAACATATTGTTTAAAAATGGAGCATATGCCCTAACTTTTCATACTTGGTGCGCAAATATTTTTCGTTTTCTTTTTTAACTGGCATTTGCAGTGGAACACGCTCGACTACCTCAAGGCCATGCCCTTTTAAGCCGGCGATTTTGCGCGGATTATTTGTCAATAAACGCATTTTCGTCACACCAAGGTCTTTTAAAATTTGCGCGCCGATTCCATAATCGCGCAAATCGGCAGGAAACCCGAGCTTTTCATTGGCTTCTACCGTATCATAGCCTTGCTCTTGCAGCTTATACGCGCGTAGCTTATTCATTAATCCAATGCCGCGCCCTTCTTGGCGCATATATAATAGAACGCCGCGCCCTTCTTCTTCAATTTGGCGAAGGGCTGCATGAAGCTGCGGTCCGCAATCGCAGCGGTACGAACCAAACACATCGCCCGTTAAACATTCCGAATGCACACGGACAAGAATCGGCTCTCCCGGAACAATTTCGCCTTTTACGAGCGCCACATGCTCTTTTCCGTCGACTACACTTGTATAGCCGACCGCTTTAAACTGGCCGAATTCTGTCGGCAGCATCACTTCTACTTCGCGCTTTACAAGCTTTTCTCTCTGGCTGCGATATTGAATTAAATCTTTAATCGTAATCATTTTCAATCCGAATTCATCCGCGATGTTGCGCAAATCCGGAACGCGTGCCATCGTGCCGTCTTCTTTAATAATTTCGCAAATCACCCCTGCCGGCTTTGCTCCGCATAACCGTGCCAAATCAACCGCCGCTTCCGTATGGCCGGCGCGCCGCAATACGCCGCCCTTTTTCGCGACAAGCGGAAACACATGTCCTGGTCGTTTAAAATCGCTTGCTTTGGCGTCAGGATCCAGCAGCGCCTGAATCGTCATCGAACGTTCATAGGCACTGATTCCCGTTGTCGTTGATTTATGATCAATACTGACGGTAAACGCCGTTCCATGGGAATCGGTATTATGGTTCACCATCGGCGCAAGGTCCAGCTTGTCCGCCAATTCTTCCGTAATTGGCACGCAAACAAGCCCGCGCCCATATTTAATCATAAAATTGATCACTTCCGGGGTCGCTTTTTCCGCCAGTGCCACGAAATCCCCTTCATTTTCCCGTTCCTCATCATCGCATACGATAACTACTTCTCCTTGCTTCAATGCCTCAAGCGCTGCTTCAATCGTATCAAACATCTTCTTGTGCCCCCTTTTTTTGCTTCATTTATAGCCGTGTCGTTCCAAAAATTCGAGCGTAATCGTCGATTGCGCCGTTTCTTTTTTTCCTTCCATAAACTGGGCAACATATTTCCCGATCATATCGCACTCAATGTTGACGATATCCCCTGGCTGTTTTTCCCCTAAAATCGTTTCCGCACGCGTATGGGGGATGAGGGAAATCGTAAACGTGTTATCCGTCAGTCCAAATATCGTCAAACTTGTGCCATCGACCGCGACGGACCCTTTTAAAATCATATATTGGCGCAGTTCCTTTGGAATCTCAATTTCGTAGTATACGGCATTGGCCGACGGCCATTTGCGGATGATCCGGCCGATGCCGTCCACATGCCCGGAAACGAAATGGCCGCCGAAACGTCCGTTTGCCGCCATCGCCCGCTCTAAATTCACTTTCGAACCTTTCGTTAACGTACGGAGCGACGTCGCTTTGACCGTTTCCGGCATTACATCGACCGTAAACGCACGGTCGGTAAAGGACGTGACTGTCAAACAAACCCCATTGACCGCGATGCTGTCCCCAAGATGAACATCCGCTAAAATTTTTTGGGCGCCGATCGTCATCACAATCGCTTCACCCAACTGTCTTATTTGCTCGATCGTGCCGATTTCTTCAATAATTCCGGTAAACATCCTCTATTCACCCTTTATTGTTTGGTATGGCAACGATTTTTATATCGGGGCCGATCCTTTCCACTTGGCGAATTTGAAGTTCCATCACATCCGCCATATTGGCAAAACCGACCCCGCCGATTGGCGTCGGTGCTTGTTTTCCGCCGATGATTTTCGGCGCAAAATAGGCAACAATTTCATTTACTGCCCCCGCCTGGATAAAACTATCATGCACATGTGACCCGCCTTCGACAAAAAGCGAAGTAACTCGTTTTTCGCCAAGCACGCGCAATAATTCTTTTATATCGATATAAGGTGTGCCTAATGAAATAATCTGCACTTTTTCATTCTCATACCGCTTCTTTTTTTCGCCGCTGACCTCACTGCCGACAACGATCCATGTTTCCGCTGTGCCGTCACGGATCACATTGGCATCGAGCGGGGTGCGCAAATGCGTATCCAAAACGATGCGGATTGGGTTTTTTCCGCCTTCTGGAAGTCTTACCGTCAAGCTCGGATTGTCGGCGATCACCGTATTGACACCGACAAGAATCGCATCATGCACCGCACGGTAGCGATGCACGTCTTCCCGGGCAGCTTCCGATGTAATCCATTTGCTTTCCCCGGTCGACGTCGCGATTTTCCCATCCAGACTGCTCGCATATTTGAGCGTCACAAACGGCGTTTTCGTTGCAATATAATGGAAAAATACGCGGTTTAATTCATCCGCTTCTTCTTTCATCACGCCAAGCTGTACCTCAATTCCCGCCTTTTGTAGCTTTGCGATTCCCTTTCCGGCCACAAGCGGATTCGGATCCGTCGTAGCGATGACGACGCGGCGGACGCCCGTTTCGATCAGTAAATCGGCGCATGGCGGCGTCTTCCCATAATGACTGCACGGCTCCAATGTGACATAAACCGTCGCGCCCTTCGCCTTTTCGCCGGCCATGCGGATCGCGTGCACTTCAGCGTGCGGCTCCCCTGCTTTCAAATGGGCGCCCAATCCGACCACTTCGCCATCTTTCACGACCACCGCCCCGACAACTGGATTAGGAGACGTTTGTCCGATCCCTGCTTTGGCGATTTCAAGGGCCATGCGCATATATTGTTCATCGCTTCGCATCCTATTCGCCTCCTTTTTCCATAAAGAAAAGCCCCAGGCGAAACATCCTGGGGCAAAGTTATGTAGAATCACCAGCAGCGTATGTAAAAACCGTAAAGCGGGGCTCGTTTCCTTTTTTCAATCAACCGGCCGGCATAAATGGATATTATCAACAAACTGGTTGCTGCCTATCCCTAAAACCTCCGCATGACTAAGTCGGTGGGTTCTGGCGTACTAAAGAGTTTTTCCTACACCTGCGTGCAGATACTCACTCTTGTCCCAACAAACTTTCATGGACAAACACCTCACTGGGGTTTATTGCCCTGTCGGCTCGGTTCAAAACCGTTTTCCACTTCATCCCAAGACTTAAGTCACGGGCTCTCGTGGTATACACTTTTGAATGAAAAAGGAACTGCGAAAAGCAATGCTTCCCCGCTCAAACAACCTCCGTTCGAAACGCTGCAAAGGCAGGAAACACAAAGAGAAAATGCCTACGCAACACGAACGGGCAGTCATTTATGCGCTGTGATCCTTCTCCCATCCAGACTATACTGTCGGCTCCGGAATCGCACCGGATCATGCCTATACGGCTCGCGGGCTGAGAAGCGGATCGCTTCATCACCGCCGGTCGGGAATTTCACCCTGCCCCGAAGGATACACCGTTATGAAATTGAAAGTTTTTAATTATTATATCACACGATAAACATTTGTCCATTCTTCCATGGCGTTGTCGTTATTTGGCAATGAATATCCAGTAAATAGCTCCCCATAATAGGCTTGCTCCAAGCAGAAGAAAAAATAAAAGCCAATTGCTTCGCTTCATTCTTTCACCTCTTGCTATGCGGCAACGATATGGAGAAAAGACTTAACAGCCCGCCGTCTGCTAAGTCTTTTTCCGCCCGTTTATTCCTCATCAAACACTTTCACTTCTTTCATGACATCGCCGTTTTTCATGGATTTTACTACATCCATTCCCGATGTCACTTGACCGAACACGGTATGGACGCCATCAAGGTGCGGCTGCGGTTCATGTACAATAAAAAACTGGCAGCTGCCTGTATCGCGCCCGCGGTGTGCCATCGAAATCGCACCGGTCACATATTTATGCGGATTGTGACCGGTTTCACACGGAATCGTATACAGCATCCCCCGTTCTATTGTCATCTGGTTCAAAAGACCCCTCCAAAGCTCTCTCAACTGTAATGTTAAACTTGATGACAATAGCCTCTTTGCTAACAACTACCTCCCTCAGTACTTGAGCCATCATAGCCTTTTTCTGCTCTATGGTAGTGGCGTTTTTATAAGTATCCACCCAATCCTCTAGCATGTGTTTTAGCTTGTCCAAATCAGAGCTTGTAACCTCAGCCTCTTTAATCTCTTCTTTGAGCTGATCAATCTTAGACAGTAGCTCAATCTTTCTAGCTCCATACTCATCCATTTTTTTAGCTACAAAGTCTAGGCTCATACTAGACTTGCCTGCCATAACATCATCAAACAGCTTTTCTACATTGGCTAGAGCCTTACTAGCCTCCTCATATTGTTTCTCTAGCTCCTTAAGCTGTATTTTTCTTGCATCCAATTGCTCAAAGTCAAAAGCATCTTTCTCAGCATTAAAGGCATCCAGTTTAATGGATTTAATAGCCTCTAACACCACCTCCTCTACCTGCCTGTCAATAGACACAGCCCCAAACTGTCTCTGTTTGTGTCCCTCTGGATTATTCTTAGCATGATGACATTCATATTTATAATTTATATACTTGTGAACAGACCCATCTTTCCTGATATTTTTCTTTGGTGAATAGGAGGCTTTTAGCTTTTTCCCACAGTACCCACAGACAGCCAGTCCTGATAATAACACCTTGGAGGAGAGAGGGACTCTGCTCTCAGAGGTTGCTCCTGATTTTTTATTTCTCTTGTCCATGATGTCCTGAACTTTCCTAAATTTCTCCTCAGGAATGATTACAAGGTCAGGATTAAAAGGCTGCAAAAGCCACTCCTCTCTCTATGATTTATGTGCTTATGGGTGTATTTTGACTCTTTACCATAGGGTTAAGTATGTAACTATGATTATATAGAATAGTGGTATTTAGCACAACAATTTGTATAAAAATAGTAAAAAGAGTAAACCTCATTAGCTCACTCCTTGAAAATGGTTAGCTATATATACTGTCTAAGCTTCTGTTTAAAGGATTCACTGCTCAAATCTTTGCTAAATTCTAGGATTATATATCTACCATTCTTTTTCTCTACAGATGTAAGCCTAACAACATCGTTTGTTTCATCAATATATGGTTTGCCTCTGTATAGTATTTGCATGCTGTAATACCTCCCTAAGACTTTGATTAGAGAGGAAGATGCAGATTGTGACAGGTTAGCAGAAAGAGAGTTGTTTGTGTTAATATAAGCTAAGAAAGGAGTGGGTTTTATGAAAACTGGATACATACTGTTAGAAAATGGCAATAAGATTGAATTTGAGCTTTTCCCAAATGAGGCTCCAATTACTGTGAAAAACTTTGAGCAGCTAGCTAACTCAGGCTTTTATGATGGGTTAAACTTTCACAGGGTTATTAAAGGCTTCGTTAGCCAAGGAGGCTGCCCTAACAGGGATGGGACAGGGACAGCAGGCTATACTATTCCATGTGAGACAGAAGGAAATCCTCATAAGCATATAGCTGGTGCTATTTCAATGGCTCACAGAGGGAAAAACACAGGCTCTTGTCAATTCTTTATTGTCCATGAGCCACAACCACATCTTGATGGACTCCATACAGTCTTTGGACAAGTTACTAAAGGCTTGGAGTATGTTACTGGAATGGAGCAAGGTACAGGCATCAAAGAAATTAGAGTAAAGTAATTGTAGATAGCAGAGGTAATAGCAGGGAAAGGAGCAGAAAGCTCTGTCTCTGTTTTTTGTTTACAGCTTTACTTAGCATCCATCATGGATTTGTTTTCTCGTAAAATTGTAGGCTAGTATCTTTCCGAGCGCATGACAAAGGAGTTAGTGATCAAAGCATTCAACCGGGCCATCAACAGCTCCTTTTTCATGATTGCGCATCACTATCATATCATTGTTGTTCATATAAAAAAAGTAATATAATGTACGGACATCCTGAAAAAAGAAGGTAGATAAGAAAAAGCATCTTCTGAGTAGAAAAAAGCAAATCGACGCGCTATAATCAAGTTACCTTTACGAAGGAGGCTGACATTGTGAAACGACTGTTGATAGGATGTCTGCTTACATCGCTACTATTTACGCTTCCAGCCATGGCAGCAGCGGATACCGCGGAAGGCGATGTCATTATTACGTTGGGTGCAAACTTAACCGAGCAGCAAAAACAAAAAGTATTAGAAGAGATGAACGCGCCGGATAACGCGCAAATCATCACCGTTTCCAACGCAGAAGAACATAAATATCTCGACGGCTTAATCCCGAAAGGGCAAATCGGAACGCGAGCGATTTCCTCATCGATGATTACGATCGGCGCCAAAGGATCTGGACTGGACGTGGAAACGCATAACATTACATGGGTAACGAAAGAGATGTATACGAACGCGTTGATTACAGCCGGGGTGAAAGATGCGAAAATTTATGTTACCGCTCCGTTTCCAGTATCCGGTACGGCGGCGTTAACCGGATTAATGAAGGCATATGAAATTTCTTCGGATAAAGTGATTCCGGATGAGGTGAAAAAAGTAGCAACGGAAGAAATGGTACAAACCGCAAAGCTTGGTGATTCCATCGGGCCGGATAAGGCAGTGGCTCTCCTTGCCAAAATAAAAAAGGAAATCGCCAACAACCCACCGCAAACAGATGCGGATTTGCGCGCACTGATTGAAAAAGTAGCAAAAGATCTAGGAATTACTTTAAGCGAAGACGAAATCAATAGCTTAGTGTCCCTCTTTCATAAAATGAAAAACGCGAATATCAACTGGGATCAAGTAAATGACCAATTAAGCAAAGCGAAAGATAAATTGTCCGCTTTTCTGCAATCGAAAGAAGGAAAAACGTTTATCCAAAACATTATCGACATTTTAAAGGAAATTTGGAACGCCATTAAATCAGCCTTTTCTTCTTCTGAACCGCAAAATAACCAGCAGCAAAATAGTCAGTAAAGAAAAAGGTGCCCAGAAAGAGGGCGCCTTTTTCGTGATCTGCTTACTTATTCACTTTTGTCTTTAGCGGCAAGTCCAGCCGCACTAAATCCTCATACGTTTCCCGCTTCACCACAAGCTGCGCTTCGCCGTTTTCGACAAACACGACGGCCGGACGGGGAATGCGGTTATAGTTGTTCGCCATCGAATAGCCGTACGCCCCCGTGCAAAAAACGGCTAAATAGTCCCCTGGCTTGGCTTTCGGAAGCGGCAAATCCCAAATCAACATATCTCCTGATTCGCAGCACTTCCCAGCAATAGAGACAATTTCATTTTCTTCATCGAGCACCCGGTTCGCTAGCACCGCTTCATACTTCGCCTCATACAGCGCCGGGCGGATATTGTCGCTCATGCCGCCGTCGACGGCCACATAATGCCGAACGTTCGGTACGTCTTTGCGCGAACCGATGGAATAAATCGTCGTCCCGGCATCACCGACAAGGGAACGGCCCGGCTCAATCCAAATTTCCGGCATCGCGATGTTTTGTTCGCTCACTTGTTTTTTGACTTCGCTGACGATTTGATCCACATATTCGGAAACCGGAATCGGATCATCTTCCTTCGTATAACGGATGCCAAAGCCGCCGCCGAGATTGACAACGGCTGGGACAAATCCGTATGCTTCCTTCCAAGCAGCAATTTTTTTGAAAATTTTCTGCGCTGCTAACACAAACCCCGTCGTTTCAAAAATTTGCGAACCAATGTGGCAGTGAATGCCTAATACAGAAAAAGAGGAAGAAGATAATGCTCTCTCCAGCGCCTGCTCCGCTTGGCCGTTGTTTAAATCAAAACCAAATTTCGAATCTTCTTGACCGGTTAAAATATAATCGTGTGTATGGGCTTCGACTCCAGGAGTAACGCGTATCAAAACAGCAATCGTTTTTCCGTATTGTTTTCCGAGCTGTTCTAGCAATTCCAGTTCGTAAAAGTTATCGACAACGATGCAGCCGACTCCATGGTCCAGCGCCATCATTAACTCTTCGCGGCTTTTATTGTTTCCATGAAAATGGATGCGTTCGGGCGGAAATCCCGCCTGTATCGCCGTGTACAATTCCCCGCCTGATACGACATCGAGCGATAACCCTTCTTCTTCCGCCAGCTGAACCATTGCAATCGAAGAAAATGCCTTGCTTGCGTAAGCGACTTGCGCCTTGACGCCGTGCCTGCGAAATGCATCTTTAAACGCGCGCGCCCGCGCACGGATTAAAGCTACATCATAAATATATAGCGGCGTTCCGTATTCTTTTGCCAACTCAACCGTATCGACGCCGCCGATTTCCAAATGCCCTTTGTCATTGACTCGGCTTGTCCCATGAAAGAACATACAAATCCCTCATTCCCCAAAATAAAATAATTCAATATAAGAAATTTTTATGCATACCGAAAGCAAAAAAGACAGTTAACATGATGATGTATAAAAGTTTGTGTAAAGCATTTTGCTAGAACAAAAGAAAAAAGGTAGGGTATTCTCTGATTGGACCAAAAATCTTAGAGAAAGGAGTACCCTACCTATGTCTAAAAGAAGTATACCGAATGTCGACTGGGCAAATCAACTGGAAAGTGTCATTCGTCAGTTTGTGAAGGAAAAATTAGAGCTGATTATGCGGGAAGAAATCAAACATTTCCTCGAAATCGAACAGGCTGGAACGCCGAATATGAGAAACGGCTACTATCAGCGAAATCTAGATACGCAATATGGCCGGATTGAGGGTCTTTTGGTTCCAAGAGACCGAAACGGGGAATTTCAAACACAGTTGTTTGCCCCTTATCAACGCCACACCGGCTGGCTGGAGGAAGCCATCATTAGGATGTATCAAAGTGGCATGAGTACACGGGAAATTGGCAAGTTTATCGAACGAATTCTAGGAAATGCTTATTCTCCAGCGACGATCAGCCGTATTACCGATGTCGTGAAAGAAGACATCGAGAAATGGCACCATCGTCCACTATCCAAACGTTATTCTGTCTTATATTTGGACGGCTTGTACGTGAAACTTCGCCGCGATACGGTAGAGAAAGAAGTCATTTATGTGGTGTTAGGAGTGAATGAAGAAGGGTATCGAGAAATTCTGGATTTCTTCGTGGGAGGACAAGAAAGCGCCTATGGATGGCAGGAAATTCTTCAACACCTCTACCAAAGAGGCGTCAAGGAAGTGCTTCTTGGCGTCTTCGATGGCCTTCCGGGGCTGGAGGAAGCCTTTAAGGCGGTGTATCCGAAAGCCGATGTGCAGCGCTGTGTCGTGCACAAAGTCCGCAACACCCTCAGCCGTGTTCGGAAAAAAGACCAATTCGAAGTGGCCGAGGATCTCAAGCTGATTTATCGCGCGCCGAATAAGGAGATGGCGTTACAAATGTTTCAACAGTTTGAGTCGAAATGGTCCAGCAAATATCCAAGAGAAGTTCAATCTTGGGCCAATGAGTTGGATGTCCTCCTTACATTTATGGATTATCCAAGCAGTATTCGAAGTGTGATTTACACGACGAATGTCATCGAACGAACGATCAAAGAGATTCGGAAACGTCTAAAGCCGATGAACAGTTTGAGCAGTTTAGAAGCCGCGGAAAAAGTCGTGTATTTGACCATCCAAGATTTTAATGAGAAATGGGCAGGGCGAAAGTTAAGAGGATTTGCCGAAGCGCAGGAAGCCCTTCAACGAATGTTTGAAGAACGTTATTGTTAACCAAATATTGTAAATAAACAAAATAAGGGGATTCTCCCTTTCCACACAAGAGACTGAATATTCAGTCTCCTGTGTGGAGAAAATCAGTCCCCTATCAATTCAAATCCATTTCAGAGAAACCCTACCCCATTTACATTACACAAAATTCTTGACGGTACCGTTAACATGGAGGATAACTGCCTTTTTGCAGAAAAAAGATTACGTATAACTTATCATAATTATAAAAAAGTTGCAACAGGTGTATGGATGAATCAATAAAAACCAGTTCAATCACGCCGAAGTCTGCTAAGCTTTGTGCTTTGCTGGCTGAACCGCCGCAAATGCGAATGATCATCTTTCGTCCATTTATGACGGCTGCTTACGGAGATCTTGCGGATGAACGATGCTTGGCCTTACTTTTGCTCCTGCAACAGAACGACGGACAACAATTTGCATGAACGCTGCCGGGTCAAACGGAATAAACGGCCATAAATACGGCGTGTTTAAGGAACGAATATGAATGAGCCAAAGCAAATACACCGTTGTGCCAATCACAAGCCCCGGTACTTTAAATAGCGCCACCAGAATGACAAGAATTAGGCGTGATATTTTATTCGCAATGCTTAATTCGTAGCTTGGTGTCGCAAACGAACCAATGGCGGCGACAGAAACATATAAAATTACTTCCGGAACGAACAGGCCGACATCGATCGCAATTTGCCCGATCAACACGGCAGCGATTAACCCCATCGCGGTAGAAAGCGGCGTTGGCGTATGAATCGCAGCCATTCGCAAAAACTCAATCCCAAAATCGGCCAATAAAATTTGAATAATAGTCGGGATATTCGTCTGTTTGTTTGGTCCAATAAATGCCCATGAATCCGGCAATAAAGATGGTTCAAGGACAAACAACACCCAAAGCGGAAGCAAAAACAGCGATGTCAAGATTCCTAAAAAACGTACCCAGCGCACGAATGTTCCAACCGCAGGGGACTGCCGATATTCTTCGGCATGCTGCACATGGTGGAAAAACGTCGTCGGAGTAATAATGACGCTTGGCGATGTATCAACCATAATCAAAACGTGCCCCTCAAGCAAATGGGTAGCGGCCACGTCCGGCCGTTCCGTATACCGCACGAGCGGATACGGATTATATCCTTGCTTCACTAAAAACTCTTCTACCGTTTTATCCCCCATTGTCAGTCCGTCAATATTAATTTGCTGCAGCTCCTGTTTTACTAACTCCACCAGCCCCGGATCGGCCACATCTTTAATATAAGCGATGCAAATATCGGTTTTTGAACGCTCGCCAACCTGCAAGATTTCAAAACGCAGCCGCTCATCACGGATGCGCCGCCGCGTCAGCGCAGTATTGACGATAATATTTTCGACATAGCCATCCCGCGCCCCGCGCACCACTTTTTCTGTATCCGGCTCCTCCGGCTGCCGCCCCGGATAGCTGCGCACGTCAACGATAAAACCAGTTGATTCCCCTTCGATGAAAATGACAATTAAACCGGATAGGAGCTTGTCCACCGCTTCGTCTAAATTAGTAACCGGACTTACCTGATGGTGAACAAGGCGATTTCTAATAATTTGCTTTGCCTGCTCCGTCTGCCGTTCATTGTCGTTAATAAGGACAATTTGTTTGAGCAGTTCAACTAAATATTGCGTGTCACATAAACCCGTGCAATAGTAAATATGTACTTCGCGGTTCAATACATGAACTTTCCGTACTCCTAAATCAAAACTCGTTCCAATACCGATTTTTTCCTTTAAAAATTTTTCGTTGTCGACTAGTTTTTCGGAAATGGGAATGTTATTCGTTTTGGCCGGCATGATAACCACTCCTTTCAAGGATGAACTCCACCGCTTTTCGTGTAATCGGTGAACCGTGTTTAATATGGTCGCGGTAGCCCATTTTGCCGATATCGCCGATTCCAACGATGATCGGGATATTTAATTGATCCAAGCAATAGACGGTATCTCCGTTAATTCGCCCGATCTCCAGCTCGCGAATTCCTTCTTTATCCACTCCATACTCCGTCACATTTCCATCGCGGTCGATGCTGACATGCACTTTTGTCCATTCATGTTTATGCGTATTGGAAGCGACGGCAAGCGCTCCCAACACCTCAATTTGTTCATGGGTTGCGACGTATTGGAGCGCCTGCTCCCCTGCTCCCTCGCCAATGGCCCCGCAGTCGTCAAACATGACGAACACAGGATCATGCGGGGTTTGTAAAATCAGTTCCACCAGTTCTTCGCCTGTTAGTTTGGTTGGATTGCCATGAGAGCGGGAAATACATCGTCCGCCAATTTGCCCGGCGATGTACTGAATCGTCCGGTAAGCGAACTCGTCCCCGTCCGTTACTAAGATGACCCGTCTTTTTTTCATATCCATTACCCTTTCGGCTTGCATATAAGGGCAGTGAAAAAGGAAAGCACAACGGCGAAGGAAAGAATGGCGCCAGCAAACTGAAACATCGCCGCACCAACGGCTATCCATCCGTCCAGCTCTTTTTGCACCAATATTCCTTTCGCAAGAAAATAACCGAAACCGCTAATCGGCAGCGTCGCTCCTGCGCCGGCAACTGCAACGATGCGGTCGTAAATCCCGCTGATGCCTAGAATGACACCGATGAACACCAACAAACTGGCGACATGCAACGGTGACAGCTTGCCTGCATCCATCGCTAACTGAGCGAGGGCACAAATCGCACCGCCAACGATAAATGTGATTGCATACTCCATGTTTCATTCCCCTTTCGCTGTTTCAATGACAACGCCATGAGCAATCGCCGGGATGGACTGCTTTTGCTGCACCATCGTCTGGCTTAATAGCGCCCCAGTTGCGACGACGAAAATTTTGCGAAACGCCCCGCGTTCCATTTCTTTCAACAAATGCCCATAGGTGACGACTGCACAGCAAGCACATCCGCTTCCACCGGCAAATACTATTTGGTCGGGCTGGTAAATCATTAAACCGCAGTCATTGTAGTTGCTTGTGACATCATATCCTGATTCGGCAAGCAGTTGTCTGACGATCACGCTTCCGACCCTAGACAAATCACCGGTGACAATCAAGTCATAATCACTAGGAGAAACGCCTAAATCGATAAAATGCTGTTCTATCGTGCTTGCCGCAGCGGGAGCCATCGCTGAGCCCATATCTAAAGGGTTCGTCATTCCGGCGTCAACGACTTTGCCGATCGTCGCTGCGGTGATGCGCCATCGTCCCGGCTTGCGTCCAAGCACCACCGCTCCTGCGCCGGTCACCGTAAACGTCGCCGTCTTCGGCTTTTGGATTCCTAATTCTGTCGGGTAACGAAATTGCCGTTCTGCCGTGGCATTGTGGCTGCTTGTCGCCGCCAGCACTGATTCAGCAAAACCGCCATCAATGAAAGCAGCGGCCGCCGCCATGGTTTGCATGGAAGTCGAACAAGCACCGAACATACATAAAAACGGGATAGGGATCTCCCGAGCGACGTAGTTGGCAGTTACGTTTTGATTCAGCAAATCCCCGGCGAGAAACAAATCAATATCAGCGAAGGAAAAGCCTCCTTTTTTCAGGCAAATTTGGATCGCTTCCTGCATTAAGCGCCGCTCAGCCAGCTCCCACGTTTTCTCCCCACAATACAAGTCATCATGCGCGATATCAAAATCGGCGCGTAGCGGTCCTTCTGCTTCTAACGGCCCGACTGCCGTTCCCGCTTCTTGAATATAAATGCCATGTTCGAATACCCATGTTTGCTTTCCAACAAGCTTCATAAACGTCCCTCTTTCCCCTTAAGACACGATATAATAGAAAAGACCTAGCAGATAAGCAGCAACAATACCATAGACAATCGCCGCACCGCCTGACTTAAACATTTGGCTGGCAATTCCTGCCGTCCATCCTTCACTGCGATGCTCGAGCGCCGCGCTTGCCAGCGCGTTCGCCAACCCCATCATCAGCATCGTCGCCCCTGCGCCGGCAAACTGGCTGAAATCGTCATATTTTCCTGCTCCCGTGAGGACAATCGCGAAAAACATCATCGTCATCACGGCCAACTGCTGTGCGGAAATGTCAGAAAGAGAGAAGAAAATGCTGTACCATTTTGCCAGCCATTGTGCCAGCGCACAAAGCAAACCGCCGACAACAAACGCTTTCACGCCGTTAAACAAATACGGGGGAGCAGGCTGGAACGCTTTTACCGCCTGACGATAATTCGTTTTTAACCCCATCTTTCTTTCCCCCTTTATTGAAAATAATCAACAAAATAAATCCAATGAAATAGCGAGCCGATAACTTTGCCAAAAGCAATCGCCATCAATAAAATAACAATTTTATCCGCCACGCCGATTCGCTTCGCTAAAATCGGCCATACGTTCAATACTTCCGTTAGCGCGGCGGCCAGCATGCCAATAAATACCCCATGCAATAAACCGATTGGAATAAGCCAATATTTAGATATATATAAAACGGAGTGACGCAGGCTCATCCATCCGCCTACCATCGCGCCAGCTACTGCGCTCCATTCATAAGCATGAATGTGCTTCATCGTTTTCGTTAATTGTGTTAAGCGGGGAATGACACCAAGGACGACCAAAAAGGCGACAAATCCTGTGCCAACGGACAGCCCTCCTGCGAAGCCGACAAAGATCACCGTTAAAATTTCAATCGTCGTCAATGTTTCTCATACTTTCTTTGTTTTCATGCAAAATAACGTACTGATCGAGCGACTGTTGATAATTAAACATCTCGACTTCAAGAGGGCTGGGCTCCTCATTAATCCGTTTGCGGAACACATGGTTAAAAAATAAAATCATGCCGATGCCTAATCCAAGCGAATATGGAATTTGCAGCAGCAACGGTTTATCGACTTTTTTTCCGGTAATCATCTCATAAAGATGTTGATGGACTTCCGGCATGCTGACATCCTCATGAAAATTCATAATGGCCATTGCCGAGCCAACAAAAAGCAGCAACCATATCAATAGAAAATACGCAGTGGAAAAACGCCGTTTTTCATAGACGACCTCAATGATCGTCTGCGATGGTCCGACCGTTTGCACATCAAAAGAATGATCGGCTTGCAATATAGCTCTCACTACTTTCATGACATCAATAATGACGATATTTTTATCTCTCGGTTGAATTTGATATAGCGGTATCATTTTTAATTGCTCCACGATGCTGCCATCCATGGCGATGATTTGAGCGACATCGCCAACGGTGACAACGGCATTCGGCCTTACTTGAACGCGATGCCGCAACTTGATAAAGACGGTTTTTCCCATCTGCCTCACACCTTGATTTGTGATTTTTTGGATATTTAAGTAGTCCCTTCGCTTTTCTTCTTTGTCTAGCTCCAGCGGCTAGCCTTCTTCTCCCAAATAACCTTCCCCCTCGGGGTGACAAGCACCCCTGCGGGTGAAGAACATTTGGCTTCGAAGGCTAATCTCGCCGCCTCCGCATTTCGTTATTGTCTAGCTCCGGGCGCCCTCCGCTTTTCTTTAGTATGTTTGGTCAAAAAAGGAATCATGCAGTTTAGCAATGTTCGCCATCAATTTCATAAAAATAGAAAAGAATGGATGGCTATCCATCCATTCTTTCTTTTATTTGCTGCAAAATTTTTTTCTCTAGCCGGGATACTTGCACTTGAGAGATGCCTAATCTAGATGCCACTTCTGATTGAGTTTGGTCTTTGTAATAACGCAAATAGACGATGAGCCGTTCCCGTTCATCGAGTTCCTCGATCGCTTTTTTCAATGCGATTTTATCAAACCATGACATTTCGTCGGAGTCAGCGATTTGATCAAGAAGCGTAATCGGATCGCCGTCATTTTCGTACACCGTTTCATGAATCGAAGCAGGGGAGCGCACCGCCTCTTGGGCGAGAACGACCTCCTCTGGGGAAATCGCCAAATAATCGGCGATTTCCGTCACTGTCGGTGCCCGTCCATGCTTTTTCGAAAGCTCGTCTTTCGCTTTGCGAATTTTATTGCCCATCTCTTTTAAAGAACGGCTCACTTTTACCGTTCCGTCATCGCGAATAAAACGCTGGATTTCGCCGATAATCATCGGTACCGCGTAGGTGGAAAACTTTACATCATACGATAAATCAAACTTATCGACGGACTTTAGCAAGCCGATACAGCCAATTTGAAATAAATCGTCCGGCTCGTAACCACGGTTTAAAAAACGCTGGACGACCGACCAAACAAGGCGCATGTTTTTTTCAATAATCTCATCACGTGCCTCTTGGTCCCCTTGTTGGCTGCGGCGAATCAGCTCCTTCATTTCATGATCTTTCATTTGCGGCTGATCTTGCTTGACATCGACATCCATAGGCATGTCTCCCTTAGTTACACAAGGCTTTGCTCTTCGTTATATACTTCTTTAAGTAAACGGTTGTGCCTTTGTTGACTTCGGATTGAATGACAACTTCGTCCATAAAATTTTCCATGATGGTAAATCCCATTCCGGACCGTTCCAACTCCGGCTTTGTCGTAAACAGCGGCTGACGCGCCTCCTCAATATTAGCAATGCCAACTCCTTCATCTTTAATCGTCAAATGGACGACCCCATCTTCAATGACGACAGAGATGTAGACGATTCCGTTCGGATCGTTATTGTAGCCGTGAATAATCGCGTTCGTTACCGCCTCGGAAACAACCGTTTTAATTTCCGTTAATTCATCCATCGTCGGATCCAGCTGCGCGACAAATGCGGCAACCGTAACGCGGGCAAACGATTCATTTTGGCTGAGGGCGGAGAATTGGAGGTGCATTTCGTTTCGCATTATGCCACCCCCAATGTTTGTAATGCAAATTGTTCGTTGTTTTCTAACCGAACAATTTTAAACAGCCCTGACATGTCAAACAAACGTTTTACCGTCGGCGAAACGGAACAAATGATCATTTCTCCGCCGAGATTTTTAATTTGTTTGTAGCGTCCTAAAATGACGCCAAGCCCCGAGCTATCCATAAATGTTAAATGTTCCAAATTCAGCACAATGTGACGAATCGATTCTCTTTCGATCGTATCTGTGACTTTTTCCCGGAGCTCTTCCGCTGTATGATGGTCCAGCTCTCCTGAAAGTCGAATGATTAACACATCGCGTTTTACTTCAAAGTCCATCATTAGACTCACAGCGTTTTCCCCCTTGTTCATTCGGATAGGGAAAATTTTCGCTGCAGCCTGCTAGAAATCCTGCTTTACGACAAAACTAGTGCCGATTCGTTCAATGTAGAACGCTTGTTGCAAAAAATGACAACGTTCATGCGGATTTCGTAAAATTTTGCAACATCCGCTTAAACAAATCCCACCAGCTAGCTTCAGCAACATTTTCTTTGGCGACAATTGGGCTGCGCAATACTTCTTTTCCATTCTCTTTTAAAATCAGCACCCCTAGTTCGTCGCCTTTTCGAATCGGTGCTTTTACGTTGTCTTTTACTTTCACTACCTTTTTCATTTGCTCAACTGACTGCCCTTTTTTCGTTAATACAGAAATCGGCTCCGAAGTAACCAATGCCACCGTTCTTTTATTCCCTTTATTTACATGAACATGGGTGATCACTTCGTTCCGTTTATAAACAGGATGGGTTTTATATTGGCTAAACGCGTAATCAAGCATTTTCGTAATTTGCGCGTTACGCGTCTTTGGCGTCGACGCCCCGAAGACAACGGCAATGACACGCATGCCATTCTTTTTCGCCGTCGCAGTTAAACAGTATTTCGCTTCACTAGTAAATCCAGTTTTTAGCCCATCGACGCCCGGATAAAATTTCACAAGACGATTTGTATTGACAAGCCAAAACTCTTTATCGGTGTTTTTCCGCAAATAATCTTCATATTTTCTGGTATACTTCGTAATATCGTCATATTTCAGCAATTCACGCGCCATCATTGCCATGTCATACGCACTGCTGTAGTGCCCCTTGGCAGGCAATCCTGTCGCGTTTTTAAACATCGTGTCCTTTAAGCCCAGTTCTTTTGCTTTTTTATTCATCATGTCTACAAAAGCTTCTTCTGACCCCGCGATTCGTTCCGCCATGGCGACAGAAGCGTCATTCGCAGAGCCAATGGCAATGCCGCGCAGCATCTCGTCTACCGTCATCTCTTCTCCAGGCTCTAAAAAGATTTGTGATCCGCCCATCGATGCGGCGTATTCACTTGCCCGCACTTTGTCCTTATAGGAAAGCTCTCCTTTATCAATCGCCTCCATAATCAGCAGCATGGTCATGATTTTCGTCATGCTAGCCGGCGGCAATTTTTCATGGGCGTTTTTTTCATACAATATCGCTCCGGTATCCCTTTCGATGACAATGGCAGATTTTGCGTCGTCGGCAAGTTCAACACCTTTTGTCTTTGTTGTTTTCTTTTCTTCCGCATGGGCGTTTGCGGAAAAAGGAACGAGGGAAACAAGGAAAAATAGTAGTAAGCGAGTCAGTGTCTTTTTCATCTCCCAAACCTCCATTCTTTATACATGCCATTTTTTCCAAAAGAGATATTTTTATACAATCGGGATGGTGAAATCCAACCATTTTAAGCCATAAAAAAAAGAGGCTGGAATTCAGCCTCTTTACTAGGAAATCGTTTCGTAAATGAGCGTCGGCTTGCGAACAGGGGTTGGAGAGATGCGGATGCTTTTTTGCAGCTTTTCTTTTACTTCTTCAATATTTTCCGTATTGCTGTGAATCGTAACGAGCGATTCTCCTTTTTCTACGCGGTCCCCGACTTTTTTGCGCAAGACAAGCCCGACGGAAAGATCGATCGTCGATTCTTTTGTCGCCCGTCCCGCACCAAGCAGCATCGCCGCCGTTCCAACTTCGTCGGCGACGATTTCCGCCACATATCCAGCTTCTGTCGCTTCCAACTCCCATTGATATTCCGCCTGCGGCAGTTTCGCTGGGTTATCGACAACGGTAGCATCGCCGCCTTGCGCCTGCAAAAAGGTTTTCAGCTTGTCCAGCGCTTTTCCTTCTCGTATCGATTCCTCCAGCATCGCGCGCGCTTCTTCTAAAGAAGATGCTTTTTCCGCTAAAAATACCATATAACTTCCAAGCGTTAAACATAGCTCTTGTAAATCTTCCGGTCCTTTTCCTTTCAATGTATCGATCGCTTCTTTCACCTCAAGCGCGTTGCCGATGGCATAGCCAAGCGGCTGGCTCATATCGGAAATGACCGCCATCGTTTTCCGGCCGACACGCTTGCCGATGTCCACCATCGCTTTTGCCAGCTGTTTCGCCCCCTCTAAATCTTTCATAAACGCGCCGGCGCCCGTTTTGACATCTAAGACGATCGCATCAGCGCCAGCGGCGATTTTTTTGCTCATGATGGAAGAAGCAATGAGGGGAATGCTGTTGACCGTAGCGGTTACATCGCGAAGCGCGTATAACTTTTTATCCGCCGGCGTCAAATTGCCAGTCTGGCCGATGATGGCGATTTTGTTTTTATTGACAAGCTCGATAAATTGATCATTATCGATTTCGACATGAAACCCGGGAACAGACTCCAACTTATCGATCGTCCCGCCTGTATGCCCAAGCCCACGGCCGGACATTTTCGCGACCGGAACGCCGACGGAGGCGACAAGCGGGCCTAACACAAGTGTCGTCGTATCGCCAACGCCGCCAGTCGAATGCTTATCAACTTTGATCCCTTCGATTCTTGATAAATCAATGACATCGCCGGAATGAACCATCGCCATCGTCAGCGCCGCTGTTTCTTCTTCATTCATGCCGCGGAAAAACACCGCCATCGCAAAGGCACTCATTTGATAATCAGGAATGTCGCCATTCGTATAGCCATGGATGATAAAATCAATTTCTTCTTTTGAAAGCGCGTGGCCGTCCCGTTTTTTCGCAATTAAATCGACCATTCTCATCTTTATCACCTTCTTTCTACTGTTTCGCCATTTCCGCGATAATTCCCTTGACAAGCCGCAAAAAGTTGGCTTTCACTCGTTCCGTCGTTTCCATGACTTCATCGTGGGTAAGCGGCTGGTCTAACATTCCGGCCGCCATATTCGATATGCACGAAATCCCTAACACTTCGATTTGCGCATGGCGCGCGACAATGACTTCGGGAACGGTTGACATGCCGACCGCGTCACCGCCAATTGCGCGAATCATGCGGATTTCCGCCGGCGTTTCGTAAGAAGGACCGGTGTTGGCGACATACACTCCTTCTTGAATCGGAATGCGGAGATTCGCTGCTACTTCTTTTGCAATGTTGCGCAGCCGTTTGCTGTATGCTTCCGTCATATCGGGAAAACGGACGCCAAGTTCCGGATCGTTCGGACCGATTAACGGGTTGTTGCCCATATTATTGATATGGTCCGTTATAATCATTAAATCTCCCGGCTGAAAACGTTCATTAACCCCTCCTGCCGCGTTTGTTACGATTAACTCTTTAACGCCAAGCGCTTTCATAACCCGGACTGGGAATGTCACTTGATCAAGCCGATATCCTTCATAATAATGAAACCGTCCTTGCATCGCAATAACGGCGGCCCCTTCTAGCCGGCCATACACTAGTTGACCAGCATGACCTTCCACTGTGGAAACAGGAAACTCTGGAATTTGTTCGTACGGAATTTTCACTGCTTCTTCGATTTCATCGGCGAGCACGCCGAGACCAGAGCCAAGAATTAGGCCGATGCGCGGCGGCGTCGAAATTTTTTCTCGCAAATAGCTCGCTGCTTTTTCAATCGCTTGCTTGTTCATCGCTTCTTCCTCCTACCTTAGATCGGCTAAAAAGCTTGTTCCGTTTGGTGGCATCTTCACTTGGAAATTATCCGCAATCGTCGCGCCGACATCAGCAAACGTTTTGCGGATCGGCAGTTCTTTGCCACCGTTCATGCTTGGACTGTAAACAAGAAGCGGAACGTATTCGCGCGTATGATCAGTCCCATGGTGAATCGGATCGTTTCCATGGTCCGCCGTAATGATTAATAAATCATCGTCTTTTAAAAGCGGAAACACATCGGAAAGACGGGCGTCAAATTCCTCTAGCGCATCTCCGTATCCTTTTGGATCGCGGCGATGGCCGTACATGGCGTCAAAATCAACGAGATTGACGAAACTGAGTCCGGTAAAATCCATTTTCAGCGTATCCACTAATTTATCCATGCCATCCATATTCGATTTGGTGCGGAGCGACTGCGTCACTCCTTCGTTATCGTAAATATCGGAAATTTTCCCGATCGCAATCACTTCATACCCCGCGTCTTTCAGCTCGTTCATCACCGTGCGGCCGAACGGCTTTAACGCATAATCATGACGGTTGGCGGTACGCTGAAAATTGCCCGGCGTGCCGATAAACGGACGCGCGATGACACGGCCGACCATATATTTTTCATCCAGCGTCAATTCGCGAGCAATTTTACAAATGTTATATAGCTCTTCAAGCGGCACAATTTCTTCATGAGCGGCGATTTGCAGCACTGAGTCCGCTGACGTATAAACGATGATCGCTCCTGTTTCCATATGTTCTTTGCCAAGCTCCTCAATAATCGCCGTTCCGCTGGCCGGCTTGTTGCCGATCACTTTGCGCCCTGTCCGTTTTTCTAACTCGTCAATCAGCTCTTTCGGAAAGCCGTTTGGAAATACGCGAAACGGTTTGTCAATACGGAGCCCCATAATTTCCCAATGACCTGTCATCGTATCTTTCCCAGCAGATGCTTCCTGCATTTTTGTATAATAAGCAAGTGGTTTTTCCGCTTTCGGTACTCCTTTAATCTCGCGGATGTTGCTTAAGCCAAGCTTCGCCATGTTCGGCATGTGCAGGCCGCCGCGATGCTCGGCGATATGACCGAGCGTATCCGCGCCTTTGTCGTTATATTTTTCGGCGTCGGGTGCCTCGCCAATCCCGACCGAATCCATCACGATTAAAAAAACGCGTTTATATGTACGAACCATTTACTACGCCTCCTAGCATTATAGCAACTGTTTTTCTTATCATTCCCGAAACAGCGATAAGAAACACATGTACATTATATTGGTCAGAAGTCTGACAACTATATTATAAAACGTTTTCAATCATATACGCAATAAAAAAACAGCAAAAAAGGCAGAAGTTGCCGCACTCTTCTTATCAAACGTAAAAACCCGCTCGTCATAAGCGGGCATTTCTTACAGGCGACGGAAAGCTATGCGCGCGGATGATATTGCTTATACACATCTTTTAAGCGTGTCTTTGTGACATGCGTATAAATTTGCGTCGTGGAAATATCGGCATGTCCTAACAGCTCTTGCACGGCGCGCAAATCGGCGCCGTTTTCAAGGAGATGGGTGGCAAACGAATGCCTTAGCGTATGCGGCGTCAGCTCTTTTTCGATGTTTGCTTCTTTCGCAAGTCTCTTCAAAATTTTCCAAAACCCTTGCCGTGTCAAACGTTGCCCATGATGGTTTAAAAACAAGGCATCGGTTGTCCGTTTTTTTGGATCGATAAGCTGCGGGCGGGCACGTTCCAAATATTCTTTTAAGGCTTTAATCGCCATGCTGCCGATCGGCACGATGCGCTCTTTATTTCCTTTTCCGTAGCAGCGGACAAACCCCATCGTCAAATGCACATCGGAAAGATTTAAGTTTACTAGCTCACTGACGCGCATACCGGTCGCATACAACAGCTCGAGCATCGCCTTGTCGCGAATGCCAAACGGTGTATTCGTCTTCGGCGCCTCTAGCAACGCCTCTACTTCCTCCATGGACAACACCTTTGGCAACGTCCGCTCCATTTGCGGTGATTCAATATGTACCGACGGATCTTGCTCCGCTATTTTTTCGCGGAGCAGAAACTGATGGAACGAGCGGATGGAAGCGATATGACGGGCAATCGTTTTCGCCGAATTCCCCTTTTCTTTTAAAAACTTTAAAAACTGCATAATATGCAGGCGTGATACGTCGTTCCATGAATGAATTTGCTCGACGTGGCGCAAATAGTGCGCGTACTTCTTTAAATCTCTTTCATAGGAAACGATCGTATTGTTCGCCAAATTCCGTTCTACTGTTAAATAATGAAGAAAATCTTTCAATTCATGTTCCAACGCTCTCTACTCCCCATCGCGATAAAAAAATAGTAGCCGACTAAACCAGTCGAATGACGGGCTTTCAACAGTCGAAACTTTTATGGCCGATCCTTGTGGTTCATCGTAACGGTGGTAATTGTCATATTCGCGGTTAAACCATACAAGACTATAATAAAATAAAATCGTACACCCCGTAAACAAAAGAAATACTTTCACCATCTGCCATAACGCTTTCATGGCGCTCCTCCTCATTTCGAATATATGCTTACTATGAGGATATGCCATGATTTTTCCTATTTATACATAAAAAACCTTTCCCGCTGGAAAAGGTTTTTTACTTTTCGTTTTGTTCTTCCTCATGTTTTTGCTGGCAGCGATAGCAAATGCCATGGAATGTCAAGCGATGATCTTTAATTTTAAACTTCCAATCTCGCTCTACAATCGCTTCTACTTCCTCTAATAAATCCTCTTGAATTTCCGCTACCGAACCGCATTCGATGCACACTAAGTGATGATGAAAGTGCGCCGCCCCTTCTTTGCGAAGGTCGTAGCGAGACACTCCATCTCCAAAATTAATTTTATCGACAATTTTCAGCTCGGTTAATAGCTCAAGCGTCCGATACACAGTAGCTAACCCGATTTCCGGGGATTTCTCTTTAACGAGGAGGTAGACATCTTCCGCACTTAAATGATCTTCCTCATGCTCTAATAAAACACGCACCGTCGCTTCCCGCTGCGGCGTTAGCTTGTAACCAGCCGTATGCAACTGCTTCTTAATTCGTTCAACTCGATCTTCCATGCTTCATTCCCTCCCTCGCCATTCAACTACCATTATAACAAAAGAAAGAGGGAAGTATCAAAGTAAAAAAAATTATTATTATAAAAGAACAAAAATGGTTATTATATAAAAATAATTATTAATTGCTAACTAACTGAATAATTTGCTTCATGAAAAATGGGGAAACATACGCTTCTAACGAAGAGGAAACAAGCAAACTGACACTAATGACGAGCATTGTCATCGTATAGCGCATGATCATTGGGAAGACCGGCTCATGCGTCCGCTTCATAAACTGGTTGCGCACCATCTGCAGAGAGAACGACACCGAAATGACTCCCATGACAATAAAAGCAGGAATGATAATTAAATTTTGCGGCATGACCGAGACAAAGGATAATAAAAAGCCTTGCCACCCCATCTGGTTGACTAAAAATCCAACTGTAAACCCGACGACGATCCCTTTTAAAAATAGCAAAATTAAAATGATCGGAAGGCCGATAATGGAAATGCCCAACACCCACATTAAACCGACATATTTTAAATTATCAAAATAACTTTGTTGAAACATATCTTGCGCGCTGGCAAGATTTCCTTTGGACACTTGTCCAAAAAATTGCGTCAAATAATAGTACAAATCTTGCTTTTGGCTGAAATTGAGGCTGTTAACGACAATTGCTCCAAAAATAACTCCCATTAAAAATAGGACGATGACAAATAAATACATGGACGCATGCTCGCGCATATGTGCGGCAACGATTGATTTCAGCGTATGTCTTCTCATCTTTTTTCGTCCTCCTATTTTTCTCTTAGTAGATTGTATGTGCAAGTCTTGTATGTATGACACATTTTCGGCAAAAAGAAAAAGCCCGTCTGACAAAGACGAGCCTTGTAGAAAGTGCGAAACTTGTACTATTCGGAAAAAACTTTTCCATATTTTCCGCCGCCCCCAGCTTGAATCGGGAGTTCTCCCCGGCGCGCCAAAATAATAGATTTTGCTAGCTTTTCTCCGACGGCCTGCTCCAGTTCTTCCTCTGTCGCTTGATGAAGCACGTACATTTCCGTGCCGAAGCGGTCGAGCAGTTTTTTATATGTTTTCGGACCAAGGCCAGGGATAAACTCCAGCGGCACTTGATGAATATACGGTGGACGCTTTGGCGGAACGCCGCCTGTTTTCAGCTCTTGCAGCCGGTCAAATACCCCTTTCACTTGCCGATGATGGCCGCAGGCCGGGCAGCGTTCATCCTCGGGATTCATCGGTTGGAAACAGCGCTCGCATGTTGTTTGGTGATATTTTCCAAGTTTTGGATTTAGTCCATAATTGGCGATGATTCCACGTCCATTCTGCCGCTTGAGCGCTTTTTCCAGCTCGGCAAATGTCGGGTCGCTCATGCTTACAGCTTGGTACTCGCGCGCGATTTTCCGTAGCGAATGAGCATCGGAATTGGAAAGGTATGGGTAGCGGTGCAATTCGGCAATTTGGTCCGCCATCTCTGTATCCGCGCTTAACCCCAATTCGATGGCGTCAATCCAATCGGGATCAAACACTTCCGTTAAGCTTTTCTTCACTCCTTTGCCGTACAAGCTTTTAAACGGCGTAAACGCATGGGCGGGAATAAACAATCCTCCTAATTGTTTAACGGCCGCCTGCAGCTCGCGCCCCGTGCCGTACATGCGCTGCGAGCTGAGTGAAATGTTTTTTATCCGCTCCTTCAGCCACCCGGAAAACGCGCGCATCGCCTGAATCGTCGGCAAAAAGGCAAGTACATGAATCGGTCCTTGGCAATGTTCGTCATAAACCTCGATTTCGCTTCCTAATAAAAGCGTCACCTCACCGGCGATGACACCACCGTCCTTATGCTCGTACCAGCCTTTTTTGTTCATTCCTCGTTCTAATTCATCGAGCACTTCAGGAACATGGCAGTCAATGATGCCGACCATATTCAGTCCTTTGACATGCGCCGCCTCGTACAAAATGTTCATCAACTTTAATGATTTCGCGCCGGTAATTTTTACAGGCCGGCCGGAAGCAGTGCGGCCGATATGAATATGTAAATCGACATAATAGTTATGCATGGTTTTCTCCCATGACACGGCGTAGCTGCAAATATTGCAGGGCATACGCCGTTTTCGCATCATAAATTTCTTGTTTTTCCATCATTTCCAGCGCCTCCTCCAACGTCACTTCCAAAACATCGACAAATTCATCTTCATCGAGTGATGCGGCATCTTCCAATTTCTCCAGCCCCTCCGCCATATATAAATGAATCAGCTCATCGGCAAATCCCGGCGACGTATAAAATGACACGATATGGCGCATCGACTGAGCGCAATAGCCTGTTTCCTCTTCTAATTCACGCTGTGCCGTGGCAAACGGCTCTTCCCCTTTTTCTAACTTGCCCGCCGGAATTTCCACTAATACGCGTTCAAGCGCTTTACGGTATTGGCGGACAAGCACGAGCTTCCCGTCTTTTGTAATCGGAATCACCGCCACCGCTCCCGGATGTTTAATAACTTCCCGCTTGCTCGTTTTCCCGTTTGGCAGTTGTACGTCTTCTACATACAATTGAACAACTTTGCCGCTAAATATTTTTTCTTTGCGAATCGTTTTTTCCACTAAATGGTCCATTGTTCTTCTCTCCCGTCTAAAATAATTATTTTCCCATTTATTGTACTACATCATTTGAGAAAGTTTTATTTTGCGGTATACAATGAAAAAAACAAATCATTAAGGGAGGATGCTGATCATGAAAAAACGCCGCATCGGTTTATCCGATTTATATGTCAGCGAAATCGGGCTCGGCTGCATGTCGCTTGGCACGGATGAGAAAAAAGCGATCCGCATTATTCACGAGGCGCTCGAACGGGGCATTAACTATTTGGATACGGCGGATTTGTATGACCGCGGACTTAACGAAGAATTTGTCGGCAAAGCGGTGAAAGGGAAACGAGACCAAGTCATCATCGCGACAAAAGTCGGCAACCGCTGGGAAGAAGGAAAAGACGGCTGGTTTTGGGACCCGTCAAAACAATACATTAAAGCGGAAGTAAAAGAAAGCTTGCGCCGCCTGCAAACGGATTACATCGATTTATACCAGCTCCATGGCGGCACGATCGACGATCCGATCGACGAAACGATTGAAGCGTTTGAAGAATTAAAACAAGAAGGAGTGATCCGCTACTACGGTATTTCCTCGATTCGTCCCAATGTCATCCGTGAATATGCTAAGCGCTCGAACATCGTCAGCGTCATGATGCAGTACAGCTTGCTTGACCGCCGCCCGGAAGAGTGGTTTCCGCTGCTGCGCGAACATCATATTAGCGTCATCGCCCGCGGGCCTGTCGCAAAAGGGCTGCTGACGGAGCGGCCATTAGAGGCGGCAAGCGATTCCGTCAAAGAAAACGGCTATCTTGACTATACATATGACGAATTGAAGACACTGCTCCCAAAACTGAAGGAAAAAACTGCCGAACGCCGTTCATTTACGGCAACGGCGCTGCAGTTTTGCTTGTATGACCCGATTGTCGCCGCCGTCATTCCAGGAGCGAGCAGCGTTGAGCAGCTCGTCGAAAACATAAACGCCGCTTCCGCCCCACTCTTAACAGAGGAAGAATATGAATGGCTTCGTCAGCATACGAAAGCCTCGGTATATGAAATGCATCGATAAGGATACTTACCATTATGCGGAAAGAGAACCATTCTCTTTCCGCAATACACATATTGATTCCGCCCTGCTCCCATTCCGGCAACGAACAGCGTGAATCGGCGTTCGGAAATTCGCTGCAAGAAAAATCACGCTGATCATAAAGACCGTTTTGTATGTGGATTTCTCCGTTCTCCCAAAAATTTCATCGCAACAAATCTATAATATCTCTCATTCAACCATTTACTTAAAATTCCGCCAATCCAAATTGCTCTCATTCAGCAGCTCTTCAAATGTTTTTTGTTTTTCACGTTTACGCTGCTCCTCGCGTCTCCGTGCTTCTTCTTCCTCTTTTCGGCGCTGTTCTTGTTGTTCCAATTCTCGTTTTTTCTCCTTCAGCTTAGCAAACAATTCCTCATTTAAGCGATCCTTCAGCGTCAGCAATTCGTCTACTTGATTTTTTTGTCTCTTGTTCACACCTATCCCTCCATGTATAAAACGTTGCTCATTCTTCCATGATAAAAACAAACACTTCAAAGAAAAGGGGTTAAACGAAATGGCAAAAACCGGCGCACAAAAAGGAAAACCGACTGCTGATACCGTCAAACAAACAATCGCTAAAGAAGAACTAGAAAAAGCGATCCACCCAACCAAACGCCAAAACGCTCAGCAATAAAGAAAAGCGAAAGGCGCCCGCTTATCGGCGACACGCGCTGGAGGACCCGCGAGGAGGCTGTCGCCGCCGCAGCGGGGCCGAAGCGTCGCGAGCCGATGGCGCCTGGAGCTAGACAATAAAGAAAAGCGAAAGCGGCGAGATTAGCCTTCGAAGCCAAATTTTCTTCACCCACAGGGGTGCTAGTCACCCCGAGAGGGAAGGTTATGGCAGAAGAAGGATAGCCACTGGAGCTTGACAAAAAGAAAAGCGGAGGCGAGCAGAAAAACCGTAACCGGAATGGTTACGGTTTTTTTATAAGATTTCCGTAATATGCGGCATATGTTCATCCATCCACGCCACCGCCTCGTCGAGCGTGGCGAATTCTTTCGTTTCAAACGTCATCTCATTCTGCAAAAGCCAAACGTCTTTTGGCTCGTGATAAGGGCCAGCGATCGACCAATGCAACAAACTGTACGGGTCGTTTTCATGCAAAAACGATACCCATGTTTTTTGCTTTGCCACATTTTTTAGCTGATTTAACTTATCGTTCATGCTGTTCACTCACTTCGACAAGGTTCATGCGTGGGTTTAAAATTTGCCCAGGGCTTTTCAGCTGAAATACGTTCGTCCCTTGCCCGGCGTCAATTGTCATCACGTCATCATAAAAGACTAGACGGGATTTTTCGATGAAAACAGGAACAAAGTTCGTTTCGATGACAAGATCATCCTCATCCGCCCCATCGACGAGCCATAAGGCAATGACGCCGTCAACAAGGCAGCCGCATCCATCTGTGTCATATTTTAGCTTTAACATTCGCTTCGATTGCGTTAAAATAGGAGTAAGTTGCTGAATCGCTTTCTCTGTGAATGTAATGTTCACGCTATAGATGCTCCTTTTCCTTCTCGTTTTTGCTTTTATTGTACCTACTTAAGCAAGATGCTGTCAAAAATAACAAAAATAAAAGGAGGAATGAACATGGCCAAAGTGCAAATTAAAGTCAATGACAACGGATCGTATCGGGTGACAGGTGAGGTCGAACTGATTGATGCGGAAGGAAATAAATTCGTAACGAAACAAACGTTTTCCCTCTGCCGCTGCGGACTGTCGAATAACAAACCATTTTGCGACGGCGCGCATAAAGGAAAATTCCATTCCGTTGTCCGCGCCACTCCTTCTGAATCTGAATCGCAATAAGCTCGGGAAGTGGCGCGATTGGAAGAAAAATGGCTGCGGAAACTCGTTCGTAACTGCTTTTTGCAATACGGATATGACAACGACTCCCTGCCTTTAAAGGAGCAGGAATGGAAGCAGTTATGCGCGAAAATTTTAGCGAAAAAAACATCCGATGACGGCGACATGGATCTGTACGAAATCGTCCACGATGTCATTTACGACTATATTACGAAATAGCACTCCTTCCCAAAAAGCAAGGAGTGCTATTTTTTGAAAAACGCCCGTTTCGCCACTTTTTCAACGAATGATGGAAATAATCGATGCAACTGGCTTCCTGCATTCATCCAGCGCGGCATATTGACTTCTCGTGTCGGCGTCATCATGACGGACACCACCCGTTTCGCTACTTGTTCCGGAGCAAGCATCCAGCGCTCCACATTTTTCACGTATTCCCCTGATTGGTCGGCCACTTGAAAAAAATTCGTACGGATCGGCCCAGGATTGACCGCTGTCACAAAAATTCCATATCGTTCCGCTTCCATGCGCAGACTGTCCGTAAATCCAAGCACGGCATGCTTGGTGGCGGCATATACGCTTGATTTTGGCGTCGCTAATTTTCCCGCCTGCGAAGCAATATTAATAATATGGCCGCTGCGCCGCTCTTTCATATGGGAATATACCGCTTTCGTACAGGCAATTAAGCCAAACACGTTGACGGCAAACATTGCCTCCATTTCCTCGAAATCGATATCCTCCACGTAGCGGAACACGCCAAAACCAGCATTGTTCACCAATACATCGACGGCGCCGAACTGATCGAACAACTGTTGAAACACGGCTTCCACCGCGGCTATGTCGCTTACGTCCAGACGGAAATAATGGCATGGCACGCGATATGTACGTTCAATTTGTTGCGCGATCGTTCGCAATTTTTCCTCATTTCTGGCCAGGAGAATTGGAACGGCTTTTTGCCGCGCCGCCTCATACGCAATTTGCTCGCCGATGCCGCCCGACGCTCCAGTGATGACAATATGTTTTCCCTCTAATCTCAAACAGACACCTCCACCGCTTCATACACGTAATAATCCCCTGCTTGTTTCTTTTTCACCGCGCCGTTTGCCTCCAAATAATCGAGCTGTCCGATCGTTTCCGACATTGTCAGCATAAACTCTTGCTGGTAGACGGTCGGAAATAGCTTTTGGCAAACTTGAAATACGGTGTGCGGACCTTGCTTCACCATTTCGAGCACTTGCTCGGCGCGCTCCCGCTGTTTGCGAAGCCGCTTTTCCACTAAAGCGGGTACGTCGGTCACATCTTCTCCGTGCCCCGTCATGCACAAGGCAATATCGTAACGGAGCATTTTCCGCAAAGAGTCGTTATACTGCAATAGCGGCTTCGGCCGCTCTGTTTCCCCGGCAAAAGGTGGCTCTATCAACGGATTCGGCGAAATATGGAGCAATAAATGATCTCCGCCGATCATCACCCCATCCGTTTCCCGATAAAACACGATATGGCTTTGCGCGTGTCCAGGTGTTTCGATCACTTTCCAATGCGGCAGTCCCGGCAGCGAATCTCCTTCTTGAACCGTATCGGCAAGCGGACGGTGGCACGCATAGCGAAAAGAGCCGCTCGACTCGGGCAGTTGGGCAAGAAACGAAGGATCAACGCCGCATTCCATCAAAAACTGTTTAAAAAACTGCTGGTGCTGCTGAAAAAATTCCTTGTCCTGACGAACCCAGCGATCCGCTTTTTTATGCCCGATGACTGGAATTTCCTCGGGCAAATAATCAATAAGCCCGACATGATCGGGATGATGGTGCGTAAGCACGACTTGATCAATGTCCGCAGGGGTGTAGCCTAATTCGCGAAGCTGCTGTTGAAACGACTGCCACGCCTCTTCTGTTTTCACACCGGCATCAATCAGCGTCAAGCTGTCCCCTTTAATCACATACATGTTTACATCTCCAACCGGAAATGGTGTCGGTACAGTAATACGGTACACATGTTCATTCATGTTTGCCATTCTCCTTCTCTCCAGTATAAAAAATGAACCATTATTCATTATTTTACAGTTTACACCGATTTTCGCTGTTTGTCATTTTTTTCGAATAATTCGCGAAAAATATAAAAAATTTTGTCTTTTTCTATTGACAACACCCTTTGTTTCATTGCATAATTGCAAACAAATTAATATTGCAAACGGGCGATGAGTAGGGCCAGTAAACCATGAATGGTAGCCAGAGAGTGAAACCCAGCGGCTGGAAGGTTTCATTACCCTCTTTATGGTTGAACCTACCCTATGAGCTGTTAGGCAAACCTAAACGCATCACCGGCGTTATCGGTGCAGAGATGGGCTCTTTTCCGGAACATGTGCCGGCAGAGCCAAAAAAGGTGGTACCGCGGAACGAAAGACCTTCCGTCCTTTTATAGGATGTAAGGTCTTTTTTATTTAATAACCAAGGAGGAGGAATACAGCGATGAAAAACAGACCAACCATTGCGTTTATCGGAGCCGGCTCCATGGCGGAGGCGCTTATTTCCGGGATGACAAAGACGCTGTATGTGCCTGAACAAATTATCGTGACTAACCGCTGCAACCGAACACGGCTCGAATATATGAACAAAACGTACAGAGTTCGATGCGAAACGGATAAAAGAAAAGCAGTCAAAGAGGCGGATATCATTATTTTAGCAATGAAACCAAAAGATTTATCGGAATCAATGGGCGCTATCGCACCGATGATTCACGAACATCATCTCATCATTTCCTTGCTAGCCGGCGTCACTACCGACACGATCGTTTCTTTAGCCGGCAAAAATGTGGCCGTCATTCGGGCAATGCCGAATACATCGGCCGCCATCGGCCAATCAGCTACGGCCATTTCCCAAGGCCGCTTTGCGACAGCCGCCCACGTAGCGATTGCCAAAAAACTGTTTGAGACCGTTGGCATCGTTACGATCGTTCCAGAGCATGACCTGCATGCCGTTACCGGTCTTTCCGGAAGCGGTCCTGCCTACGTATATTATTTAGTCGAAGCAATGGAAAAAGCAGCGGAAGAAATTGGACTCGACCGCTCCGTAGCGAAGCCATTAATTTTGCAAACGATTATCGGCGCCGCGCACATGCTGCAATCGACCACCAAGCATCCGTCCGTCTTGCGCAAAGAAGTTACAAGCCCTGGCGGAACGACGGAAGCCGGCATTCAAGTGCTAGAGCAATACCGCTTTCAGGAGGCGGTCACCGCTTGTATTAAACGGGCGACTGAACGGTCCGAGGAATTAGGAAAAGCGCTGCCTTCTTCCTCTTTTCCTTCCGCTGCTATGCAATCATAACATGATAAGGCGTTTCATTTTATCTCCTCCAGAAAACATGCTATCATTCAATTGGAAGAATGATACACGATTGGAGGGAAAACCACCATGGAAACGATGCTCTTCTCACCGTATACAATCCGTGGAGTGACGCTGAAAAACCGGATTGTTATGTCCCCAATGTGCATGTATTCGTGCGATACGGAAGATGGAAAGGTGCGTGCTTGGCATAAAATCCACTACCCAACGCGCGCAGTCGGCCAAGTCGGGCTGATTATCGTCGAGGCGACCGCCGTTACCGCACAAGGAAGAATTTCTTCCCGCGACTTAGGCATTTGGAGCGATGAACATGTAGACGGCTTGCGCGAATTAGTTTCGCTCGTGAAAGAACACGGCGCGAAAATCGGCATCCAGCTTGCCCATGCCGGACGCAAAGCAGAAGTAGAAGGAGAAATTATCGCTCCTTCGGCGATTCCGTTTAGCGAAAAAACGCGGACGCCAAAAGAAATGACAAAAGTGGACATTGAAGAAACGATTCAAGCGTTTCAAAACGGAGCGCGCCGCGCGAAAGAGGCCGGCTTTGACATCATTGAAATTCATGGTGCTCACGGCTATTTGATTAATGAATTTTTATCGCCGCTCGCCAACAAACGTCAGGACGAATACGGCGGCTCCCCGGAAAACCGCTACCGCTTTTTAGGCGAAGTGATCAATGCGGTAAGAGAAGTATGGGACGGACCGCTCTTTGTCCGCATTTCCGCTTCCGATTATCATCCGGAGGGATTGACGGCAAAAGATTACATTCCATACGCCAAGCGCATGAAAGAACAAGGTGTCGATTTGATCGACGTCAGCTCTGGTGCGGTCGTTCCGGCAACGATTAACGCATATCCAGGGTACCAAGTTCCGTTTGCCGAATTGATTCGGCGCGAAGCGGAAATCGCTACTGGAGCGGTCGGCTTGATTACTTTCGGATGGCAGGCGGAAGAAATTTTGCGCAACGGGCGCGCCGATTTAGTGTTTCTCGCCCGCGAATTGCTGCGCAATCCGTATTGGCCATATACCGCAGCCAAAGAACTGGGAACGACGATCCCTGCGCCAGTCCAATATGAACGAGGATGGCATTTTTAAAGCTGCCGATGTTCGGCAGCTTTATTTTTTGCGTGCTATGGGAAAGGAAGAAAAATCGGCAGCCAATTGTGTGTTTGGAAACACGTTTCTCGCCTCTACGAGCAGCTGTTCGCTTAACATTCCTTGATAACGCGAACTAATATGCGTTAAAATCAGTTTTTTGGCACCGGCGCGCACCGCCACTTCCGCCGCCTGCACGGCGGTGGAATGAAAATAATCGTGCGCCAAGTCGCTTTCTTCCGCGGCAAACGTCGCTTCATGCACCAGCACATCCGCCTCTTTGGCCAGCTCGATGCTTGCTTCGCAATAGCGCGTGTCGCCAAGAATTGTGATAATCCTTCCTTTTTGCGGCGGGCCGACAAACTCGCGGCCGTCAATGACCATCCCGTTCTCTAGCTGCACCGTTTTCCCAAGCTTAATTTCCTGATAAATCGGACCCGGTCGAACGCCGAGCGCCTTTAATTTATCGACTAAAAGCGTACCAGGCAAATCTTTTTCCACGATGCGAAAACCATAGGAAGGAATCCCGTGATCAAGCTGTTTGGCGATGACCGCAAACCTTTCATCTTCAAACACCGTTCCTTCCTCGATTTCTATCACTTGCAAATCATATTTCAGCCGGGTGGAGCTAACGGAAATCGCCGTTTCCAAAAACGCACGAATTCCTTTCGGTCCGTACACCGTTAACGGCGTTTCCCCTCCTTGAAAAGAACGGCTGCCAAGCAGCCCCGGCAAACCGAAAATATGATCGCCGTGAAGATGGGTAATAAAAATATTTTCAATGCGGCGCGGACGAATGGACGTACGCAAAATTTGGTGCTGTGTCGCCTCGCCGCAGTCAAACAGCCATGTCGCTCTGCGTTCTTCCAACAGCTGCAGCGCAATTGCTGTGACATTTCGTTCCTTTGCCGGTACTCCCGCTCCTGTACCTAAAAACAATAGCTCCAAAATACCCACTCCTTATGCAAAACGATCGATTATTGCTACCTGTTGTTAGCGTACCAATGTTTGCCGGTCTATTTCAACACTCTTTTATAATAAAACACTAAAATGTTTGCGTTCACCGCCATAAATCTCTATAATTATTTATTTGAAGAAACAAATTTGGCTAAAGCGAGGTACATACCGTGAACAACATGAATCCGAAATCATTAATCGTGATTTTTGGCGCTACGGGGGATTTGGCAAAGCGCAAACTATTCCCCTCCATTTACCGCTTATACGAAAAAGGAAATTTGTCTGAGGAGTTTGCGGTTGTCGGAGTCGCACGCCGACCGCTGTCCAATGACGAATTTCGCAACTATGTCCGCGAATCGATAGAAAACGCGCTCCAGCAAGAGCTAAACCATGAGCAATTCGTATCCCATTTTTATTATCATCCGTTTGATGTGACCGATACCGCCTCCTATCAACAGCTAAAGTCGCTGCTTGAGGAGCTTGATGGCATATACCATAGCGATGGAAACCGCATTTTTTATTTGGCGATGGCGCCCGAATTTTTCGGTACGGTTACATCGCGTCTAAAATCGGAAGGCCTCACGGCAACCAACGGCTGGAAGCGCCTCGTCATTGAAAAACCGTTTGGTCATGATTTCGAAAGCGCCCGCAAACTGAATGAAGAAATTCGCCAAGCATTTTCGGAAAACGAAATTTACCGGATCGACCATTATCTTGGCAAAGAAATGGTGCAAAACATTGAAGTCATCCGTTTTTCGAACGCGATTTTCGAACCGCTTTGGAACAACCGTTTTATTTCCAACATTCAAATTACCTCAAGCGAAACGCTTGGCGTCGAGGACCGCGGTCGCTATTACGACCATTCAGGGGCGCTGCGCGATATGGTGCAAAACCATATGCTGCAGATGGTCGCGCTCTTGGCGATGGAGCCGCCGATTAAACTGACGACCGATGACATCCGCAACGAAAAAGTGAAAGTGCTGCGCGCGCTTCGCCCGATTTCCCATGACGAAGTAGATCAATATTTTGTGCGCGGTCAATACGGCAGAGGCGTGGTGAACGGAAAAGAAGTCATCGGCTATCGCGAAGAGAACAACGTCGATCCAAACTCCAACACCGAAACATTTGTTGCTGGAAAGCTGATGATCGACAATTTCCGCTGGGCCGGCGTGCCATTTTACATTCGCACCGGCAAACGGATGGCGGAAAAATCAACGAAAATTGTTGTTCAATTTAAAGATATACCTATGAACTTGTATTATCGAACAAATGAAAAAATCCAGCCAAACTTATTGATTATTCACATTCAGCCGGATGAAGGCATCACCCTTCATTTAAACGGCAAAAAAAGCGGCGAAATCATGAAAACAGCTCCGATTGAATTAGACTACTGCTACAACTGCATCGATGGCATTAACACGCCGGAAGCGTATGAAAAACTGTTGTATGACTGCATGCGCGGCGACGCCACCAACTTTACGCACTGGGACGAAGTAGCCGCGTCGTGGCAGTTTGTCGATCCGATTTCCGAAGTATGGGAAAACACAAAAGCCGATGATTTTCCAAACTATGAAGCTGGCTCGATGGGACCGAAAGCATCCGATATGCTTCTAGCAAAAGACGGATTTCATTGGTGGCCGATTTACCACCCTAAACAATAACGAAGGGAGCTAATAAAACGATGAAATTTTATGACGTGACCGCACCGATTTTTGAAGGAATGCCGGTGTATAAAAACAAAACGGAAAAACAGCCGAAACTGACGAGCGTGACTAATGATTATGTGACCGAATCGCGCATCGACATGGATGTGCATACCGGCACGCACATTGACGCGCCGCTCCATATGGTCAAAGGCGGCGACACGTTTGAAACGATTTCCCTCGACCGCCTCGTCGGTCCATGCAAATTGTTTGATTTGACGCATGTGAACGACAAAATTACAAAAGACGACATCGCAGCGTTAGATATTCAAGAAAACGATTTTGTCTTATTCAAGACGAAAAACTCGCTAGAAGACGCGTTTAATTTTGAATTCATTTACGTTGCCGAAGATGCAGCGCGATACCTTGCCGATCAAAAGGTACGCGGAGTTGGCATCGACGCCTTAGGCATTGAACGGAGCCAGCAGGGGCACCCGACGCATAAAACGTTATTTTCCGCGGGAGTGATCGTCATTGAAGGGCTGCGGCTAAAAGATGTACCAGAAGGTTCGTACTTTATGGTCGCCGCCCCGCTCAAACTCGTCGGCACGGACGCCGCGCCAGCGCGTGTACTATTATTTACGGAAAGTTTATAAAAGAAACATGAAGCACCCTTAGCCTGAGCCAAGGGTGCTTTCTCTTTTTGGCCGCAATGACGCTAAAACGTCTTTACAAAAAACATAACCCCAACCGCCAAACGGTTGGGGTTTTCCTCTATTATTTTTTCAGCCACTCTGTATGGAAAATGCCTTCTTTATCAATGCGCTCATACGTATGCGCACCAAAATAGTCGCGCTGTGCCTGAATTAAGTTTGCCGGCAATGTTTCCGTCCGGTAGCTGTCGTAATAAGCTAATGCGCTTGAGAATGCCGGAACCGGAATCCCGCGCATCACGGCCACCGCAATAATTTCGCGCAGCGCTTCCTGATAATTTTCAACGATGTCTTTGAAATACGGGTCGAGCAATAAGTTTGGCAGCTGCGGATCGCGGTCGTACGCCTCTTTAATTTTTTGCAAAAATTGCGCGCGAATGATGCAGCCGCCGCGGAAAATCATCGCGATATTGCCGTACTGCAAGTTCCAGTTATATTCCTCAGACGCTGCTTTCATTTGCGCAAAGCCTTGGGCATACGAACAAATTTTGCTCATGTACAGCGCGCGGCGCACCGCTTCGATAAAGTGATCGCGGTCGCCTTCAAACGGCTTCACCGCCGGACCGGAAAGGAGCTTGCTTGCTTTCACGCGTTCATCTTTCATCGCTGAAATAAAGCGGGCAAACACCGATTCTGTGATGATTGGAAGCGGCACTCCTAAATCAAGCGCATTTTGGCTTGTCCATTTTCCCGTGCCTTTTTGACCCGCCTTGTCCAAAATGACATCGACAAGCGGCTTGCCTGTTTCTTCATCGATTTTCGTGAAAATATCAGCCGTAATTTCAATTAAATAGCTGTTTAATTCGCCTTTATTCCATTCAGCAAATACTTCATGCAATTCTTGCGCGTTTAAACCAAGAACATGCTTTAATAAAAAGTACGCTTCGGCAATAAGCTGCATATCCCCGTATTCAATGCCATTATGCACCATTTTTACATAGTGGCCGGCGCCATCCGGACCGATGTACGTCGTGCATGGCTCGCCGTCCACTTTCGCGGCGATCGCTTCAAAAATTGGGCGCACAAGCTCATGTGCTTCTTTTTGGCCACCAGGCATAATCGACGGACCTTTTAACGCGCCTTCTTCGCCGCCGGAAACGCCCGTACCGATAAAATGAATGCCAAGTTCCGCTAATTCTTTATTGCGGCGTTGTGTATCTTTGAAATACGTATTGCCGCCGTCGATTAAAATATCGCCTTTTTCTAGATATGGCTTTAATTGTTCAATTGTTGCATCCGTTGGTGCGCCTGCTTTCACCATTAACAAAATTTTACGCGGCTTTTCAAGCGCATTGACAAATTCTTCGATGCTATATGTACCGACAATATTTTTTCCTTGCGCTTCTTGCAAAAATTCGTCCGTTTTTTCCCGAGAACGGTTGTACACGGCAACGGAATATCCCTTGCTTTCGATATTTAACGCAAGGTTTTTTCCCATTACTGCTAACCCAATGACGCCAATTTGTTGTTTTGCCATCGTCAAACGTTCCTTTCTATAACTTTTTATTTGTTCATGAAAGAACATACCACAGTTCATTTGGTACCGTCAAGAATTTTGTGTAATGTAAATGGGGTAGGGTTTCTCTGAAATGGATTTGAATTGATAGGGGACTGATTTTCTCCACACAGGAGACTGAATATTCAGTCTCTTGTGTGGAAAGGGAGAATCCCCTTATTTTGTTTATTTACAATATTTGGTTAACAATAACGTTCTTCAAACATTCGTTGAAGGGCTTCCTGCGCTTCGGCAAATCCTCTTAACTTTCGCCCTGCCCATTTCTCATTAAAATCTTGGATGGTCAAATACACGACTTTTTCCGCGGCTTCTAAACTGCTCAAACTGTTCATCGGCTTTAGACGTTTCCGAATCTCTTTGATCGTTCGTTCGATGACATTCGTCGTGTAAATCACACTTCGAATACTGCTTGGATAATCCATAAATGTAAGGAGGACATCCAACTCATTGGCCCAAGATTGAACTTCTCTTGGATATTTGCTGGACCATTTCGACTCAAACTGTTGAAACATTTGTAACGCCATCTCCTTATTCGGCGCGCGATAAATCAGCTTGAGATCCTCGGCCACTTCGAATTGGTCTTTTTTCCGAACACGGCTGAGGGTGTTGCGGACTTTGTGCACGACACAGCGCTGCACATCGGCTTTCGGATACACCGCCTTAAAGGCTTCCTCCAGCCCCGGAAGGCCATCGAAGACGCCAAGAAGCACTTCCTTGACGCCTCTTTGGTAGAGGTGTTGAAGAATTTCCTGCCATCCATAGGCGCTTTCTTGTCCTCCCACGAAGAAATCCAGAATTTCTCGATACCCTTCTTCATTCACTCCTAACACCACATAAATGACTTCTTTCTCTACCGTATCGCGGCGAAGTTTCACGTACAAGCCGTCCAAATATAAGACAGAATAACGTTTGGATAGTGGACGATGGTGCCATTTCTCGATGTCTTCTTTCACGACATCGGTAATACGGCTGATCGTCGCTGGAGAATAAGCATTTCCTAGAATTCGTTCGATAAACTTGCCAATTTCCCGTGTACTCATGCCACTTTGATACATCCTAATGATGGCTTCCTCCAGCCAGCCGGTGTGGCGTTGATAAGGGGCAAACAACTGTGTTTGAAATTCCCCGTTTCGGTCTCTTGGAACCAAAAGACCCTCAATCCGGCCATATTGCGTATCTAGATTTCGCTGATAGTAGCCGTTTCTCATATTCGGCGTTCCAGCCTGTTCGATTTCGAGGAAATGTTTGATTTCTTCCCGCATAATCAGCTCTAATTTTTCCTTCACAAACTGACGAATGACACTTTCCAGTTGATTTGCCCAGTCGACATTCGGTATACTTCTTTTAGACATAGGTAGGGTACTCCTTTCTCTAAGATTTTTGGTCCAATCAGAGAATACCCTACCTTTTTTCTTTTGTTCTAGCAAAATGCTTTACACAAACTTTTATACATCATCGTTCATTTTATCATATCAAGTTGTAAACCTCATCGCCTAAATACTACGCGCTAGAGAAGGGGAATGCGTCGAAGGTTTTGGTTCAATTTAACGTAACATGATGTTTCGTAAAAAAGAGTCCTGAACCCAGGACTCTGTAAAATCATCTTAATATTCGCCGTAGTGATGGCCATACGGATAGTGCGGGTAGTGATAGTGGTGATGATAATACGGATAATGATGATACGGATAATGATGGTACGGATAATGATGGTACGGATAATGATGATGCGGGTAGTATCCGCCGCCCGGATACATTTCAAATTGTCTGTCCATGAAAAATTCCTCCTTTTGGTTTCCATGTGATCATCAATTTAGGAAAGAATGGGTTTATCTCTTTCCTAGTTTTAGGATATGTGCGGAATAAAAAAATGTATGGGCAAAAAACCATATTGTAATCTTTTGATGAAAAACTCAAAAATAATAACGAAACATCAAATATATGGTACTTCATCGTCTGACTAGCCCGTTACATCACGAAAAGTGACAATATTCCATTACAAAAAAGAGCCCCTTAACGATGATACATCGTTAAGGGGAATTTTGCTTCTTGAAATCCAGCTGCTTACTTTTTCATTCTTTTTATCAACACATAGCACCCCATATTTGTTGAAACGTTAAAGCAACTGCACCTCGAAGCAGAATCCCGTTATTTTAAGGATGTTTGACAAATTCAATGATTGCTTTATCAATCGGCAGCCAGCCTTTATACCCTAAATGCATTGTATCTTTTAAAAAGTATGGATCATATTCATGATTGGTTAAATCAAGTACCGGAAATCCTTCTTTTTCAATTTGTTGTTTTATTTTTTTGTAATAACCTTCTCGTTCCTTTTTGCTTAATCCCATGTAATCATACCAATAACCATTAAAAGGCACAGATACAAATAAAGGTTTAGCTTTTGCTTCTTTTAAAACATCTAACACCATTTGAAAATCTTGATATTCAGGAGAAACTAAATAGCTTGCATGTCTCTTATAACCCTTTAACCAATTTATTTTCGGTTTAATTTTGTGATTGTAATAAAAATCGTCGATGTAAAATGGATTGTTTGTGCTATTGCGTTTCGCCATTTCATATGCATTCTTTTCCAATTCTCCCCATGTTTTATTTTTGATTAATGAAGGTTGGGGATGAAGTTTTGTAACGTGCACACCAAAAATAGAGTCTAACAAATCCCTTTTTTCTAATATCTTCATGAAAGCAAACGCAAATGGTTTGATCATGAATGCCTTCATTTGCGTCTTTTTATCTTTATGAATTTTTGCCTCCAACAAAGTCTTTAACATTTTATCATTGTTGACAACATCAAATGTTAACAGACGTTTAGCCCCTTCGATTTGCAGCCTTTCACTCACTTTTGGTTCCAAGGCGAACTTATAAGCCTGCAATGCAGAAAAGTTAGAGCTGAAAACTTCTTGCTTGACTCCATGTTTATCAAACCATTGCGGTGAAAGGATAAATATAATCTTTTTATTTTTTAACCCTTCTTTTTGGTTAGCGAAATTCAGAAAATGAAAAAATGATTGGGTTCCCCCTCTTCCCACTAGAAAAGGAGTGACTCCGATCGGATTTACTTTAAAGTAATTGGATGGATGAAATGTATCAAGCCTTGATAATTCTGATGAACCATATATCGGTAAATATTTAGGATTTTCAAGCATTTTCTTCTGTATAATTTCCCCTTGAAACATTTCAAAATCTAGGTCTACTGCCGCTTGTTCGATCGTTTTGTCATTGACCATCGGTAGCAAATATTGATTTGGTATGAATATGATGAAACAAAAAATCAAAACAGCCGCTATTAAAGGGCTAAATGATGGTTGTTTCATTTCCAATTCTCCAATATGGCAATAATCTTATTAGGAGTAGACCATTGCTCGCGATCAAATTCAGATATTCCGACTGTGATTCCTAACTTTTCTTCGATCCCAACTAATAAAGATACTGTTCCAAATGAATCAAGCAAACCTTCTTCGAATAATTCAACATCCAAATTTTCTTTTACAACATCGGTTTGGCAAATTTCTTCCAATAATTCAAGAACCGTATTTTTGATATTCATTTGATCTTCCTCCATATCCATCATTTTTAGAATAATCGGCCTGAAAAAATTAAGAAACCAAAACATACAGCATGGAACGTTATGATGATCGAAATGATATTGGTCATCTTATTTTTCTTCCAAAATTTAAATTGTTTATTCTTCCTTTCGAAATAATCAAAAGAAATAATCAACAATGCATGATAAAGTCCATATGCGATATAGTGAAGTTCCATTCCATGCCAAAGTCCCATTAATAAAAATAATAAGAAATATCCCATGTAAGAAATGGCATAGCGATTTTTGATCCATTTTTTCTTTGTCATGAATAATACAAATCGCATATATACATAATCTCTAAACCAAAATGATAACGACATATGCCATCTATTCCAAAAATCTTTAATATTTTTACTAATAAATGGAAGATTGAAGTTTTCAGGTGTTTTGATCCCCATTATATAGCTTACACCAATTGCAAATGCACTATATCCGGCAAAGTCGAAGAATAAATACAAACTATATGCATACATATAGAGAAAATTTGCAAGTGGTGTATGATCTTGAATAAAAGGCGTTTGTATGATCCGTTCGTTGATCATGTAAGCAATGATAAACTTATATAAAAATCCTAAAAAGATTTTGTTGATCCCTTGATATAACAGAAGGCGGTATTCTTCTTTTGTTGGGATGGTATCCATATCTTTTTTGAATCGTTTAAAACGATCGATTGGCCCTGATGATATCGTTGGAAAAAATAATAGAAAGGCCAATTGTTCCTTTACTGTCAATGTTTTAAGGACTCCATCCCGTATATCGATGATCATTTGCACCGTTTTAAATGTGAGATACGAGATTCCTAAAAATCCCACCAAATTTTTTATTTCAAACACCGGAAGTATTTTTGTCAAGAATAAAGGAACAATCGAAAGTAAAGTGACTAAATAAAATACATAGCTTTCATTTTTTTCTTTTCGGTAAGATACATACCATTGGACTAATAGGACTTGCCAAAAAATATACACCACCAAAGAAATCAATTGATGGATGTCAGATATAAAAACTAAAAGAAGAATGATACAATGAACAAACGAATAATATATCATGCTTCTTTTCTCTTTATATCCCAATACGATAATTGGAATAAGTAAAACACCAAGTATGATAAAAAAGTAAAACGATGAATATGGTATCATACTCCGACCTCATTCGCTATTTTTTTCCTGTCTACTTTCCCATTGTTTGTCATAGGCAAAGAAGATACGTATACAAATTTTTTCGGAATCATATACGTTGGCAACAGTTTTTGCAGTTCTTTCTTTAAATGTGCTGTTAATTGGTATTCTTTTTCAAATTCGTGTTCCCTTGGCACCACTACTGCCATTAAATATTGACATTTGTTATCTTTATAGATCGGCACAATCACCGCACTTTCCACTAAAGAAAGTTTTCTTAATTGCACTTCGATTTCTTCTAATTCCATTCTATAACCATTGAGTTTGATCTGAAAATCGAGTCTTCCGGCACAAAACAGCCATCCACTTTTTATATAACCGATATCACCTGTTCTATATGCCGGTTGATTATGATAGAGGAAGAATGATTTTTTCGTTAATTTTTCATTATTAAAATATCCTTTGCTTACGCTTTTACCTATAATGACGATTTCCCCTTTTTCACCTTCGCTTACCGCATTCCCGTTTTCATCCATCACCAGTATTTCAACATCTTTTTTTGGCGTTCCAACAGGCAGTGATGGATACTCATTTAAAATCGCTTCGGTTATTTCGATGCTAGTAACTGCAACCGTTGCTTCGGTTGGTCCATATGTGTTATAAATAACCGCATTTGGAAATCTTGTTTTTAGTTTGCGGGCTGTTTCGTTTGGCAACATTTCTCCGCAAAATAAAAATGTTTCCATGTGCGGCATCATTTTCTCCGAAAATTGTTGGTCCATTAGACACATTTCAACAAATGAAGGGGTAGAAGTCCAAACATTGATATTGGATTCCTTTAAAGATTGGAACAACCATTTAGGATTGGCAATTAAATCCTTCGAAATGGTCCATAATGTTCCTCCTAAATATAGACAAGGATACAAATCCATTACAGACAGATCAAAAGAAAAAGGTGCCTGATTTAAGAATCTTTGATTTTCTTTTAATCCGAAATCGGAAACCATCCATTCCACAAAGCTGGCTAAATTGTTATAGGTGATTTGAACCCCTTTTGGATTTCCAGTGCTGCCCGATGTATAAATAATATAAAAGTTTTGATCCCCTTTTACAAATAGCTCACTAGATGGCTGCTTTCCTTTATATGAAGCGATCGCATCTTCTATTTCATTATGTTCTAGCATTAATAAATGATCGTATAATTTTAGATTTGCCGGAATGCTGCCAGGCGATAAAAATAATTTTGCTCCCGAATCATCGATAATTTTTTTGACTCTTTCTTCTGGAATGCTCGCATCGATCGGAATATAAGCCCGGCCAGATTTCACCGATGCCAAAAAACATACTACCATTAGCGGTTCCATATGTCCATATACAATGACTGGCTCATTTCCTTTCATTTTTTCTGATATAAAAATGGATAGTGAGTTTGAATATTCTTCAATTTCTCTATACGTTAAATCGCTTCCACCAGAAGAAATGGCGACACGGTCAGGGTTTAATTGTGCCCATCTTTTTATTTTTTCATATAATTCCATTTGCATCCCCCTTATTTAAAATTCGTTATAAATATAAGTGCTTGAACTCGTCATTTTAAAACCATAAATCATTAACAAACCTAACAATATGAGCAAATAATACATCATTCTCGTTACCCAAAGTACATAAGGTAAGTTGAAAAATATTTTTAATTTTTTTATTAAAAATTCCATACTGCCCCTCCTATCTCAAAAAAATAATATACATATATTAAAATTAAAAATACATTAAAATAAAATAGAAGTTTATTTATTTCCTTATTTTTACAAAAAATTTTTGAATCATTCATATCGATGATGTATAAAAGTTTGTGTAAAGCATTTTGCTAGAACAAAAGAAAAAAGGTAGGGTATTCTCTGATTGGACCAAAAATCTTAGAGAAAGGAGTACCCTACCTATGTCTAAAAGAAGTATACCGAATGTCGACTGGGCAAATCAACTGGAAAGTGTCATTCGTCAGTTTGTGAAGGAAAAATTAGAGCTGATTATGCGGGAAGAAATCAAACATTTCCTCGAAATCGAACAGGCTGGAACGCCGAATATGAGAAACGGCTACTATCAGCGAAATCTAGATACGCAATATGGCCGGATTGAGGGTCTTTTGGTTCCAAGAGACCGAAACGGGGAATTTCAAACACAGTTGTTTGCCCCTTATCAACGCCACACCGGCTGGCTGGAGGAAGCCATCATTAGGATGTATCAAAGTGGCATGAGTACACGGGAAATTGGCAAGTTTATCGAACGAATTCTAGGAAATGCTTATTCTCCAGCGACGATCAGCCGTATTACCGATGTCGTGAAAGAAGACATCGAGAAATGGCACCATCGTCCACTATCCAAACGTTATTCTGTCTTATATTTGGACGGCTTGTACGTGAAACTTCGCCGCGATACGGTAGAGAAAGAAGTCATTTATGTGGTGTTAGGAGTGAATGAAGAAGGGTATCGAGAAATTCTGGATTTCTTCGTGGGAGGACAAGAAAGCGCCTATGGATGGCAGGAAATTCTTCAACACCTCTACCAAAGAGGCGTCAAGGAAGTGCTTCTTGGCGTCTTCGATGGCCTTCCGGGGCTGGAGGAAGCCTTTAAGGCGGTGTATCCGAAAGCCGATGTGCAGCGCTGTGTCGTGCACAAAGTCCGCAACACCCTCAGCCGTGTTCGGAAAAAAGACCAATTCGAAGTGGCCGAGGATCTCAAGCTGATTTATCGCGCGCCGAATAAGGAGATGGCGTTACAAATGTTTCAACAGTTTGAGTCGAAATGGTCCAGCAAATATCCAAGAGAAGTTCAATCTTGGGCCAATGAGTTGGATGTCCTCCTTACATTTATGGATTATCCAAGCAGTATTCGAAGTGTGATTTACACGACGAATGTCATCGAACGAACGATCAAAGAGATTCGGAAACGTCTAAAGCCGATGAACAGTTTGAGCAGTTTAGAAGCCGCGGAAAAAGTCGTGTATTTGACCATCCAAGATTTTAATGAGAAATGGGCAGGGCGAAAGTTAAGAGGATTTGCCGAAGCGCAGGAAGCCCTTCAACGAATGTTTGAAGAACGTTATTGTTAACCAAATATTGTAAATAAACAAAATAAGGGGATTCTCCCTTTCCACACAAGAGACTGAATATTCAGTCTCCTGTGTGGAGAAAATCAGTCCCCTATCAATTCAAATCCATTTCAGAGAAACCCTACCCCATTTACATTACACAAAATTCTTGACGGTACCTTCATATCTGAATATATCATTTCTTTGTATAATACGGTATGTTATATTTTTACAACTCAATAAAAACATAACCATAAACTTAGAAATAAAAAAGATTATTGGAAGTAAACATCCAACACAAAAAAGCCACCGTCACCGGTGGTTTTGTACATGCTCCTTAATGGCCTTGGCTCCTTCTAAGCTTTCAAATAATTGGTTCGGATCAATGAGTGTAATCAATCGCTCTGGCAAGTTGGCTACACCTATGAAATAAGGCGTTTGCCGATAGGCGAGCATATTTACTTGCTTGATCGCTTCTTCTGGAATATCGAGAATCTCTTTCGCCTCGTCGACAATAAAGGCAACTGAAACATCTTCGACCATGGTGACAACAAGCCGTGTCTTGTCCGTTTCTTCAAATGGGCGTTCGTACAGCAGTTTGCGTGTATCCAACACCGGGACTAATTCACCGCGAATACGGACGACCCCTACCATATAATCGGGCATTTGCGGAATCACGGTCGGTTCAGTCATTTTTTCAATCGAAATCACATACTCAATCGGAACAGCGTATTGCTCACGCTCAAGCTGAAAAACGACAAACTTGTTCATTCCACCGTCTCCCCTCATTGCCTACAACTCTATTTCTTATATAGAGGAGCATCCAAACATGGATGCCCCGTTATTATTTTGCTACTTCTTCCACGATTGCGACAACCATTTCCGTTAATTTGACAAGCTCTTCAATCGGCATGCGTTCGTTCGTCGTATGAATGTCTTCATAACCAACCGCTAAGTTCACCGTCGGAATGCCAAAACCGGCAATGACGTTCGCGTCGCTGCCGCCGCCGCTCCGCTGCAATTCACATGGACGTCCGATTTTTGCCGCGGCGCGTTTCGCGACTTCGACAACGTGGTCGCCGTCGCCGAACTTAAAGCCCGGATACATCACTTCCACATCCACTTCAGCGCGTCCGCCCATTTCTGCCGCAACCGTTTCAAACGCTTCTTTCATTTTCGCGACTTGCGCTTTCATTTTTTCCGGCACTAAGGAGCGCGCTTCCGCTAAAATATCAACGCGGTCGCAAACGATATTTGTTTGTGTTCCGCCTTCAAAACGGCCGATATTTGCCGTCGTTTCTTCATCAATGCGTCCAAGCGGCATTTTTGCAATCGCTTTTGCAGCGATCGTAATCGCCGATACCCCTTTTTCCGGTGCGACACCGGCATGCGCTGTTTTTCCGTGCACGACAACTTTCAATTTTGCCTGCGTCGGGGCGGCAACGACAATGTTGCCAACTTTGCCATCGCTGTCTAGCGCATAGCCAAATTTCGCTTGAATCAATGACGGATCAAGCGCTTTCGCTCCGACAAGACCGGATTCTTCCCCGACCGTAATAATAAATTGAATCGTGCCGTGCGGGATGTTTTGCTCTTTTAAGACACGAATCGCTTCGAACATCGCCGCCAGGCCCGCTTTATCGTCCGCTCCCAAAATCGTTGTGCCATCAGTGACAACATATCCGTCTTGAATCGACGGCTTTACTCCTTTTCCCGGCACGACCGTATCCATATGGGACGTGAAATAAATTGGGTCTACTCCTTCTTTTGTCGCCTCTAACGTACAAATTAAGTTGCCGGCGCCGTGTCCGGTTTTCGCCGCTGCGTCGTCTTCAATGACATGCAGTCCAAGCGCTTCAAATTTTTGCTTTAATACTTTGGCGATTTCGCCCTCATGCTTTGTTTCCGAATCGATTTGCACGAGTTCCAAAAATTCGTCGACTAAGCGTTGTTGATTGATCATCTTCGTTCTTCCTCCTGCTTATGTACTCACCTAAAAGTATACCCGATTTTGTCAATGATTGCGAAAAATTGTTATGAAAGAATAAGAAAAAGGAATGTTGGTTTTTCATAAATTCCCTAAACCAAGGGGTTTTTATGGGTTTAACTCCTGAATCATAATATTATCGAGAGAAATTCACGAACTAAATAGACAAAGTGAAAAATCACATTTGAGCATGAATGAATCAAACCCGCCGCCACAATGCTGGTGGCAGCGGGTTTCATCGTCTTACAACGGTATATTGCCATGCTTTTTCTTCGGACGTTCTTCATGTTTATTGCGAAGCATCTCGAGCGCTTGGATCAGTTTAATTCTTGTGTCGCGTGGGTCGATGACGTCATCGATCATGCCGTATTTGGCGGCGATATATGGGTTGGCAAACTTTTGCCGGTATTCTTCAATCTTTTGTGCCCGCGTTTCTTCCGGATTCGGGCTGTTTTCGATTTCGCTGGCAAAAATAATGTTCGCAGCTCCTTGCGGCCCCATCACGGCGATTTCGGCGTTCGGCCACGCGTAGACGACATCGGCGCCGATCGACTTGCTGTTGAGCGCCACGTACGCGCCTCCGTATGCTTTCCGCAAAATGACGGTAATTTTCGGAACCGTCGCTTCGGAATACGCGTACAAAATTTTCGCGCCGTGGCGGATGATGCCGCCGTGCTCCTGCTTGACGCCCGGGAAAAAGCCGGTGACATCTTCAAACGTAATAATCGGGATGTTAAACGAATCGCAGAAGCGGATAAAGCGCGCCGCTTTGTCGGACGAATCGATGTCAAGCCCGCCGGCCATAAATTTCGGCTGGTTGCACACCAACCCGACGACCTCGCCTTTGATGCGGGCAAAGCCAATGACGATGTTTTTGGCGAAATTTTTTTGCACTTCCATAAACGAGCCTTCATCGACGACCTGCAAAATGACGTTGCGTACGTCATACGGCCGGACCGCATCAATCGGCACGACATCGGCTAAATCGGGACGATAGTCGTCTTCGCCTGGAATCGGACCAAACGGCGGCTTCTCTTGACTGTTTTGCGGCAAATAGCTTAATAGCTGCCGCACTTGATGGAGCACTTCTTCCTCGGTTGCCCCGGAAAAGTGAGCGTTGCCGCTAATCGTATTATGGACGCGGGCACCACCTAAATCTTCGGCGCTAATTTTTTCCCCCGTCACCGCTTCGATCACTTTCGGTCCTGTAATAAACATTTGGCTCGTCTTTTCGACCATGAATACAAAATCGGTAATCGCCGGCGAGTAGACGGCTCCGCCGGCGCACGGCCCCATAATGACAGAAATTTGCGGAATAACTCCGGAATAAATGGCGTTGCGGTAAAAGATATGCCCATATCCATCTAACGATAATACCCCTTCTTGAATGCGCGCGCCGCCGGAATCATTCAGTCCGATGACTGGCGCTCCTGTTTTTGCGGCTAAATCCATAATGTTGGCGATTTTTTTCGCGTGCATCTCCCCAAGCGCACCGCCGAATACCGTGAAATCTTGCGAAAAGACAAATACGGTGCGTCCGTTGATTTTCCCGTATCCGGTCACAACGCCGTCTCCCGGGCCTTTTTTTCCGTCAAGACCAAAATCGGTGCAACGATGTTCAATAAACGGATTCAACTCGACAAACGTCCCTTCGTCGAGAAGCAAATCAATGCGTTCGCGCGCGGTCAGTTTTCCTTTGGCGTGCTGCTTTTCGATTTTATCGTCGCCGCCGCCAAGCTCGATTTCGCGGCGCCGGTCATAGAGTTCATTAATTTTGTCGTACATATCAGCCATCGCTTACACCTCCGCATCCTTTCTCTCGCAAAGTTCGTACAAAACTCCTTCGGTCGATTTCGGATGCATAAAAGCGACAAGCGCCCCGCCGGCGCCGCGTTTTGGCGTCTCTTGAATCATGCGGATTCCCTTTTCCTTCAGTTCATTGATCCGCTCCTGTATATCATCCACTCCAAGTGCGACATGATGAATCCCTTCGCCGCGCTTTTCAATAAATTTCGCAATCGCGCTTTCCGGCGATGTCGGCTCGAGCAGTTCGATTTTCGTTTCTCCTGCTTTTAAAAAAGCAACTTTTACTTTTTCCGATTCGACTTCCTCTATGCCTAGAAATGGCAACTGCAGTACATCGACATAAAATGGCAGCGCTTTCTCGAGCGACTTAACGGCAATGCCGACATGATCCACTTTTTTTACGTTCATCGTCAATCCCCTTTGCTGTTAAAATAGTACAAACATTAAATATATTTCGCGCTTTCGACAAAAAATCCTGCTTTTTCATGACAATCATGGACAAGTTTTTCCCTTGTCCCTCTTTTTCCGCCACTGTACAATGAAAAGGAGAAATGTTTGTCTTGCAAAAGGGAGGAAGCACAATGTCCCGAAAAACACAAAAATGGGTCGTTTATTTAATGCTGATTTCCATGCTCATTACAACGATTTTAGCCGGCATTAGCATGTGGTTTTAATAAGAAAAGCGCAGGGCGCCCCAATTTCGCCTAAAGGCTGCCCACGTCCTGTGGGCAACGGCGAAATGTCGCCATCCTGGCTCATCGGTCGCTTTGTCCGAACAAAAAAGGCAAGCTCCGTGATGAGGAAGCTTGCCTTTTCGTCAAAGCGCGCCGTATCGCTTGGCAATGGTATAAAACGATTCATTGCTGCGGATAATCAGCACTTTTGTGCCAATCGGCCCCTTTTCATATAGTTGCTCCACGTCGCCATTGTACATGCGCACACAGCCTTGCGATACGTATTTGCCAATCGATGCCGGGTTATTGGTGCCGTGAATTCCGTATACGCGGCCATCCGTTCCTCGCGCATTAAAACCGATCCACCTTGTTCCAAGCGGGTTGTTCGGCGCACCACCTGGAATGTTTTTCTTGCGGTAATACGGATTTTTCGCTTTTACCGTCACGGTGAACAGCCCTTCCGGCGTTAATGACGCATTGAAGCCAGTCGCCACCGGATATACCGCTTCAATTTTCCCGTTACGGATAAAGGCCAGTTTATTTGTTGTCTTATTGATAATAATAAACGGAGTAGTTTCCGCTGCAAAAGAGTCAAGAAACGACAAGAACGAAGAAACGAACAACATGGCTGCTAGCAGAAGGCGTATCATTTTGTTTCACCCTTTTTCCGTTATTTTGTTATAGTGTGAAACAAAAGCGGCGCAAGCATGCATCGCTCTCCCATTGCAGCGGAAGCTTAATTTTTCCTTTCCGATACGCGAAATTGACTTTTAATAATTAAATATTGCTCTAACTCTTTTACCAAATGCAATAGCGCGGCTCGTTCTTCAAATTCTTCGCGTGTTTTTGGAAGCGGCATCGTTTCAAACCGTTTTCGCATATCATAAAGCTCGCGGAGAAAACGGTCGGCCGTATTGCCCGGATGAATGGCATCGCTTAATTTGTCGATAAAATCGGCGATCATCATGCGCTGCTCTACCGTATACGTCAGCGAAGTGACAAGCGGCAGCACCCTTTCTATAATTTCGAGCTGCCTTTCCCGCATGCGAAAATAATGAACATATTCGTCTTCGTCCTCATTCCGCAGCATGCGGTTTTCAACATTGCGCAGCGCCAATAACTTTGCCTGCTGCAGCATCTCGGCCGCGAGCGGCAATTCTTTTCCGTCCCAATCCATTTCATTCGTGCGCAAATAGCGGACAATCTCTTTTAAAATAATGCGAAATAAATCTTCAACAATGCGCTGATATTCCTTTAGCTTCTTTTCTGCGCTCGGCATATACATATTCATCAACAGCGCCACGCTAATACCGATGATAATCAGCAGCAGTTCATTAAGAAGGATGGGCCATGTAAATTGCCTCGCTGCGTACAAATGGAGAATAATGACCGAGCTGGTGACGATCCCCTCATTTACTTTTAGCCATACGGTCGTCGGAATAAAAAAGAGAAGCATTAGTCCGACCGTAAACGGATAATAGCCGATTCCCTGGAAAAAGATATAAGAAAACAACATCGCTACGACACAGGCGACAAATCGCGCCCATGCCGTTTGCATCGATCGTTTTTTCGTGACTTGAATGCATAAAATCGTAATAATGCCGGCAGAGGCAAAATTATGTAATCCCACTAGCTGAGCGATGCTAATTGAAAGCGCGGTGCCTATTGCTGTTTTCGCTGTGCGATATCCAATCTTCACCATTTTTTCATTCTCCTGCTTAAAAAAGTAAAAAAGATGATCCAAGGGACCATCTTTTTATTGTACTTTATTATAGCATCTTTTCAAGAAATTCTTGAGCCCGCTTGCTTTTCGGAGATGTGAAAAATTCTTGCGGAGGCGCGTCCTCGATGAGCTGGCCGCCGTCTAAAAACAACACCCGGTCGGCAACTTCGCGGGCAAAGCCCATTTCGTGCGTAACAATCGCCATCGTCATTCCCGTATGGGCAAGCGACTTCATGACTTCAAGCACTTCTTTGACCATTTCCGGATCCAACGCTGACGTTGGTTCGTCAAACAACATTACATCCGGCGACATGGCAAGCGCCCTCGCAATCGCTACGCGCTGTTTTTGGCCTCCCGACAGCCGGCTTGGATATTCGTTTGCCTTTTGTTCCAATCCGACCTTTTTCAACAGTTCGATGCCTTTCGCTTCCGCTTCGGCTTTTGTCATTCCCTTTACTTTAGTTGGCGCATACGTGACATTTTCAAGCACGGTCATATGAGGAAACAGATGAAAATGTTGAAACACCATGCCGACATGCTGTCGCACTTTCATAATGTTTGTTTTTTTATCCGTAATTTCCTCGTCACCGATCCAAATTCTTCCCCGCGTCGGTTCTTCCAACAAGTTTAAGCAGCGTAAAAACGTGGATTTTCCTGACCCGGATGGACCGATAATCGCCACTACTTCGCCTTGCTTAATCGTTGTCGTAATTCCTTTTAATACTTCTAATTTTCCAAACGATTTATGCAAATCCTCGACTTTAATCACTTTTTCTCAATCTCCCTTCTAACGCTTTGCCAAGCAGCGTAAGAAGCATGACTAAAACGTAGTAAATACATCCAGCAATCAATAGCGGCTCAATATACCGATAAACTTGTCCGCCAACGATGTAAGCACGCCGCATGACATCCATCTCTCCAATTACCGTTACGACCGCAGATTCTTTCGTTAATGTAATCAATTCATTCATCAGTGCCGGCAAAATATTTTTCAACGCTTGCGGCAAAATAATATCACGCATCATTAGCTTGTACGGAACACCAAGCGCCAGCGCCGCTTCCCGCTGCCCTTTATCAACGGCTAAAATGCCGGCGCGGATGATTTCCGAGACATAGGCGGCAGAGTTTAACCCGAACGCGATAACCGCTGAGGGAAACGGTCCGATATCTACACCAGTGAGCTGTGGAATGCCAAAATAAATGAGCACAAGCTGCAATACAAGCGGCGTGCCGCGAAATACGGATGTATACGCGTCGGCAAACCATGTCAAAACCTTCATTTTGCCAATCTTCATTAACGCTAAAATAACTCCAAGCACAAATCCTAACAACACCGCAAAAACGACAATTTTTAATGTAACTGCGATTCCTTTCAATATATATGGAATTGATGGAATAATTTGCGAAAAATCTAAGTTCACGTGAGCCTTCATCCTTCCTTGCAACATAGTGAAAACGTTCAAAAAGGAAATCCTTTTTGAACGTATAACTTTATTGGTCAAACCATTTTTTAATCAACTTGTCCACTTCGCCGTTTTTCATTTTTTCTTGCAACACTTTGTTAAATTCATCGCGAAGCTTGCTGCCTTTCGGGAAGGCGATAGCGGAGCCTGCTTCTTGTTCGCTTGTTGGAATCGTGTGACCTTCTAATTTGCCATTGCTATTTTTCAAATACCCTTTTGCGACTGTATTTTCAATAATCGCTGCATCGAAGCGCCCTGCTTGAATCTCCTGAATTAACTCTGGAATGCGGTTGCGGCTTTCAATTTTCATGTCAACTGTCTTTGCAATTTTATTTGCTTCTTCTTCTTGAATCGAGCCCGTTTGAACACCAACCGTTTTTCCTTTTAAATCTTCGACCGTTTTAATGCCGCTTCCTTTCTTGGAAACGATCATGTTTCGCGCTACATAATACACATCCGAGAAATCAACACTTTTCTTGCGTTTTTCCGTCGGCGTCATTCCCGCTAACACAAAATCTACTTTTCCTGACTGCAGTGCTGGGATAAGACCGCTAAAGTCCATATCAACGATTTGAATTTCATATCCCAATTCTTTCGCGATCATTTTCGCCAAATCGACATCAAAGCCAATAATGTCATTCCCTTTCGTCGTATCAATATATTCAAATGGCGCATAGTCGGCGGAAGTGCCCATTTTTAGTACTTTTTTCTGTTCTTCGCTTCCGTTTTTCTGCTCTCCCCCTGTGCCACATGCCGAGAGCAAACCAATGAATAGAATGCTAGCAATAAAAAGCATCAACGATTTTTTCATACGATGTCTCTCCCTCTCTGCTCAAAAAATTTAAATAATTTTTATAATATTGTGAAATAGATTTGAAGATTGGAAATACAAATCTTGTTTTTGAATAATATTCTATGTTTTGTATATTAACACACGAAGTAATAATTATGCAATTAATTTTTTAATTATAAATAAACCATTTTTACTTTTTGAAAATAACAAACAAATAAAATAAATAACGGAGCTGAAAAATTCAGCTCCGTTATACTTCATCACAATATTGATCAAACGCCGCCTGCAGCTTTTGCACGACTTCAATTGGTTCATGGCCTTCAATTTCATGACGGTGAATCATCATGCAAAACTTGCCGTCTTTTAAAAGCGCGAACGATGGCGAAGAAGGCGGCTGTCCTTCAAAATATTCGCGCGCCCTTGCCGTCGCTTCTTTATCTTGCCCGGCAAAGACGGTGACGAGATGGTCAGGGCGCTTATCATAATGAATCGCATGCGCCGCGGCCGGACGCGCGATGCCGCCGGCACAGCCGCACACCGAGTTGATCATGACAAGCGTTGTGCCTGGACGCTTAAATGCGGCATCAACTTCTTCTGGGGTCCGCAATTCTTCAAACCCCGCTTCGACGATTTCGCGGCGGGATTGTTCGACAATATCATTGTAAAGCGGGAATTGGAACATCACATGCACCTCCTTCTTTATATCGTATCACATTTTTTTACGATTCCCTACTTTCATACACTTGGATAAGCTCCCGCACCGCGGAAGTGACGGATTGCGTTCCGGAAATGACATTATTTTCGATTATCGGAAGCTTCTCTTTGACTGCCGGGTGGGAAAAGAAGCTCGTCTCAAGATAATCTTTAATCATCGAATAAATCCAGTCTTTTTGCTGATGGCGGCGGCGCATGTCAAACACGCCCGACCGTTTCGTCGTTTCCACAAACTTCTCAATCACGTTCCAAATCTCTTCGATGCCTTCTCCGAAAAGCGCCGAGCATGTATATGCTTTTGTCTCCCACCCCGGCGTTGCGGGACGCAAATAATGAAGAATCTGATTATACTCTTTTTGCGTAGCCAGCGCTTTCGGCTTATTGTCTCCGTCTGCTTTGTTAATCACAATCGCATCGGTCAATTCCATAATTCCACGCTTCATTCCTTGCAGTTCGTCACCTGCTCCGGTCAGCACCAGCATTAAAAAGAAATCGACCATGCCGCGGACGACAAACTCGCTTTGTCCGACGCCGACCGTTTCCACCAAAATAATGTCATAGCCCGCCGCTTCGCAAAGCATCATCGTTTCCCGCGTTTTGCGGTGCACGCCGCCAAGCGCTCCGCCTGATGGCGACGGGCGGATAAAGGCGCGCGGATGGCGGGCCAGCGTTTCCATCCTCGTTTTATCGCCAAGAATGCTGCCGCCGGTAATGGAGCTGCTTGGGTCAACTGCCAGCACGGCGACGCGATGGCCTTTTTCGCATAAAAACGTGCCGAACGCTTCGATGAACGTGCTTTTCCCCGCTCCCGGCACGCCGGTGATGCCGATGCGGACCGACTTGCCGACATGCGGCAAAAGTTTATTTAGCACTTGCTGGGCGATGTCCATATGCTTTGATGCGTTGCTTTCCACCAAAGTGATCGCCTGCGCCAAAATCGTGCGGTCATTGTTTAACACGCCGTTGACATATTCCTCGACGGATCGCTCTTTTCGTTTCACCCACCGCTTTGGGGCGGACGGAGGGGCCGCTTTCACATACATGGTGGCAAATTCGCCTTTCCTATCCTCTTCCACCCATTCGGGACGATGTGTTCGTTCGTCGCTCATTGGCTCACTTCCTCGTAACCGAGACGTTTATAAATTTCTTCTAGCACTTTTTCGGCGGCAACTGGAATGACTGTACCAGGTCCGAAAATCGCAGACGCGCCGTGTTGGTATAAAAACTCATAATCTTGCGGCGGAATGACGCCGCCGACGACAACGATAATATCTTCGCGGCCAAGCTTGCGCAGTTCTTCTACCAGTTGCGGCAGCAACGTTTTATGCCCGCCGGCAAGCGAGCTGATGCCGACGACATGGACATCGTTTTCGACCGCTTGGCGCGCCGTTTCTTCCGGCGTCTGGAACAACGGGCCGATGTCAACGTCAAATCCTAAATCGGCAAACGCCGTCGCGATCACTTTCGCCCCGCGGTCGTGGCCGTCCTGTCCCATTTTCGCGATCATAATCCGCGGGCGGCGCCCTTCCAATTCATAAAATTCAGCGGTCATTTTTTTGACGCGTTCAAATTGCTCTTCATTTTGGAATTCGGAGCTGTACACGCCGCTGACCGAGCGGATCATCGCTTTATGGCGCTTCGCCACTTTTTCAATCGCATATGAAATTTCGCCTAATGTCGCGCGGACGCGCGCTGCCTGTACGGCCAATTCAAGCAAGTTTCCTTCTCCTGTTTCCGTCGCTTTCGTGATCGCGTCAAGCGCCTCTTGTACTTTTTGCTCGTCGCGCGAGGCGCGAAGCTGTTTTAATCTTTCAATCTGGCGCATCCGCACCGCCGTATTGTCCACTTCTAAAATTTCAATCGGTTCTTCTTTTTCCGGACGATATTTATTGACGCCGATAATCGTTTCCACACCGGAGTCGATGCGTGCTTGGCGTCTTGCCGCCGCTTCTTCAATGCGCATTTTCGGGATTCCCGTTTCAATCGCTTTCGCCATGCCGCCAAGGCTTTCGATTTCTTCAATATGCTTCCACGCGCGGTTCATTAATTCGTTCGTTAACGTCTCTACGTAGTAGGAGCCGGCCCACGGATCGATGACATTGCAGATGCCTGTTTCATCCTGCAAATACAGCTGTGTATTGCGGGCAATGCGCGCCGAGAAATCGGTTGGAAGCGCGATCGCTTCATCGAGCGCGTTCGTATGGAGCGACTGCGTATGGCCGAGCGCCGCCGCATGTGCCTCAATCAACGTGCGTACGACATTGTTAAACGGATCTTGCTCGGTCAAGCTCCACCCCGATGTTTGCGAGTGCGTCCGCAATGCGAGCGATTTCGGGTTTTTCGGATTGAACGTTTTCATCATTTTCGCCCACATGATGCGCGCCGCGCGCATTTTCGCCACTTCCATGAAATAGTTCATGCCGATCGCCCAGAAGAAGGAAAGCCGTGGCGCAAAGGAGTCGATGTCAATTCCTGCTTTTAAGCCAGTGCGCACGTACTCCAATCCGTCTGCGAGCGTATACGCCAATTCAATATCGGCCGGCGCTCCCGCTTCTTGCATATGGTAGCCGGAAATGCTGATGCTGTTAAACTTTGGCATGTATTTTGAAGTGTATTCAAAAATGTCCGCGATGATGCGCATCGACGTTTCCGGAGGATAAATGTAAGTGTTGCGCACCATATATTCTTTTAAAATATCGTTTTGAATCGTCCCAGAAAGTTTATCTTGCGTGACTCCTTGCTCTTCGGCCGTGACAATATAAAACGCCATAATCGGCAGCACCGCCCCGTTCATCGTCATCGACACCGACATTTGGTCAAGCGGAATGCCGTCAAACAAAATTTTCATATCTAAAACTGAATCGATCGCCACCCCCGCTTTGCCGACATCGCCGACGACGCGCGGATGGTCGGAGTCATAGCCGCGGTGGGTGGCAAGGTCAAAGGCAACGGACAGCCCTTTTTGCCCCATCGCCAAATTGCGGCGGTAAAAGGCATTGCTTTCTTCCGCTGTCGAAAATCCCGCGTATTGCCGGATCGTCCACGGCCGATTCACATACATCGACGGATACGGCCCGCGCAAATACGGCGGAATTCCCGGCATATAATCAAGAAAATCAAAACCTTCGATATCTTTTTTCGTATAAAGCGGCTTGACGGCAATGTGCTCATTCGTTTGAAACAGCAGGTCATCGATCGATGCCCGCACCTTTTCTTCAATCGCCTGTTTCCATTGTTGCTCATCTGCCGTTTGTTTTGTGATTTCGAGCGAAAGGTTTGCAAAATCGACATGTTTACTCATTGAGGGCCACCCCCATCTCTTTCATAAACGATACAATCGTTTCATAACAGTTCGAACCGATATGGATAAAGCCATCGACCCCGGCCTCGATAAAAGTCTGTTCGACATCGGCCGGCTGTTTTCCGGCGACATACAGCTTGGCGTTTGGTTGTGCTTGCTTGAACGCTTTGGCGATCGCAGGAACCATATCGATATAGCTTTCATCCGAGCCGCAAATAACATAATGCGTCCCGTTTGCGTTGATTGCTTTGGATACCGCTTCCTCTGCGCTATGAACGCCTTCGCTTTTTTCAACCGCCATGCCGCCGGCTTCAAAAAAGCCAGTAATAAAATCCGCGCGCGCTTTATAGTTTGGAATGTTCCCGATATTGATGAGATGAACGGCAGGACGCGTTCCGTATTTTTCCAGATGCACTTCGGCAGCTTGGCGCAGCCGTTCGAACGGTTCGGCAAGGCGCCATTGTGCAATCGGCTGGACATGGATGGACGCTTCCTCTGCTTTTAATGCCGCTTCGATTTCCCGAGCGGTTGCTCGACGCAAAGCCATGTCCATTGCCGTTTCGATCCATTGCTGATTGGCAAAGCCCGCTTGCAGCACGGCGACATGCTCTTTGTTGATGACGGAAGAAGACCGATGATGTTCATTGCTTATCTTCGTTTTTTCTACCGGTGCTTCCGCCAAGTTCGCGTAAAAATTGGTGCCGACAATTTTTTCTTTTCGCGTTTCAACGTTTTTCTTGCGCTTCCTTGCGACTGCTTCCACTTGCTCTTGCACAAAGCCGTCCACGAGCGCCTGAACAATGCCGCCTTTTGCTTCGATTTGCTGGAACAGCTTCCACGCTTCTTCTGCCACTTGCGCCGTCAACGTTTCTACATAGTACGAACCGCCGGCCGGGTCAATGACATTGGCGATATGCGCTTCTTCCAACAAAATCAGCTGTGTGTTGCGGGCGATTCTCCGCGAAAATTCGTCTGACGGTCCGATCGCCTCGTCAAACGGAGAAACGTGCAGGCTGTCCGCACCGCCGACCGTTGCCGCGAACGCCTCGGCCGCCGCGCGAAGCATGTTGACATACGGATCGTATACCGTTTTCGTAAAATAGGACGTACGTGCATGCATCGCGATTTTTTGTGATGACTCACTGCCGCCAAACGCTTTGGCAATATTGGACCAAATAAGCCTTGCCGCGCGGAGCTTGGCGATTTCCATAAAAAAGTTGGAGCCGACAGAGAACGAAAACTGGATACGCTGCGCAATGGCATCAATCGCAAATCCTCTATCCAAGCAGGCACGGATATATTCCACCGCGGTCGCAAAGGCAAAGGCCAGCTCTTGCACCGCGTTTGCTCCGCCGTTATGATACGGCTCGCCGCGAACAATGACCGTCTTTACGTTTGGCATATGTTCTTGCGCCCACTTCGTCACAGCGGCCATCACGTCGTACAATGCCGCAAGTGAAATCGGAAGCTGTCCTTTTTCCGCCAGTGTACCGATAGGATCCATCCCAATCGTTCCGTGCACCGCATCAGACGGTATTTGCCGTTGTTGCAAATAAGCGGCAAACAGCGCCAAAAACGAAAGCGATTGTGCCCCCGCATCGACGCGAAGCGAATATTTATCCAAAGAAATATCGGAAAACATGGCTTCGATATCGTCAAGCGATGTTACTGGAAACCCTAGCCGCTCCAACACGATATGGATTTCTGTTTGCCCTTTTTCCAAATCATGCTTGACGATCTCGTTCCACTCGGTCGGACTGCTTGCAGAAATCTCCTGGCTTACTTTCCAAGGCTCTTTGATATAGCCGTTCGGTCTGGTGCTGCGGACGTAGTTGGCAAAGCCCGGATACTGTTCGGTGTAGGCAAGCTTCTCTACGTCATGGCGCGTATAAATAGGCTGAATCGTGATATTTTCATATGTAGTCGAATACAATTTTTCAAACGGTTTTCCTTTTAATGATTTTTCAACTTCCTGTTTCCACTCCTCGAAGCTCGGAATGGGAAATGTCTCGTTTTTCATCGTCGAAATGTCACTCACTATGCTTTCCCCCTTTTCAGCGCTTTCCCCCATCCATAAGAAATCGCTTTCTTTTGCACTTTTAAAAATATTACTGATATTTTTATTGTAGTATATGTGCATCATTCTAGCAATGAACAAAAACGTTTGCGAGAAGACAAAGCCTAAACTCATCAAATTTCATTTAAAAAATATTATAGCACGAAAAACCCCACCACAAACAAATTTGCGGTGGGGTTCTTCCATTAATAAATCGGCGTATTGTCTTTCGATACGTTTTCCAAAATCTCTTTGACACGCGCCAGGAAGCGGCCACAAATTAAGCCGTCTAAGACGCGATGGTCAAGCGACAAACACAAGTTCACCATGTCGCGAATCGCGATCATGCCGTCTTTGACAACCGGGCGTTTGACGATCGATTCGACTTGCAAAATCGCCGCTTGCGGATAGTTGATGATGCCCATCGATTGCACCGAGCCGAACGAGCCGGTGTTGTTTACCGTAAACGTGCCGCCTTGCATGTCTTCCGGGCGGAGTTTGCCGGCGCGCGCCTTTGCGGCCAGCTCGGCGATTTCGCGTGCGATGCCTTTGATCGATTTTTCGTCGGCGTGCTTAATGACTGGCACGAATAACGCATCGTCTGTCGCGACCGCAATGGAGATGTTGATGTCTTTTTTCTGGACAATTTTGTCGCCTGCCCACATCGAATTGATTTGTGGGAATTCTTTCAATGCTTGCGCGACCGCTTTGACGAAGAAGGCAAAATATGTTAAATTGAAACCTTCGCGTTTTTTGAATTCGTCTTTGATTGAGTCGCGGTATGCCACTAAGTTCGTCACATCGACTTCGACCATCGTCCAGGCGTGCGGCGCTTCGTGTTTGCTGCGAAGCATGTTCGTGGCGATCGCTTTGCGCACAGGGGTGACTGGAATTTCGATGTCGCCTGCATGAACAGGAACGCTTGTCGCCGCCTGTTTTGGAACAGCTGCGGGTTCTGCTTTCGGCGCTTCTTGCATAGGTGTTGGCTGCGGTGCAGGCTGGGCCGAAGCAGCTGGCTGCCCACCGGCTTTCGGAATATTTCCGGATTCGATAAGTTTTAACAAATCTTTGCGTGTAATCCGTCCGCCCAATCCCGTTCCTTGCACTTGCTCCAAATCAATATTATGTTCTTGAGCGAGGCGAAGAACGGCTGGCGAATAGCGGCCTTTATTGGCCCGATCCGCTTTTTTCGGCGCTTGGACGGCTTCTCCTTTTGTCTCTTCTGCTTTCGGTGTTTCCTCTTGTTTCGTTTCCGTTGCTGTACCTTCGCCTTCCACTTCGATCGTACAAATCACGGCGCCAACCGGCAGCGTTTCCCCTTCATTGGCGATGATTTCTTTGATCACGCCCGTAAAGGAGGAAGGAATTTCGGCGTTTACTTTATCGGTCATGACTTCGGCGATCGGATCGTATTTATTGACTCTGTCGCCGACGGAAACGAGCCATTTGCTAATCGTGCCTTCGGTGACGCTTTCCCCGAGCTGGGGCATGGTAAGTTGTTCAATTGCCACGTGGGATAACCTCCTATCTCCGTTCAAATCTGCGTTTTGAATCACAAAAATCCCGCTGCTTAAAACGCCGCTAGCTCGCGCATCGCTTTTTCGACTTTATCCGGATTGACCATAAAGAATTTTTCCATCGTCGGCGCGTATGGCATCGCCGGGACGTCCGGGCCGGCAAGGCGCATAATTGGCGCGTCTAAATCAAACAAGCAATGTTCGGCGATAATGGCGGCCACTTCGCTCATAACGCTTCCTTCTTTGTTATCTTCCGTAATCAGCAGCACTTTTCCCGTTTTGCTTGCCGCTTCGATAATTGCTTCTTTATCTAACGGATATACCGTACGCAAATCAAGAATGTGCGCGGAAATGCCGTCTTGCGCTACTCGTTCTGCCGCCTGCAGCGCAAAATGAACGCATAATCCGTACGTGATGACGGTAATATCGTCGCCTTCGCGTTTAACGTCGGCTTTGCCGATTGGCAATACGTAATCGTCTTCTGGCACCTCACCTTTAATTAAACGATACGCGCGTTTATGTTCAAAGAAAAGAACCGGGTCTTCATCACGGATTGCCGCTTTTAACAATCCTTTGACATCATATGGCGTCGATGGCATGACAATTTTTAAACCTGGCTGGTTCGCAAAAATCGCTTCCACCGATTGCGAATGGTATAATGCGCCGTGAACGCCGCCGCCATACGGGGCGCGAATGACAATCGGGCAGTTCCAGTCGTTGTTCGAGCGGTAGCGAATGCGCGCCGCTTCGGAAATAATTTGGTTGACCGCCGGCATGATGAAATCGGCAAATTGAATTTCGGCAATCGGACGCAGTCCGTACATCGCCGCGCCAATTCCGACGCCAACGATCGCGGATTCGGCCAATGGAGTGTCAATGACGCGCTCTTCGCCGAACTGTTCATACAATCCTTTCGTCGCTTTAAATACTCCGCCCTTTTTGCCCACGTCTTCCCCTAATACGAAAACGCGCGGGTCGCGTTCCATTTCTTCACGAATCGCCATCGTCACAGCATCAATATAGGAAATCACTGGCATCGTCCATTCCCCCTTACTTCTCTGCGTATACGTACTTTAAGGCATGTTCTGGTTCCGCATACGGCGCTTTTTCTGCATAATCCGTCGCTTCGTTCACCTGCTTCATGACGCGGTCGTGAATTTCTTTCTCCAATTCATCTGTCAATACACCGACTTCTTTCAAATATTTCGCGAAGGAAATAATCGGGTCTTTGGCACGCGCTTCTTCTAACTCTTCTTCGGAACGGTATGCTCGTTGGTCGTCATCGGAAGAATGAGAGGTTAAACGATAGGAAACCGTTTCAATCAATGTCGGTCCTTCGCCGCGGCGGGCGCGGTCTGCTGCTTCTTTGACAACTCTGTACACTTCAAGCGGATCGTTTCCGTCTACCGTATAGCCCGGCATGCCGTAGCCGATGGCCCGGTCCGATACTTTTTCGCACGCCAATTGTTTGGAAATTGGCACGGAAATCGCGTATTTGTTATTTTCGCACATGAAAATAACAGGTAATTTATGCACGCCGGCAAAGTTGGCACCTTCATGGAAATCGCCTTGGTTCGATGATCCTTCTCCGAACGTCACAAACGCAACAAAATCTTTCTTTTCCATTTTCGCCGCTAGCGCGATGCCAACTGCATGCGGCACTTGCGTCGTTACGGGAGATGAGCCGGTTACAATACGGTTTTTCTTTTTCCCGAAGTGACCTGGCATTTGCCGGCCGCCGGAGTTTGGATCTTCCGCTTTCGCAAAGGCCGATAGCATCAGTTCTCTTGGCGTCATGCCAAAAGTTAATACGACGCCCATATCGCGATAATAAGGCAATACATAATCTTTCGTACGGTCAAGGGCGAACGCCGCGCCGACTTGTGCCGCTTCCTGTCCTTGGCAAGAGATAACGAACGGAATTTTTCCAGCGCGGTTTAATAACCACATACGCTCGTCGATTTTACGGGCCAACAACATCGTTTCATACATTTGCAATACCGTCTCATCGCTTAAGCCTAACGCTTGGTGACGATTTTCTGCCATCGAAAAAACCTCCCTTTTATTCGCTTAAAAATGAATCGCTTTTCCATCAACAGCGAGCACCGCTTCCGCCATTGCTTCCGATAGCGTTGGATGCGGATGAATCGTATGCGCCACTTCCCACGGAGTCGCATCCAGGACGCGCGCTAATCCCGCTTCAGAAATCATATCGGTGACGTGAGGGCCAACCATATGAACACCAAGCAAGTCGTTCGTTTTTTGATCGGCTACGATTTTCACGAACCCTTCCGCTTCGCCGAACACGAGCGCTTTGCCGATCGCTTTAAACGGAAATTTTCCGACTTTGACATCATACCCTTTTGCTTTCGCTTCTTCTTCCGTTAAGCCGACGCTTGCGACTTCCGGACGGCTGTAGACGCATTTTGAAATCATGGTATAGTCGATCGGCGATGGATTTTGGCCGGCAATATGCTCGACAGCAACAATTCCTTCATGGGACGCTACATGTGCTAGCTGCAAGCCGCCGATGACATCGCCAATCGCATAAATATGCGACTCTTTCGTTTGGTAAAACTCGTTCGTTTGAATAAATCCTTTTTCGACGACAATATCGGTATTTTCGATGCCGATTCCTTCAATGTTTGCTTGACGGCCAACAGAGACGAGCATTTTTTCGGCGGTAAACGTTTTTTGCTCGCCATTATGCTCCGCTTGAATTGTCACACCATTTCCTTTTTCCAACGTTTCCGGCAAGACTTTTGCCCCTGTGACAATCGTAATGCCGCGGCGTTTTAAAAGCTTTTCCACTTCTTTGGAGACGTCATGATCTTCCGTCGGCAAAATGCGCTCGGCGTATTCCAATACCGTCACGTCGACGCCAAAATCATTCAGCATCGATGCCCATTCAATGCCAATGACACCGCCGCCGACGATAATAATCGAAGAAGGAAGTGTTTCCATTTGCAGCGCTTCATCGGATGTCATGACCAATTTGCCGTCAATGTCAAGGCCTGGCAGCGTTCGCGGGCGCGAACCTGTGGCGATGATGACGTTTTTCGGCACGAGCATTTCGTTTTCCGAACCGTCATTCATTTCCACGGAAATCGTCCCCGGCATCGGCGAGAAAATGGATGGACCTAAAATGCGCCCAGTTCCGGCATAGACGTCAATTTTTCCTTTTTTCATTAAGTGCTGGACGCCTTTATGGAGCTGCTCGATAATGGCTGCTTTGCGCGCCTGCACTTTGGCGAAGTCAAGGCGTACATCGCTTGCCACGACGCCAAACGTTTCGCTGTTTTTCGTTTGCGCGTATACTTCCGCGCTCCGAAGCAGCGCCTTGCTTGGAATACAGCCGGCATGCAGACACGTTCCGCCCAGCTTGCCTTTTTCGACAACGGCTGTTTTTAACCCTAGCTGGGAAGCGCGAATCGCCGCCACATATCCTCCCGTGCCGCCGCCAAGGATGACGAGATCATATTCTTTTGCCATATCGTTTTCTCCTTTCTATCGCAAAACGGTTGTGTGTGCCACATTCCCGCCCGGATATACTTTGTCTTTTTCTTCGCCGCGCAACACGCGCAACGCCCCTTCCGCAAGCGCTCGCAACTCGTTTTCACCAGGGTGAACAATCACATCGGCAATCCAGTGAACGCGATCGCTGATTTCCTTCACAAACTGTTTTCCGTAGGCAAGGCCGCCCGTTAAAATAATCGCGTCGACTTTTCCCGCCAATACAGCGCTTGCCGCTCCGATTTCTTTTGCCACTTGATAGGCCATTGCGCTATATACTAGCTTCGCCTTTTCATCGCCCTCTTCAATCATTTTTTCCACTTTTACCGCATCATTGGTGCCAAGGTAACCGACTAGCCCGCCTTTGCCGACAATCATGCTCATTACTTCATCTCGGAAGTATTCACCGGAGAAACATAAAGAAACGAGGTCGCCAGCGGGCACGGTGCCAGCGCGTTCCGGGCTAAACGGACCTTCGCCGTCCAATCCGTTATTAACATCGACTACCCGGCCTTTTTTATGGGCGCCGACGGTAATTCCGCCGCCCATATGGGCGACAATAAGGTTCAGCTCTTCATACCGTTTCCCGAGCTGCTTGGCAACGCGGCGAGCCACCGCCTTTTGATTGAGAGCATGGAAAATGCTTCTCCGCTCAATGAGCGCAAATCCAGAAATACGGGCGATTGGCTCAAGTTCATCAACGACAACCGGGTCAACAATAAACGCGGGGATATTTAACGCTGAAGCAATTTCATACGCCAAAATGCCGCCAAGGTTCGAAGCGTGCTGGCCGGAATAGCCTTTACGCAAATCCTTGAGCATCTGTTCATTGACGCGGTACGTGCCGCCTTCGATCGGACGCAACAGCCCGCCGCGGCCGCAAACAGCGCTTAATTTGGAAAGATTGATGCCTTCTTCATCAAGCGCGTCTAAAATCGTTTGTTTGCGAAATTCATATTGATCAATAATCGATGGATAGCGCTGCAGCGTTTCTGCATCATGGCGAATCGTTTTTTCAAAAATGGAGTGTTCGTCTTCAAACACGCCTATTTTTGTCGAGGTCGATCCAGGATTAATGGTTAAAATGCGAAACTTCTGCTCTTGCAACAGTTGCTACCTCCATTTCTTGGTATGGAAGCGGAAAATATTTTCCTGCTTTTCCGCTTCCGCTTTGATTGTCCTTAACGACCGCGACGGCGGCTTAAAATATGATGGCCGTTTTGCAAAAATTGACTGCGGGACTTGCGCATTGTTTCAATGCGTTCCTCGGCAAGACGGTCTGCCGCTTTATATGTCGGGATGCTGTCGCGTTTCGCAATGGCAAATACTTTTTCAATGTTGTCGTAAATTTGTTCGATTTTTTTCATTGCGCGTTCGCGATTATAGCCGTACAGCTCATCGGCAACGTTAATGACACCGCCGGCATTGATGACGTAATCCGGTGCGTACACGATGCCCATTTCATGAATGATATCGCCATGTTTCGGTTCTTTTAGCTGGTTGTTCGCCGAACCGGCAATGACTTTCGCTTTTAATTGCGGAATCGTTTGGTCGTTAATAATGCCGCCAAGCGCACATGGAGCAAAAATATCGCAATCAACGCCGTAAATATCGTTCGGATCTACCGCTTTGGCGCCAAATTCTTCAACGGCGCGCTGCACCGCTTCTTTGTTAATGTCAGTAACGATAAGTTGCGCCCCTTCTTCATGAAGATGACGGCATAAATGATAGGCGACATTGCCGACCCCTTGCACGGCGATGACTTTTCCTTCTAATGAATCGCTGCCAAACGCTTCTTTTGCCGCCGCTTTCATGCCGCGATACACCCCATATGCCGTTGCTGGAGACGGATTTCCCGATGAGCCGAACTCCGGCGAGATGCCTGTCACATAATCTGTTTCTTGGTAGATAATATCCATATCGGCAACGGTGGTGCCGACGTCTTCCGCGGTGATATAGCGGCCGTTTAATCCTTGAATAAAGCGGCCGAACGCGCGGAACATCGCTTCATTTTTATCTTTGCGCGGGTCGCCGATAATGACCGTTTTCCCGCCGCCAAGGTTGAGCCCTGCCGCAGCGTTTTTATACGTCATGCCGCGTGCTAAGCGAAGCGCATCTTCAATCGCTTCTTCTTCCGAGTTATACATCCACATGCGCGTACCGCCTAATGCTGGGCCGAGCGTTGTATCGTGAATAGCGATAATCGCTTTCAATCCCGATTCTTTATCTTGGCAAAACAACAATTGTTCATAATCGTATTTTTCCATGTATTTAAACAGTTCCATGATAAATTCCTCCCTAATTGTTTATTTGGATGCGGAACAAACCGCGAGCGCTAACGAATACAGTTTGCTTTCCGCCGAATCGGCGCGTGATGTAAGGACAATCGGTGCCTTCGCTCCAGCGATGACGGCCCCGACTTTGGCATTGGCAAAATAAACAAGCGATTTATATAGCATGTTTCCCGCTTCAATGTCAGGAACGAGCAAAATATCTGCCCTTCCCGCCACTTCGCTGTCAATGCGCTTATGTTCCGCCGCTATAGCTGAAACCGCATTGTCGAGGGCAAGCGGTCCATCAATGATGCAATCTTTTATTTGTCCGCGTTTTTGCATCATGGTCAACGCTGCCGCATCAACGGTGGCTGGCATCGCCGGGTTGACTACTTCCACCGCCGCCAGCGGCGCCACTTTCGGCATGTCAATGCCAATTGACCGGGCTACGGCAACGGCATTCGCCACAATCTGAGCTTTTTGTTCCAAATCCGGCACAATGTTCATCGCCGCATCCGTCACAATAATGAAACGGTCATATCCAGGGACTTCAAATACAGCCACATGGGAAAGCACCTTTCCCGTCCGCAAGCCGTACTCTTTGTTTAACACCGCTTTTAACAACGCAGCGGTTGTTTTCTATCACTTGCATTATGAATCGCGTGAGCAAATAATTCTTTTCCCGTGCCGGATTCGCCGCGCAACAATATCGTCACTGGCGTTTTTGCGGCTACTTTCGCCTGTTCAATTGCTATTTTGATTTCCTCCGATGTACCGATAATATCGGCAAACGAATATTTCGCTTCGAGCGTGCGGATAATTTGCCTTGCCCGGTTGAGCTCCGCTGTCAGACGCTGAATCTCAGATACGTCATGAATCACCCCGACACTGCCTTTTAGCACCCCGTCAACAATAATCGGCGCCACATTCACAACCACGTCGCGGTTTTTCGGGCCGACTTTCATACGCACCCCGCGGACGGGACGGCGCGTTTTTAACACTTGCATGTGCATGCTTTCCCCTTCCGCGATATCGGCTGTGGCCGGCTTACCGATTACTTCTTCTTCCGACAGGCCGGTAATGCGCGTATACGCCGGGTTAATTAAAATGCCATTTCCATGCTCATCGACAACAGAAATCGCTTCCTCTGACGAATGAATAATCGCTTCAAGCATCATGCGCATTTCTTTTAAGTCGGTAATTTCCTCTGCCAGTTTCACTAATTCAGTAATATCTTTAAAAATCGCCATTGCGCCGAACAGCTTCCCAGTCTCATCGATCATTGGAATTCTTGTCGTTATAATTTTTTTTCCGTTGGCTAGTTTTACTTCTTGGTGAAATTCCGTCTGTTTCGTTTTTAATACCCGCGGCAGTCCGCTTGTCGGCAAAACTTCTAAAATGTGTTTCCCAATTACTTTTTCCTTATCCACTTCAATCATTTCGGCGGCGCTGTTATTAATATCGGTAATGTAAGCATATTCATCCACGACAATCATGCCATCATGAGACGAGTTAAAAATTAAACCGCGTCTTGTTGTTTCGCTTTTCAGCTTTGCAATCAACATTTCTTTTTCTTCCATCAGCTCCGCCAGCATATGGGCGACGGCTCCGGGAACGACGTTCGTATTCGGCGCGCACTGCGCGCGAATGTCATCCAACACTTCCTGCTTTCCTGTCGCTTCAATAACGAGGTCGATTTCCTCATTAACAAAAACACGCCAATCCGTGCCAACAGCAATATTCATTTCTCGCGCCAGTTTTATTCCGGGTGCCGTCTCATCGATATCTATTACGGCTGTTACTTGAAACACCGTCGTTTTCTGTAGCAGCTTTAGCAGCGCCGTTCCACCAGTTCCAGCGCCAACGATTAATACTTTTTTCATCGTTCTTCACCACGCTTTGGCATATGCAATTTTTTGCAGGTATTTTTATCATAACGATTTTTTCTTTGCTTGACAAACGCAGTGAAACGGTTAAGATGGTTCATGAAGCTACCTTTTTGCGAAAGGATCACGATAACGATGGTACGAATGATCGCTCTTCTTATTTTAGTGATTCCCGGCTTATTGGCGGCGCTTGGAATTAAATGGATGCGCGACACCTTATTCGGTATTTTGCATTCACCGTTTCCGTTTCTTTCCCTGCAGTTTTTAGCGGGGTTCCTTTTGTTTGCAGGCGGTCTGGCATTTATCGGGGGATTTATTTTGCATCGCGACCGCAAGCGCAATAAAGTGCAGCCGCGGTTTCAAAAACAGAAAAAAACACCTTAAACGTTTGTTTAAGGCGTTTTTTTTAATATTTCCTTCGCTAGGCGCGGATAATCAGTAAAAATGGCGTCGACTTCGTATGCAAACATTTTTTTCATTAAAGATTCTTTGTTAATGGTAAATGGGCGAATAGCAATTCCGTGGTGACGCGCTTGATGCAAAAACGATTCCGTCACTGTCCGGTGATACGGGTGCAATCCCTTTGCTTTCATGACACGAACGTATTTCCACGGATCGTATAAAGGTTCCATATACAATAATCCCGTCTCGATATTTGGCGCCAAATGATGACAAAATAGCATGCTGTTATGATTAAAGGATGACAGCACTGTCCGCTCCTCAAGCCCATAATGGCGAATCATGTCAATCACTTTTTGTTCCAGCCCCTCATAAGCAATAAGACCATTTTTTAACTCAATATTTAACAATAATGATGTCGGGTGAATCCAGGCCAGCACCTCTTCCAATAACGGGATGCGACAAACGTCGTATTGGTCGACAAATTTGTACACGGCATTAAATTGTTTCAGTTCACGATACGTAAAGTCTTTGACCCATCCCGTTCCATCTGTCGTTCGATCGATCGTTTCATCATGAATGACGACAATTTGTCCGTCTTTCGTCAATTGCACATCTAACTCAATGCCGTCTGCTCCCACCCGCTCCGCTTCATAAAAAGCGATCATCGTATTTTCCGGATGCGTGCCGGCGGAACCGCGGTGCGCGAAAATTTTTGTCATCTGTTTGCTAACTCCTTTCTATTCCCGCTGCAAAAAGCGATCATAAAAATATATGCGTAAAAAGAAAAAAATTTGCTATACTACTTTTGTTATAAACAGACGAGGTGATAAAATGCAACCGCTAAAAATTTCGTTAGAAACAGCGCAAAAGCTGGCAAAAGCGCTAGGGATGCCGATCGAACGCATTATGCACATGCCACAGCACATTTTAGTGCAAAAATTACTCGAACTGGAAAAAAAGCAAAACGAACAATCGTAAAAAGGCAGTCCACACCGGACTGCCTTTTTACGTAATCAAAACAGCAATTTCGCAAGCGTCATAATGGGCAAGAATCTATACCTCTTTGAATATGGACTCATACACTATTTTAAAAACAGTTAAGGAGGAGATACAAAATGGAAAGACAATTCATTGGAAGTTACGACGGTTATTCTGGTTATGGTTATCATCATGGTCATGGTGGGTATTATCCGGGTCACGGATATCATCATGGTCACGGTGGGTATTATCCGGGTCACGGATATCATCATGGTCACGGTGGGTATTATCCGGGTCACGGATATCATCATGGTCACGGTGGGTATTATCCGGGTCACGGATATCATCATGGTCACGGTGGGTATTATCCGGGTCACGGATATCATCATGGTCATGACAGCTTCCAACGTTAATTATCGTGGTATCAAAGAAATTGAAATTAAAATTTTTAAGTCAGCAAATAATGCTGGCTTTCTCTATGGTATAGGAATAATAATCATTCGTTGTCTTCTTCACCTAACTGGGCTTTCGCATTATAAGGATCCCCAGTTTTTGCTGGTTGACCTTTTTATATAGGACCTATTATCAGGGTAGAACGTACGAATGAGCGGGATAATGATCCCGTCAACTAAATGCAAAACATATGAGGCTGACTCAAAAGGTCGCTGAACCGACCTTTTGAAGCCAGCCTCGAGATGGAAAAAGTTTATTGGCTTAAAATCCGAGTTTTTAATTGGTTTGCTTAGCCTTTACACCTAAAGCCTTATCAAACCTAATCTTAAGACGCCTTATGCTCTAATCTTAACTTATCTGCCACCATCGCGATGAATTCGCTGTTCGTCGGTTTGGCTTTCGACATGCTTACAGTATAAATCCTTTATGTATCAAGGGTTGGAAAATTTTCAGATAATTAAATATCAACCGTATTTATAGGTATCACTTTCAGATATTTATTGACCAATAGTGTCACTAACATTATCCTATCATTTCATATTGCTCTGGACAAGTTCCTTTTTATTAAAAAACCGTATTTTTAAAAACCGCACTCATTCGAGTGCAGTTTCATTCTTCATCTGCTTCATTCACATGATTCCATTCAATGTGAAAATCATCAACATTAACTTGGACTGTACTATCGTCAATTCGTGCAAACTCCACTTCTCGAATATCAGCATTTATATTGCAAAGCATTTCATGTGCTTTTCTAATTGCTTCCTCTTCATTTGCAGCCTCAACAATTTTTGATACATTCAATTCAACCTTACCAGCTATAAAAAATTTTGGCATACTTCCCTCTCCCCCATTTTTATTTAAATAATTTCTGCAACAATTTACCTGTTATTTTCCCTGCAATTCTGCGACCGATGCGTTTGCCGATTTTTCCTTTCTGAATCGCATTAACATCACCGAGAAACTTAGCCAACGAATACAAAAACTTACGGAATTGATTAATCGTCATTCCTCTTCCCCTTTTTGCCATTTTTTGATACTTATACGACAAATTTCGATAAAACCCTTTTCTTTTGTTGTTGTTGAACAAATGAAATTCCTGCAAGTAAGTAAAATTTTTGCCGATCAGACATTTGTAGCCATTCAGACGCTTTGATAATCATGATTTCACCACCTTTTGTTAACTTAAATCGTTATTAACTATTTAAGTTAATATTAACACTTATAGTTATTATCGTCAATAGTTAATAATATGTTATAATAAAAAATAAAAAGAGGTGATAAAGGATGATTAAGTTTAAATTAAAGCAATTATTGGAACAAAAAGAAAAAACAATGTATTGGCTTTCTAAAAACACAGGAATTAGACCTAATACAATTAGCCAATGGGTAAATAATGAGGAGTTGGATGAAGATAAAAAAGTGAAGGAAATTAATGTGGAAACTTTGGACAAAATTTGTAAAGCTTTAGAATGTAGAATTGAGGATGTACTTGAGTTTATTGAAGATGAAAAAGACCACTCGAAATGAGTGGTCACATTGCTTTTGCAATCTCAACTAATAATTTCATAAGTAATGGCATCATTTGAACAAGAATATATCCAATCGAGGCATTTTGAATCATGGAATATCCTTTTTCCTTATTACCAATCATTAGCATGAGCGCACCACCAGACATGATGATAAGTGCAATTGGATAGCTAAGTCCCTTAATTAATTCAACAAGTGGCATAAACGCATTAGTAATTTTCTCATGCACCATTCCCGAAACTGTCGCAGCAGAAGCATATTTAATATCTGATACAGTTAAAACAAGCGCACCAGTTACAGTTGTAAAACCTAATTTACAATATATCCCTACTTTTTGTAATTCCATTTGAAACTTCTTTAGTAACTTCTTTTCATCTTTCTTTAGTACAATAGAATCCTTGTCGTTATTAAGAAATTCTTTAATACTCATTGTTTGTACTTTTTGTTGAAAAATCATGCTTATCCTCTCCCCTTAAATGAAATCAGAAACCATAAAAATTTGACAATCAAGCCCTTCCATTAACTTCTGTAATTCTCTTCTTCTATACTCTGTTGTAGTAATCCAAATGAAAAACGGTTTTTGTTGAAATACTCCACACTCAATTAATTTCTTATACTTCTCGATTTTTTGCTTATTTGTAATCATTTTTTGTGTATAGTCAACCTCTACAATGTGATAGCGTCCATCTTTGATGAATAAAGCATCAGCGATAATGTGTGTTTTCCTATCTTCTTTCACACCAAGTTTTATTTCATTTCTCCACGTATCTGGCGAACCAAACGCAATATATATTGAGTTTCGCATAATATAGTGTCGAGCCTGTGGAGTTTTTTTGCATACTTTTTTGCAATTTACTCTTTCACGACCTTTTGCGGAAAGGTAATAAATATTTTCTCCATCTCGAAAATGGTGAAGATATTCACTCATTTCTTGAAGGACTCTGCTTGTATTCCTTTTTGATTTCAAATCATGAAGTATCATAATTTGTGACGTGCTAAGATAATTCAGTTTCTTCAAGGATAAGAGTATATTTTCTATTCTCTGCTCCTTGAGAATCGCTCTGTTCATTCTTTTCACCTCTTGAACGAATATTTATTTGCGGCTGAATAGTCTTTTGAATGAACTTATTATCGGCATAAGGAACTTGAACTGTTTTACATTTAACCGTTTTATAGATTGCTCTACCTTGTATCAATGGTAAATCTTCTGCACCACTTTGATCTAACACCACATTTGAGGCAATAGCAGAATCAACCACAAAACAAAGTCTCCCCATACAATTCCTTTTTACCTGCGAAGAAACGGTTTGTGTCGTTGGGTACTGTGTTGCGTACACAAGGTAAAATCCGCTTGCTCTACCTCTGCGTGCTATATCTTCAAGAATTTCAACACAATCTTTATCATCAGCTATATCGGCTGCCTCATCAATTATCACAAAATGCCGTTCTTTAAATCCTGCTTCTTTAACGTCCTCATATCCATTTTCAAATAAGTAATCCATTGTTTTTGACATTTGCTCTTGAACCTTTTTCAACGCTTCTTTTGCTTGTTCAGGATTGATTGCAAAGTTTTCTGTTTGCCTTAAATCTTTGAAACGCCCTAAACTCAGACCATTTTTTAAATCAATAATTGTTAATTTCACATCATCAGGCTTTCTGTGAACCAAACAAGTTATCATCATTTTGATAAAGTTACTCTTTCCTGTGTTTGTAGCCCCTGCAACAATCAAATGTGAAACCTTCTCAAAATCATGGGTAATAAACTCACTTCTACTTGTACCAATTGGCACTTCCCATCCTTTGCATTTATTAAATACTGATTCATTAAGTGGAAACATTGTTGGCAGTGGTTCGTCATAAACTTGAATTTTTAACATTCCATCAAAAGAAAGGTCAATTTCTTTGTTTAACCTTTTCTTTTTCTCCAGTAAAGATTGAATTTGTTTCAAAATATCCTTGTTTAGCTTTAGCGATTTTAAATCATCAAGGGAAACATCAAATACAAAACGTTTTATATTCAATCCATCCTGCAAAACATCTTTCTTTACTTCAAAATCCTTAAAACTAAGCCCTAAAGGAATTTGAAAAACGTATTCGTTCCCTCCTTCAATTTTGCTTTTCCGATGAATCCGAATAGATTTTTTTACTCCATTTTCTTTCACATAGAGTCCTGTATTGTCACATATTTTTTGAATCTTTTTCGCATCATTTCCCCCACCAGATTCAAAAAATTTTGTAGCAACAAATACACCACCCATGACAGCCGATGTAAGAATTTCAAATATCAAAGCTCACCACCCCACCCTTATATATCTGTAAGATAATCCCACACAAAAAGAAGGAATAAGACAAGTTTTGAAGTAATGATAAGTAGGGATTTTTTATTGCGAATTAAATTACTGGACTGGAATTTTTAGAGGAATAAACCGTTGGTAGAAACGTTGGAATAGTTTTGTACAAGTCGTTACGTTGCATCGGAATTTTGTTTGGTATGTTAAATAGTATTTTCAAATCCATTTATTTATTCCAGTTAAATTTCTATAAACAACCCTGTTATTTTTCTAGGGAGTGGATACAATGAAAAGTCGTATTGGTGAATTGATTGACGCAAGAGGATTTAAACGGAAATATATTGCGGAAAAATTAGGGGTTACGCAGAAACAGTTGTCCAATTGGTGTACAAACAGAAATTATCCCACTGTACCAAAACTGTTTAAGTTAGCTGAAATTTTAAATTGTACCGTTGATGAGTTATACGAAAAAGAAAAAGACGAGGATAAGAATGCTGGTACCGTCAAGAATTTTGTGTAATATAATGGGGGTAGGGTTTCTCTGAAATGGATTTGGAATGAATAGGGAACTAGTTTCCTCCACACAGGAGACTGAATATTCAGTCTCCTGTGTGGAAAGGGAGAATCCCCCTATTTTGTTTATTTACAGTATTTGGTTAATGATAACGTTCTTCAAACATTCGCTCGAGGGCTTCCTGTGCTTCGGCAAATCCTCGCAACTTTCGCCCTGCCCATTTCTCATTAAAATCTTGAATGGTCAAATATACGATTTTTTCAGCGGCTTCTAAACTATTCAAACTGTTCATCGGCTTTAGACGTTTCCGAATCTCCTTGATCGTTCGTTCAATGGCATTCGTCGTGTAAATCACACTTCGAATACTGCTTGGATAATCCATAAATGTAAGGAGGACATCCAACTCATTGGCCCAAGATTGAACTTCTCTCGGATACTTGCTTGACCATTTCGACTCAAACTGTTGAAACATCTGTAACGCCATCTCCTTATTCGGCGCGCGATAAATCAGCCTGAGATCCTCGGCCACTTCAAATTGGTCTTTTTTCCGAACACGATGGAGCGTGTTACGGACTTTGTGAACGACACAACGCTGCACATCGGCTTTCGGATAAACCGCCTTAAAGGCTTCCTCCAACCCTGGTAGTCCATCGAATATGCCCAGAAGCACTTCCTTGGCGCCTCTTTGGTAGAGGTGTTGAAGAATTTCCTGCCATACATAGGCGCTTTCTTGTCCTCCCACAAAGAAATCAAGAATTTCGCGATATCCTTCTTCGTTCACCCCTAACACCACATAAATGACTTCTTTCTCCACGGTTTCGCGACGAAGTTTTACGTATAAACCATCCAAATATAAGACGGAATAACGCTTGTGCAGTGGACGAGTGTGCCATTTCTCGATGTCTTCCTTCACGACATCGGTAATACGGCTGATCGTCGCAGGAGAATAGGTGCTTCCTAGAATTCGTTCGATAAACTTGCCAATTTCCCGTGTACTCATGCCACTTTGGTACATCCTAATGATTGCTTCCTCCAGCCAGCCGGTGTGCCGTTGGTAAGGGGCAAACAACTGTGTTTGAAATTCTCCGTTTCGGTCTCTAGGGACCAAAAGACCTTCAATCCGGCCATATTGCGTATCTAGATTTCGTTGATAGTAGCCGTTTCTCATATTTGATGTTCCGGCCTGTTCTATTTCGAGGAAATTCTTGATTTCTTCCCGCATGATCAGTTCTAATTTTTCCTTTACAAACTGACGAATGACACTTTCCAGTTGATTTGCCCAGTCGACATTCGGTATACTTTTAGACATAGGTAGGGTTCTCCTTTCTCTGGAATGTTTGGGTTCAATCAGAGAATACCCTACCTTTTTTATTTTGATCTAGTAAAATGCTTTACACAAACTTTTATACATCATCATTGTAACAAAAAGGAAATGATTTTTTGAAAAATGAAAATATAGAAATGATACTTGATGGAAACAAACGATGTAAAGAGGAGTTGCAGAAGAGGAGAACTAAAAGGTGTGTATTTTGCACGTTTTATAAAAAAATTAGCCGATTTATAATGAGTTTTTCAAGCAGTAAATACCATCCCTATACCTTTATATCCCCTACTCTCAAATCGGCTAATTTTCTTTATACTGTGCAACATTTTTTCATTTTTGGTCAACCTTTGCTAGTCGGAAAGCAGATCGTTTACGCTTGATTGGTACTTTGTATTGAATACCGATGAGTTTATCGAATTTAAAGTATTCAGCCATGATTTCAAAATCAGGATAATATCGTCTAATACGTTTCATGATATCTTTACTTTCTGTATAAAGGCAATAATATTCATTATCGAGTTTCCAAACTTCAGTCATTTTAACACCTCCAAAAATAAAAAAAGACCTCTCCTAAGATGGAGAGGTTTATCGAATCACACGAAGCCATAAGGTTTTAATTTATGTATCATTCTTTCAATCGTTATATCAGCAATTTTTTCAGCTTGTGCTTTATCGAGAGTACCATTTACGGAAAATTGGAATATTGGGGATAGATTGATTTCGTTATGTACAGTAGAATTTGTTTGAGAATTTCCACCCATTAATAACCCTAAAGAACCCCTTTGGGTTGAAAGTGAAAAGCTCAATGTATTAGGAATAGCAAAAACTTTATTGGCTAAGTTATTTGATGCCTTTTCAACTAAATTAGATTGTGAGTTCATTCCGATTGCCAAACCTTCGCTAATAAAATTACCCACTTCCATCATGACACGGGAAGGGGACTTGATTTTGAGTGCGTCTTTTATCGTTTTTGAAACAACATTGGCGATTTCTTTTGCTTGTGTTTGAAGTGACCCCGTCATGGACTTCATGCCATCAATCAAACCTTGAATGGTATCCGTACCAATTGTTTTCATTGACGTTTTCCAGTCTTTGAGACCCGTTTGTGTGCCGGTTTTGATTTCTTGGATTTTCTTAATCCATTCAGCCTTATATTGCTCTAGTTCTTTTGCTGTTTCTTTTCGCAATTCCTGAATTTTGTTTTGTGTTTCAATTTTTAGCCCTTCTAACTCTTTTGTTGCTTCATCTTTAGCTAATTCGTGTTTTTCTTTCCAAAGTTTTGCATATTCCTGCAATTGTGAATCGGATAATGTGGTTAATGCTTGAATTTCAGCATATGCTTTAGGTCCCAAATCTTGTAGTTCTTCGATTAATCCTTTGTCAAGCCCACGGCTGACTAATATTTGAATGTTTCTTTGCCATTCTTCAAAAGCCTTCACTTGATTTTCAAGGTTTTTAAGCAATTGTTCCCCTGTCACGTCTGATTCTGTTTTGATTTCATCAAACAAACCCGCAAAACTATACAACGATTTTGTCCGTTCCTCAACCGCGCGATTATATTCGTCTGTTAGTTGCTTCTCACTTTCCGCCAATCTCTTGTTTGCTTCTTCGATTTTAGAAACATATTCATCATTGATTTGTGCAATTTGGTCACTGATTTCTTTCTTGACTCTATATATTTCTTTCTCCCAATAAATTCGTTCCTCTGTTCCTTGTTTGTATCGTTTTGCAACCGTATTAAGCGACTCTAGTTCTTGCATTAGCGAAAGCTGGTTGTAGTATTTCTTTTCTTCGAACCAGCGTTTTTCATTTTCGAAATTGCGTTTTGTGATTTCGTCTTTCACACGAGCATATTCTTTTTCGGCTTCCATGCGCTCTTTGGTACCTTTTTTGAACTGTTTAGCGAGATTGTTCCACCACTGTAATTCTTGCTCAAGGGAAACATTACGGATTTGCTTTTGATACTCGATGGCTTGTTTCCCTTGTTCAAAAGTTTTCCTAGCGATTTCCGCTGTTTTCTTAGCCTGTTCATCTTGAACCTTTTTGATTTCTAAATTGATCTTACGAATTTGGTCAGATGTTTTGGCGTATTCTTTTGAAATTGCACGCAGTTTAGAGACATACTGACTTTCATCAATTTTTCCGATTTTAAAGTTGTACTGAGCCGCTTTAAACTGCTCTTCAAACGCTTTTTTCGCCGATTCTGCTACCTTTTTCGCCGATTTTTCAACGTCTTTCTTTTTCGATTCAATACCTTTTGCAAAACCGATGGTTGTCCATTGTCCGACTTCCATCATTACTCTTGATGGAGAGCGAATGCCGAGAATTTTCTTCGCCCATGCTGGAATATTTCTTGCAATTTCTTCGACCCTTTTCTTAATTGATCCAACCATTGAACTGATTCCGTTAATAAGACCTTGTATGATGTCTTTCCCGATAGAAAACAAATTAATCCCTTTTAAGAAACTCACAGCGCTATTCCACATGCTTGTTATTATCGATTTGATACCGCTCATGATGGAAGAAACAGCGCTTTTCATAGAGGAAAATGCGCTACTTACCGCTGATTTTGCTGTGTTTACCGCTGTTGAAATAGACGATTTGATTCCATTCCAAACGGATAAAGCAGTTGATTTGATGCTATTGAAAATACTTGATACATTTGATTTTACTGAGTTAAAGACTGAGGAAACAATGCTGGAAATACTATGTATTGTAGAAGAAATTGATGATTTAATTCCATTCCAAATATTGCTCACTGTAGTTTTTATCGAATTAAGAGTGTTGGAAATAGCATTTTTAATATTGTTCCAAATGCTTTGGATATTTGAGCTTATGCCATTAAGAGTTGTAGAAATTGTACTTTTTATACTGTTCCATATTGTACTAACTAACGTTTTAATCCCATTCCAAACGGTTGAAAAGATGTTCTTTACAATCTCAAGCGATGCTTTGATGATATTTTGAATTCCGTTTGTGGCGTTTTTAATGAATCCACCTATTGTATCCCAAACACCTTTTGCGATATTTTTTATGCCTTCCCATGCACCCTTCCAGTCACCGGAAATGAGGGAAAGAACGGTTTTGATAACGCCACGCAAAATTTCAAGCAGTCCTTTAATTGTTTGAGATGCTGCTTCCCACGCTACTTTTGCTGTTGCGGAAATTTCATCACCGTATTGCTTCCAAATGTTTTTTCCGAATGTAATAAAATCGGAAATGATTTGTTTTATAATTCCGATGTTTTGGGTAATAGATGAGGTGACTTGTGGCGGAAGAATTTCTTGAATAACACCTTTCCAACCAGCGTTCTTGAAGGCATCTGAAATGCGGTTTACGAAATCGATGATAGTCGGAAGGAATGATTTTATTCTCTCGAATAGGTCACTTGTCAGCATTGCAGTGAAGGATTTAAGATTGTCCTTTAGCGTTGACATCAAACCGTTGAACGTTTGCGATTGTTTCTGCATTGCTCCGCCAAAACGCTCTCCCATACCTTTGACAAGCGCTGGAATTACATCTTTCGCCATGAGCTTGCCTTGTTGGGACATTTGCATTAGCTCAGGGATTGATTTATGCATTGTTTTTGAAAGAATTTCCCATGCAGGGATTCCTCGCTCCGCCAGTTGGTTCATTTCTTCTGCTGACGCTTTTCCTTTTGCACTCATCTGAAAGAGTGCCATTGAGACACCCTCAAGTTCTTCCTGTCCTCCACCAACTGCAGAAACAGCATCACCGACTGCAATCAATGTTTCTTTGCGTTTTTCTCCTTCAAATCCAGCCATATTAAGAAGCTTTGCCGACTTGTCCAATCCTTCAAATTCGAATGGCGTTTTTGCCCCCAATTGGACGAGATCGTTTATTGTTTTCTTTGCCTCATCAGCACTACCAAGCAAAGTAGTCCACGCAATTTGCGATTGCTCCATCATTGCATTGAAGTCAATTCCTGTTTTCGCTGCCATCGTTCCAACGGCCGCGATGGATGCACCAAGTCCTGCAATTGTACCAGTTGCAAGTGCGCCCAATCGGCTTCCCCATCTTCCTGCTCCTGACTCAAAATTTCGTATATCTCTTTCCGCAGCACTCATTTTCGATGTAAATTTCGAATCATCAAGCACTATTTCAGCTTTATAGGTTCCTAGATCAACTGTTGCCATCAGTTATCACCTGCCTTCTTATAGCCGGATACCTTACGAAGTTTGTTAAAATCTGGTGTTGTCTGTTTCAATCGCTCCACTTTTTCGAGATATTCTCGTCCCTCTGGCGTACTCATAAGGTCAAACATTTGATAATGCTTCAGATAAGACAAAAAAATCGCATACGGAAGGTTCATAATTTCCGCATGCGACATTCGAGTTTTCATATTGAGATATGCTATTTTCTCCATGAACTCAATTCCATCGCTTCCTTTTCTCTCTTCCCCCGGAAGCGATGGCATCATCAGTTTGGGTTAGTGTTAATCTCCGTCATTTTTTGTTGATATACTTCAACTACTTTTTTCATCTGTACAGGTGAAAATTTTTCAAGTACTTCATCAATTGTAACTTTCCGTTCGCCTTGAGAAAGGAGCAAAGATACCATTTCTGCAAGAAGGTGAATTTGTTCTTCTGCATTTTTTGCTTTTTTCACTTTGTTTTCAATAGCAACCATTTGTAAAACAAGTTGGGTAGATGGTGACGAAGGTGTTTCGAAAACTTCACCACCAATTTTGAATTGAATCGGTTCAGAAACGAGTAAATCTAAATCAATAATGTTCATATATTTTCAACCTCCTATTTTTTCGTCAGACATAAAAAAGGAAGGGAATATAATACTCCCTTCCTTATAGAAAGAATTAAATTTCCTCGATAATTTCAACAAGGTTGCCATCATTTCTTCCTGTAACTGCCAACGCCTTAAACTCAGCATCAAGTACGACTTCTTTTTCAGGATCAAAAGTAATTTCAAATCCTGATTGAGCTTGCGCACGGAAGATGTTTACTGTTAATGTTTTACCATCCGGTTTTGTATGTACAAAACGAAGGTAGTTAACAGGTACATTTTTAAGTCCACCAATACCAATGCGTCTTGTACCAGCTGTTGTATCTTCAGAATAACTTGCGGCACTTAATTTCGATAAATTCTCAAGATTCCACGTCAAAATTCCTGATTTGAACGTTACTTCTTCTTTTGTTAGAAAACTCATTATGGTTCCTCTATTGGCACTTTCCACGTCATGAAACGTTGGTTTATACGTCAATGTGGCTCCGCCCGAAATAGCTCCAACGTTTACAAGTGCAGTTTGAATTTCTTGCTCTGTAGCGTTTGGATCAACTTGACCTAAGAAAAGATCACCCGAACCTAGAAGAATCGTATTTTCTTGTACAGTTGCCATATTAAATCATCTCCTTTACTTTTATATGAAAAATAAGCAATTGCTCATATACGTTTAAATCATCAACATACAAAACGCCACCGCCAATGTGTTTTGCGTAGTATATCGCTACATCATTGACAGTGAATGGCTTATCTTTTGCACGAAAATGCAATAAATCTATCACTCTTTTAGCGATTTTCTCCATCTCAACTACATTTTTAGAGACGATGCGAATATCGCATCTGTATGTATCGACTTCTCCTGCTTCATATGGTGAAATCTCGAATACAATGTATGGATAATCTTCACGATTGTTCGGAATCATTGCAGAAATGCGCTTGTTTTTTGGTGTATAACCAACAAGCGAAACTAATTGTTCATCAGACACAAGAAGGGAATGAATGATTTGTGAAATCGTCATTGAACATTCATTCCCTTCTCGATAATTTCTTTGATTTTATCCTTGTTTTCCTCAATTGCAGGGCGCAAATATGGCTGCGGTTTGATATTCTTACTCGCCACGCCAAATTCGACATACGGAGCGTATTCAACATTTGTGCCGATATACGCTTTTGATTGTGTTTCACTGTTTTCGGTTTGATGTGTGATTGATCTTCGCAAATGTCCTGTATCCACTGGTGCACGAAGTTTTGCTTCTGCTTCCACAAAAACAGCAATTTGCTGTATTGTTTTCTCACGTCTTTCCCTCATTTTTTGAATTTCTTCTTGAAAGCGACTCATTAAGCATCATCCTTTTTAATTAGCACTTCATAGTGACGGTCAAAATCCATTACGCCAGTGATTGTGTAATTTTTATCCTTATACTCGATTTTTTCACCGAGTTTTAAGCGTTCATCCGGCTTTGTGAAAAGTCTATATTGTACATCGACTATAATTCCGTAACGATTTTCAGCTAATTTTGATGAATAAGGTTCAATTTCGCATTGAATAGGGATTTTTGCAGGAATCGTTTCATAAATCGGCTCTCCGAAGTCATTCCAGCCAACTAATACTTCTTCTCCTTCACCGTGAAGATACACTGTTTTTGTTAGTCTCATACGACTTTCACCCTTCGATACCGATTCAATTGAGCGAGAATATCATCGGGCAAGGATTCACGATACGTTTCGGAAAGAGAGCCTTTTGATTCGCTTTTCACATTTTCTACACCGTTCATTCGATAACGATAAACGGCAATATCTTCAATCACTTCATCGAGTTCAACAGGAATTTCATCGATATTGCAATAATTTTTCACGAACTTTTCTGCACGAGAAAGGTATAGATTGAGCAAGGAATCTTGAGAAGTATCAAAAATGCCTAGCAATGTTTTTACATTTTCTAATGAAGCCATCTAATCACCCCTTTTTAGCCGGGGATTTCTTAGAAGTTTGCTTTGATTGCTCTTTTTCTTCTTTAACTTCCTCATAATCATCATCATTATGAAGCCGTTTAATGTGGTCTTCGTCTACAATTTCCCAAACAAGACCTGTTTTCTTGTTACGAAATAGCAAAACTCATCACCTCATTTCAAAATAAAAAACGAGCAGGAAAGTCCTGCCCGTCAAAGGAGTATGTATTAAGCAATTGTAGCAGTAAGTACTGCTAATGCCTCTGGACGAAGCACAGTAGCACCATAAACAGCCAACCCACGTACACCATCGCTAAACGAATCTTGCAAACGCATTGCTTCAACGTTATCAATTTGCTTTCCGTATCCGATTGCAGATTGATGGAGTGCTAGGATTTTATACTTACCACTTACATTTGCAATTTCTTCAGATACGACAACTTGCATACCATTAATTTTTTGTCCTTCCACAACACCATTTTCAAGAACTGTCGGATTTGCAGTGAAGCGAGCATCTTTAGACAATAATCCGAGAACTTGAGCATTCACAACAACGAAACGGTTTGTCATAGGCACTTTTTTGTTGGAAAGTTTTGTCCCTAAATCGACGATGTAATCATATACATTCGTTTTATCTAATGTAACTGGAGTTGTATCATCACCAATAGTGTTGCCTACTTGAACATCAGTGTAGAAAGAAAGAACGTATTTATCGATTGTTTCTTGAAGCGTTGCGGCTGCTTCTGCTGTGTGAGCGTCAACAAGATCACCTGCGGCTTGTGCTTTGTCTACATCATCAACAGTGAAGGCAAAATATTTTTTCTGATCGAGATTTAATTCAACTGGTGTAGTGTTGACTTCATCCCACGTAATTGTTCCAGTGTAATCTTTTACCGTTACTGCGCCAACACGGTTGAAAATAACTTTGTTTCCTTTGATTTCAGTCGGTTTTGTTGCAATTACCTCCGCAACGGAAGTTTTGTGGAAGTTAGCTAATAAACGAGCTTCCCAAATAGATGGAATGAAAGATTGTACTGACATTTAACATCATCCTTTCTGATTTTTTAAATTTTTTAATGGAAAATAAAAAGAACTTGCATTTGCAAGTCCTTGAATAAACTAGATATTTTTTAATTGATCCTTAATTAAATCCCAATTTTTCTGAATTTCTTCTGGTGTCATCGCCAGAAGTTGTTCGCGGGTAAATGTTTGAGTTTTGACATTTGAATCTTTCGGGTTCACACCGTTTGTTTTGAGTTTTTCTTCGACAAGTGCTTGAAGATTTTGTGTCCACACTTCCTCAAATGTAGCAAGATTTTGAAGTGTAGACTCCTCGTCTTGACCAATTAGAAAATCAATGAGTTGAACTGGAAGCTTTTTCTCTGTTGCAAGCGTGAGTGCTTTATTTTTCAATGCTTCACGCAGTTTTTCTTGTTCCATTTGTTGAATTTTCGCTTCCAATTCTTTCAATTTCACATCTTTTGGATCAGCTTCAGGGAAACGTTTTTTAATTTCTTCGTCAATCAGTTTTTGAAGATTATTACGTTTCCAAGTTTCAAGCCCTTTCGAAAAATGCTTGTCTTTTTCGGAATCGAAGAATTTCTTCAACTCTTCATTTTCCGTAAGCATTTGTTGCACCTCTTGCACGCTAATTTGTTTTAAGCCCGCAAGATATGCCTTTACTTCCTCATTATCTTTGTTTTGCTCAAAAAACTTTTTAACATCTTCTAAATTCATGAAAATTACCTCCTTTGCCCTTCTAACACCGATAGTCCTAGAAGTGCAGTATTTTTATTTTTCGATTGTTCTTTAACGTCTGCAATCGAGAAAAAGACAATATAAAAAGCCACCATTTAAGGTGACTGAATTCCCTTACTTTTAGCCCATTCATCATAACTTTGATATTCAATGACTTGCTTCGTTTCATTGTCTTTTCGTTTAGAAGGTGTATAATCATCAACAACACCAATAAAACAGCAGCGACAATTAGGATGTTTCGGTGGAGTTGGCTTTGTTTCATCGTCAAGATTAAATTGTTTTCCATCGAGATGAGCGCATTGCTCACACGTATTTCCTTCGAGAGTTGCAACCCATTGCACTTTCTGAACGACACCGCTATCTCGATAGATTTTTTCTTGTGCTGATGAAATGATGCGAGCTGTCTCTGTTCGAATCAGTCGTTGGGATTGATATGCTTTAGAATTAAATTGCTGATCGATTCGTTTTGCAATTTTATCAATACTTTCACCTTGTTGAATGCCTAGATAAAGTTCAGTTCTTAAAGCCTTTACAAGTGCATTCGTGTTGTCCCATATGCGCTCACTGAATGGAATGCCACTCCAGTTAAAATTAACAATCTCATCAATCACTTCTTTTCGCAGCAATGAAAATGAAATAGCCACTCCAATATTTTTTTCAATCTCATATGCTGTACGATAATACGCATAAGCAAAAACAGTCGCAAGAATAGATGTTACTATTGCGACTTCAGAAACGGCGATATTTCTGACTTCTTCTTGCATTTGTCGTTCAATTTTCGGAATGTCAGAAACGTTTACTTTGCCATCATTTCCGTATCGCATGAACAATTCGGCAACTAATTGTTTAATATTGTCACGATGTTTTCGATACAGTTTTAAAACTTCACGATGTTCCTTTTCTGAAAGGTTGAAGAATTCATCAACCATCTTTAAAAATTCTTTTTCATCCATTGCTGTCACCTATTTGGTCAAGATTCATTGTGTCTTGTTCTTCTTTAAGTTTCTGAATAGATGCTGCAGGGTTTGTTACACGAGGAAGCCAACTAATTAATTCCTCATGCGGAAGTAAACCGTATAGCTCTTTAACCATATCTGCAATCATTTTCTCATCAACTGGAATATTTCTGGAAAAACTTATGCTAATGTCTCTCCAATCATACTCTTTATTTTTAGCTAACTTGAGCCATTCACAGAAGAATTTCAAGCGTTTCTTTAAGACTTTCTCAAAGATGGATTCTTTAATTGCTGAGATATTTTCTAATTCCTGTAATTTTAGACGAATAGAAATTCCGCTGGTATTGCTTTGGAAATTTTCATTTAGATTTACTTGATTTGTTTGAATGTAAATTTCATCTTGCCAATCTTTCAACATATCTTTGACAAAAGCACCATTGATATCTTTTGTTGCCCAATACACTTTCGAACCTTGTGGAACTAAAAGGATTCCATTTTCCTTCATCTTTTGTGCTTCTTCAAAAGATAAATCTGCATTTTCAATCACTAAATATGCTTGTCGATGGTCAATGATTTCGTTTCCGGCTGTACTGTGAATTTTGTTGTACATATCAACGATTCGAATAATATCTTCAAATGCAGATTTCTTTAAATCATTGTTTGGTACCTCAATTACCGGACAGCGTGAAAAGAAGTGGTTTTTCTGTTCAATAAGTGTTAGTTTATTTCCATCTTTCGTATAATGGGAATAATGCACATCGTCCCAAACATCTACATATTCAGCATCATCATATTCCACTTTGTAATGACGTACCGCAACAGAAACATTTCGGTCAACACTTCCATCATGTAAAACAATCATTTCAAGAGGAGAGAAGTGTGTACACTGGAATTCTCCATCCGTATTGATATATGCCACCTCATACGCTACACCGAAGATTTCTGTTTGTTGCTTTAAATTAATATTATGTTCTTTTTCCCAGTGACTAAAATAATAATCAATCATATCAAGAAATTCTTTATTACCTGACTTAGAGGAATAGTTCACAGGCTTTCCTAATAGGTATCCTGTATAGTTTTGCACTGTCTTTCTGCAATAGTTGAAGTATGCCCGTTCATCGGCTCGTGTTTCATCAACTTTAGGCTTTTCATAAAGTATTTTGTGATTTCCTTCGTAATAGTCCAAGAGTTTTTGGTATTTTGGACGTTGTAGGTTTAACTCTTGAAGTAATTTAAGTATTAGTTCATCTTTTACCACTTTTTCACCTCCTCAAATTAAAAAAGCCATCCTCGTGGGATGGACTTAATTTCTCTTCGTATTTCAATTTCATCGATTCTGTTAGCAAACTCACTAAGTGCGTCACACGCATCATCGTGAAGACTGAATTGTTGCCCTGAAAATTCCATGACTTGTGAAAGAAAATCTTTTTCTACTCTTTCTTCACAAAAAATAATTCGCCCATTATTTACATCTGAAACAATAGTTGAAATTTTATCATCTTTATTTTTCCGCTGCATTTCATTAATAAATGTGATATTTCTTTTTCTTAATGAACCATCTTTTTCGATTTCTTGTTGAATCCGTTCAACATCTAAACCATTATATGTATTTTTTTCGATAAAGACGTGAGTGATATCCTCAAATTCCTTCAAAAGATTAATGACATGTTTTATGTAATCCTCAAACTCATCAAATTTTCTCAGTTGTCCTTTTCGAACATATTTAAATCCATTATCAGCAAGTGATCCGACAACAAAAGCAAAATAATCTGAACGTCTTTTATCTTTATTTTTTACTCCTGCTGTATCTATAGCCATCATTGTTTTTATAAAGTTGTGGTTTTCAATTTCCTCTTTTGGTTGAGTTCTATTTGAATGAAACCATTTGTCACCAATATTTTCGATATTACACATGAGTTCCTGCATGAATGCTAAACGTTTATTAAAATATTTTATTGCCAGTTTGCAACAATCGTACTTTTCCCATATCGTCGGGAATTTCATGTGTTCTATATTGGCTAAATAATATTGTTTTGCATCCTCAGTCGGATCATCTCTTGTATCATCAAATAAAATCCGTTTAAATTCTTGCCAATACTCATTGTTCTTGAAATACTCATCAACATCAAAGTTCACTACACTACGATGAAATACTTTATATTCAGGATTTTTTCTAATTTGATCTATAAAATCTCCTCGCGCTAAAGGGGTACCTAACACAATAAACTTGGTCGCTTGCTTAATGATTTTACCATCACGAATGACAGCTTCATCTCCACCTTCTTCAATCTCTTTAAGCCATTTTTGATACTTTTTCTGTTTGCTTTCGTCAGATAAAATATCTTGCTCGGAAATGTAGTCATCTGCTATATAGCACGTAGGTCTGAAAATTCCTTTTTTACTAATATAGGATGCTCCCCGAACACTCGAACCGGATGAATAAGCTTGAATCTTCGTATCATTGTCTAATTCCAATTCAAGTTTATTGACTGTTCGCTTGTTTGGATTGACCAAATTTCCAAAAGCATGAACGATGTAAGGATTTTTTAAAGCTTTTTTTGTTTGGTCTACAAAGTTTATAGCATCCAATTCCCTATTGGCTAACACAATTGTATATACACTATAACCATAACAATGCAAAAAGACACTTAGTGCCATATCGATGATGGTTGTCTTCGCACAACCACGAGGTAAAATGAAAACTTGTTTATCATGTTTATTTTCTATAAACATGGCTTCTAATTCTCGCCATATCTCATAATGAACAGATGCTAAAGGTCTTACTTGATTGTTTGGTTTAGGTACAAAGAAGTCTTGAAGAAAATACAAACAAAAAAATTCAATGGAGCGTTTACCTAGAGAATAAGCAAGCCCATTGAATCCGAATAAGTTATTTTTATGTTTTATCATTAATTCCTTTGCTTTATCAGAGCCGTAAAATTTGGAAAGGTATTTATAGAGCAATTGACGGTTTTCTTTTGTATTTATGAGGTCAATAGTAATCACCTCCGAGACCTGTGAAATTTTATAAAAAATTGTAGAGCCTGCTGCCACCGCCCCTCACATTTTCAAGACAGAATGGTAGGGGTAGAGTGCCTCAGCCATACAGAAACTACTTCGCATAACTTAACTTATGCGAAATTAATTATTTACTTATGCGAAGTAAAATGGTAATATATAGTTAAAAGGTTGATATTTTCTTATTGTATTTTACCAATATTATACATTTATTAAGGAGTCTTAACTTCGCATAACTAAAATAAAGGAGGAAGTACCATGAATATCCAAGAGCAAAACTCACAGTTGATTGACGATTTTATTTTTCAACTCAAAAAAGCAGAGAACACAAAAGCAAGTTACAAACGTGATCTTGAGTTATTCAATCGTTACTTATCAAAGACAAACATTTCAATTAATGAATTAAACAACAATACTGTTCAAATGTTTATTGATGCTTTAGAACAAGGTTCAATTAGAAATAAAGATGGCAAAAAATATAGTCCTTCTACAATCAATCGTATTTATGCAGCAATCCGCACTTTCTGTAATTACACAAATCAACATGATGCAGTTAAAGATATTGATATTAATCAAACGGAACACATTTCAAAATTATCGCCAAAATCAATTGAAACAGATGAAATTGAAACTATTCGTTTACGAATATCAAATAGCCGAAAGCCATCTGCTCAACGTGATTTAGCTATATTTGATATGCTTTATTTGACTGGTGTCCGTGTGAGTGAATTGGTTAACCTTACAAAAGACGATCTTGAATATGACGAAATCGAAAAAGTTTATAGAGTTCATGTTCGTGATTCAAAAAATAAAAAGGCACGTTCCATTCCAATACAAAAAGATAAATTCAAATACATTAAACGTTATTTAGATTCAAGACGTGATAATGTCCCGTATGTATTCATTTCTCAAAGACAAAAGCAATTAACAACACGCTCTATTCAAATGATGCTGAAGGAATATGGAATAACACCGCATATGCTTCGCCATACATTCTGTACTCGTTTAGCACGTTCTAACCAATACGATTTATCTATGATCGCTTCACTTGCTGGTCATTCAATCACTGTTGCTCAACGCTACACAACACCAACTGAAAAACAAAAAGCGGAAGCAATTGCAAAAGCCTTCTCATTAGATTAATGTGAGAAGGTTTTTCTTATTCCTCTAATTCGCTATCCCATTCTTCAAACTCAGCCTCTAATACATCTCTATCCACTTCTTGTTCTTGCTTCATTGCTGCCTCAATTGAATGTTTACTTACTGGTTTTCCTAATCCACGATCAATGATGTACTGTAAAACCTGTGCTTTTACACGACTGTTGTTTGTCGTTTCAGCAAGTTCCCATAATTTTGTTACTGCATCTTCTAACTTGCTATCAATAATTTTTTCAACGAGGACTTTTCTTTGCTGTATTCGCCTGTCAAGCTCAGCCTTAAATTCAGGATCATCTAGCCAATTATATATTGCTTGCCTCGACACTCCTACTTTTTTCGCAATTTCCGTTTTCGGCAACTCTCCATCAACCAATAATTGAATCGCTAATAATTTTCTATCGTCTAAAATTTCTCTATTCATATGTCAAGCTCACCACCTTTACACTTAACATTTTATTTAACAAGTTGTCTGTATGTTTACACTCACTCAATCCCAACTACCTTCTTCACATCCTTAATCACCTTCTCAGCTCCCCTCTTAGCAATCTCATATTCCCTCGCCAACTCTTCACACTTCCTTTTATCATTTCTATATATTCTCATATACCATCGAAGCATGAACATTCGATCAGTCCACTTATTAACCGCAGGCGTATCAATCTTCACAGTATGTTTGTGTTTACATCTAACGCATTCATAGTACCGATGATACACAGGATCACCATAATAAAAACCAACCATATCCTTCTTAATTTTCTTTACCTTAAACGTTGTAGGGCATCGTTCACATTCAACAAATTTGAATGCCATTCATTTGTCACCAGCCACATATTATATAAACATATAACAATTTACTTATATAATAAAAAATTAATCACCTAACTCATCCTCACTAATCCACTTTACTTCTGTATCTTCAGGAATCATTATTACCCCTTCGTTCATCATCCTTTTCAAACATTCCTCATCTAAATTATCCTTCACAATAAAAATCGATGCATTTTTAGGCACTTCCACAATTTCATCATCTTTAATATAAGTAATCTGCTCTTGTCTTTCATCATGCAATTTCATTCATACTCACCCACTCACATTCTTGTCTTGCAATCTCCATCAATTCATTGATGCTCTTTTCAAAATTTTCTCCGCCAAGCTGCATTGCAAAGTATTTCTTTTTCCCATCCTGTTCAAATGTAGCCACAATCCCAAAATCACCATCCAATCCTTTTTCCTTTTTCATTTCATCGCTAAAAAACTCAATTCGTTCAATACGAAAATTTTTCATCTTATCCCTCCAACGCCTTCAGTTCATTTACCAAATCCAATAACCCATCAATCACCATTTTTCTTGCCTCAACATCACGTACAACCTTAACAGCAAAATCATGACTACAACCAAGCTGGTTTTTTATTTTTGTAATCAACTTATCCGTGTCTGAACTTTTTTTGTCTAATTTTTCTTTTAAGCGACATTTAAGATACAAATCTTCAAATTCCTCTAAACTTAACCCATTCACAATAAACTCATAATTAAATCCCGTTTCCTTCATAATTGTACCAATCATTTTGTTAAAGTCCTTCACCGTTTTCCCTCCAAAGCCTTTAATTATCCATTCACTAAATAATGCAATTCTCTTGCCAAAATACACTTCACTTTATTCCCTCCAAATAAAAAAGCACCCCGAAGGATGCTTTAACTACAATCTTATTCTTCCTGTTCATCTTCATCATTTTCTTCAATTTCTCTAACAAATATCGCTACATTACAATAAGTACCGTTCTCATCATTTTGAGGCACTAAACTATGAAGTTCCCAACCATCTTCAGATTGCTCATGTAGTAATACTTCAAAATCATATTTTGGTGTCTTATCAAGAAGAGATTCAACTTCTATAACTTTATAAACTTTACGTTTACGCATCCTATTCCCTCCCTTCCGTCTACTCAATTCAACGAAAAGGAAAGGAATTCCTGCAAATCACATAATAAATACGGTGGACTCGGCAGGACTTGAACCTGCGACCTTCGGATTATGAGTCCGCTGCTCTAACCAACTGAGCTACGAGTCCAAAAAGAAAAACTGCTTTATTTAAAGTAATTTCAATCTTTCTTATTTTCTTCAAGCAAACTCAATGTCGGCTCCTCATTTTCTTTAAAGACCTTATAAAGGTATGCAACGATTTCCCTTATACTTTCACATACTTTGCTAACTACCTTCTCCAACTCCTGTCTTATTTCTTTCCCTTCTTCAGAATCAAGAAATTGTCTGATTTTTTCTGTATCTCCAGTTTCAACAACAGTTTTTAATTTATCAAGCAATTGCATCTTGTTCATCATTGTTTTGTTGTTCCTCCTTCTTCATTCGTTCGTATTGTTTCTGACAGCTTTTATTACAGAACTTTTTATTTTCATTAACTATGTATTCATCACAATTCAGACACTTCTTCACGATATGTCCATCGGTTGCAATCTGCTCAAATATCGGATACAAATCATATCTCCGCATGAAATTATGTATTTTGGTATGCTGCCCTTTCTCAAGCACCAATAAATTTTCTGGACGATTATCAGCAACATTCATATTCAAATGATGTACTTCTTCATTCGGTCTTAATGACCGTCCTAACATCTTCTCAGCAACAATAACATGTTCATAGACATATCCAGCCCATTGACCACGCTTAATCGCTCTCGGATGATTTGGCATGTAAACAAGTATGTATCCATTTGATTTCTTATCCTTTCGTGTCTTTTGTTTCATTCACTTCAACTCCTACAAAATAAAAAACATCCTTTTTCAGGATGTTTTAATTCTTCTTAGTACTTTTTCGACCTTCTCCAGTAATCAAAACTTTATAGAACCATTGTTCTAATTTTTTCTTTAATTCTTCTGCTTCTTTTTCATCGATTTCAACATATTTAAATGTTACTTTAAAATCTTCAGGTCTCTGTCTTCTTCTCGGTTTCTTCTCCATTTTTAATCTCCTTGTGTTTCGTTATTTGCATTACTTAAATTCTTTTGTTTTCGTTTCTCTTCTAATTCTTTTTCGATGTTATAAATTATTATCTGTTTAACCACTTCTATGAAACGCTCATATCGTTCTTTGCTTGTTGCAGTTATATTTACTTTTACTTCACCAATATATGGCACATTCTTTGGTTTTCTTCCCATATTGATCCCTCTTTCATCCTGTTTAACCCACTTTAATGTACAAAAAACAAAAGAGGGGATCAATCATTGATTCTTTACAGAAAAGTAAAAAAGCTACATTTCTAAATGTCGCTTTCATCATCATATTTCGGCTCCCAATCATCAAACACGCACTTCCCACATTCCATTTGTCCAGCTTCTTCATATAGAATTCTTAATCCGCATTTCGTACAACGAAAATAATCAGGAATCTGTATCATCACATCACCTTTTCCCATTCAATTCGAATTTCCCCATCTTCAATCATTTTCTTTGCCACAAATTGATAAAACCCATCATCAAACGGCACATCATCCTCATCACATCTGAGAACATATTCAATATACGCTTTTGAATATTCGGGATAACCAACAAAATAGTTCTCCACATTCATCTTGAAAATTCGGTCTGCAAATAGCAAAGCTTCTGTTTCTGTATCAAAATGCTTTCGAAAATCTGGATTCCATTCATGTGTTTCTTTATCCCAAAAATAGATATCGTTCATGTAGAAAAATCGCTCTAAAAAATCGCCCCAAGCTGTCAAGGCGTTTACAAATTCACGAAACTTTTCATTCTGTGCAATCCTCACAGCCATTTCATTTTCTATAAATCCCTCAACATCTGTTTCTGAATACGGTACAAACACATATTCACCATTAACAATAAATACATGGTGTTCAGGAGGAGCAACGATCACTCTTCATTCGCTCCTTTCTTAAACTCCGGCACTTCCACTTTTGGCATTGGAATCGTCCGCAATGTATTTACTTTCATAGCTTCTTCAAGTGACTTTTTCAAAGCATCTTTATCAACTTTTTCAAGAGCCTTCTGTAACTCTGGATTCGGTTTCCATGCTTCAACCAACGACTTATCTGTCGGCTTCCACTCCTCAACATTAACCTCTTTTTTAGCTTCCTGCTTCGATTCAATTAGCATCTTTACGAGCAATTCCAGCTTCTCTAATCGCTCATGCATTTGTCTAATTTCCTCTTCAATTCCAAACAAAAACCGTTTTGCCAGTCCGTAAAAGAGTTGGTCACTCGCTCCACGGCAAGCATGAAACATCAATTCTTCAATTTCGTGTCCATTCATTTCAGTGACTTGTTTTTGTTCCAACCGTTTATAATCTCTCATCGCTTTTTCTCCTTTCGTTTTTTAATTTGTTGTTGCTTTTCTTCATATTGCTTTTGGTACTCCCTCATAAGCTGTTCAAATGTCTTTTTCCTTTTCTTACGCTCAAATTTCATTCAATCACTCCGTTTAAAAAGATGAGGCAGGAAACGAATCCTGCCTTTAAAAGGGGTGTAAAAATGAATAATGATTTAAAAACAATAATAAGAGGTAATCAAATGGGTTTGGGTTGTCTATGCTTATGTTTTACGACCGAGCAATAGACAGGCACTAGCATTTATTCCACTAGCGATGCGGTCAAGCAATTAATCCATGAAAAATAATGATACTCCGAACAATTCCTCGATTTTCTTCGCTGTCTTCTTCGATGGCATTTTCTTTCCATTCTCAATATAACTGTACATTGCTTGTGTAATTCCGATCTTTTCTGCTACATCTTTTTGCGTCAAACCTAACATGATTCTTATTTTCTTGATTTTGCTCATCACCTCTCTCACCTGCCCTACATATCTATCGTAAAGTTATGAAATATAACCTAAAAAATAAGACAGCCGAGTGTTCCGGCTGCCATTAAATAAATTATAAAAATACAGGAGGAATTTTAAATGACAATCGTTGCTGATGCTTCTGATATTCGTGAAATGGCTAAAGGATACAGAGAAATGAAGCTGATAAAGTTATTCGTAAAGCATTAATTAAACTTGCAACAAAAGAATCTCGTATTGTTGAAGAAGTTGCCAAACAAAAAGTTGAAACAAAAAGCACAAATAAGTTAACTTTTATAACCTACTCGTGCTTCTGTTACCCTTAAAGACTCTTATCGCAATTTATAAAAAATAACCCCAAATCCCTTGCTACTCTAAGGAATTTAGGGTATAATTATTTATTTACCTTTGAAAAAAATTAATAAAAACTATTGAAAAATAATGATTTTTTGCACTTTTATTTTCGTTCAACTTTTTTCTGTTTCTGTCTCAACCGTTTTACCCTCTCACGTTCACGCTTCTTGGCACACTTTTCACAGTACTTTTTCGCTCGTTTCTTCTCAATCCGTTCGCCACACATTTCACATTGTTTCGTTCCCTTTAAGTTGCGTTCTAAGTTTTTCAATATTATATCGCCAAAACTTGACCAAAGAGTTGTCTTAAACGGACTGTCTTTCAAATATTTCACTAATACATCTGTTACATATTGCACATCGTTATTAACCTTTAACAGCTCTTCTCTGATACGTTGATATATGTACGGCATTTTATGAGATTCATGTTCTTCTTGATCGTTCATCAGCTGCTTTTTGTTTTTGTTTAATTCTTCATATTTACTGATAATCTCTTCATCCAATTTCACTCTTTTGTTCTTCATCAACATTTTGTAATCAAACTTACCAGCAATTTTTGTGAAATTAATTCTCTTGTCGGGGATAATCTCATACAATCTGTTCACCGTGCTATTGTTGATTGGTTCAACTTTCTTTTCCTTCTTAAATGTGAGCGTTCTTTTTTTGCCGTCTTTCATTATTTGAACTTTTTTAGTTTCTTCTTTCACGTACTTAAAGAAATGTGGCATTTTGCCCTTTGCATAAGATTTCAACTTCTGCTTTACATAGTCAGGCGGCTCAGGCATAAACAAAGTCTTCGCATAATCAATCACAAAATTGTTGTACATCGTTAACCACTTAATGGCATCCAAATCCACATTTTCACTATTCCAAATCTTCGTAATGTCATTACTGATTACACCGATATTCGCTTTATAAGCTAAGATTAAACTTTTATAAATATTCTCTGAATTAATTTCTTCTGCACCTGCTTTAGCCATTTCATAATACAAAGGAACAATACCTTGCATATTTCTTTCTGCAACTTTTACCAATGTCTCATCTTGAATCACAAGAGCTTTATCACCATCATTATCAAATTGTAGCATTTTACTAATCGGATCATGAATACTTGTATAAATACCTTCTGTAATAAACCATTTTTTCTTTTCATCATCAATTACGTTATTTCTAATGGCATGTTCACGATATAGGTGAGGGGAGCGTAACACATCAACTTTACCTTCTTCAAATAATCTGCAATAAACTTCACCATTGGCAAGCAAGCCTTTTGGATTTTCTTTTCCTAAAAACAACTTCTCACAGAACGCATATAGGTCTGGGCATAGAAAAGTGTATTTGCCATTCACATTTAATTTCCCGGCTCTAGCTTCTTTAACTAACTTTCTCTTTTTATCTTTAATAACTTGTCTTGAATGCGAATCATTCAACAATTCAGGGTACAGCAATAAAGCCTGCTGAAACCAATTTTTCTTTTTATTTTCTTTTGTTGCTCCCAACACTCTCAACATTGTTTCTTTATCGCTACCCACATTTAGAATATCTTGAATCGTACTTTCTGCAATCTTTTTTAATTCCTCATCAGAAATATCAGTTAAAGTCTGCAACATCTGATAATTCAATTTTGCCTCACCAGACGTATCTTCTTCATTTAACTTTGCTGCTTGGCAATTGTACTTGATAAATCTATCCTTGTAATCTTCCCAACTATCATAATACTTCCACATTTTAAACTGCGATTTAGTGAAAATCACCTGTATATCGTCTTTAATAATGTCCCATTCCTTGCCATAAATATCTTTGACAATAAATGAGCCATGTTCTTTTGCAAACTTATCAAAAGGGAACGGGACTAATAACCCTTTAATCCACGGCAATCTGACCATGAAAGATTTTTTACTCTTTTTAGGTAAAATCATCCCGCAGCCATCAGTATGCGTAATAGGTATATCCATTTCTTTTCTTGTAATTTCATATGTATCCCGATTAATATAATCAAATAAGCTATGTACATTTGTCTCTAGATCATCTACAACAATAGCTTTATGAATATTAAAATCCTTCCATACTTCTGTAGCGCTGTTTGTTAAAGCTAAGTATGCTTGATATTTATTGATATTAACTCCGCCTTTTTGATTGATTTCATCAACACTCAACCCACAAGTTAAAGAATTTTTATGTCTTTCCCATAAGGATTCACGAAGAAACACTGCCTTCTTCGTCCGAATCTGACCTGCTGAGCTACTGAAATATATGTATTTTTCACCATTATGTATAAATCCATTTTTAATAATGTCCTCTAAAACTTGGAAGTAATACACTTGTACGACTATGATGTCCTCGGATAATTCGTTTTCTTTAATTCCAAGTGTTCTTGTGAGTACGGATTCAAACAAACCGATTACTTTGTTTTCTTTTAAAGCTTTTGGTCTAAGTGTGCGGATAGATTTGTTTTCTGAAAAAGATTTATGTAATTCATTTTTTAATTTTGTAATACGTTTACTTATGTATTTTTTATAGTATTTATATCTTTCTTCATTATTCTTATATTTTTTATCAGAAAGCCTTTTTTTCAAAATATCCCTATGTTGATACAATTTCAAAATCTTCTTATGTATTTTAACCTCGTTATCATTATAAAACGCAGAAGTATCGACAGAATAGATACGTACCAATTTTTCTGGTTTTACTGTCATTTTCATTCCTCCATTTTCTTTTAATTTTTCTCTTTCTGTCCCCAAAAGTCCATACAACACCACCAACAAACATCTGCTTTCTTCCTGTCGTTGTCATCGTCATTCCGATTGCATTTGTCATTGCCATTTCTCATCTTCTCCTTTGCTAATTGTTTTTGTTTGCATTATGTATTCATACTTGCATTGTGCATGAACGAATCGATTGCTGGCTGCTGACTATTTATAATTGTTCATTTTGCATTTGAATTTATCATTGTAACTGCTGATTGATTATCATTGTCCTTGTGTTTTGCTCTTATCTGAATATTGTTTGCTAGTCCTATGCTGGACTTGAAACCTGCGACTAGTGTCCTCAGCTTTGCGGAAACTCTTTATCAACAACAACAACAAGAAGAAAGCGAATTATTTACCCTCATAATTCATCACCCCTTTCAAATTCATGTTGTGGGGGTGCTACCCAACCATCTTCTACAACTTTTGTTCCGTTCCTTGCGTCACTTCACAAAAGTTGTAGAACCTGCCGATGCACCACCCCCACACCCCCTCACATCGGCAAATATCAACTTTAATGATTAATCCAGAAACACACAAATTGTAAAATATTTACATACAATTATTAAAAGTGGAGAATTTTTCTATAAAAAATATTTATATAGAAATTTTCTTCACTTTTTCTGATACATTCTCAAAAACTCCATCATCAACTAACATGAAATATTTATATCCATTCTTTTTGATAATAATTTTTATATTAAACTTTGAAAATATGGTTATAATTTCCGTTTTATGCTGTTCCCAGTTTTTATTAATAAAGTCTTTAAAAGGTTGACCACCTACCTTTTTTGCTGTAAATTCTCTGTTCGGCTCACCCCGTAAATATTCATATACCCGTTCAGCCCACTCGTAACATTTTTCTTTGAACTTTTCATTCTGTTGCAACGGAACTTTAATAATGTTTTCATTTGGTATATGAAATACTTCTTGCAGCAGCTTATTTGTTTTTGGTTTATTATGATATAACGTGACTATTACTTTTGCGTCCGAATTAATGTTTCGGATGCTTGTTCTATGTATAATTTGCGAAAGATCGGCTTTCATTTGTTGTTCAAATAGCCTTTGTAATCTCGGATCAACAAACCATTGTTCTTTGTAAAGTTTCTGTTCTTCTTTATCAGTCACATCACGAACTAATCGTAAATCAATATCTGTTCCATACAGTGCAATAGCTTGTAATTTGTATGCTTGCGGTGGCAGTACAGGTAAATTCAAAAGAGCTATGTGATTGTATTGACTCAAATCATTTTTCCCCGTTAGATTACGTATATTGATCGCTAACTGATCATTTTCATTGATTTTCTCTTTAAAAAACCGTTCATATTGTTCAGGTGTAATGGCACCGGATTGTATGTAAAAATTCGTATCTTCTTTAGACGGAATAGGCAAAACGTCTATTCCATTTTTTCTTTTCGATATGATATCGGATGCGATTTTTTCTTTGATTTCCTTCTCTTTATCGTTTCTTGCTGAACTGGAAGTATTAATTTTGCACCATTCAATTGTCAACCGATCTTTGTAATTGTGGTAATTTTTAACCTCTACGATGTCATATCCTCCATGACGATAAACTTCAGATGTATGTATAGCCGTTCCATCGAGCACAAGTACGTTTCCAAATGAACTGTAATCTATGTATTTTGAGCAAAGGATAACTGTTTTCTTGCCATTCCGATCAATTGCCCCAACATCATCTTCAAACAGCAATCGCTTGAACCATTTGAATTTATTTAAGTGTTCCATTTCTACACCGTGAACGTTTAATGAATCTAAAATGTATCGTAAGACGCTTTCAGTATCTGTCCCTTCGTATTTGCGGATTAGTTTTTTCGTTGTTTTGCCGACTGAATGGAGTAGTTCGTAGTTAATTAATTCGTTGATGAGCCCCCTTCCTTTCGCTTTGTAAAAGGAAATCAGTTTTCCGTTGTCGGTGTTTTCTGCAAGCGCATCGAACCAATCCACCGAGTTATTTTCAGATGAGATATCAAATACTGCCGTGTCAAAGAAAATAGGCATTTCGTCTGCAATAATGGTTCTAGGTATGTATTTATACTTCAGTTTTATGTCTGACGGTAATCTACCCCAATATGCTTTTTGTGCATATTTAGTGAAGAGTTCGCGATTTCCGTAATTCAATGCAAGATCCCTAAAACGTTGCTGTGTAATACAGAGAATTTGATACTCTTGAATCACGGGCTTGACGGCATGTATATTTTCATCATCAACAGCAAGAATAGTTTTTGGAATATTGGTATATATGTAGATGTTCTGGACAAAAGCGTTCATCGTATCCCCATTATTAAATACCAGTAAGAACGGATGTTTTTGATACGCATCCGTAATATTCATCTTTATGATCGTTTGTAAAGCTGTCGTTTTTCCTTGTCCGGGTGGTGAATTAAGCACTCGTTTTATGTATTTCATTTCGGATTCAGGATGTTTCTGTAAATATGTATAGATTGCTTGGGATTGTTGCACAAAATCGGATATATGATTAAATGTTTCAAGAAACGCCTCTGGATGCAAATGATTAAATTGATTCGGATCAATATAAGACTTTAAATCTTCAAGTCTAAATGTCATGCAATTCCTCCCTTTATTTCTATAAAATCAAGTTTTTATTTGAGGGTGAAAAGTTCTTCACCCTCAAAGGTTAAAGTTAATCAAAGTCAAAGTATATGTATAAGAATATCCAAATTTATGTATTTACGTACTCTTCAATTATTTAGAAAATAGTAATTAAATCGTGTAATTAACTCGTCAATATCACCGTACACTTCATTTATCATATCATCAGATTCAGATTGTTTTTTCTGTTGCATTAGCCAATTAAGAAAAAGTGTTCCTAAGTTGTGATCGTTAAGAAAACCACATAGAACATTTTCTAATCTTTCTGATTCGTATTGAAAATTGAAAAATAACTCTTTAAATTTAATAAGCTCGTCTTGTTTAATTTTGATGTAATGTTCTTTTTCCATTTCATATACCTCCTTAATTAGTTTTGTTCAACCGTTCTCTAACAATATCAAGCATGCTGTCTAAAATGCCCAAAAGAGCATCTTGTTTGTCCCCATCTTCTTCTACACAAACAATATAACTTATCATTTCTTCAATCTCATCCATCAACAAATCATTCGGATACTGCTTTAAATCTTCAATTGTAAGAGGTTTTACACTTTCCATTTTTCATTCCCTCCTTAAATTTCTTATGAATTAAACTTTCTTTCAAAATTATCGAGAATTGCATCTCTCTCGGCTCTGCTGGATAATTCAATTTCTTTAGGCATGAACTGAGCCACTTTAGGATTATTAAGTGTTTCCCTAGATGACAATTCAGCATATTCAGTCGGGAATTTTTCCTGAATAAACTTTAAAACTTTTTTAGGATTTGCACTTCCAAAGCCAAATTCGATTAAAACTTGTTTTCTAATCTCCTTATTTTGAAGAAGTTCATTAAGTAAATTTAAACTCAATTTATTTTCCTCCCCCGAATTAATTTTTTAACCGAAAATCAGATCGACAATCGCCACACTCACGCAATCAATCGCACCACCTCCTTAAAGTTTGACCTTCTTTGACGTTAGAACTAACCTTATTATAGTTTGACCTTTTTTGACTTTCAAGTAGTTTTTAAATTTTTTTTAAAATTATTATTTGGTTGTCAAGGAGCGTGAAAAATCCTATATTCCATTTTTAATTTCCTCAATTAAACATTTAACTTTTTCAAGATTTTTGTAAAACAATTGCGGAACATGGGAACATCCGAATAATTCATCTTCTAATTGTTTAAGAACCTTTAATGCCTCAATGTTTCTTTCACAAGTGGCAATATACGCTTCAAAATTCATGCGAATAGCATTGTTTATCTGCTTATCGTCCCCTTCAACAAAATTTTTTAGTTTTGCTTTGTACAAAATGATTTCAATTTCAAGGCGATCTATTTTCGTCAGCGATTCCTTTTGTAATAACTGTAGATGAGCAAATTCGCTAACATAAATTTACAACCAAACAAAAAAAGAGACATGAACCCGATTCCTTGATTAGAATAGATGTGTCACCAAAACTATTCACAAGGAGGTTCATGTCTCATGAATAGATTAGCACATCATCAAGGAATCCACAAGTTTTTCACGATGTTGGGGTTGGCCCTTTATTTTTCAAAACCTGTCATGAAGCATCTCGTTCATATCGTGGATGCGCTGACCACCAAAGGATTTGCGGGAACATTGACCGATCTTCATCATTGGAGCTTTCATCCGAACCACCGCACGACACTCAGCCATTTTTTCACGAAAAGCCCTTGGGATGAAGAGACGCTGCTTCGCAAACTTCAACAGTGGATGCTTCGTCGTGTCGAACGCATCGCCAAACAGGAGAGTCAACCCCTTTTTGTTTCGATCGATGATACGATTTGCCAAAAAACCAAGCCTTCGTCACAGGCAACGCACGCCATTCAAGGGTGTGATTGGCACTATTCTCACACAGAGAAAAAGTCGATCTGGGGACATTCTCTCGTTTGGCTCATGGTTCATACGATGACCCAGGCTTTTCCCTTTGCGTTCCGCCTCTACGACAAGGCGGCTGGGAAAAGCAAGGGGGAACTCGCGATCGAGATGCTTTCTTCTTTGGATGTACACCGTCCTGTTTATGTGCTGATGGACTCTTGGTATCCATCGCAAACGCTCGTGGAAGCTTGTCTGAAAAAGGGATTCCACGTAATCGCAATGCTCAAGGCCAATCGGCTTCTTTATCCAAAAGGCATTGCGGTTCAGGTGAGGGAGTTTGCCCGCTACATCGAACCGAAAGACACTCACCTCGTCACGGTGGGAGAAGAGCGTTATCGGGTTTATCGCTACGAAGGCTCTCTCAAAGGTCTCGATGATGCCGTGGTGCTGCTCGCTTGGAAAGCCGATCAGCCGATGACATCGGAACATCTTCACTGCGTCTTGAGCACCGACCGGGATCTAAGCGATGAAGAGATCTTGCGCTACTATGCCCAGCGTTGGTCGATCGAATGTTTTTTCCGTCAAGCGAAAGACCAGCTGAAACTCGATGGATACCGCGTTCGCGGACGTCGGGCGGTGAAACGCTACTGGATCTTGGTGCAGCTTGCTTACGTGTACAGCATGTTCGAGTCGAACAGCGATTTTTCTGATGGGCTCGATCTTCTGCGCAAGAGAAAAGGACATAGCCTCGTGGAGTTCATTTACCGTGCAGCGAAACAAAATATTCCCATTGATACCGTGAAAAAACAGCTCCACGTGGCATAAGGGGTACCCTGTTTGTCTCTTTTACATGGTAATTATTGTAATTAAAATTGCTCAACTACAGTATGGTAATATAAATATAAAAGCAAACGGTGGGATAAAAAGATCAGATTCAATGGAATCCGATCTTTTTATCGCTGGTAAGAATGTTAGTGACAGGCTTTGCTTTTTTTTATTTGTTTAGAAGTCGACATCTAGACCATAAAACGCTGCGATATATAATTTTTTCATTTCTTCTACAGAAGTTTCACGCGGATTTGTGCTTGTACAAGGATCTTTTACGGCATTGGCCGCCATTTCATCCACGTGTGCGGTGAACGTTTCTTCGGACACTCCGTATTCTTGAAGTGTATTTGGAATATTCATCTTATTATTCAAGTCACGAATCCAAGCAATGAGTGAATCCACCAATTCTTTGTTGTTTTCCCCATTCAGACCGAGCCGTTTGGCAATTGCTGCATAACGTTCCTCGACTACCGTGCGATTAAATTGGATTACATATGGTAAATAAATCGCATTGGCACATCCATGCGGAATGTTAAATATTGGGCCGCTTTTGTGTGAAAGACTGTGCACATTTCCTAGCACCGCGTTAGCAAATGCCATTCCAGCCATCGCCTGAGCGTAATGAACTTGTTCGCGGGCTTTAGCATCTCCGTGGTAAGAAGCAAGAAGATTTTCTTTCAGTACTTGAGCTGCTTCAATAGCCAAGGAATCTGTGAAAATCGTACGAGGCTTTGCTACGTATGCTTCAATACTATGTGTGATTGCGTCCATCCCGCTGTAGGCTGTAACGTGCTTCGGCATGGATTGGACCATAATCGGATCAATAATCGCCATGTCTGGCGTCAGTTCAAAATCAGCCAGTGGATATTTGACCCCTGTTTCTGCATCAGTAATAACCGATAAATTGGATATTTCTGATGCACTTCCGCTTGTCGTTGGGATCCCCACGAACTTTGCCCTTGTGCGTAAGCGTGGCAGGCTAAATGGACGTGTCGCTTCTTCAAATGTCAATTCTGGATGTTCGTAGAACAACCACATCGCTTTTGCCGCATCCATTACTGACCCGCCGCCAATCCCGATCACCCAATCTGGCTGAAAATCATTAAGAATGCGCACTCCTTTTTTTACCATTTGGGTTGTTGGTTCTGTCGTAATTCCATCAATCACTTTTGTTTCTATATTGGCCTCTGAAAGAAGTTGCTGAATTTTATCAAGATTTCCGTTTTTCTTGACGGAGCTGCCGCCAATGACGAGGGCAGCTTTTGTTCCTTCCAGTGTTTTTAAAACATCGAGAGCATTCTCTCCAAAATAAATATCGCGAGGAATAGTAAAACGATTCATGCTGCTCCCTCCAGTACTCGTGATTGTTTACAGATGCTAGTATAATGTGTATAAAACTTATTGAGAAGTACGCACTTTATTATCATGTAGTGATAAAAATATAATATAGTGTAAAAAAATATACTTAATGACTGTAGTTGAGCAATTTTAATTACAATAATTACCATGTAAAAGAGACAAACAGGGTACCCCTTATGCCACGTGGAGCTGTTTTTTCACGGTATCAATGGGAATATTTTGTTTCGCTGCACGGTAAATGAACTCCACGAGGCTATGTCCTTTTCTCTTGCGCAGAAGATCGAGCCCATCAGAAAAATCGCTGTTCGACTCGAACATGCTGTACACGTAAGCAAGCTGCACCAAGATCCAGTAGCGTTTCACCGCCCGACGTCCGCGAACGCGGTATCCATCGAGTTTCAGCTGGTCTTTCGCTTGACGGAAAAAACATTCGATCGACCAACGCTGGGCATAGTAGCGCAAGATCTCTTCATCGCTTAGATCCCGGTCGGTGCTCAAGACGCAGTGAAGATGTTCCGATGTCATCGGCTGATCGGCTTTCCAAGCGAGCAGCACCACGGCATCATCGAGACCTTTGAGAGAGCCTTCGTAGCGATAAACCCGATAACGCTCTTCTCCCACCGTGACGAGGTGAGTGTCTTTCGGTTCGATGTAGCGGGCAAACTCCCTCACCTGAACCGCAATGCCTTTTGGATAAAGAAGCCGATTGGCCTTGAGCATTGCGATTACGTGGAATCCCTTTTTCAGACAAGCTTCCACGAGCGTTTGCGATGGATACCAAGAGTCCATCAGCACATAAACAGGACGGTGTACATCCAAAGAAGAAAGCATCTCGATCGCGAGTTCCCCCTTGCTTTTCCCAGCCGCCTTGTCGTAGAGGCGGAACGCAAAGGGAAAAGCCTGGGTCATCGTATGAACCATGAGCCAAACGAGAGAATGTCCCCAGATCGACTTTTTCTCTGTGTGAGAATAGTGCCAATCACACCCTTGAATGGCGTGCGTTGCCTGTGACGAAGGCTTGGTTTTTTGGCAAATCGTATCATCGATCGAAACAAAAAGGGGTTGACTCTCCTGTTTGGCGATGCGTTCGACACGACGAAGCATCCACTGTTGAAGTTTGCGAAGCAGCGTCTCTTCATCCCAAGGGCTTTTCGTGAAAAAATGGCTGAGTGTCGTGCGGTGGTTCGGATGAAAGCTCCAATGATGAAGATCGGTCAATGTTCCCGCAAATCCTTTGGTGGTCAGCGCATCCACGATATGAACGAGATGCTTCATGACAGGTTTTGAAAAATAAAGGGCCAACCCCAACATCGTGAAAAACTTGTGGATTCCTTGATGATGTGCTAATCTATTCATGAGACATGAACCTCCTTGTGAATAGTTTTGGTGACACATCTATTCTAATCAAGGAATCGGGTTCATGTCTCTTTTTTTGTTTGGTTGTAAATTTATGTTAGCGAATTTGCTCATCTACAGTAATAAATAACTTTTTTCCTCAGGAACATTTAACAGTTTGCAAAGTTTTTCTAAATGATGTTTAGGAATCGGTCTTCTGCCCTTTTTCCAATCGTTGATTTGCGGAGCTGGTATTCCTAAATATTCAGCGACATCTTTATTTTTTAATTTCCAAAGCGAGAAAAAATAATCTAATGCGTGCATACAAAAACCCCTTTGACTAATTATTAGTCATCCTGCTTAAGTAAAATATAATACAATGACTAATTATTAGTCAAGATAATTTCCAAAAATTTTTTATAAAATTTCCAAAGAACAAGACCGCCTTATTTTGCCCTGCAATGAACGGAAATGACGAAGAGATATAAAAACATTCCCCCTTCACCTAAAAAGCCATACAGGGCAAATATGAGCGTTTGACAGCTATTCTCGATATCGTGCCAGCCGTTCACGGAGTTTTTGAATTCGTTCTTCATCATATACCTCTTCAACTGGCTGGCACGATTGCACGAATTGTTTCTGGTGTTCTGCAAACCAATCCGGTAGCATTTCACGTCTGATGATTTGTTTTTGCTGCGGTTCTTCACCTTTTCGGATGTAATACAATTGTTCGAACTGGTTTTCTGCAATCGTATAAGCAAGGGCACGAATGTTATCTAATTGCATTTGTCCTTTAGCCCGTACAAAATAATCCTTCAATGCTGTAAAGGTAACAATTGCAATTTTTCTGCGATCAACTTGTGTGATTATCTCACCGAATTTTTTGATTGCGTTTCTAAAAGCTCTATTCACACGAGTCCAAGCCTCTTTTATTGTTTTGGCATCAAATAGTCCACTTGCAATTCGATTCACTTCTTTAGAAACGAATTTGACAAAAGAGCCTTTTCTGTTGGTATGACTTACATTTAGATGATTAATACTTTTATTAACTCACATTTCGCACCCTCTCGACGAAAATCGGGAGGATTTTTTCGTTCCGATGTCGAATGAATCCTTGACACACAAGGAACGTAAAGGAGTTTTTCACTTATGAACGTTCAAGTCAAAAAGGTCTATCGCAATTCTTATTTGAATATAATAAGTGCCCTATTCAAGAAACTGGGTCTGCCTCAATTGATTGACCATCTCGTGCCCGTCGATCCGCAGTGCCAAACGCGAGTCAGCGATGCCGTTCAGGCCATCCTCTACAATGTGTTTGACGGCCGGCAAGCCCTTGTTCACTTGGAACATTGGGCTCAGGAGGTCGATTGTGAGAAACTCATCCGTCCCGATCTCCATCCTTCCTGGTTGAACGACGATGCGTTGGCCCGTCATCTCGATCGCCTGTATGAGGCTGGCATTCACAACGTCATCAGCACTTGCTTGATTCATATTTATCGAAAAGAAGGCCTTTCCCTCCGAGCCTTCCACGCCGATACGACGGACAAGACCGTTTACGGCGCGTATGAATCGGCCTCGTTAGAGGCCTTACAAATCACACATGGCTACAACCGCCATCATCGTTGGCAAAAACAGATCGGTTTCGGACTGGTCGGCAACGAGGACGGCATCCCGTTTTACGGCGATGTGCACGATGGCAACCTGCCCGATAAAACATGGAATCCCGAGGTGCTGTCTCGTGTCCATGAACAGCTGAAGCAGGCCAAAATCGAAGACGAATGGATTTACGTGGCCGATTCCGCCGCGATGACGAAAGAGACCCTGGCGCAAACCAAAGCGGCCAACGCCTTTTTGATCACCAGAGGCCCTTCGTCGCTCCGGATCGTGAAAACCGCGCTGGCCGAAGCGGATGCTGAGGACACGACGTGGAGCGATCCCTTTACGTTGGCGGAGAGAAACGGCGCCACGTACCGGGTATGGGAAACGGCCTCGACGTATGAAGGCCACCCCGTTCGGCTGATCGTTGTTGAATCGAGCGCGCTCGACCAGCGAAAAGGAAAGACGCTTGAAAAAGAACGAACCAAAGAAGCGGAGCTTCTTCGCGAGGAACAAGCCCGTTGGGAGCGTCACCCCTTCTCCTGCCGGGAAGATGCCGAACAAGCCTTGGCGTCCCTCAAGGCGTCCCTTCGCCCCCGGTTTCATCGGGTTGAGGCCGCGGTCGAAGAGATCGTACGCCTGAAAAAACGGCGCGGACGGCCGAAAAAAGGGGCGGAACCCGAGGTGGAGACGCTGTATTTCTTGCACCTTGACGTCGAATTCGACCAAGACGCGTGGGAACAGGCGAGACGGAAAGCGTCCCGGTTTGTCCTTGTCACGACCGTTCCGAAGGAATGGAAGGGCCAACCCATGGATGCCCAAGAGATCTTGAAGCTGTATAAAGGGCAGATCTCGGTGGAAATGAACTTCGCTTTTTTGAAAGATCCGTTTTTCACGGATGAGATTTACGTCAAAAAACCAGAACGGGTCGCAGTATTAGGCTATTTGTTTCTGTTGGCCTTGGCTATTTACCGCGTTTTTCAGCGCCGAGTGCGTCAGTTTATTACTCCAGAACACCCGTTGAAGGGTCCTGGAGGCCGCAAGCTGACCCGGCCGACGGGACAGGCGATTTTTCAGCTGTTTCAATATGTGAACGTCGTCCTGTTCAAGCTGCCGGATGGGCGCATCCAACGCTCACTGGATCGCTCCCTTACCCCTGATCAGCGAAGGATTCTGCAGGGATTGGGCATGGATGAGAGCATCTACGTGTAACGTGATACGGAACGACCAGCGATGGTAAAAAAAGGATTGCCATCGCTCGTTGTGTTGGTCAAAAAGTTATTCTGAAAAACTAAATAAAAAATCCTTTGTTTTGACCTTGTTAGGGTGCGAAATGTGAGTTATTAATATCTGAATTCGGTAGATTTTTAGGTAAAGCCCCATTTTGATTGCTTAAATCCTCGTCATTTCTATCATTTTCGACACTTTCAGCTTGTGCATGTGCTTGTTCACCATCATGCGAAAAAAATAATGTCTGCCAATATTTTGTATAGTAAGGATGTGATGTGAAGAAAATGACAGCTTTACCTCGACCATTTTGACGGATACTTGAACGCCATAAACGTTTAATTACGCCTTTCTTTTCGAGAAAAGATATATAGCGTCTGACCGTACTTGAATCAATGTCATAACGTTCTCCAACATGATATGAGCCAGCGTAAACGAATCCGCGCTCGATGGATAAAAAGCAAAGATATTCAAGCGCAGATTTTGTTTCCTGCTTCATTCTGTGCCATTTTTCCCCGAGTGCGGAAATGATGCTGTGAAGCATGTCCATTTTGAGGCGATTACGATCTGCTTCACTTGTGACGGCTGGGCGATATTGAAGGATTTGTTTGAATTGTTGATGTTCGATGATGGTGTGCTTTCTCATTTTCCCCATTCTCCCTTTAACAAACATATGTTCGGAGAATGGACACACAGAATATTAAGCATACAACTTGTATTTTTTTGAAAATTGTTGTACACTTAAAGCAAGTGAATATTTGGAGTGTGTCCATTCATGAATCGGTAGAGTGTTCCCAGCACCCTACCGATTTTTCTTTTAATGCTTAATTTGCAAAAGATAGTGCTTCAAATGCTTGCTCAAGATCACGTTTAATTTCAAGAAGAATAGATGTATCTTTTCCTGCTTCGCTTGCGATACGGATGTCACGATTGATGTTTTGAAGTTGTCCCCAAATCGCTGATTTTAACGTTGCAAGTTCTTTATCGCTCAACTTTACTGTTTTCATTTCGATTGTTTTCATTGTTTATGACCTCCTAAATATCCAAATTATTTAAAGGTGAATGTTTTTGATATTTCCTTCCAATTTCTTGATCCGTAAAATCAAGATAAGCCTTTTGCGTAACTTCAACGCTTGAATGTCCTAAAATCCGAGATAGTGAAACCCAATCTCCGCCATTTAATAGGTAATATTTGGCAAAATTATTTCTTAGTTGATGTGGATGTATTTCAACACCAACTTTTCTTCCTGCTTGACGTAAAGCACGTTCAAAATTTCTAACGTCTAATTGAGTTCCTCTCGTTGTTGGAAAAAGATATGGACTATCAGAGAAACGATCTCGATATTTCATCCAACGTTTTAAATCAGTAGACATTTTGTATGAGAAATACACGTACCGTTGTTGCTTGTTCTTTGGATTTTCGATTAGTATTGATTTTGTATCAAAATCAACGTGTTCAGGGCGCAATGCACAGCATTCGCTTGCCCGAATTCCTGTGTCGAGTATTAACCTTGTTTGAATCCATGTACGATAGCCGTGAAATGTTGTGATGTCCATTGCGTTAAGTACCTTTTTTATCTCTTCTCTCGTCAGCAAAGGTTTTTTCTTCCGCTGCGGTTTAATATTCTCGATGTTTTCGCACGGATTAGTTTTTATTTCACGTTCTCTATACAAAAAGTTGAAAAATACTTTGATGTTTCTTAGATAATTTGCAATAGTCGTGTCACTTATTTTTTTCCCTACATCATTTCGCCTGTCGGGATAATTAATTTCTTTGCTTTTTTCATTTGCAACGACTGTGTATTTTCCACGCTCCCGTAAATATCTAATGTATTGCCGAATATGAACCGACTTCACCTTGTCAATATTCGTGATTTTACTCACATTTCGCACCCTAACAAGGTCAAAACAAAGGATTTTTTATTTAGTTTTTCAGAATAACTTTTTGACCAACACAACGAGCGATGGCAATCCTTTTTTTACCATCGCTGGTCGTTCCGTATCACGTTACACGTAGATGCTCTCATCCATGCCCAATCCCTGCAGAATCCTTCGCTGATCAGGGGTAAGGGAGCGATCCAGTGAGCGTTGGATGCGCCCATCCGGCAGCTTGAACAGGACGACGTTCACATATTGAAACAGCTGAAAAATCGCCTGTCCCGTCGGCCGGGTCAGCTTGCGGCCTCCAGGACCCTTCAACGGGTGTTCTGGAGTAATAAACTGACGCACTCGGCGCTGAAAAACGCGGTAAATAGCCAAGGCCAACAGAAACAAATAGCCTAATACTGCGACCCGTTCTGGTTTTTTGACGTAAATCTCATCCGTGAAAAACGGATCTTTCAAAAAAGCGAAGTTCATTTCCACCGAGATCTGCCCTTTATACAGCTTCAAGATCTCTTGGGCATCCATGGGTTGGCCCTTCCATTCCTTCGGAACGGTCGTGACAAGGACAAACCGGGACGCTTTCCGTCTCGCCTGTTCCCACGCGTCTTGGTCGAATTCGACGTCAAGGTGCAAGAAATACAGCGTCTCCACCTCGGGTTCCGCCCCTTTTTTCGGCCGTCCGCGCCGTTTTTTCAGGCGTACGATCTCTTCGACCGCGGCCTCAACCCGATGAAACCGGGGGCGAAGGGACGCCTTGAGGGACGCCAAGGCTTGTTCGGCATCTTCCCGGCAGGAGAAGGGGTGACGCTCCCAACGGGCTTGTTCCTCGCGAAGAAGCTCCGCTTCTTTGGTTCGTTCTTTTTCAAGCGTCTTTCCTTTTCGCTGGTCGAGCGCGCTCGATTCAACAACGATCAGCCGAACGGGGTGGCCTTCATACGTCGAGGCCGTTTCCCATACCCGGTACGTGGCGCCGTTTCTCTCCGCCAACGTAAAGGGATCGCTCCACGTCGTGTCCTCAGCATCCGCTTCGGCCAGCGCGGTTTTCACGATCCGGAGCGACGAAGGGCCTCTGGTGATCAAAAAGGCGTTGGCCGCTTTGGTTTGCGCCAGGGTCTCTTTCGTCATCGCGGCGGAATCGGCCACGTAAATCCATTCGTCTTCGATTTTGGCCTGCTTCAGCTGTTCATGGACACGAGACAGCACCTCGGGATTCCATGTTTTATCGGGCAGGTTGCCATCGTGCACATCGCCGTAAAACGGGATGCCGTCCTCGTTGCCGACCAGTCCGAAACCGATCTGTTTTTGCCAACGATGATGGCGGTTGTAGCCATGTGTGATTTGTAAGGCCTCTAACGAGGCCGATTCATACGCGCCGTAAACGGTCTTGTCCGTCGTATCGGCGTGGAAGGCTCGGAGGGAAAGGCCTTCTTTTCGATAAATATGAATCAAGCAAGTGCTGATGACGTTGTGAATGCCAGCCTCATACAGGCGATCGAGATGACGGGCCAACGCATCGTCGTTCAACCAGGAAGGATGGAGATCGGGACGGATGAGTTTCTCACAATCGACCTCCTGAGCCCAATGTTCCAAGTGAACAAGGGCTTGCCGGCCGTCAAACACATTGTAGAGGATGGCCTGAACGGCATCGCTGACTCGCGTTTGGCACTGCGGATCGACGGGCACGAGATGGTCAATCAATTGAGGCAGACCCAGTTTCTTGAATAGGGCACTTATTATATTCAAATAAGAATTGCGATAGACCTTTTTGACTTGAACGTTCATAAGTGAAAAACTCCTTTACGTTCCTTGTGTGTCAAGGATTCATTCGACATCGGAACGAAAAAATCCTCCCGATTTTCGTCGAGAGGGTGCGAAATGTGAGATTTTACATTCACGTTCAAGGAAAATAAGGAACAGTTGTAAAGTTTGCTGATAACTGGCAAGTGTTTTTCGAGATAAATTTTTTGAATCACAATACAGTAGGAAATTATCTAAATGCATCTGAAGATCATTCAAAATAAAAAACACCTCCAGATTTTATTGTTGGTCAATAAAATCTGAAAGTGTTTTTTATTAGTTGATATTTAATTCTGAATTTATGGGTATAGATAAGAAATTTATTGGTCAGCGGCGTGAATATGGAAGATTTTTACTATACCCTTAAGCCCTTGATACACTTGCTCTTAAGACGCCTTATGCTCTAATCTTAACTTATCTGCCACCATCGCGATGAATTCGCTGTTCATCGGTTTGGCTTTCGACATGCTTACAGTATAGCCGAATAAGGAAGAAATGGATTCGAGATTGCCGCGGCTCCAGGCAACTTCGATCGCATGGCGAATCGCCCGCTCAACACGGCTAGCGGTTGTGTTGTATTTTTTAGCGATATCCGGATAAAGCACTTTCGTAATCGAACCGAGCAATTCGATATCATGATATACCATGGCAATCGCTTCGCGTAAATATAAATATCCTTTGATATGAGCCGGAACGCCGATCTCATGAATGATGCTCGTGATGCTGGCATCCAAATTTTTCGGTTTGTTGTCGCGCGCTTGATAAGATGGAACCGTTTTTTTCATAATCGGCGTTGTTTTTCCATAAATTTGCCGGATATGATGCACCAAATTTTCCATATCAAACGGTTTTAAAATAAAGTAAGAAGCGCCAAGTTCGACCGCTTTCTTTGTTACATCTTCCTGGCCAAATGCCGTTAACATAATGACGTTCGGCGGCTGCTGCTGCCGCTTCGTCCGAATTTTTTCCAGCACCGCTAAACCATCTAAATGCGGCATAATAATGTCTAACAACAAAATATCCGGCTGCTTTTCTTCGAGCATATATAAGCAATCTTGGCCGTTATAAGCCGTTCCAATGACTTCCATGTCGCTTTGGCTAGAAATATATTCTTCGAGCAGGCTTACTAATTCGCGATTATCATCTGCGATACATACTTTAATTTTCAAGAAACATCTTCCTCCCTATTCCCTTTTTTCTATGTAGAAAAATCCATTTAGATAAATTCGACAATAGGATGACAAAATCCTTTTATTTTTTGCAAAATACCGAAAAATAAATGATTCTTAAGATTATAACAAAAATAGAGCAAATTTGACAATTCGCAGATGGGAATTGTTACATTTTTGTCGAAAAATCTTTATATATGGTACCGTCAAGAATTTTGTGTAATGTAAATGGGGTAGGGTTTCTCTGAAATGGATTTGAATTGATAGGGGACTGATTTTCTCCACACAGGAGACTGAATATTCAGTCTCTTGTGTGGAAAGGGAGAATCCCCTTATTTTGTTTATTTACAATATTTGGTTAACAATAACGTTCTTCAAACATTCGTTGAAGGGCTTCCTGCGCTTCGGCAAATCCTCTTAACTTTCGCCCTGCCCATTTCTCATTAAAATCTTGGATGGTCAAATACACGACTTTTTCCGCGGCTTCTAAACTGCTCAAACTGTTCATCGGCTTTAGACGTTTCCGAATCTCTTTGATCGTTCGTTCGATGACATTCGTCGTGTAAATCACACTTCGAATACTGCTTGGATAATCCATAAATGTAAGGAGGACATCCAACTCATTGGCCCAAGATTGAACTTCTCTTGGATATTTGCTGGACCATTTCGACTCAAACTGTTGAAACATTTGTAACGCCATCTCCTTATTCGGCGCGCGATAAATCAGCTTGAGATCCTCGGCCACTTCGAATTGGTCTTTTTTCCGAACACGGCTGAGGGTGTTGCGGACTTTGTGCACGACACAGCGCTGCACATCGGCTTTCGGATACACCGCCTTAAAGGCTTCCTCCAGCCCCGGAAGGCCATCGAAGACGCCAAGAAGCACTTCCTTGACGCCTCTTTGGTAGAGGTGTTGAAGAATTTCCTGCCATACATAGGCGCTTTCTTGTCCTCCCACGAAGAAATCCAGAATTTCTCGATACCCTTCTTCATTCACTCCTAACACCACATAAATGACTTCTTTCTCTACCGTATCGCGGCGAAGTTTCACGTACAAGCCGTCCAAATATAAGACAGAATAACGTTTGGATAGTGGACGATGGTGCCATTTCTCGATGTCTTCTTTCACGACATCGGTAATACGGCTGATCGTCGCTGGAGAATAAGCATTTCCTAGAATTCGTTCGATAAACTTGCCAATTTCCCGTGTACTCATGCCACTTTGATACATCCTAATGATGGCTTCCTCCAGCCAGCCGGTGTGGCGTTGATAAGGGGCAAACAACTGTGTTTGAAATTCCCCGTTTCGGTCTCTTGGAACCAAAAGACCCTCAATCCGGCCATATTGCGTATCTAGATTTCGCTGATAGTAGCCGTTTCTCATATTCGGCGTTCCAGCCTGTTCGATTTCGAGGAAATGTTTGATTTCTTCCCGCATAATCAGCTCTAATTTTTCCTTCACAAACTGACGAATGACACTTTCCAGTTGATTTGCCCAGTCGACATTCGGTATACTTCTTTTAGACATAGGTAGGGTACTCCTTTCTCTAAGATTTTTGGTCCAATCAGAGAATACCCTACCTTTTTTCTTTTGTTCTAGCAAAATGCTTTACACAAACTTTTATACATCATCTTATATAACCCGTGGTGCTAGATAAAATCAGACAAGCATAAAAATAGCCCTTGCATGAGGATCTCCTTAAAATGAAAGTGCAACCAAACATCAAAAGGAGAAGTTCCCATGCAAGAGCACTTTCATTTTACAACAGATCGTGTCAAACTTCAAAAACAATATGCATCGATTTTGCTTTTTGTATCGGCTCAACTATCGAGTATCCAGATTCATCTTCAACGTCGAAATCGTCATTTGTTGAAACAGAAAGACGAAGTCATCATCACCATCCATGTCCTTGGAAAGTTGTTGGGCTTCACTTCCGAACGGGCTTGGCACCGGTTTGTGATTGGGAATTTGTTTCCCAAGGCCTTGTTCCCTGAGCGTTCTCGGTACAACCGTCGCTGCCGAGCGCTTAGCTTTGCGATCAAGTGGATTCGACACCAGTTGGCCAAGCGCGGGCAACACCATGCGTATGCGGTCGTGGACAGCTTGCCGATCGAGCTGTGTCATTCAGCTCGAATGCATCGCGTCAAACGATTCCGTGGAATTGCCGATATTGGCTATTGTGCTTCCAAAAGGATCACTTTCTATGGGTTGAAACTTCACCTGCAGGTCACCGACCAAGGGCTTCCGATGGGATATGTTGTCACCGAAGCGTCTTGTCACGACCGGGTGGCCGCTGAAACCGTCATGACGCAAATTCCACATCCGTATAACCTCGGTGACAAAGGGTATATCAGCCAAAAGCTGCAAAAGAAGCTGTACGAAGAGCACCGGGTCGCTTTTTGGACGCCCGTTCGAAAAAATCAGCGAATTCGCCAATCGGACGCATGGAAACAGTGGATGAAGCGAAAACGTAAAGTGGTGGAAACCGTGTTTTCGATTTTAGTCGATTCGTATCGGATCACCGAGATTCGAGCGAACTCGGTTTCTGGATTTGAAACGGCGCTGGATGGTATTTTACTGGCTTACTCCCTTGTTGTTCTTGGGCTAGTTGAGTGTTAAAACTCAACTAGCACCACGGGTTTATATATTCATTTTATATGATGTTTCACCAAATATCTATGCAAAAAAGGTAAATTTCTTGACGTTTTTTACAAAATTTTTTGCTTAAAAAGGCGGGCTGAATCGATCAGCTCGCCTTTTTCTGTTTGCCATATATATCAATGCCTGCTTCGTTTAACATCCATTCAATATGAACACCATATCCTGAAGTCGGATCGTTCACAAATACGTGTGTAACAGCGCCAACTAATTTCCCATTTTGAATAATCGGGCTTCCGCTCATTCCTTGAACGATTCCGCCTGTTTTCTTTAATAAGCGCGGGTCGGTAACACGGATGACTAGCCCTTTAGTGGCTGGGAATTTTTGTGGAATGGTGCTGACAATTTCGATATCAAATTGTTCAACTTTATCGTCTTCGACCACCGTCAACATTTTTGCCGGTCCCTCTTTTACTTGGTTCGCTAAAGCAACAGGAATCGGTTTAGTAAAAATTCTGTTTTCCACCGGTTTTGTCAATGTCCCAAAAATGCCAAACGGACTATTTTCCGTGATATTTCCAATTACCTCTTCGTCCTCGGAAAATCGTGCTAATTTCTCCCCTGGATTGCCGCTGCTTCCTTTTTCAATCGAGGTAACCGTTGATCTCATAATTTGCCCATTTTGCACAACAATTGGTTTTTTCGTATCCATATCGGAAATGACATGACCAAGTGCTCCGTATTTTTTAGAAACAGGGTCATAAAACGTCATCGTGCCAATTCCAGCGGCAGAGTCCCGGATGTACAAGCCGATGCGGTAAGCGTGGTCATGCTTGTCTTTGAGCGGAACCAGTTTGGTCGTAAAGGAATGTTGATCGCGCAGAACTTGAAGATGGAGCGGTTTTCCTGTTTTTCCTGCTTCCTCAATGAAAGGAGAGAGGTCGCTCATCTTTTCGATTTTTTTGCCATTAATGCCTGTAATTATATCCCCTACTTGAATTCCGGCGATTTCTCCCGGCGATTTTTTTCCCTTTTCTGTTTCGACGAGATGATAGCCAACAACGAGAACCCCTACCGTATTTAACTTAACGCCAATCGATTGCCCTCCAGGAATGACTTTCAACGTTGGCAGTACTTTTACATCCACTTGTTTAATCGGCATTCCGGCAACTTCTAATACCATTTTCTTTTCTCCACTTTGTTTTGCTTTTACAGAAAGCGAATGATTCTGTTCATAAACTTCTATCGATTTGGGAGCGTCTTTTACCATTGCCTGAACTGGAAGCGCTACGATAGGAAATCGTACCGCTTCTCCTTCAAATAGCATAATTTGTTTTGGAATTTGCAAATATTCCTTCATCGGTTTGGACATGCCGATGAGTATTAGCGATATAAGGAGAAAAACCCCAACGATTTTTCGGATTGCTTCTGTATTCAATCTTGTTCACTCTCCTCGCTCCCACCTACACCTTTCAAAAAGCGGCTACAGTTTTAATTTTGCCTTAAACCGTGGAAATATAATCGCTGAGCCTATAAAAAAAAGCTACCCATAATGGGCAGCGTTTCATTCTTTGAGCTTTGTTGCTAGCTCGAGCAGTTCTTTTGCATGCTTTTTTGTCAGCTCGGTAATTTCCACCCCAGAAATCATCCGTCCGATTTCCTTTACTTTTTCTTCCTCTGTCAATGCTTTTACGGATGTTTTCGTTCGATTTCCGTCCGTTTCTTTGGCAATAAACAAATGCGTATCCGCCATTGCCGCTACTTGCGGCAGATGAGAAATGCAAAGCACTTGCGAATCAATGGAGATGCGGTAAATTTTTTCTGCTATCGCCTGAGCCACGCGGCCGCTGACACCGGTATCGACTTCATCAAAAATGATCGATGTCACTCCTTGGTGTTTAGAAAAAATGCTTTTTAACGCCAGCATAATGCGCGACAGTTCACCGCCGGAAGCGATTTTGGCAAGCGGTTTTAACGGTTCGCCGACATTCGTGGAAATATAAAACTCAACCACATCTACGCCATCCTCATGGAATTTGACTGGCACCCCATCTAAAAGCGGCGCATCGAGTGTTCCTTCTCGTTTGGAAAACACGATGTCAAACTGCGTTTTTTCCATATATAGGTCTTTTAATTCTTGGTGAATATGGTCAATCAACATTTTGGCATACTTTTTGCGAACATTCGTTACATTTTTGGCTTCAATTAATAAATCTTCCGTCACTGACTTTAATTCTTTCTGCAGTTCGTGAATATGCGTTTCCCGGTTTTGAATCGTATCGATTTCTTCCCCAATTTTTTCAGCGTATTGCAAAATCTCCTCGATTGTCGATCCGTATTTTCGTTTTAATTGATTAATCTCGCTAAGGCGGCTTTCGATAAAATCAAGACGGTATGGATCATATTCTAATTGTTCGAGTTCATCGCGCAATTTATACGTAATATCTTCTAATAAATAATAACTATTCGCAATCGTTTCATACGCTTCTTTTAAGGATGGATCAATGGAAGCAACATCGTCTAAATGGCTCATCGCCAGCCCTATCCAATCAAGGCCGCGCTGTTCTCCGGATAATGCCTCATAACTATGTTTCAAGGCCTCGTAAATTTTTTGGAAATTTATGATTTTTACCCTTTCTTCCATTAATTGTTCTTCTTCGTTTGGCTGTAAGTTTGCCTGCTGAATCTCATTGAGCTGAAACGTCAATAAATCAAGGCGGTGGGCCATTTGCTGCTCATTTTCATTTAATTTTTTCAGCTTTTTCCGCAATTGTTCGTATTTCTCATAAACAGAGCGGTATTCGGCAAGCGCTTCCGCAATTTCCGCACCGCCGTATTCGTCCAACAACGGAAGATGCCGGGATGGATCCATTAATTCTTGATGTTCATGCTGGCCGTGGATATCGACAAGCGTTGAACCAATCTCTCGCAATATCGCTGTCGTTACTAATTTCCCGTTTACGCGGCATACGCTTTTCCCTGTCGCAAAAATTTCACGGCGCAGAACAACCATTCCCTCGCTAATATCGATGCCGAATTCGGCACATTTGCCGTAACACGGATGGGTTTCGTCGTCTAATAAAAAAAGTCCCTCTATTTCCGCCTTCTCTTCACCAAAACGGACAAATTCCGCCGAACCGCGCCCACCGATCAGCAAATGGATCGCATCAATAATAATCGATTTTCCCGCCCCTGTTTCGCCAGTTAATACCGTCAATCCTTTTTCAAACGAAATCGACAGCGATTCGATAATGGCGAAATTTTTTATGGATAATTCCGCAAGCAATGGGAATCACCACCTTTATTTAAAGCATTTCCAGCAACTGTTTTGACACCTTGTTCGCATCTTTCGCCGTGCGGCAAATAATCAGGCACGTATCATCCCCGCAAATGGTGCCGACGATTTCGTTCCAGTCCAAATTATCCAATAAGACACCGATGGCATGCGCATTGCCTGGCAACGTTTTTAAAACGAGCAAATTCCCCGCTCCGTCCAATTTGACAAACACGTCCACTAAAACGCGTTTGAGTTTTTGCACCGGATTGAAACGCTGATCAGAAGGCAGGCTATATTTATAGCGCCCGTTTGCCATCGGCACCTTGACGAGCTGCATTTCTTTTATATCTCTTGAGATCGTTGCCTGCGTCACGTTAAATCCCGCTTTTTTCAGCATATCGACCAATTCGTCTTGCGTTTCGATGTCGTGACTCATAATAATTTCGCGGATTTTAATATGCCTTTGTCCTTTGTTCAAATTCTGCCACCTCACCAAAATAATTTCACGGTAAAAACGGGAATAACCATAAGCGTTATTCCCTTTCTTAAACGGCGCTGTTTTTTAGCTGTGAATGGGCTTCTTTTACTACCTCAGCGACCGATATGGATAAATGGTTTTCCCCGACTTGGGTCGCCCCTGAAAAATGAAGGTGCAGCAAAAATTCAATATTTCCATCACCGCCGGTAATCGGGGAATACGATACATTCATGACGTCAAACCCTTCGTGAAGGGCAAATTCGATCACCGATTTTAATACTTCTTCATGCACGGCCGGGTCGCGAACGATCCCTTTTTTGCCGACTTTTTCCCGGCCCGCTTCAAATTGCGGCTTCACCAGCGCGATGACGTCGCTATCGGGTACCAACACCGTCTTTAATACCGGCAATATCAATTTCAAAGAAATAAAGGAAACATCGATCGTCGCAAATTGTGGAAGCCCTTTCGTGAAATAATCCGGCGTAACGTAGCGGAAATTTGTCCGCTCCATCACGACGACCCGATCGTCCTGGCGCAATTTCCACGCCAATTGATTATAGCCGACATCCAGCGCGTAAGATAGTTTCGCGCCGTGCTGCAAGGCGCAATCGGTAAACCCGCCGGTAGATGCCCCAATATCTAAAACAATTTTATCTTTGACGCTGACATCAAACGTGCGCAGCGCTTTTTCTAATTTTAAGCCGCCGCGGCTGACATATGGAATGGCGTTTCCTTTCACCGTTAGCGGGATGTCTACGGGTACCTTTTCCCCTGGCTTGTCTAAGCGGATTTCATTGGAATAGACAAGCCCAGCCATAATCGCGCGTTTGGCTTTTTCCCGCGTTTCCATTAAGCCGCGTTCCACCAACAGCACATCTAGACGTTCCTTTTTTGCTTTCATTTCTCATGCCCTTTTTTGTTTTTTTGGTATGATCGTTTTAACGCGTTCGATAATATGGGAAGCGGTTAGGCCAATTTCATTTAATAGCTCTTTGACGCTGCCATGTTCAATAAAGCGATCAGGAATGCCCATGCGGTTAATCACCGCTTGATGATAGCCATGATCATGGGCAAATTCCAAAACGGCGCTGCCAAATCCGCCCTGTAGTACCGCTTCTTCAATCGTTAAAATCGGCATATTGCTCTCCAGCAAATCGTGCAGCATTTTTTCATCCATCGGTTTAATGAAGCGGGCGTTGACAACCTTTACAGAAACTTTTTCTTTCGCCAGCTTCTCCGCTGCCTCGAGCGCCATGGAAATCGTCGTGCCGAATGTTAAAATCGCCAGATCGCTGCCTTCGCGCAATACTTCCCATGTGCCAATTGGAATTTCCTTGAATTCTTCATCTAATTTTACGCCAAGTCCATTGCCACGCGGGAAGCGAAGCGCGATCGGTCCGTCATCATATTGGATGGCCGTATATACCATATGCTGGCCTTCGTTTTCGTCCTTTGGCATCATAATGACAAGGTTCGGGATGTGGCGCAAAAAGGCGATATCAAACACGCCTTGGTGCGTTTCACCGTCCGCACCGACCAGCCCGGCCCGATCAATCGCAAAGAAGACATTTAAATTTTGCCGGCACACATCATGAACGACTTGGTCATATGCACGCTGCAAAAATGTCGAATAAATCGCTAAAAACGGCTTCATTCCTTGCGTCGCCAGCCCTGCCGCGAGCGTTGTCGCATGCTGCTCGGCAATTCCGACATCAAACATACGGTCCGGAAACTCGCTCGCAAACCCTTCTAATTTCGAGCCGACCGGCATCGCCGGTGTAATCGCGACAATTCGCTTATCGGTGCGCGCCAATTTCCGTACCGTTTCACTGACAAGTTCGCTCCACGATGGAGCCGTCTCCACCGGTTTTAGAAAATCGCCAGTTTCGATTTTATAAGGGCCAGTGCCGTGCCATGTTCCGACTTTATCATTTTCTGCCGGACTATACCCTTTTCCTTTTTTCGTAATCACATGGAGAAGCACCGGACCTTTTGTTTTTTTCGCGTAACGCAAATTCTCGAGCAAATCATCAAAATTATGGCCGTCAACAGGACCAAGATACGTAAATCCTAATTCCTCAAAAAAAACACCGGAAACAAGCAAATATTTCAGGCTGTCTTTAATGCGCTCCGCCGTTGCCGCCAACTTGCCGCCGACAGCTGGGATCCGTTTTAATAAAAGCTCTAGTTCGTCTTTCACCCATTGATATTTGCCCGCTGTCCGCAGCCGTCCCAGCACGTTGTGAAGCGCTCCGACATTCGGCGCAATCGACATTTCATTATCATTTAAAACGACAATGATATCTTTTTTCTCATGCCCAATATGATTGAGTGCCTCAAGCGCCATGCCGCCTGTCAATGCCCCATCGCCGATAATCGGAACGATATATTCATCCGTCCCTTTCAAATCGCGGGCAATTGCCATTCCCATCGCCGCGGATAGCGATGTAGAACTATGGCCAGTTTCCCATACGTCATGTTCGCTTTCGCTTCGTTTTGGAAATCCGGATAACCCTTTATATTGCCGAAGCGTATCAAATTCAGCGGCGCGGCCTGTCAAAATTTTATGAACGTATGACTGGTGTCCGACATCCCAAATTAACTTGTCCTTCGGGCTGTCAAACTCTTTATGAAGCGCAATCGTCAGCTCGACAACCCCTAAGTTTGGCCCAATATGCCCTCCAGTTTTCGACAGCTTTTCAATTAAAAATTTGCGAATATTGGCGCTTAGCTCGATGAGTTGTTTTGTTGACATATTTTTTAAAAAGCGCGGATTTTTGATTTTCGTAACGTCCAAACGAGATCACTCGCTTTCGTCTTTATCATTCCCTCTAGCCACGTTGCTATAATACAGAAGTTAGTTATTATTATACATGATTAGACATAAAAAATCGATTTCTGCCAAGAGAAAAAGAGCCGCTAACACGAATGTGATAACGGCACAAAAGAAAAAACCTCCATTATTTCAATATAACATACTTGCGGACAGTCAGCAATGAACAATGCGTTAATGGTCGCGTGTAGCGACTAAATCACAAATATATTGCAATACGTCATCTATTACCTCGGCTTTTTGCAAATATCGTTTTGCTTCGGCAATATGAAAACGCAATTTCTCCTTCGCTCCCTCCATCGTCAATAACGACGGATATGTCACCTTTTGGTTCTCTATATCGCTGCCAACGCGTTTGCCAATCTTGTCTTCCGATCCTTCAATATCGAGAATATCATCGCGAATTTGAAAAGCAAGGCCAAGATGGGAGGCAAATTCATATAAATCGTGTTGCTGTCTTTCACTAGCCCCTGCAAGCAGCGCTCCTGCCAATACGCTGTATTGCAGCATTTTCCCGGTTTTATGGCGATGGATATATTCGAGCTGTGCAAGCGACAGTTCCTTTCCTTCTCCTTCGATATCGGAAACTTGCCCCGCCACCATTCCTTCCGGTCCCGCCGCTTTCGCCAGCTCGGCAATGAGCCGAATTTTTACCTCTGGGGCGATGCATTCCTCATTCATTTCGGCAATGACTTGAAACGCGTACGTCAGCAATCCGTCTCCGGCCAAGATTGCCATCGCCTCGCCAAACACTTTATGGTTTGTCGGCTTGCCGCGCCGTAAATCATCGTTATCCATGCTCGGCAGGTCATCGTGAATTAATGAATATGTATGGATCATCTCGATCGCACAAGCGACGGGAAGTCCGATATTAGGATCTTTCCCAAACGAATGCAAAGTGGCAAACAGAAGTAACGGTCGAATTCGCTTCCCACCTGCTTCCAGCGAGTAAGCCATCGCCTGTTTCAGTGTGTCAGGCGCCTGCAGCCTCCCGATATAACGCGGCAGCGTTGCTTCCAAACGCTGTTTTTGCCGCTGCAAAAATTGTTCTACTTCCATCCGGTTCAAGCGTTATTCCTCCTCCTGAATCGAGAAAGGAGCGAGCTGTCCATCCTCACGCAAAATATATTCCATCTGCTTTTCGACATGCTGCAATTTATCGTGGCAAAGCTTGGAAAGTTTCATTCCTTCTTGAAAAAAAGAAATCGCCTGTTCCAACGGCACGTTTCCTTCTTCTAATTTTTCGACGATCTCTTCTAATTTTTGCATTGCTTCTTCAAACGTTAATTCTTTTTCCTCACTCATGTAGCCGCTTCTCCTCCATTCCCCATACGTGGCAGTCAATTTGTCCATCTTGCAGACGCACTTGAATTGTATCTCCTAGCTGAAGCTGATGAATGCTTTTTACTAATTCTTTCTTTTCATTATAAACTAAACTATAGCCCCGCTCCATAATTTTCAGTGGACTGAGCGCATGCAAATGGGAAACAAGCGATGTAAAGCGAAGCTCGTGTTGATGCACGATCGTTCGCATCTCTTTTTCCAGCGTTTTCGCCAATGCTTGCTGTTTTTCTTTCATTCTCGAAAGCTGTTCAGCCGGGTGATAGCGTAGCAATGTCAGCCGAAGCTGCTCGAGCCGCTCGCGCTGTTTATCGAACATCCGCTCGGTTTGGCGCTGCAATCGTTCAAGCAAAGCATCTAACTGCTGTTCTTTTTGTTCATACAGTTTTTCCGGATATCGAAATGCGTACGACTTTTGCAAACGCGATAGCCGCTCTGATTCCATCGCTATTTTTTCTTTCATCGCGCGCATGAGCCGCACTTTTCGCTGGGAAATCCGCTCCATCAGCTCGGTCATATGCGGAACGGCCAATTCCGCCGCACCAGTTGGGGTTGGCGCTCGCAAGTCGGCAACAAAATCGGCAATCGTAAAATCTGTTTCGTGACCAACCGCGGAGATAATCGGCACTTCGGAGGCAAAAATGGCGCGGGCGACAATTTCCTCATTAAACGCCCATAATTCTTCGATCGAACCGCCTCCACGCCCGACAATCAGCACATCAATATAGCCAAGTTTATTCGCTTTTTCAATGGAACGGACGATCGATTCCGCCGCATGCTCTCCTTGGACGAGCGTCGGAAACAAAATGACCGTAGCAATCGGATAACGGCGACGGATCGTCGTAATAATATCGCGAATCGCCGCGCCGGTCGGCGAAGTGACGACACCGATGTAGCGAGGGAAAGCCGGAAGCGGCTTTTTATGCTGCGGCGAAAACAAACCTTCCGCTTCCAGCCGTTTTTTTAACTGCTCGTACGCTAAATATAAATTTCCAATTCCTTCTGGCTGCATTTCTTTCACATAAATTTGGTAGTTTCCGCTCGGTTCATAAACCGAAATTTCGCCGCGGACGAGCACTTTCATGCCATCTTCTGGGCGAAAATGCAAATATTGATTGTAACCGGCGAACATGACCGCCTGAATGCGGGCTTGTTCATCTTTCAGCGTAAAATACATATGGCCGCGCGAATGATATTTAAAATTGGAAATTTCCCCTTTAATCCATAAATCACGCAAATGAGGATCGACATCAAACTTCCGTTTAATGTATTTTGTCAGCGCTCCGACGGTTACATATTTTATCTCTGCCACCACTTTAACCCTCTCTTATGGAATGAACTTTACTGATACATAAGCTCCTTCGCCGCCTCGATCGTATTGTGAAGCAGCATCGTGATCGTCATCGGTCCAACCCCTTTTGGAACCGGCGTAATGTAGCTTGCTACTTCCTTTACTTCATCGAAATTTACATCCCCGCACAGCTTGCCGTTTTCTAGTCGGTTCACGCCGACATCAATGACAACCGCCCCTGGTTTAACATAATCGGCACCAATCAACCGTGCTTTGCCAACGGCAACGATTAAAATGTCAGCCTGCCGCGTAATGGAAGCTAAATCGTTGGTTTTGGAATGACAATACGTCACCGTCGCATGTTCGCGCAAAAACAGCTGCCCAACCGGTTTGCCGACAATATTGCTGCGGCCGACAACAACCACATGTTTCCCTGCGATATCCACACCGATCGATTTCACCATTACTAAAATACCATATGGTGTACAAGGAAGAAACGCTTTTTGTCCGACCATCATTCTGCCGACATTGATCGGATGGAAGCCATCGACATCTTTTGCCGGCGAAATCGTTTCAATCACTTTTAACTCATTAATATGTTTTGGAAGCGGGAGCTGTACTAAAATGCCGTGCACGGATGGGTCAGCGTTCAAGTCTCTTATTTTCTCCAATAAAAACTCCTCTGTAATCGTCGCCGGAAACATCAGCAATGTCGAACGAATGCCAACTTCCGCACACGCTTTTTGCTTTCCTTTTACGTAAGAATGGGAAGCAGGGTCATCACCGACAAGAATGACTGCAAGCCCCGGCTCGATTCCTTTTTGCTTTAGCTCCTCTACTTCTTTTGCCAATTGTCCTCGTATTTCCTTTGCCAGCTCGGCGCCGCTAATGATTTGTGCTGTCATGGGTAACTTTTCTCCTCTCTTATTCTTGAATATGCAATGCATCTTTTACTTTCGAAAGCACACCGTTGACAAAACTCCCAGATTTCGTATCGCCAAATTTTTTAGCTAATTCAACGGCCTCATCTAGGCTCACATTGACAGGAACATCATCGACATATTTCATTTCATAGGTAGCCATCCGCAAAATCGCGCGATCGACATTCGCCACCCGCTCTAACGTCCATTTTTCCAAGTTGGCGCGCAGCAATTCGTCAATTTCTTGCTGATGTTCCACCACACCATACACAAGCTGCTGTAAAAACGGATCCGCAGCTTTCCCTTCCGTCACGTTTTGCAATGCTTCCGATGGAGGGATGCGACCTACATCAACTTGGAACAATGCCTGTAACGCCTTTTCCCGCGCTTCATGCCGTTTCATTTTGCTCCCCCTTTCTAAACACGAACATTTATATTAGAATCATAACATATTTTTCGGATAAAAGGCACTCCCCTGTGCACAAATCATTAGCCTTGATTTTTGTTTATTTTGGAACGCCTATTCGCCTCCTTATTCTTTGACGCCTCTTCATAAAAAAGGCCCGTTCATTACAATAACAAACTTTCAGCAAAAATACAAAAGGGCACGATCGCCTGAAGCGAATGCGCCCTCTTCCGCTTTATCCTTGCTCTACTTCCTGTTCCTGCTTTGCCGTTTCAAACTGAATACCGACAATATGAACGTTGATTTCGCTCGTTTCCAGCCCTGTCATGTTAAACAATGCTTGACGGACGTTTTCCTGCACTTTTTTGGCTACATTCGGAATCGACGCACCAAATTGGACAAGGCAGTAAATATCAATGGCGACGCCGTCGTCCCGTAAATCGACTTTGACGCCTTTTCCATGATTTTTCTTGCCGAACCGCTCGACAACACCAGCGGCAAAATTGCCGCGCATTTGCGCGATCCCCTCCACTTCGCTGGCGGCGATCCCGGCGATCACTTCAATCACCTCCGGAGCAATTTCCACTTTTCCTAGTGTGCCATGATCTTGCTCCATTTCAAAAATATGCTCTGACATGGTACCCACCTCCCGTCATGACTTCATAATATCATATAACTCCAAAAACTTCGTATTAAACTCGCCTTTCACAAATTTTTCGTGTTCAAATAATTTTATGTGAAACGGAATCGTTGTATGAATGCCATCGATGATAAACTCGCTTAACGCACGCTTCATACGGGCAATTGCTTCCTCGCGCGTAGGGGCGTGCACAATCAGTTTCGCAATCATCGAGTCGTAATAAGGCGGGATCGTATAACCAGGATAAGCAGCGGAATCAACCCGCACTCCTAGACCACCCGGCGGTAAATACATCTGGATTTTTCCCGGCGATGGCATGAAATTTTTCTCCGGATTTTCCGCGTTAATCCGACACTCGATCGCCCAGCCATTAAAGGTGACTTCCTCTTGGGTCAGCGACAGTTTTTCGCCGGAGGCAATGCGGATTTGTTCTTTTACTAAATCCACCCCAGTAATTAATTCCGTCACCGGATGCTCTACTTGAATGCGCGTATTCATTTCCATGAAATAAAATTTTTTCGCATTATGGTCAAAAATAAATTCCACCGTGCCAGCACCGGTATAATTCACCGCACGGGCCGCCTGTACCGCCGCTTCCCCCATCTTCTTGCGCGTTTCTTCATCAAGTGCCGGCGATGGAGCCTCTTCCACAAGCTTTTGCAAGCGGCGTTGAATCGAGCAGTCCCGCTCGCCAAGATGAATCACGTTTCCGTATGAGTCAGCCAGCACTTGAATTTCCACATGGCGGAAGTCTTCAATATATTTTTCAATATATACCCCTGGATTGCCAAACGCAGTAGCTGCTTCCTGCTGTGTAATGTTAATGCCTTTAATGAGCTCTTGCTCATTTCTGGCTACGCGAATTCCTTTACCACCGCCGCCCGCCGTTGCTTTAATAATGACAGGATAGCCGATTTCATTGGCAATGGCAATCGCCTCATCGATATTTTCAATAACGCCCTTTGAACCAGGGACGATCGGCACCCCTGCTTCCCGCATCGTCTCGCGGGCGATATCTTTAATCCCCATTTTTGTAATCGCTTCCGGACTTGGACCGATAAACGTGATATTGCATTCACGGCAAAGTTCGGCAAACGCCGCGTTTTCCGCTAAAAATCCGTATCCTGGATGAATCGCATCACACCCTGTTAATGTGGCGACACTCATGATGTTGGTGAAATTTAAATAGCTGTCCTTGGAAGCAGTCGGTCCGATGCAGTACGCTTCATCGGCGAGTTGGACGTGCAACGCCTCGCGGTCCGCCTCAGAAAAAACGGCCACCGTTTCAATTCCGAGCTCTTTACAGGCGCGAATAATGCGAACGGCGATTTCCCCGCGGTTGGCAATTAATACTTTTTTGATCATCGCTGGTTCTCTCCCTTATTCAGGCTTTACCAAAAATAGAGGTTGTCCATACTCAACAAGCTGTCCATTTTGGACAAGCACTTCGACAATCTCCCCGTTGACCTCTGCCTCAATTTCATTAAACAGCTTCATCGCTTCAATAATGCAGACGACCGTATCTTTTTGCACTTTATCTCCCACTTTAACGTATGGAGGAGCATCTGGGGATGGCGCAGCGTAAAACGTACCGACCATCGGTGAAGTGATTTTGTGCAAGTTTTCCGTATTTTCCGCCTTTGGCTTCGGCGCTTCTTGTTGTTTTGTTTCCGTTTGCACATTAGCCGCTTGCACTGGCGCCTGTACCTGCGGTTTTGCTTCTTCTACTGCTGGCTTCGCTATCGGCTCTGCCGGCGGTGCCGCAACCACTGCCTGAACCGGTGCTCCTGCCGCGGCTTTTTTCATATGTACTTTCGTTCCATCTTGTTCATAAACAAATTCATCAATGCTTGATTGATCAATTAAACGGATCAGTTCACGGATTTCTTGGATTTTCATCTTCCTCACACCTTTCTACGATACAAAGTGTTTAAGCTTTTGTATGCTATTTTAAAATCTACTCATAACGATTATACACATAATGATTATACATAAAAAGGTTTTTTATCATAAAAAAGAAGCTGCCCTTGGTAAGAGCAGCTTATCATTATCCAGCCGGTTCAAATTCCACCGATACATAATCCGCTTCCGGAATTTCGTTTTTTACCATATGAATTACTTCGTTGGCTGATTTTTTGGAATGTTTTTTCGCTTTAATCGTTACTTGCACTTGGTCATCTTCCGCGCGCACCAATACGTCTTCATAGCCGCCTTTCGATTTGATCAATGTTTCTAGTGTTGCCTCTTTTTCTGCTAACGCTTCGAGTTTTTCAATTTTATCCATCGCTTCGCTTTTTTCTTGTGCAGTGGCATTAGAGGAAGCAACGATAGCGTTATATTGGTCACGCAGACGGCTGCGCTCATCCTCAATTTGCATGCGAAGCGCAGTAAACATATCATCGCTAGAAACGCTTGAAGTGACTTTTCCACCCTTTGCTTGCATTTCGTCTACCGCTACATCCGCTTGGCCTTTATCGCTTCCTTTTTGTTTCGTTGCCTCTTTATGGCTCGTAAATGCAATATTATCATTCATATCTTTCGGCGCCGTTACATAATACACCGACAAAACAACAACCAAGCTCAACATCGTTAATAACCAAACCGTTTGTTTCTTTAACATATAACCATCCTCCCCCACAGCCTCTTATTTTTTCGGCAATACGGCAACACGGTAGCTTGGAACGTTTAACACGCGCGTCACTGCCTCAACAATCCATTTCTTTATTTGCAAGTTATCTGCGCCTTTCGCAACGACCAACACCCCGCGAATTTCCGGTTTTTTCGTTGTTAATACAATCGGTGTTTCGTTATCGCCATCACGGACGACGACGACTTCTTCATTTGTAGAGTGATTTTCGATCTTCCGCTTGCCGCCTTCACGGTCCGTTTCTTCAGTCGTTTGTTGCTGAGAAACGCGATTTTTCTCTAATATTTTCATTTCCGTTGTATCGAGATTGACGACAACGGTCACATCTTCCACTCCTTCAATCGCTTCAAGCGCCGCTTTTAACTCTTTTTCGTAACGTTCTTCATAAGCATCGATCACTTTCGACTTTGTGTCTTGCTTGATTCCAAAGGCCGGCTCTGCTTGTTGCGATGATGGTGCGGCTGTTTCTTTTTGAACGGTTGACACTTCCGCACCCTTTGAAAAATGGCTCATCACCATAAGCCCAATTCCAGCTAATAGCAGCAAAACGACATACGAAAAAGGTGGTTTCTTCTGTTTCTCCGTGCCTTCATTTTTTGGCGATGAAAGAAAACGTTTAATGAGCTCGAGCATCCCCCCATTCCCTCCCCTTTACTTGCACCACAATTTTATTTTCATCGACTTCCCATTTGCTGGCTAAAAAAGCGCGCAGCTCATTTTCTAGTTGATGATCGCTATTTTGTGAATGGGCCGGTTCCGATGCATCAATCACAACAGGCTCAATCCCTTCTGGCGTCTCCTGTTTGGAAAGCACTACCGCAATCTTTTTAATATCTCTTGGAATTTGTAAATCCTCTTTTTCTTTTGTTTGTAAAGAGACGTCTTCCACGCTTAATCCATACTCTTTCATCAACTCCCCGTCTACCTTTTTTTTCATCTGGACAGCCATTTGTTCTAAAATATATGCGCGTTGCGAGGCTTGTATTTCTTTTTTCTTCATTTCTATTTCATTTTTTATCATCTCTTGTTCATTCCCCCTTTCTGATAAGCTGGATATGGCCGAAGCGACGAGACGGTCAGGATGGATGGAGAGCAGCTGCAAAATCGGCGATAACATTAATAACAGCAAAATGAGTCCCACTACCATTTTTACATACTTTTGCATATTGCTAGAGGGAAGCAGAAAATCAATGATGATCGCAAATAAAATAAAAATAAGAATATTGGTGATCCATTCTGTTACAAATTGCATAGTTTTCCCCCTATCGAACCATCATCGTAATATTTCCCGCCGTAATAATAATGGTCAAACTGAGGAAAAACATCAGCGAGACGATGGCCAGCGCCGCAAGTACATAGGCAATGCTTTTGCTCATAATGCTAAGGCAAGAAATGACCGGCCCTCCTCCTAACGGCTGCATGATCGCCGCAGAAACTTTATATATAAACGCAATCGCAAAAATTTTCAGCGCTGGAAACGCGGCAATCATCAATAAAATCGCAACGCCGACAATGCCGACCGTATTTTTCAATAACATCGAAGCGCTCACAACGCTGTCGGCCGCATCCGTAAACATTTTGCCGACAACAGGAATAAAGTTTCCCGTCACAAATTTCGCCGTCCGCAGCGCAATCCCATCGGCAATCGCCGATGTCGTTCCTTTTACCGACATGACTCCAAGAAAAACCGTCAAAATAACTCCGAGTATCCCGACGCCGATTTTTGTCAGCAGCTCCGCCAGATGTGTAACTTTATAATGATCGGTGAGCGTGCTGACAATGCTTAAAAGCGCGGCTAAAAACAAAAGCGGCAACGTTACATATTCAACAATCATTCCTGTCATATTCATCAGAAATAGAATAATCGGATGAAAAAACGCCGCCGATATCACTCCTCCGGAAGACGCCAGCAGCGCCAGCAGCAGAGGAAGCATCGCGATCATAAAATGGCTCATCGTCCTTACAGCGTCGAGCGCATAATCCATTGCAACGCGAAAACTGTTTAGCGCAATAATAAGAAGCACCAGATAAACGACGGCATAGGCGACTTTGCTGACGGTTTGTTGCGCAAACGCGTTTTGCAATGATTGCAGCACCATGCTAAATACCGTTAATAAAATTAACGTTCCTAGCAATTTTCCGTTTACTTGCAATTCGTAAAAGAGAAATTTCATCAACGCGCCCAGCCATTCTTTTAACGATAATTTATTTTCGCCGCTTAAAAAATCCGTAAGCGACCCTTTTTGGCTTTCCGGCAAAAAGCCGCCGTATTTCGTGACAATATCTTCCCAAAATTGGCGAATTCCGTTGACATCCAGCTGTTCAATTTGCTTTTGCACCAATTGCCCATTAGAAGAGGAAGCTTGTACAACAAACGGTGATAAAAAGAAGAAAAAGAAACTTGCCGCTGTTATGATTTTTCGGATCAATTCATCACCCCCTATTCTCCCTTCATGACGCAGGAATCAAGCCGATGACCGCTTCAATGATCGCTGTTAAAATCGGGATCGCCAGCGCCAAAATAATAATTTTTCCCCCTAATTCAATTTTCGAGGCAATCGCTCCCTGGCCGGCGTCTTTGGAAACTTGCGCAGCAAATTCGGCAATATAGGCAATGCCAATAATTTTCAAAATCGTTTCCAAATAAACCATATTGATTTTGGCGCTAGACGCCATTTTTTGCAGCATATTTAAAATCTCGCTGATTTTGTCGACAAGAAACAGGAAAATGATACAGCCGACAAATACCGTTAGCAAAAAGGCAATACTCGATTTATGTTCTTTAAGCAGCACGACTAAAAACGTCGCAATCAAACCAAGACCGACAATTTGTAAAATCTCAATCGCCCATCCCTCCTAACCGCGGAACAAAAATACGTCTTTAATTTTTTGAAACAAATCGCTGACAATCGAGGCGACCATAAACAAAATGTAAATAAAACCAAGCAGCGTGACCCATTGGGCATACTCCTTTTTCCCCATTTGATCGAGCACCGTATGCAAAAAAGCCACGACGATTCCGACGCCAGCGATTTTAAAAATAATATCAACATCAATGCTCATTTTGTTCTGCCTCCTGTTCAAATCAATAAAATCACGAGTAACAATCCTGTAAGAACCCCTAAGCTTTTCGCCATTTTTTCATAGCGTGACTGCCTTTCGAGCGCATCGGCCTCTTCCCGCTCCAAATGGACGAGCGCCAGCGCGATTTGCTTCTGCTGTGTCAGGAGGTCGTACTGCCCGAGCGTTTCCCCGAATTGCCTCATAATATCTAATTCCCCTTGTTTGAGCGCCGTCGAACTCCATACCGTTTGCAAGCTTTCTTCCCATGCTTGTTGAACGCTCGTTTCTCCTTTTTGCAGCTTGGCGGCGAATTGCTCGAACAGTTTGGAAAGCGGTGGCGATATTTGCTTGCTAATATGCAACGCGGCTTCAGATAGTGGGGTGTGCGCATACATAATTTCCGCTTCTAGCACTTTGAGCGCTGCTTTCAACTGGCGAAGCTGTCTCGGACGCTCTTGCAGCATTCGCGCCGCTTCAAATCCAAACCACGTTGTCGTAAGGAGAATCAACATTGCGCCGATCAGCTTCATCTGCTTTTCACCACCCCGCTTCGCTCATACAGGGCCGTTCCGTGCGTATCCGTAATGCGTCTTACCGTGCCCGGACCGAATTCGTTCGTCAGTTCAACAAACCGCGCAAATACTCCTTGTTCGATGATGGGGCGCAATGTCGGGCGCTGCAGTACATCTTTCCAATTTCTTCCGTGGACTGTCGTCCATATGCATACCCCAGCGTTCACCGCCTCTAAAATCGCTTCGCTATCTTCGGCGCGTCCAATCTCATCGACAATCAGCACATCCGGGCTCATCGAGCGGATCATCATCATCATTCCTTCTGCTTTCGGGCATGCGTCAAGCACATCGACGCGGTTTCCTAATTCAAATTGCGGAATGCCTTTTACACATCCGGCAATTTCCGAACGTTCATCGACAATTCCTACTTTTTGTGATGGAATATGTTTCGCGCGAATCCCGGTGCTGATCATTCGTGCCGCGTCGCGCAGCAGCGTCGTTTTCCCTGTCTGTGGCGAACCGATGATCATCGTATTATGCCAGCGGCCGTTATACACATACGGGACGAGCGGTTCGGCGATGCCGATTTTCTGTTTCGCAATGCGGATATTGAAAGAAGTCACATGACGAATTGCTTTCACGCTTCCGGCCTCAGTTACGACTTTCCCTGCTAGTCCAACACGATGTCCTCCCTGTATGGTAATAAATCCGCGTTTCAATTCCTCTTCTATTGCATAAATCGAATATTGACTCAATTTATTAAGCAAATGCATTCCATCTTCGCAAGTCACTTCATATGGAAGAAATTGTGCCTTTCCTTTCACAATAATTTCTAATGGCCGAAGAACCCTTATGCGAATTTCTTCCATCTGTTCATGCCATAAAGGGGGCTGTTGCTGCAGTATGGCGGCAATCGTTTTCGGAAGTATATCCCATATCGCTTGCATTTCATTCCCCTCCCCTGCTGGACTAGTTCATATGTATGGGACGGAAAACGAATTTATGACTTACTTATAAATGCCGATGAGAATAAGAGTGACCCCTAAAGCGATAAAACCTAACTTCGAAAAAGAAAGCTCGTCCGCTAAAGAAAGCAGGCCAATCATCATCGTGACGATAAAAATAGTCGGTCCGATCACTGCAAGGAGCGCATTGACGGCCAATGCTTTTTTGACATCGTTGAACAGCAGCATGGCAAGAGCAGCGATCATCTCCATCGTCGCCGACAATAGCCGCATTCCTGCCATTGACAAAACGGCTGGTTCGACGAATAGTAGCCATCGTTTCATATGTTCCTCCTAATATAAAATTGAGATGGTTAGTACAAACGTATGCCGGAACAGGGAATTTCAGAAGAGATTTTTTTCTTTTGTGACATGGCTCCTTAAGAAGAGATATATGGACATATTTAAAAAAATAGTTTAATAATGGAAGTAGAGGCGGATGATAAATAATATCGAAAACAATGGGGGAAATTATGAGGAAGCTTTCTACGTTCGGGAAAATTACCTTTTGGGTTGGGTGTATATTTGCAGTTTCCGGAGTTCTTGGTCTGTTCCATGCTTTTTTGCTAGCAAGAAATACATCGATTAGTTATGTCTTGATTGGCATCATGCTCATCAGTACATCGTTTTTATACGAAAAGAAAAAAGGGTCAGAGAAACCTTAGCTGAAACGACAAAAAAGCCCCCTGCGTCAAGCGCAAGGAGCAAATCGCGTCAGGCACGGGACACGTATGTGCCGTCTGCTGTGTTGATAATGAGCGTATCGCCTTCGTTGACAAAGAACGGAACTTGTACGACAAGACCGGTTTCTAACTTCGCTGGCTTCGAGCCGCCAGAAGCGGTATCGCCTTTAATGCCCGGTTCTGTTTCTACTACTTTTAATTCAACAGTATTTGGAAGTTCTACCCCGATCGTTTCGCCTTGGTACATCATGATGTAAACTTCCATATTTTCTTTTAAAAATTTCAATTCATGTTCGATTTGTTTCGCTGGAAGTTCGATTTGTTCATATGTTTCCATATCCATAAATACGTGTTGATCGCCGTTGGCATATAAATATTGCATTTTGCGCGTATCGATTTGGGCGCGGTTTACTTTTTCGCCGGCGCGGAACGTTTTTTCTTGAATAGCTCCTGTGCGAAGGTTGCGAAGCTTCGAGCGGACGAACGCCGCACCTTTTCCAGGTTTGACGTGCTGGAATTCGATGACGCGCCAAATATCGCCATCTACTTCAATCGTTAATCCTGTGCGAAAATCGTTCACTGAAATCATCCGTTAAAATCCTCCCACACGATAAATTTATAAAATGATCAGCTCTTTTGGCGAATGAGTCAGCGGTTCATTGCCGTTTTCCGTGACAACCGTATCATCTTCAATGCGCACGCCGCCAAGTCCTGGGATATAAATCCCCGGTTCCACGGTGACCACCATGCCAGGCGCCAGCACGACATCGGAACGGACGGACAACGCTGGCCCTTCGTGAATCTCCAGGCCGATTCCGTGGCCGGTAGAATGCCCGAAATACTCGCCATAGCCTTTTTCGCTAATGTAATCGCGTGTCAGCGCATCCGCTTCTTTTCCGGTCATTCCCGGCTTAATGCCGTTCATGCCGCGCAATTGCGCTTGAAGCACAATGTCATAAATCGTTTTTAACTCGTCGCTAATGGCGCCGACGGCAATCGTTCTTGTGATGTCGGAACAATATCCTTTGTAATAAGCGCCAAAATCAAGGGTGACGAGCTCGCCTTTTTCAATCACTTTCTCGGTCGCCACTCCGTGCGGCAATGCGGAGCGATAGCCAGATGCAACGATCGTGTCAAACGATGAGGAAGTTGCCCCTTGTTTTCGCATAAAAAATTCCAGCTCATTCGCCACATCAATTTCTTTTACACCCGGGCGAATAAACGAAAGGATGTGCTCAAATGCCGCATCAGCAATTTCCGCCGCTTCCTTTAATATCTTAATCTCTGATTCCGACTTAATCAAGCGCAACTTTTCAATGACATGCGAAGTTGGGACGAGCTCCGCCTTTACGGCGCTTTCATACGCCTTAAACGTTGCGTACGAAACGTCTTCCTGCTCGAAGCCAAGCTTTTGAATGCCAAGGCGGGCAACTTGCTTCGCAGCCTCCTCAACAATCGGTCCGGTATGTTGGACAATTTCAAAGCCTTGCACTTGTTTAGATGCTTGCTCGACATAGCGGAAATCAGTAATAAACACCGCTTTATCCCGGCTAATGACCGCGACGCCGGCCGTTCCGGTAAAACCGGTAATATAGCGGCGGTTGTACGGATTGGTGACAAGTAGGCCGTCGATATGATGTTCATCAAACAATGCACGTAATTTTTCGAGTTTTTCCATCCTTCAATCTCCTCTTCCCTGTATTTCAGAACCTCCACACGACTAAAGTCGGTGGGTTCTGACGTACGAAAGAATTTTTCCTACACCTGCGTGCAGGCACTCACTCTTGTTTGTCGGCTTTGTTCAAAACCGTTTTCTACTTAATTCCAATAACTCAAATCATGGCTTATGTGATTTATACTTTTGTAATAATGCTAAAATGGCTAGCCGATAGCCCATTAATCCAAAGCCGACAATTTGTCCGGCAACAACCGGGGCAATCACAGACTGATGGCGAAACGGCTCGCGCGCATGAATATTGGAAATATGTACTTCCACCACCGGGACGCTGACACTGGCAATCGCGTCGCGAATCGCATAACTATAATGCGTAAGCGCGCCAGCATTTAAAACAATGCCGTCGTATTTTCCTTCCGCCTCATGAATGCGGTCGATAATCGCGCCTTCGTGATTGCTTTGAAAACAGGTCAGTTTCGCTCCATGTTCGCCCGCAAACGATATCAGTTCTTGCTCTAACTCTTGAAGCGTTGTGCTTCCGTAAATATGCGGTTCCCGCTTGCCGAGAAGATTCAAGTTCGGACCGTTAATGAGAAGAAAATGCGCCATATTCTTAACTCCTTTAATCCAGCGAAAGAAATATTGAAACATTCTTTATTTTACCATAAAGTCGGCGCTTCTCACTACTGATTTGTTGATGTTTCTTGTGTTTGTCGATTCATTTCTTGCGTTTCAAATGAAATCGAATACCCGATAAAAACTCCATATAAAATGTACAAACAAAGCGTCGTAATGATGGTATTCCGCTGCAAATGAGAAACGGTTTCTAAATTAGGGAAGAGAGGATTTAATACGTAAAATACAATCAGCCACCATGCAACGCCATACAATATACCCGCCCACATTCCTTTTATTTTCCTTAATGTAGCATAATAAATGAGAGCGACTAATATGGATAATAATCCAATGAGCAAAATGGCGACATAATTGCCAAGCTTTCCATATTTCCAATCACCGGCCACCCATGGGGTCAAAATCATATTCGGACTTATTTCGCTGAAATGAAAGAAATACCCTAAATATCCAATCAAGCTCCAAAACACACCACCAACAAATCCAGTAATGACTGTTTTCAGCAAAAGGGACATCGGCCGTTCTTTCTTATTTTGTTCGAGCTGTTCTTGATTTTCCGCCATTTTGTTTTCACCCCCTTGTACGTAGTATGACCGGTTATTCGCAAAGTCATGAATAGAACGGCAAAAAAGTGCAACAGCCATAGGTGTAAACGTTGAAATTTTTGGAAATGATAATAATAACATCAACCTAGAGGTTTCTAAATGTTTTTTGTAGAATAAAATTATAAAGATAAAAAATGGGTTGGTGTCAACAATGGAAAAAGTCACAAAACCAATGTACGGCGGTCAAGCGGTGATCGAAGGGGTCATGTTTGCTGGAAAAACACACTCTGTCACTGCCGTTCGCCGCAAAGATCGCACCATTGAATACTTCCGTTTGCCGCGCCAGGCAAATCCGACGCTCGCGTTTCTCAAAAAAATTCCGTTTGTTCGCGGCATTGTCGCGATTATTGAAGCGAGCGCAAGCGGAGCAAAACATTTGCAGTTTGCTAGCGAACGCTATGATCTCGATCCAGGTGAAGAGGAAGCATTACAACCAGCGAAAACGGATTCGCCCAAACTTTCTCTCGTTCTTGGTGTGGCGGTCGTCGGAGTGTTGTCCTTTCTATTTGCTAAAACGATTTTTACGCTCGTTCCCGTCTTTTTAGCAGCATGTTTTAAGCCGCTGTTCCCGGGGAAAATGGCACAAATTTTGATTGAAGGAGCGTTTAAGCTTGTTTTGCTTCTCGCGTACATTTACTTTATTTCGATGACGCCGCTTATTAAACGCGTTTTCCAATATCATGGCGCAGAACATAAAGTCATCAATGCCTATGAAGCGGGACTGCCGCTTACGGTGGAAAATGTCCAGCGTTCATCACGGCTTCACTACCGCTGCGGCAGCAGCTTTATTCTATTCACCGTCATCGTCGGCATCTTTATCTATATGTTTGTACCAACAGATCCGCTTTGGCTAAGAATCGTCAACCGGCTCGCTCTCATTCCGGTTGTGCTTGGCGTCTCATTTGAAGTGTTGCAGTTTACAAATAAATTGAGAGATATCCCCGTTTTACGCTGGTTCGGCTATCCGGGGTTATGGCTGCAGCTTTTGACAACCAAAGAGCCGACCGATGATCAAGTGGAAGTGGCGATCGCTTCCTTCCAAGAGCTGCTCCGTTTAGAAGAAAACATCGAAATGGAAACGAAAGTTGTCCAGTAACATGTAAGGGGGTGGACTCATTGCGGCGCGGTACCATTCATCCGCTTGTCGGGATTACCCTTTTTCTCGGAGTGCTCGGCATTCTATACACGCTTTTCTCCCATCCGACTGCTCTGTTTCGCAAAATTTTGTTCGTGATGCTCGTCATCGCAGCAATATACGTTTTCTATCATTTTATGTATCAACGCCGTACAAACAAAGACCATCTTGCCTATTTAAAAGCGGTGCGTCAATCGAAAAAACTCCATCCCCAAGCGGCGAGAAAACAAAAAACATCCAATGCTCATCTAAAGATGAAACGGCCGCCGAGAAAACGGGCGTCAACGACCCATTTAACCTCACATTTCGCACCCTCTCGACGAAAATCGGGAGGATTTTTTCGTTCCGATGTCGAATGAATCCTTGACACACAAGGAACGTAAAGGAGTTTTTCACTTATGAACGTTCAAGTCAAAAAGGTCTATCGCAATTCTTATTTGAATATAATAAGTGCCCTATTCAAGAAACTGGGTCTGCCTCAATTGATTGACCATCTCGTGCCCGTCGATCCGCAGTGCCAAACGCGAGTCAGCGATGCCGTTCAGGCCATCCTCTACAATGTGTTTGACGGCCGGCAAGCCCTTGTTCACTTGGAACATTGGGCTCAGGAGGTCGATTGTGAGAAACTCATCCGTCCCGATCTCCATCCTTCCTGGTTGAACGACGATGCGTTGGCCCGTCATCTCGATCGCCTGTATGAGGCTGGCATTCACAACGTCATCAGCACTTGCTTGATTCATATTTATCGAAAAGAAGGCCTTTCCCTCCGAGCCTTCCACGCCGATACGACGGACAAGACCGTTTACGGCGCGTATGAATCGGCCTCGTTAGAGGCCTTACAAATCACACATGGCTACAACCGCCATCATCGTTGGCAAAAACAGATCGGTTTCGGACTGGTCGGCAACGAGGACGGCATCCCGTTTTACGGCGATGTGCACGATGGCAACCTGCCCGATAAAACATGGAATCCCGAGGTGCTGTCTCGTGTCCATGAACAGCTGAAGCAGGCCAAAATCGAAGACGAATGGATTTACGTGGCCGATTCCGCCGCGATGACGAAAGAGACCCTGGCGCAAACCAAAGCGGCCAACGCCTTTTTGATCACCAGAGGCCCTTCGTCGCTCCGGATCGTGAAAACCGCGCTGGCCGAAGCGGATGCTGAGGACACGACGTGGAGCGATCCCTTTACGTTGGCGGAGAGAAACGGCGCCACGTACCGGGTATGGGAAACGGCCTCGACGTATGAAGGCCACCCCGTTCGGCTGATCGTTGTTGAATCGAGCGCGCTCGACCAGCGAAAAGGAAAGACGCTTGAAAAAGAACGAACCAAAGAAGCGGAGCTTCTTCGCGAGGAACAAGCCCGTTGGGAGCGTCACCCCTTCTCCTGCCGGGAAGATGCCGAACAAGCCTTGGCGTCCCTCAAGGCGTCCCTTCGCCCCCGGTTTCATCGGGTTGAGGCCGCGGTCGAAGAGATCGTACGCCTGAAAAAACGGCGCGGACGGCCGAAAAAAGGGGCGGAACCCGAGGTGGAGACGCTGTATTTCTTGCACCTTGACGTCGAATTCGACCAAGACGCGTGGGAACAGGCGAGACGGAAAGCGTCCCGGTTTGTCCTTGTCACGACCGTTCCGAAGGAATGGAAGGGCCAACCCATGGATGCCCAAGAGATCTTGAAGCTGTATAAAGGGCAGATCTCGGTGGAAATGAACTTCGCTTTTTTGAAAGATCCGTTTTTCACGGATGAGATTTACGTCAAAAAACCAGAACGGGTCGCAGTATTAGGCTATTTGTTTCTGTTGGCCTTGGCTATTTACCGCGTTTTTCAGCGCCGAGTGCGTCAGTTTATTACTCCAGAACACCCGTTGAAGGGTCCTGGAGGCCGCAAGCTGACCCGGCCGACGGGACAGGCGATTTTTCAGCTGTTTCAATATGTGAACGTCGTCCTGTTCAAGCTGCCGGATGGGCGCATCCAACGCTCACTGGATCGCTCCCTTACCCCTGATCAGCGAAGGATTCTGCAGGGATTGGGCATGGATGAGAGCATCTACGTGTAACGTGATACGGAACGACCAGCGATGGTAAAAAAAGGATTGCCATCGCTCGTTGTGTTGGTCAAAAAGTTATTCTGAAAAACTAAATAAAAAATCCTTTGTTTTGACCTTGTTAGGGTGCGAAATGTGAGTTTAACGGTCATCGATGGAAAAAAAAGCAAAAAAAAGAATCGAGCGTCTTTTTAGCTTGATTCTTTTTTTTCATAAAACCAATCGCTCTTTTTTGGGCAGCAACACGATGCTAAGAAGCTATCATGCTTGCTTCCTGTTTCAATACGTCCAATTTTTTAAAAATTGTTCCGTTCTTTCTCTTCCATATCGAATTAAGCTGTCTCTCGCTTCAGGGGTGATGGAAAATTCCGTGGATAAAACATTTTTAACAGGAAGAAACACAATATTTTTTTCATGGCGCCGCGAGATGTAACGGGCGTCATGAGCTTCTTTCATGGCGACAAACAGCGCTTCATATAAATCAATCGCATTGTTAATTTTCCGCTTTGGCCTTTCCACCAGCTTCGCGCTTAACTGTATGCCAAGAACAGGTCGTTTTTTTACTTTCTTTTCCTCATCGAATAAAAAAAGCGGGAAATTGCTGAGCACGCCTCCGTCGACGATAACGCATTTTCCTTCCTTTGTCTGCAATTTGACCGGTTCGAAAAAATATGGAATGCTAATGCTCATCCGCACCGCCTTTGCGACAGGAAACGATGCCGGATCCATCCCGTATTGCGGCAAATCATCCGGCAAAATTAGCATTCGTCCATTTGTTACATCCGATGCAACAATATATAAACTTTCTTTTGGCAAATCGGCAAACGTTTTTATGCCCCGTGCCGCCAATATCTCTTCTAGCCATTGTTGCAACGCTTCACCTTTATACAATCCCATTCGCCAATAAATTCGTACCCATTTCCATACGGAAAATGGCAACAGATATTTCCGCTCATCCAGAAAACACTGCAGTTCCAATCCATCCAGCAACTCAATCATTTCCTTGCTTGTGTAACCCGCGGCGATCAACGCAGCAATAAGCGATCCCGCG